>NZ_CAMXCK010000005.1:0-123616 GCF_947179105.1 Commensalibacter communis
AAAAATTAATCAATAGAGCAACTCATCTTATTTACTCTATTTTTAATAATGAATTCAAAGACTTTTTTAAGAATAAACATTACACTTTCATAACTCTTTTGAATGGCGCTGTATTTCTTAATAAAGGAAAAAACTATGTCTAAAGTCACGGGTGGGATTTGTATTCCACACTTAAAACAAAAAATTATCACGCCCGCATTGAATTATCTGAGTGTTGGTGGGTCACGAGCCATTAACCAAGTTACAGGAACGTTCTTGGCAGAGGGATATGCTGGAGGAGTTACCTATTTAAAACAAATCGGCAAAGAGGCCCCGCAAGTTGGTTCCATGCAGATGGAGCCAGCAGCCTATAATGATATTTGGAAGAACTTTCTGAGTAATCCAAAACCCAGCCACCTTGTATCCTTGCTTAAAAATATAGCTGGCTCTTTTAACACCGATAATAATGGTATCCCCAAAGCAGAAACAATGATTGGCAACCTATTCTTTGCAGCAGCAATGTGTCGTGTGTTTTATTTGCGAATTCCCACCGCATTACCATTTGCGACAGATGCCACCGCAATGGCTCGGTATCACAAACGATATTATAACACCGCCCAAGGCAAAGCCGTCTGGAAAGAGAATGTTGATTGGTTACAGCAGGCGATTGCTGCTTGAGTTGAATTATATCGATCTATATATATAATAGTATATGTCGGTATTATTGTAGGTATCAAAAAAATATTTAACTAAAAATTATTAATATATAAGGTTTAAAGAATAGAATTCGATGTCCGCCGTGGACACCATTAATTAATTTTATTAAAATTGAATATAAGTATTTGTATATTAAAAAGAGTATTATTCAAACTATAGTTGTTTTGATCAAGCATGTATGGTAGTATAAACAAGATGGTATTTTGTTGTTTATAATAAATGATAAGATATAGTCCATCATATATTTATTGTTAACATTAGTTCGATAATGTTATATAAAAGAGCAGCTATTTTGAACAATTTAATACCAGAAATAGAAAGCGCATATTGCGCTTTTTTTGTTTTTCTGAGGCATTGTTTAATAAAGTAAGTAAAATATTGTAATTTATAAGAAAATTGATTTTAACGAGAGCTCTTAATAAATATATTTTTATTTTTTAAGAAAGAAAAAACATGACAGATGTAGCGAATAAAAATTTATCATTAGTAACATGTGATAATGCAGGTCTAGTGATTAGCCATGATGCGCATAATGAGATGAATTCATTAACCTTAAAGACCAATGATGCAGGGCTAATGATTGATACCATTTTAAAAGAAGACGCCAAAAGAACAAGTCTGCAAAGTGGTTATTGTGTGGTTGATTTGAACTCTACCCCTCAATATAATCATTATCGTTCAATTGTACAAGCAAACCAAGCCCGTTTAGATATTACTTTTAATGATACGCCTAGCCATTATTATTCAGTAGTTAATTTGCAATCTTTAGGATCAAATTTAATTTTGAATGGTTCCGAGGGAGCTTCTGATGCAGGTGAAGTTATTAATTCTTATCAATTTTTAGCATCAGCAGGTAGATGCTCATTAGAATTTTCAAGTATCATGTCCGATAATCCTTCAGATAGTTGCAGTGTGTTTATTGGTGATGGAATGCAATTGCAAATGATGAACCGTGCTGATGATCAATCTTTACAATTGTTAATACAAGGAGATCCTGTATTAACAATTGACGCCAAAGAGGGTATTTCTTTATCTGGGACCGTTAAAGTTGGTCAATTAGTTGTATCCCATAAAAACACAATCGAAACACAGGGGTTATTGGAAGGAACTCAAGCATGGGATCCAGTATCTAAAAAACCTTGTTGGTGGAATGGGGAACAATGGGTCGATGCAACGGGTACTATATTGATTTAACCTGTTGAATTATTTGAGGCATGAAATGGGGCGCAACAGCGTCTTTTTTTATGCCTTTTTGATGGAGGATAAAATGAATCATTCCGACTTGATGATGCAAATTTTTCAAAGTTTCTTGGATGTTATTCCAGGGGATATTGCAGGAAATATAGTAGCTGTGGTCACGAGTGTTGCGACTATGTATAAGTTGATTGCTCGATATATGAAAAAGAAAACACTGCAAAAAAGAAGATTTAAACGGTTATATTTTTTATAAGTATGGTATGTTTCAAACTTTATCATTTGTTCATATTCATTCATGTTGTTTGTATTTATTTATGTTTAAACTGATTTGTTCTGTTATTATTTTATATTGTCTAGTAATGCTGTTTATTATTATGGGTGGGATTAGAGATCACTTATTCAAAGCAGATTTGATGGTTGTTTTGGGAACCAAAGTGGAACGGGACGGCACTCCGAGCCGCGGGCTAGAAGCACGATTGAATAAAGCAATCAGCGTCTATCAACAAGGATATGCACCTGTTATTTTAGTCAGTGGTGGCACAGGGCTAGAGGGATATAATGAAGCCAGTGTTATGGCACAATATTTGGTGGATCATGGTATTCCTCAACAAGCGATTATTCAAGACAGTCAAGGTGTGAATACCCGATCAACTGCCAAGAATACTGATGAATATATGCAAAAAAATCATATGAAATCCGTAATTATCATTTCTCAATATTTCCATATTCCACGTACAAAATTGGCATTTCAAGTGATTGGCATTGATAAAATTGGACAAGGTTCACCCAATTATACTTCTTGGCGTGATTTTTTCTCTGTTCCGCGTGAAATGTTGGGATATCCAGCCTATTGGTTAAATCTGAAATAAAATCAGTGAACAGATAGATTAAGAAATCCGATCAAAATGGAAACGGTGATAATCATGGTAAAAGTAGAAATTGCTAGAATGGATGCAGATTCTTCTTGATATTGTTTATATTGGTTGCTGAGTAAAATAATCATGGGACCGGAAGGCATGGCGCATAATAATAGCCCCTCATTAAAAATCGCTGTTCCTGATTTTAATAACCAGAGAGAGGCTATGCCAAAGAAAGCAGCAGGCAAAGCAATATCCTTGATTAGGGCAAAACCGATACATTCTTTTGTTAATCGAAACCGATTGACTGCCAATGTCATCCCTGCAACAAAGATGGCAATGCCAGAAGTGGCTTTGCCAATTAGAAAGCAGGTATCACTGATAAAACTGGGTAATTTGACCCCACAAAATAATAAAATAATCCCTAGTAAAGGCGCCCACACATAAGGACAATCTATAATTGCATGATAGATAGAGCTTCCGATAAGTTGATAGATTGGTTTTTGCTGTGTGGCACTTTGTTTTTCCAGTTCAATTTCGATGATAATGGTTGCCAAAGGAATTAATGCCAAATTAATGACCAAAGCAATCATGCTGATGGCGACACTGCTGTTATGTCCATATAAAGGATCCAGCAATGCGGGGCCATAGAATGGACCTGCTGAAAAACTGCCGCCCAGACCTGCTAATGAGGATTGAATAATATTTCTCTTAAAAACAATTCTGGCAACGAAAAACCCAATTAAATAAATCAATATGGTGCTTAGTAATAGAGCTAGAAAGAGTAATAAAGCACCGTGTAGCTGTTCTTTGGAAACGCTGAGGGTTCCTGCAAATAATACAGGGGGTAATGTAATGGTTAAGACCAATTTGCTGAGAACAGAAATCGCATTGGCATTGTCACCAAAGATATTTCTTTTTGCTGAAAAAAATCCAAAAATGAGGATAAATATAATGGGAATAATGATCCCAACAGATTGTAATAAATGGTTCATAAAGCGCTTTTATCATTGAAATTAAGAAGGCAAAATAGTTTTATTAAAATTGAATATATAAATTTTGTTAAGGCTGATAGTCAGTAAAACAATTTTTGTCTATTTGATCATAGTTGTTAAGATAGTGCTCTTTTATGATTAAGGCAGAAACAGTAATATAATGTTGGAACTCTTGTTGTGTGTAAGATCGGAAGTGAGGGCTCGTTTTCTGAAAGTCAGATAATCGCCGATTAACTGCCGATTTTTCAAAAAAGGAAGTATGGGCAGGATTGGGATCGCCGATGATATAGGCACGTTCTTGGAAATAATTTGATAAATCGTAAAGCGCATAATCTGCAATCGCACATTTTTCTTTTGCTGGTTCATATATTGATGTATTTTTATAGCAATTTTCAATAGCTTTGGTGGCGTTATTGAGCCCTTGCTGATATATAATAGCAAGTATAAAATTCTCTGTTATTGCTAATATTTCGTTGTTGGTTCTCAGAGTGTGATCTCGAGCCATTGCTGCATTAGGAAGTACAATACAGAATGATATACATATCATTTTTAAAACATACATATTCAATCACATCGCATCCAGCCAATAACACGCTCTTGATGAGTATTCAAAGGTGCTATTTGCTTTGTTAAATTTAATATATATTTTCCTTGGTGATTGACCGATAATTGGTAAGGGAACAATCCATCTGCGGTCTTACATCTCAAAGATACAATAGATGGTAAGGGTAGCGCAATATTCCCTTGATTGACCAGCGTAATTTTTATTGCTTCAGGGGTGTTAGGATCAGGGATTTCTTTGACCATAATTTGTCCATGTAAATTTTGATGCTTAATCATTGCCATCCATGTATCAAGGCTCCAATTTCGTTGGTCGCTTGCGATTGGCAAGCGAAACCAAATGATTCCTCTAAGATTAATAGGTGTATTATGTTGTAATTGTTCAATTAACGCTCTGACTTGTTGAGGATTGCTGTATAATTCTTGACCAGATTTTCCTGTTTTAAAGTCATTTTCTCCTTCTATTGCATAAATCGTTCCGGATGGTGTGGTTTGTATTTTTAGACCATAGGTTGGTAATGCGACATAAAAAGGATGGTGTGTTAACCTATTCATTTTCTGAATATACATAAGTGCAGTATTGTTATTAAATAATCCAATATGGGGGTCATCAATACTGTGGACTTGCAAAACAGGATAAGGGACTTGCTCTGTCAATTCTGGGAACACAGGCGACCGCATCCAATCTGGGATCATGGTAATATTTAACCGCACATCTTTGGGCAGTTTTGCTTTTAAAGAGCGGAGTAATTGAATATATAAAGACAGTTTAGACGTTGGCCAATCCAGATCAAGCTCTATGCGATGGATGTGGTGGATTTGATAGGCAGGGGATTGTTGGATCAAATTTAAAACTTCGTCAACAGAAGGCAGAGGGCGTAAACGATCAAATCGATAGACAGCAGTTAAGGATAAATGGGTTTCTTGTAAGTGATCGAATTGAACGGATGGATAAATGACTTGTCCATCAGGTTCAAACTCACCTGCTAAAAACCGCCATCCTATGACATAGGGCGTGGTTTGTTCTATGGCTGGTTGTAAATATTGATTCCATTTTTTCTGCCAAATATAGACTTCTTGTGGCAAAATACGGTGGCTGTGGGTGCTGTAGGTCAAGCAAAACAGCAGACAGATACATACAAATTGTATCAATCGATAACAATATTTTATTGTACAGTAATACAATTCATCCCTTTTTGTTTAAGCTGACGACAGGCCTGAATTGCTGATATTTGGCTAATCCCTGTTAATCGTGCGCGATAAAGTGTAGTTCCATTTTTATTGACGCTTTCTATAGATGGGTTGGCGAAAGAGAAACTATCTGCTATTTTTGATTGTGCTTTGGCGGTGGCTTGTTGTGCTAAACTGACTGAGGGATAGGCACCCACTTGAATACCCCAATTGCCTTTGGAAGAAGATGCAGTGGGGGCATAAGCAACTTGTACAATATTGGGGCGGGGTCGTGATTGGGTTGGATAAATAGGAGTCATCGGTTTATAAGTTGAGCCACCCTTTAAACTCCTTCTTATCCGAGGCTGAACGGTATTTTGTGCAACCATTGTCGTTGGCGCATAGGATTTTGGAGTGTAATAGGCCCCTAGGGGTAAAGGTGTCTTTGATTTAGAACGTCTGGATGATCCACTAGCATATTTAGCAAAAGGCCCACTCATTGGAACATCATTGCCAAGTTTAGCAGATACTGCGGTTAAATATTGTTTGGTTGCTTTGGGTAAAGAGGAGCCGTGTTTTAAATGATTGCTGAGTGTGCCAGGTCCACCATGATACGCAGCAACAAATCCAGGCGCGCCAAATTGGTTATATAAAATACGAATATACGCCGTGCCAGCCATAATATTATCTTGTGGATTATAGGGATCTTTGCCCAGCTTATATCGTTTTGCCATATCGCGATAGGTTGGGGTTTTCAATTGCATTAACCCTTTGGCACCATGAGGTGAGGTAATCGGGCGTTTATTATAATATTGATATCCACGGGATTCTTGTATTATTACGGCTCTGATCCATTGATCGGGAACATTAAACCGTTGTGAGGATTGGTTAATATAAGGTCCCCAAGGATCAGCAGGTGGTCCTGGTGGTCGCCATTCTGGGTGACTGTCCATATAATTGCTGTAACGTGATGAGACAACGCCGCTTTTATTCTTATTACCGCCACTCCCACAAGCAGTTAATAAAATAAGTGCCAAAACTGGTGAAAAACGTAAGACATATAATAATGAATGATATTGTATCTTGTGATGGATTTTCATTCTTATTCTAACCTTAATTAAGCAATTATGTATAGGTATATCAGAGAATGATTGTTTTGTTAAAGTCATATTCAGTTTTTATAAAAGGAGATGATCTTGTATGATTATTAAAATGTCATTATTTGCAAGAATAAATTATGATATCGTGGCTAGGAAACGCCGTAATAAAGGATAGATGATGATTATTTTCGAGGGCGAAGAGCTGTTGTTACATTTTCATGAGGCAGAGAGTGATTATATTATCATTAGTTTTGCGTCAGCAGATCAAACAGAGCAGGCATATAATCGTTATTTTCTGCAACCGATTGCCGAAAAATATCATTTATCTTGTGTGGGAATTACAACGAAGATTGATAATTTTTATCAGCACTCTGATATGCATCATATTATTCCTTTATGTAATGAGATTACACAATATTACAAAAAAATAATCATCATTGGTCTGTCTATGGGAGCTTATGCTGCGTTAAAATTCTCAGCAGCTCTGCACGCTAATATTGTTTTTGCAATGGGTGCTCGATACACGTTGGATGCACAGATTGCGCCTGTCTGCCCGATTATGCAACGAACGGTTGATCGGTTGGATCCATATTCTATTCAGGAAACCACGATTCAACCCGATGAAGTTACAGGGAAACTCTATATTGCCCATGATACTTACCATGGAATACCAGGCTATAACGATATCGATCATCAACATGCCAATAAAATTATAGAAAATTTACCCAATAGCGTGCTTGTGCCTGTGCCATTTGCTCATCATTTAGTTGTGAATAGCTTAAAAGGATCAGAAGAATTTAAATCTATTTTGGATATGTTAGTGACAGAAGAAGACCATCATGTCATTCGTAGAGTGGCTGAGGTTCGCAGGCATCATATTTATAATATTTATAGCAAGATCCTAATACTTAAAGATCGTTATCCTTTGTTGATTTATAAATTATTGATTAGCAAGGCTTTGGCACAAGTGAAAAATAATCATATTGTCTATGATGATTACGTCCGTCATTCATCCGTCATTTACCAGCTAGCAATGCGTGGATATATAAAAGAAAGCCGTTCATTGTTGCAAAGTTATTTTTTAAGAGGTTTTTTGTATTGCAGTTTATATGAAGCCAATCAAATCAATGAACAATTTGAACTTCATCCCAATCCATTGTTGAATCAATTGCATTACCTAGTGGCGCATAGCGGTCGTTTACTTGCTTTTGATCAAATTCAGAAAAAAATTACGACAACACATATATTCATGCATGACACTCATCTTGTTCCTTTACGGCTATATAAAAATCAGCTTGTTTGTGTGTGGAAAGAAATGATGTTTACATTGAGATATAATGAGCAAGCAATCTCTTTGGTGCCTTTTGATGCTGATAACCAAGCGAATGATATGCTGGTGATCGAGAAACAGGATCAAACAGTGATTATCTATACCCCAGAACGCAAATCATGCTTTCATGTAGATCTTGAAGGTAATAGCGAGTTCTGTCATGTCGAACCAAGAGAGTGGGAAAAATTCGCAGTAATTTAGAGGGAAAGTTTCAAACTTATCTCGTGATGATGCAAGACATCTGTTGTTGTTTTAATTCAGTACATGCTTGAGAGGCATAGTTTGCTGTTAATCCAGAGAGTTTCACACGATACAAAGACTGACCATTTTTAGGGATTGTATCAATTTGTGTTGTTGCGGAGGAAAGCAAAGAAGGTGCCTTTTGACGGGCTTGGCTGGCAGCACGATTGGCAACTACTTCAGATGAAAACGCCCCTATTTGGACGGCGTAATTGCCTTGGCTGGTGGCCGTGTTGCTGGTGCTATAAGAGGATGAAGGTAAAGATGCCTTTTTCTTTACTTTACGCGATGATGAATTATTGCTTGTTGGCGTATACGCCCCAGTGTTACCCGAAGAGGGTGACAAGATAATAATCGGTGGCTCTTTTGGAGAAGATGAGGGAACAATACGTTCATTAGGGGTTACCTTCAACGGTTCCGACGCGGGGTCTTTTTTACCACAGGCTGCAAAACTTAACAAAATCATCAAAGGAAGAAAGCGAGCGAAGTATAATGGACGAGCAAGACTAAATCTGTGAATAAGAACCATTATGAAACTCTTTAAAATAAAGAAACGATTATTCATATATATCAGAAAATAACAAAGTGCTTCAATTTATATTTATGGTTTCACCTTATAATTTTATAGTAAGGCAAGTTCTTCTAATTCCTTGCGAAGTTTGACTGGAATATCAAGCAGTTGAGCTCCACTAATACTCAAGTCAATCGGAGCATCTTGTGGCTTTAAATATCGCCATCCTTGAAAAGGACGCATGGCAATGGATTGCGTGCGAATAATTCCTGGTTCTAACAAAATTAGTGTGCATGGATTGCCGTTATCTCTTTTGCTGGGGATAAAATCTTTGATGAGTTGACGACAGCATAAAGAGCCTTTGATGACCCGATATAAGGATCCACCTTGTAAAATATCTTCAACTTGTTTAGGAGGGAAGCGGGTTAACGTATAAGGATAGCCATTATTATCCTTGGCTAACCGCAGGTTAATTTGTTGTAATTCTTCAATATCTGTAACACCAACAGCAACTTTCATGATATGCAGCATTAAAAACCCCTTTCGTTACACATATAGTGTATATTATTTCAGGAGAGCCTCCAAGATCGCATTCAGGCGTAAACGGCCTTGAGGTGTCGTTTTAAGGCACTTTTGATCCCAAGAGAGAAAATTTTCTTCAACCAATGCACTTAACATGGACATATTCACTGCATCTGTTAAAGCCATACCACACCTTCTTTCAAATTGCTGTGCTTGAACACCCTTTATTAACCTTAACCCCATAAGCAGCATTTCTTGTGCTTTCTCGGCGGGGGTCAATGCCTCTTTGACTGACAAAGCATGTCCGTTCTGTTGCACATGTTCCAACCATTTAACAGGATTTTTATGACGTTCTGTGGCATATAAAGTTTGATCCAAAGTCACCCGACCATGTGCCCCTGGCCCAATGCCGATATAATCTTTATATTTCCAATAGGTTAAGTTGTGACGGCTTTCTGCACCAGGTTTGGCATAGTTTGAAATCTCGTAAGCCTGTAACTCATATTGGCTTGTAATCATTTCCGTAGTGGCCAGCATTGCTGTGCTGAGCTCTTCATCAGGTAACGTGATCTTTCCCTGGCGGTATTGTTTGGCAAAAATCGTGCCTGGCTCGATGGTTAATTGATACAAAGACAAATGATCGTGCGTCAAAGCTAACGCTTCTTGTAATTCGTTTTCCCATTCTTGAATGGTTTGACCTTCACGTGCGTAAATGAGATCAAAAGAAATCCTGGGGAAAATTTTCTTGGCGATGGTTAATGCTTCAATTGCTTGCCCAACAGAATGTTCTCTGCCCAATGCTTTGAGGGCAGTGGGGTTTAAACTTTGAATACCCAACGATGCTCGGTTAATCCCCGCATGATAAAAATCTTTAAGCTTTTGATTTTCAACACTGGTTGGGTTGGCTTCTAGGGTTATTTCCAGATTTGCAGATACAGGTAGTAAAGAGGTCGCAGTATCAATCAATATCTGGGCAGTGGAGGGTAACATTAGAGAGGGCGTTCCCCCACCAAAAAAGATAGAAGTCAGGGGAACTTTGGGAATTTCAGCTAAGGTTGTTTGCAATTCTTGCACCAAGGCTTTGGCATAAGCCTCTTGTGGGATTTGTTCAGCAACATAGCTGTTGAAATCACAATACGGACATTTGGCAAGGCAAAAGGGCCAATGAATATAAAGCCCAATGCCTTGTTGCGTATGTTGAATTGTTGCTTTCATCTCTATTAGATAGATACGCGCACGGCTAATTCAACCACACGATCCGCAGGAATGCGTAAGAAGTCTGTCACAGGGCTGGCATTTCTGTTCATGAACATGAAAATTGCCATCCGCCATTTGCTCATCTTTGGAATAGAAGCAGGAACGATTTGCTCTCTGGTTGTAAAATAAGAAGCTTGTAAAGGATCAAAGAAATCTAATTGAGGTTGAGATTTTAGCAGTTCCAAAACTTTTGGCAAATTAGGCATTTCCATAAATCCATATCGCACAATAATTTGATAAATATTGGGCGCAAGCTGACGCATGGCAATACGATGGCCGTATTCTGCCTCGGGTTGCTTTAAGTTTTCAATCGTTACGAATAGAACATGGTCATGCAAGACTTTATTATGCCGTAAATTATGAATCAAAGAATTTGGGATGGACATCGGGTCTGGCGTCATGAAAATCGCCGTTCCAGAAACGCGGGTAATTTTCCCTTGAGGTAAACGAGCTAAGAAAGAAGCAATCGGCATCGCATCTTGAGCACGTTTTTTAATAATGATATTTCGTCCTTTGTTCCAAGAGGTCATCATAATGGTTAAACAAATACCAAGCAATAATGGCACCCAGCCACCTTCGGGAATTTTTAACGCATTGGCGGTAAAGAATGGAATGTCAATACAGAAGAAAATACCAAATATGATCGCAACTTTATAGGCTGGCCATTTATAAAGTTTATGGAACACAACGCAAGATAACGTGGTTGTACAAATAAATGTCCCAGTCACCGCAATACCATATGCTGCTGCCAAAGCTTCGGATGATCTGAAACTGACAATAAGTAATAAGGCACCAATCATTAAAGCATGATTTACGTCAGGAACATAGATTTGCCCTTCTTCATGAGCATTCGTATGTAAAATACGTAATCGTGGGAAATATCCAAGTTGGGTTAATTGTTTAGCAAGAGAAAAGCCGCCTGAAATTCCTGCTTGGCTGGCAATCACAGTGGCAAAAGTTGATAAAATAACCAAAGGTATATTAAACCAATGAGGGGCTAAGTAAAAGAAAGGATTACTTAATGCATGCGGATTGGTCAAAACCAATGCACCTTGACCCAAATAATTTAAAGTCAATGCAGGCAGTACAAAGAATACCCATGCATATCCAATCGGTTTTCTACCAAAATGTCCCATATCTGCATAAAGCGCTTCGGCACCAGTGACCGCTAACACAACAGATCCCAAGGCCAAAAATGCCATCCATTCATGATGGATCACAAAAGAAACAGCGTAATATGGGGATAAAGCAACAAGGACAAAAGGATGTTGTATCACTTGCAACAATCCCAAAATACCAATCGTGCTGAACCACAGGAACATGACTGGGCCAAATATCTTGCCGATGCGTTCAGTTCCTTTGCTTTGCATACAAAATAAACCAAAAAGAATGATTAGTGCCATTGGTACAATAAATTCTTGAACGCTTGGTAAAGAAACTTCTAGCCCTTCAATCGCTGATAAGACTGAAACGGCTGGTGTAATCATTCCATCCCCAAAGAAGAGACAGGTTCCAGCAATCCCAACCATACCCAAGGCGACTTTGCCAGTGGTGTTTTTGGTAACACGTTGTGCCAAAGACATTAATGCCAATATGCCGCCTTCGCCATTATGGTCGGCACGCATTACCAGCATTACATATTTCACGGTCACAATCAAAACCAAAGCCCAGAAAATCAAGCTGATAATCCCAAATATTTCCCAGCGTTGTAAATCAGCGTGATGATTGGAAACAACCCCCATTGTTGCACGGAATGCATAAATAGGGCTTGTACCGATATCACCATATACAACCCCAAGAACGGTCATCAAGATCGCTGCATTTATGGGTTTCACTTTATGTTCTGGTTGATCTGTTCCAAATTCAGTGATTTGGCTTTCTTCATCCAGTGAAGGAAGAACCATAACATCGCCTTGTATCTCTTCTGTTGGTTCTGGAACAGCATCACCATCAGCAGAAATAATCACAGATTTTGCATCATCAGCTTTTGTCGACGATGATTCGTCTTTGTGATGATTATCCTCTTCGTTTGAAGAATCAGTCATGTAAAGAAACTCCACATATATTCATAATCGCTACAGATTATTCAACAATAACTGTAAGCCAAAACAAACGACACATATAGCTTTTTATATGTTTTGAAAAGTTTTTTATATTTTTACGAGCCGATCCCCAAAGATAGCAGAGCCCACCCGCACGAGTGTGGCACCACACGTAATCGCGTCTTCGTAGTCAGCAGACATCCCCATAGAAATTTCAGGTAAGTCATAGTGATGGGCGAATTTGGCCAGTTGTTGGAAATAGGGAACAGGATGATGACCAACGGGGGGGATTCCCATCACACCTTGTATTTTGCAGCCAAATTGTTTCAGACAGAGCTCTATGAATTCATTTGCTTCGGAAGGTAAAATCCCTGCTTTTTGTGGCTCTTGTCCGATATTAATTTGAATAAATAAGTTAGGGCATCGCCCAGTTTTATCAATTGCTTTTTGTAAGGGGTTTAGCAAAGCAACGCGGTCAATTGTTTCAATGACGTTAGCAATTTTAACAGCATCGAGGATTTTATTGGTTTGGATAGCACCGATAATATGTAATTGAATATTAGGATGCGCTTCAATCAGAGGCGTGAATTTTTCCTTGGCTTCTTGAATACGGTTCTCACCAAAAGTAAAATGATGATGGTCAATTACTGATTGAATGGCTGTGATCGGGTTAAATTTCGATACCACAACTAATTGAATATCGTTGGGTTGACGACCACAACGCAAAGCGGCTTGCTCGATATTTTGTATAATTTTATCAAGATTTTGTTGTATATTAATATCGTTCATTATAAAAATCAGTATAAATGGAAATTCTTTTTATACTAGAATGAACAGAATGCTTTATCCATCTTTTTTTTCCCATAGATGTTCGCGCAACTGTGTGATGTTGGCTTTACGTGCTTGGAATTTTTTTCTGAGATAACTGTAAAAAAACCAATCTTTTAGGAAAAAAGGTGTGAATTCATAAAGCATTTTTTCAAGTTTATTCCACTGAACCTTTTTACGATCTGCTCGTCGTTCAGAAGGCATACACCAATGTTTAGCAGAATAATATGTCTTTCCAACTTTAAGTAAACGATGGATAACTTCATGGTCCATCAGAACATATGGCCATATGTTTTGGTCAAATCCTCCGACTTGTCTTAAACTTTCTGTGCGGAACGTTTGGGCATATCCACCCGCATGGCATTGTTTGCTGAATATTTTTGATTTTCTGACAATTTTACGACATCTTTTCTGGCTTTGATAGTCGTAATAAGGGGCATAAATATCACAAGCCATTACCCCAACGATTTCGGGATCTTGTTCAAAGATATGATTGCAAAACCAAAGATAATAAGGGGGATAATAAGTATCGGCATCAATCGTGGCGACATAAGGTGTGTTAACGGCCTTTAATCCTGTTTGTAAGGCAAGGGTTTTTCCAGGCTTGGGTTCATATAGATAAACAACATCAATATCTGGATAGGCAGCTAATGTTTTCTTAGCAATCTCTTCGGATTCGTCATCGGATGCATTATTGATTAAAATTAATGTAAAATCTTTGAAATGTTGAGAGCAAATTGACTCTAGTGTGCCAGGCAAGAAATTTTTTTCGTTATAATAAGGCAGCAAGATAGACCATTTCTTCATGGTGAAAAGTAACGTTCCTTGTCGTGGTATATTAAAATAAAGATACTATAATAAGCAGAAATGTGGCATATTTAAGGGATGTAGGATTGAAAATATGTATTTAAAGAGTACAACAAAGAAAATCCCATCAAACCGAAAACTGTAAGATTAAGTCAGAAATAATGAATAAAGAAAAAGACGACACACGTCAAATCGCTTTTGAAGCACTTTGTCAAGTTTTGGAACGTAACCGTTCTTTGGATGCTGTTTTAGATCATCTATTATCTCGTCATGCGGATAGTCGGGACAAAGCTGCTGCTTATCGATTAATTGTGTGCTGTTTACGACAAAAGGGCGTATTAGAAGCCATTATTGAACCTTTATTACGACGAGCGCCCCCTCAGCCTGTTTCTGTCATTTTGTTGTTAGGTGTTGCACAAATTATATTTTTGGAAACACCAAGGCATGCGGCAATTAATACAACGGTGAATTTGGCTCGTAAAAACGGATTTTCTGGGTTTACAGGTTTGGTGAATGCGGTTTTACGTAAAGTCGCCGATCAAGGAAAAGAATGTTTAGAAGGGCTCGATCAAGAGCGTTTAAATTTACCATCTTGGTTATGGCAAGAATGGGATAAAGCAGGCTTTCATCCCCGCCAATTAGCGCAATGCTTGAATTATGAAGTGCCTTTGGATCTCTCCGTAAAAGCGGGTTTGTCTGCTCCAGAGGGTGGAACATTATTATGCGCAGATAGCTATCGTTATCCCGTCGGCACAAAGGTTAATCATTTGTCTGGATTTGAAGAAGGACAATTTTGGGTGCAAGATGTGGCTGCTTCATTACCTGCATATTTACTGAATGTGCAACAGGGTGAAACAGTCGCCGATTTATGTGCTGCACCTGGTGGAAAGACTGCTCAGCTCGTGATGGCTGGCGGACAAGTCGTGGCTGTTGAAAAAGATCCAAAACGCATTAAACGCTTAAAAGAAAATCTGGCTCGTTTGCAATTACAGGCAAAAATTGTGCAATCAGATGCCGCCCAGTTACAATATAAAGAAGAATTTGACGCAATTTTATTAGATGCCCCTTGTTCTGCCACAGGCATTTTCCGCCGTCATCCTGATGTGTTACATATTAAAAAACCCAAAGAAATTAGTGCTTTGGTGAATGTCCAACGTCAATTAATTCAAGCAGCGTTAAGATATTTAAAACCAGGCGGACGGTTAATGTATAGTGTATGCTCTCTACAAATTGCTGAAGCTGAAGAGCAAGCAAAATACATGTCCAGTTTACCTGAATTATCCCCTTTACCCTTAACCGTTGATGATGTGCCATTTTTACCTGAAAGCATCACCAAAGAAGGTTGGGTCAGGACATTGCCCTCTATGTGGTCAGAAAAAGGAGGATTGGATGGATTTTTTATGGCTAGATTTATAAAAAAATGATTTACTATGATATATAAATGCAACGTTGCTGTAAAATCTGAAAAATCGGTGATTTTGCATGAATATCATATTTCTTTTTATTTGATTCGATGTCATTTTATTAGAATAAAGTTTGAATCCTTTTATTATTTAAAAACGGAGTTTTTATGCCAGCTTTAGCCGTTCCTCTCATTGCCCCAAGTATCCTTTCTGCAGACGCTGCTCGTTTTGGTGAAGAAATCAAGGCTGTTGATGAACAAGGCGCGGATTGGATCCATTTGGATATTATGGATGGGCATTTTGTGCCGAATATGACGTTTGGCCCTTCGGTTATCAAGGCGTTGCGTCCATATAGTAAGCTTCCTTTTGATGTGCATCTGATGATTCAACCTGTTGATTTGTTTATCGAGCCTTTTGCCAAAGCAGGGGCTGATCAGATCTTGTTTCATATCGAAGCAGGGCCTCATGCACATCGTACCTTGCAAACAATCAAATCGTTTGGAATCAAAGCAGGGATTGTATTATGCCCATCAACGCCAGCACAGGCAATCTCTGAAGTCTTGGATATGGTGGATACGATTTTGGTGATGACCGTTAATCCAGGGTTTGGCGGACAAAAATTTATTTCAAGCCAGCTACCAAAAATACAACAGATTCGTGAAATGGCTGATGCCACAGGACGGGATATTCGTATCAGTGTTGATGGTGGTATTACAGAGGAAACAGCACCATCAGTCATTAAGGCAGGGGCAGATGTTTTAATTGCTGGCACGTCGGTTTATGGTCAAAAAGATTACCGTCAAGCGATGAACGCTTTGCGTGGAACAGATAGAAAATAGCAATTATTTATTATCTGTTAAACAAAAAGGGGGGCAGGTTAGGATGGCTTTACAAAGCATGCTACGAAAAATGCGGCTGTCTTTGGCACGTTTGCCCCCCGTTGGTTATGGTAAACTGCCGTTAAATCCAGCCTATTTCCTGCGTGATTTGTGGAATGGGGATTCTATTTATGGAATGCATCTGACCAAAGGGGAATTGATTTACAAAGATTATATCATTCCTTTGCAACCAGGATTATGGGGTAAACAAAATATTCCTGTTGATGGGTTATGCAAGATTTACGATTTTTCTTGGTTACGTGATTTGCGAGAATTTGGCACCGATAACGCCAGATTATGCGCCCGAGCATTAATTGTCGATTGGATGAGCCGTCCTCCTAATACCCAACATAAGGTCGCTTACCGAGGGGATATTTTAGGAAAACGACTGACAAATTGGCTGGGGCACTACGATTTTTTTGCGTCTTCAGCAGATAAAGCATTTAAACAACAATTTTTACATCGCGTTATGATAGAGGGACGGTATATCACAGCGATGTTGCCCCCAACTGCTGGCAGTCATTATGCGTTTGCGATGTTAAAAGGGGTCATGGCGGTTTCTTTATGTTTGCCAGAACAATTTGATTTATCCACTAAAATAACCCGATGTTTAAAGAATGAGCTGGCCAACCAAATTCTGGAAGATGGCGTTCATATAGAGCGCAATGCTGAAATCCAATTAATGGTGTTACAAGATTTGGTTGAAATCAAATTAATGTATCAACTTACTAAACAACGACCACCCAATGAATTAACTAGTGCTTTGGATAATCTGAGCAGAGCATTAAGAGCACTACGCCATGGTGATGGTGGACTGGCTCTATTTAATGGATCAAACGAATCAAATCCGCAATCCATTGATCGTATTTTATTTCATGCAACCCAAAAACGCGTTGCGATGACCAATATGACCAAAGGGGGATATATTCGTTGTTATGCCAACAGGGCGACTTTGTTGGTTGATAGTGGAACACCTGCGGACATTGGCCGTAGAAGTAAGCATGCAGGGTGTCTTTCTTTAGAATTCTCGGTAGGTAAACAGCGTGTTTTTGTCAATTGTGGGGCGGGTGAAACCAAAACATGGCGATCAATTTTGGGATGTACTGCTGCGCATTCTGTACTTGATTTGAATGGCACGGATTCAGTGGAATTCGTTCAAGGTAAAGTGACCCCTCATTTCGAAGCCGTTGCTAAACACCATATGGAAGAGGGTGCACATCTTTTAGAGATGGGGCATAATGGGTGGTTAAAACGTTATGGGGTTATTTATCAGCGAATTATTTATTTATCATCAAATGGTCAAATCTTGAAAGGCGAAGAGCGTATCGATGGCCCTCAACAATATCCTTTTATGGTTCGTTTTCATCTTCATCCTTCTATTGTCGTTGAAGAGGATTTCATTGAGTTTGTCAATGGTAAGCCCGAGCATGTTTATGCGTTGATGGCTAATAATCCCCATGAAGGTCGACAAATTTGGTGGTTTCGATTTTCTGGTGCAAATGCAAGAATAGAAGAAAGCGTCTATTTTGGCAGCGGCAGCCGTGTATTAAGTAAACAAATTGTGTTATATGTAACGGTTCCAGAGAAGAAAAATAAGGATGAGGTCGTTTCTGTTCAAACAGAATTATTATCTAAGACAGATGAAACACACAAAGTCGATACTCAAACGGTATTGACCGAGCAACCAGAGGAAAGTTCAGATTATGTGGCTATTTTTCATAATAAAAACAATGATCAAGGAAGTGGGCAGGAAAGCGATCCTGCTTTACATTCTGAAACTGTGCTTGAAACAACTGTGCCGCAAGAAACGGTAATATCAGAGCCGACAAAGAATCACGAAAAAGAAAAGCACGCTCTTGAAACGGATAACCCCATAGAAGAAGTTGATGCACCGCAAATTGTTCGCTGGGCGTTGCACCGTAAATTATAGATTATCATTATGAAAATTCTTGAAGTCACTAATGTTGATTTTTCATTATATCAATTTTTGTTGCCCTTAATGCGCTCTTTAAAAGCACAAGGACATGGGGTCATTGGCGTTTGTGCAGAAGGGGATTTATTAACCAAGGTTCGGCAAGAGGGTTTTGACATTCAGACAGTGCCTTTTATTCGTTCGTATGCGCCCGTCGGTCAAATAAAAGCATTATGGGCAATTTATAGAATTATCAAGCAGGAAAAACCTGATATTGTTCATGCACATATGCCGATTAGTGGTTTTTTAACCAGACTAGCAGCGTTTTTCTGTGGTACGCCGATCATTGCTTATACATGTCATGGCTATTTATTTAATCAAGCAGGACAAGGGGTTAAGTCTTGGATCAGACGCGGATTATCGTTTGCTTTGGAATGGTCTGCTGGACAAATCACTGATTTATACATGACGGTTTCTGCCGAAGAAGCCAAAGATGCTAAAAAATTAAGAATACACTCACAACCTGTTTATATTGGGAATGGCAGAGATCCTGTAAAATTTGCACCAGATTCAACCATTCGTTCTGCAATACGTCAAGAGATTGGGATTGATGACGATAAAACAGTGTTTTTAATTGTTTCTCGCTTAGTGCGTCATAAAGGATATCCTGAATTATTAGCAGCATTTATGGCACTTGCTGTACGAAATAAGAATATTGAACTGTGGATTGTTGGGGAAAGATTATCTTCCGATCATGGACATGCGTTAGATCGTGCATTTGACACCGCCAAAGAAAAATTAGGTGATCAGCTTCGTTTATGGGGATACAGAGACGATATTGACCAATTGATGAAAGCGGCGGATGTTTTTGTGCTACCCAGTCATTTCGAAGGGTTACCTATGTCTATTGTTGAGGCAATGTTGTCGGAATTACCCGTCATAAGCACCGCAATTCGTGGCCCACGTGAACAAGTAGAGCATAAAAAGACGGGGTTATTAGTGCCTGCCGGCTCAGTGCAAGAATTGGCAAAGGCGATGGCATGGATGATTGAATATCCAAAGGAACGTCAAGCAATGGGTCGGCTTGGTCGACAACGTGGCGTGGCGTGTTTTACAGAAGAGCAGCAATTACAAAAAGCAATGAAATTATTATTGTCTTATTAGTGTTTTTGTAAATCCTGTATTAACCATAATTGAATGACGGATAGAATATAAGTTTGCTCATCTGAGGTCAAAGGACGTTTTTGAGCAATCTGATGCCATTTTTGCAGGCATCCTCGGTAACAAGTTGCTGTAGCGTGTTGGGCGATAAAAACGGGATGCCCTTTCCAAGGGGTTTGCTTGCCATCATTTTTAGGCTCTGCTGGAGCAAGTCGCTGCGCGATAAAATCATGCGCATGAGACATAATTTTATCCATTCCTTGTCGATCTAGATACGCGAGTTCCTTGTCTTTAAACGTAAAACGAGCGCGAAATGCAGAATTATGTAATCGTTTCAAAATATCATGAGGTGAGGGAAGAGGCATGTTTGCGAGTTTCTTGTTATATTTTGTGGGGAGTTTCCTTGTCGAAAGGATTAGTGTGTTAATGTATTTCAGAATATAATTTTTTTATCGAACCATACATTCCCTCATGCTCGACTTCCCCAAAATGAGGATTCATCATTAATATAAGAGATAATACTAGAATATGATTTTTAGGGCCTGTTAATCCATCGCCATCATATTTTTTCAGGAAAAAGTAGGCTCAACGTCATCGGGTTTGACGTATTACCCCATGAACAGAATGGGCATTAGATCATGATTAATTTCATGTCCCTTTTGCAAGAATTTGAAATAAACTCCATTTGTTCTTCAGATATTATGGATTTTTTTTACATTGATTGCATATTAAATCCACGTCAACTTTATTTCGTCCAACCACAAGTAGTCTCAATTTTATCATACCAATATAACGTTTGTTATTTCTTACATCCTTCGGTAATACCTTTATAAACAGGATCAGCACCTTGTTGTAAATAAGCCAAGATTTGTGGGCTGTTATAGATATAAAACCGTGGCATATCACCCAATAATTGTAATCGTTTAACCACAGAGACAAAATTTAAATAGGATTCAGTGCCACTGACTGGGATATTTTTATCAGCGATCACTTCTGAAGGTTTCCTGTCTAATACAGAAAGATCCGCTTTGTTATCTTGGATCAATAGTTTGGCAATCGTGATGTCCCCTAAGACGCACATATCGATGGTGACACTGGTATCTTTGGTATTTTCGTAACATTTTTCTACCGCCGAGCTCAATCCTTGTAACCCATTTTGACAGTAAGGAGGGGTGAATTGTTTAATAGCCGTTTCAATTGTCAAAGGCAGCATCGCAACAGGTGCAGGCACTGCATGAGCCGTCAAAGGGAAAAACAATAGTAAAGAGATAAAGGGCAGGTATTTTTTAATCATAATCGTTATGTTTCAATTCATCGTATATAGGGTCAGAATAGTAAGTTACTGTTTATTCTATGAAATATAAAGTTTTTTTACCCTTTGTTTTTTATTCAACTCAGGTGAGGATACCAAATTTTTAGAGATATCTTACACAGCTGAATAAATCGATGGTAAAAACCAACAGGATTATTACAAAATATTTCTATTCAAGTATAGCAATGATAACTGCGATGCGATGGCATAAATTGTGCGCTTCGTTCGTATAATTCTTATGAACAAATATGGACTAAGTTTCATCAGATGATTGGATTTGCTTTCCTAGTACAGAATGCTTTCGACCATAGCTGTAATATCCAAAAAAACCAACCAATGCATAGGAAACTAATAAAATCATTGGAATAGGGTTATGATGAAATATAGATGCAACCATATCAATCAATAGCGGAACAATCATTGTTAAACAGCAAATAATGCCTAATAATGGAACATATCCAATCCATATTCCTTTTATTCTAAAACCTCCAAAAGGTACTTTAAAAGGACGTGGTAAATCTGGATGTGCATTCCGCTGCCAGATAACGGTTAGGCATACAATACTAAACGCAGTGGCAGTCCCAAGGCTGACCAAATCGCTAATAATATCTATAGGCAAAAAAGCAGTGGCAACGGAAACGCATAAGCCCAAAATGAGCGTGCCTAGCCAAGGCGTTTTGTATTGAGGATGTAATTTACAAAATGCAGGGGGTAATAATCCGTCTTTTGCCATGATGAAAAAAATACGGGTTTGACCATATAATAATACCAACATAACAGAACATAGCCCAATAACAGCGCTGATTTTCAAGGTCCATGTTAAGAATGGAATATTGATATAATTGGTGGCAATCGCTAATGGATCGGAAACATTTAATTGTTTGTAAGGCACGACACCGACTAAAACAAAAGCAACCCCAATATAGATTAAAGTGGATATAACCAAGGAGGCAATAATGCCAAAAGGAATATCAGTTTGTGGTTTTCTTGCTTCTGATGCGGCGGTAGAGACGGCCTCAAAACCAATATAAGCAAAAAATATGGTCGATGCAGCTCTGAATATTCCTGTTGTCCCAAAATTCATAGTACCTGTTGATTCAGGGATAAAAGGGGTTAAATTCACAGGGTTAATATAGAAAATTCCAATGGCAATAAATAATATTAAAATTCCAACTTTTAATGTCACGATAATTCCATTGATTGTTGTAGATTCTGAAACACCAAATAATAAGGCAATTGAAGCAATAATAACCGAAATTGCACCAACCAAGTCAATCGATTTGGTAACCATAATTCCTTTGCCATATCCTTCGGGTGATGGTTGAAACATCGGATGATGGATAAAGGAAGGTAGATTGATATGAAAATCTTGTAGCAAAGAGGCGCTATAACTTGAAAAGCCAGAGGCTACGGAAACGGCTGAAATCCCATACTCCAACAGTAACAGCCATCCAACTGCCCATGCAAACTTTTCACCTAATGAAGTATAAGCATAACTATATGCAGACCCCGCAACGGGGATTGTAGAAGAAAGCTCACCATAAGAAAGTGCAGCAAAGAGACAAGCAATTGCGGCAATAATGAAAGATAATACAACAGCCGGTCCTGCGAAATTAGCTGCGGCAGTACCTGTCATAACGAAAATCCCTGCACCGACTGTGGCACCTACTCCAATGGTGGTAAGACGCCAAGGGCCTAAACAACGACGCAAACCGTGGGAGTTCGCTTCTTTTGTAATTTGTTCAAGGGATTTACGTTTTGAAATAAGGGACATACTTAAAATTTAATTGGCGGTAAAATCAGTTCTTCATTGAACAACTGATTTACTCGTGAAATGTAAAACAGTAATCGTCAAAGCACGCTGTTTAATAAGGCGCTCTTTGACGAAAAATATTAATCTGGTAGCGATTCTTTGCGTTGTTTAATGATGTCTTGGACATGTTCTTCAATCGCTAGACCAATTTTATCTGCTTCATTAGCAAAAATATGATTGGCTTTTGGTAAGATACGGTAGTCTACATCAATGCCTTTTTGTGCATTCAGCTTTTCAACAAGTTTATCGATTTCCCCAATAGGTACTATTGTGTCGGCTTCACCTGCAATCATTAACCCACCACAAGGACAAGGAGCCAGAAAGTTAAAATCATAATGATTAGCAAGCGGGGCGACGCTGATCCAGCCTTGGATTTCAGGGCGGCGCATCAAAAGTTGCATCCCAACGAACGCACCAAAGGAATATCCGCTGATCCAGAGTTCATTGGAGTTTGTATTGGCCATTTGCAACCAATCCAACGCAGCGGCCGCGTCAGAGATTTCACCAATGCCACCATCATATTCCCCCTGAGAGCGTCCAACCCCCCGAGAATTATAACGTAATACAGAAAAACCCAAATTTTGAAACGTTTGATACATCGTATAGGTAATACGATTGTTCATTGTTCCCCCTTGCAAGGGATGTGGGTGAAGAATTAACGCAAGAGGGGCGTTAGGTTCATGAGAATGATGATACCGCCCTTCAAGACGACCTGCAGGACCTGCAAACATTACCTCTGGCATATAATTATCCGTTAGTTAGATATAATGATAAACTGGATTGTTGGAAAATAATCACAGAGCTTACTTCTATAAAACGATTTTATATAAAGGAAAAGCATTTTTAAAGAATTTAATCATCTCACTGTGATTAAATTACATAATATTCGTCTTATTTTGTCATTTTATAATAAGTTATGAAATTATCCTTTTTTTCCTTGAGAAAATATTGGTAAATTTAGTAAACTAACTGACCATTTTCCTATATTGAAGATTTAAAATGAATAAGCCTGTTTATCTAGACGCGAATGCCAGCGAACCTGTTCGAGATTCTGTTATATCAGAGATGGTCAAAGCGTTGCATATCACGGGCAACCCTTCTTCTGTTCATGCGATGGGGCGGCGTTGTTATCATATGATCGAGGATGCACGTGAAGTGGTTGCAGATCATTTCGGTGGCGATGTTCAAAATTGTATCTTTACCTCTGGTGGAACAGAAGCCGATATTTTGGCGATTCATGGACAAAAGCAAGATCGCCCCCTATGGGTTGGTGCAACGGAACATCCCGCAATCAGTCAAATTGATTATCCTAAAACCATTTTACCCGTGACTCAGCAAGGTATTGTTGATCTGGGCTTTTTAGAGCAATCACTCCAACAGGCGGAAACGCCACCGTTGGTCTGCTTAATGCTGGCGAATAGTGAAACGGGCGTGCTGCATCCTATCAAAGAAGCAGCGGAACTGTGTCATCACTATGGTGCTTTGCTGCATGTCGATGCGGTTCAGGCCGCAGGGCGTGTAAAAATTGATCTGTCAGAATTGGGCGCAGATAGCTTGGCGATTTCTGCTCATAAAATGGGTGGGCCTAAAGGAATTGGCGCTTTATTATTGGCATCAGGAAATATCAGAGGGGCTAAACGATTAGATCCTTTGTTTATTGGCGGTGGTCAAGAACAAGGACGTAGAGGCGGGACGCAAGCATTACCAGTGATCGTCGGAATGGCGGAAGCTGTAAGGGCTTCTTATATTCAAGATCGAACGGCTATTATTAAAATGCGCGATGCGATTGAAGCGGCAGCGAAAAAGCACGGTGCCGTGGTTTGTGGAGAGGGTGCCAAGCGGTTGGATAATACGTCTTGTTTAGCATTCGAAGGGAAATCAGCCCAGCAACAGTTGATGGCCTTGGATATGGCAGGGTTTTGCGTGTCGACGGGATCGGCTTGCTCTTCTGGAAAAGTAGCAAAATCGCCCGTATTGATCGCCATGGGATTACAGCGTTTGGCTGGCTATAGTATTCGTGTTTCTTTGCCTTGGAATATTACCGAACAAGAAACAGAACGATTTATAGAGGCTTATTGTCGAATAGTTGCTTCATAAAGAGTTATAAAGGTTGAGATATCTTGGATCAATGTATCTATTTAGATTATCAAGCGACTACCCCTTGTGACCCACGAGTCGTCGAGGCAATGTTGCCTTATTTCACCAGTTCTTTTGGCAATGCCCATTCGGATCATGCGTTGGGGCAACAAGCCTATCATGCGGTTGAATACGCACGAGCGCAAGTTGCTGGATTATTGGACGTTTTACCTGCGGAAATTATTTTTACTTCTGGCGCGACAGAAGCCAATAATATCGCCATTCAAGGGGCTGTTAAATATTTACTAAAACAAGATAATCCAGCGCGAAGAGTCATTACGGTTTGTACAGAGCATAAAGCTGTCTTGGAAACCATTCATTCTTTGACCGAATGGGGGATTGAAATTGTTATTTTGCCCGTTGATGATGAAGGGTTGATTGATCCAGAGCATTTAAAAGAAGCCTTAGAAACGCCAACATTATTGGTCAGTATCATGGCTGCTAATAATGAAACAAGTGTATTGCATCCTATAGAAGCATTAGCTCGAATTGCGCATGAATATGGGGCTTTGTTTCATTGTGATATGGCGCAAGCGATTGGTAAAATCAGTCCTTGGTCATTTCAACATATTGATCTTGCATCATTATCAGGACATAAACTCTATGCTCCCAAAGGAGTTGGTGCCTTATATATCAGCCGTAAACCCAGAGTGAGGGTGTCTGCTTTGTTTCATGGTGGTTACCAAGAAAGAGGGATTCGTTCTGGAACGTTGGCTGTGCCTTTGATTGTTGGATTGGGGGCTGCGTGTGAGATTTTACAGCAAAAGGGAAAGGAAGAAATTTCACGCTTAGCTCAGTATAAACAACAATTTTTAGAGGGACTACGTAAGGCAATTCCAGCCGTAAGGTTAAACGGTTCTTTGGAAAAAACTTTGCCGAACAGTATGAATTTATGGTTTCCTGGGGTGCAAGCTCTTGATCTTTTCAAAAAAACGCCTCATTTATATTTATCAACAGGATCTGCTTGCACGATGTCTTCTTTGATGCCGTCTTATGTTTTATTGGCGATGGGTAAGTCAAAAGAACAAGCATTACAAAGTTTGAGATTATCGTTTGGTCGGATGACAAATTACCCTCAAATACAGCAAGTTATTGATGCTTTATCTTGTGCTTATGAAGATATTATGGCAGGAAGATAATCATTTTATTTAAAGGAAGTTAAAAATGCCTCGTATGACATTTATTGAACGTGACGGCACAGAACGTGAAGTTGATGCGCCTGTTGGATTGTCTGTTTTGGAAATTGCTCATAAAAATGATATTGATCTAGAAGGTGCTTGCGAAGGCTCTTTGGCTTGTGCAACTTGTCACGTTGTGGTTGATGAAGCATGGTGGGATAAATTAAAATCTGCTGCTGAAGAAGAAGAAGATATGTTGGATATGGCATTTGGGTTGGAAAAAACCTCTCGCCTTGGATGTCAAATTATTATGACCGAAGAATTAGACGGTCTCGTTGTTCGTTTACCAAGATTGTCATAGAATAATGCGTATTATGGTTGCCATGTCTGGCGGTGTTGACAGTTCTGTCACTGCGGCTTTGTTAAAAGAGCAAGGACATGATGTTTTTGGGGCTACATTACAGTTGTATGATGCACGTGGTGTGGTGAAAAAAGGATCATGTTGTGCAGGACAAGATATTCGTGACGCCCGCAGAGTTTCTGATCAACTCGGAATTCCTCATTATGTGATTGATGCTGAAGATCGTTTTCACCAAACGGTGATAGATCGCTTTGCACAATCTTATACACGGGGGGAAACGCCAGTTCCTTGTATCGAGTGTAATCAAGGGGTTAAATTTACTGACCTGTTGAATATGGCTCGGGAATTAGGCGCAGATGCAATGGCAACTGGACATTATGTGCGTCGGATAGAAGGTGCCAATGGGGCGGAACTTCATCGTCCTGTGGATATGAGCCGCGATCAATCTTGGTTTTTATTTGCGACAACCTCTGAACAATTGGAATTTTTACGTTTCCCTTTGGGTGCAATGCCGAACAAAGATATTGTTCGTCAAGAGGCTGAACGTTTTGGATTAACGGTTGCACAAAAATCCGATAGCCAAGATATTTGTTTTGTTACGGATAAGTCTTATATTCAGATCGTTGAAAAACTATCTCCTGAAGGATTGGAAAAAGGAGAGATTGTGAATGAAACAGGCGAAGTTCTGGGACAGCATGAAGGGATCGCCCATTACACAGTAGGGCAAACCAAACGCCTGGGGAATCTTGCAATGCGTCAAGGCGACAAGCAAATGGTATTGCGTATTGATTCTCAGACCAGACGGATTGTTATTGGTCCAAAACAAGATGCGGGTCGCAAGCAATTTTATTTGCGTGATTTAAATTGGTTGATGCCTATACCCGAACAGGAAATGCGTTGCAATGTTCAAATTCGTGCGCGCGAACAAGAACGTTCTGCGACTATAAGAATATTACCAGACCAACGGGTGCAAGTTGAATTAGATGAAGTGGGTAATCCTGCCCCTGGCCAAGCATGTGTCTTTTATCAGGGCTCTCGAGTTTTGGGCGGTGGGTTTATTACTTTGGCATAATATCAAATAATATTTTTCTTTTCTTCTATAAGTTGCTGTTGTATTACAGAGGATGCCTGAGAGATGGCTTCTTTGGGTATTAGCAATGAATCGTTACATATTAGGATACCGCAGTTGTTTTTAAAATCATCTTTGACCCATATAAAATCTTATATTTTGTGTGTTCTTGCGTTATTAGTGGTATCTATTTGTTGTATCTTTGATCAGACTGCTCATGCTGCGATTAGTATTGGGTGGACTAATCAAGTTGACTTAGCAAAAATTGCACAAGTCAATGGTGCTTATCGCAAAGCATTAGGGGAGCGGATTTATTGGAAACAATATGACGATGATTTCCAAATGCTTCACGATTTGGCGATTGAAAAAATTGATTTTGCCCCTGTTGGATTAATTGCCTTGACCTCTGCGGTGACAGCGGGTCTACAAGTACGCATTATTGCCATTAGTTCGCAATATGGCACAGGCAGTGGATTGGTTTTGCGTAACCAAAGCCATATTGATAAACCAGAGTCTTTGGTTGGAAAAAAGATTGCTGTGCCTTTTCTTACCTCTGCTCACTATAGTTTGTTAAAAGCATTAGAACATTGGAAGATTAACTTTCGTCAAGTGCAATTAATCAATATGCCTGCTGATAAAATTGAAGATGCTTGGAAAAAAGGCGATATTGATGGGGCTTATGTTAATGGGATTACGTTGCTACATTTCCAAAAAGATGGACATGTATTGGTAACATCGCAAAAGCTTGCGGATTGGGGAAATCCCACCTATGTTTTTTGGGTGACAATGGACAATAAGATTGCAGATAAACCTTATGTTGTTAGACCTTTTGTCAATACAACGTTAAGTATGATTAAAGGGTTTAACCAGCGAAAAGATCAATTAACACCGCAGTCTAAAGATGTTGTGGATGTTTCGAAATTATTAAAAATTTCTCCAGAAGATACATTGATCTTATTAAAAGGCAATCTTTATATAGGACAAAGAGAGCAATCTTTGATATTCGAACGTCGTTTACCTACATATCTAGGAAATGTTGCTTTATTTTTGCGTAGTTTAAATGTGATGAATAATGTTTTATCAGATTATTTGATTTACATTTACCCAAGTTTTGTTGATGACGCAAAGATCAAATAGTTATTTACATTCTATTAATCATTAAGAAGGAGAACGTTCTGTCATGATGGATAAAACATCAAGGATAATGACAGTGCTGCCTCCTAAAGAAGGATTTTCGACTGATTGTGTTGGTGCGGTTGGGTTGCTGGTGCGTCGTTTAGCACAACCTGATGATTTGATCGTCGGTAGGGCGCTGACTAGCTTACCATTCTCAGGGTTGCGTTATTTAGAGATTTCTAAAAACTGGTTTTCAATCTTTATGAAAAACAAAGCATATCGTTATGGTGTGGCCAGTGTGGTTAGAAAATATCGCCCTTGTTTGATTGAAATTCATAATCGTCCTGAAATAGCTTTGTTTATTGCTCAAAGATTTCCAAAAATACCCGTAACCCTGACATTGCATAACGATCCATTGTCGATGAGGGGACTAAAGACCAGTATAGAGCGCAAAAGAATATTGCGTAAAGTGCATGTTGTTGCGGTATCTCAATGGGTGAAAGAACGTTTCTTATCGCGTCAAGTTGTGGGTAATATTACTATATTGCCCAATAATATCGATCTTCAAGAAATTCCTGAATATGTTCCAATTCCAGAGCGAGAAAAAAAAATTTTATTCGTTGGTCGTGTGGTTGCAGATAAGGGAGCGGATTTATTTGTGCAGATATGCGAACAGTTTTTGCAAATAGATCCAACATGGACAGTGGAAATTATTGGTGCGGATCGTTTTGATGTGAATAGTCCTGAAACGCCTTTTATTCAGCAGTTGAAACATCAAATTAAGTCAAAACAGATCCATATGACGGGGTACTTGCCCTACGATCAAGTATTGCAAAAGATGGCGCATGCTTCGGTAGTCATTATGCCCAGCCGATGGTCGGAACCTTTTGGTATGACGGCTTTGGAGGCAATGGCATGCGGTACTCCTTTGTTGGCATCCTTCGTGGGGGCTTTGCCTCAAATCGTGGGGCAGGGTGGGTTGTTGATAGATCCTAAAAAGCCCGAACATGCGGTGCTATTATTATCTAAATTACTTAAAAATATGCAATTACGACAAGAGTTATCAGTAAAAGCGATACAACAAGCCTCTGTGTATAATAAACAAGAAGCATTTCAAAGATTGGTCGCATTTAGAAAAAGAATATGCTCTGCTTTATCCGTTGAGCATTATTAATAAAAGTTTTTTTTACGCTGCGATTATTATAGAATACGGCATTATGCTGGGTTATATGGAATCGTTATTAGCATTTATATGTTGAGTGGTGCAGTTTTTATATGGTTACAAGTAAAAAAATATCAGATTTTTTTCAATATACTTCAATTGGTGCAACGCTTATTTTGCCACTCTTTTTGACGCATTTCAGAGGGATCGCAGATGGATTAATCAGTTATGTAGCTATTTGTTTTATATTGAATTGTTTGATTAACAAAGAATGGGAATGGACGAAACAAACTTGGGTAATGCTGATGTTTGCTTGGTGGGGATGGTTGTTGATTTGCACCATCCCTTTTGGTTCATTTTCAGGCTATGCAACAAATGGCAGCTTTCTTCAAGCGATAGGTATTGTGCGCTTCTTGTTTTTTATTATTGCTCTTCAACAATGGGTGTTAAGAGAAGCAAGATATCGCAGATGGTTGGCTTATGTGATTGCATTTTGTACCATTTACATTTTACTTAATATGCTAGCTCAGCTCATTATCGGGTATAATATTTTAGGAATGCCACGTTACTTTGATGGAACTTTGACGGGTCCTTATGAACATCCTCGGGCTGCTGCACCATTATCACGTATTTTACTACCGGTTACTTTGGCTGGTTGTGCTTATTTATTATGGGAATATAAAAAACCTAAAGGTCAAATTTATACATTATTATGCTTGCTATTTGTGATTGGAATGATGGTCTTGGCAGGACAAAGAATGCCTTTTGTTTTATTTGTATTTGGTTTAGGGATTGCAACGATTTGGTTAAAATATCTGCGTGTTGTCGCATTGGCAGCGCTGGTTGCAATTCCTATGTTGATACTTGTGACTGCTTTTACCTCTCCTGAAAGTTTTAATCATTTGGTAACGCATTTTATAGATCAAATGTCCCATTTTTCATCCAGCCCTTATGGGTTAGTGTATGTCAGAGCATTCGTTATGGGGATTATGAATCCATGGGCAGGGTTAGGGTATGATGCATTCAAGCATGCTTGTGGTAATCCTATTTATTTTCATGGCTGGCCATTTTGGGATCCCAGCTCTGGAAATGGTGGGGGAGCAATCATTTGTTTAACGCATCCTCATAATCATTATTTACAGATTTTTATTGATGCGGGTATTCCTGGATTACTATTATTTATTTTAACGATTTGCAGTTTATTGATTGAGCTGACAAAAGGATTAACAATCACTGTAACAACCAAAAATCAAGCCATTCAAAAAGCATGGTGTGTGGGATTATTTGCAGCTGTTTTTATTCATGAATGGCCTTTATCCTCGACGAGCAGCTTTTTTAATATGCCTTTGGGGGGATGGTTTTTCTTATTACTGGGCATGGGTCTAGCATATAGTTGGGATTATCAAACAACAATCAAAGAAAGAGAGTAGAGATGTCTGAAATTAAAGATACAGTGCCAGTGACGGTTCTGACAGGATATTTAGGTGCAGGTAAAACGACTTTGTTAAATCATATTTTGACGCAACAACACGGTAAGAAATATGCGGTGATTGTGAATGAATATGGTGAATTGGGCATTGATAATGATTTGGTCGTTGATGCAGACGAAGAAATCTTTGAAATGAATAATGGCTGTGTTTGTTGTACGATCCGTGGTGATTTGGTGCGTATTCTAGGAACGTTGATGAAACGCCGCATGAAATTCGATGGGATTATTGTTGAAACAACGGGTCTGGCTGATCCTGCGCCTGTGGCACAGACTTTTTTTGTCGATGAAGATGTTAAACAAAAGACCAGATTGGATGCGGTGATTGCTGTAGTTGATGCTCAACATGTGATGCAAACCTTGGATGACAGCAAAGAAGCGGTCAATCAAATCGCATTTGCTGATGTGATTTTGCTGAATAAAACTGATCTTGTGGATGAAAAGACCTTAAAAACAGTTGAGCAACGGGTTAAAGCGATTAACCCTTATGTGGCTTTATATCATACGCAAAAAGGTCAAATTGCGTTGGATAAAATTTTAGATCGTGGTGGATTTGATCTTAAAAAAGCATTGGAATTAGCCCCAGATTTCTTGGATAATCATCACGATCACGATCACGATCACGATCACGATCACGATCACGATCACGATCACGATCACGATCACGATCACGATCACGATCACGATCACGATCATAAGCATGACCATGACGCACATCATCATCATGGGGATGGCGTGACTAGCATTTCCTTATTGGAAGATAAACCTTTAGATTCAAAACGCTTTGACCTTTGGATAGGTTCTGTTTTGCAACAATTTGGTGTCGACTTGTTACGTACTAAAGGAATATTAAATTTCTCTGATTCCAAAGAATGCTTTGCGTTTCAAGCCGTCCACATGATGGCTGATGGGGATTTTATTCGCCCTTGGAAAGAAAATGAAAAAAGATGTTCTAGGTTGGTCTTCATCGGTCGCTATTTAGATGAAAAGAAACTTCGCGATGGCTTTAAAAGCTGTATTGCTCAGTAAGAGAAGATAGGAACAAACATGCAAGCACCACTTCAATTAATTGACAGCCGAGGACAATTTAAAGAGGTTGAAGGCAATATCATTGGCTGTGTTCATTCTCAAGACGGTCAATATATTGCTTTTGCGACTGCTGATGGGGATTTATGGTTGGTTGCTCGTAAAGACTTGCAACAACCTAACAATTGGCAAAAATTACAGCCTCATGAAGGGGGAATATTATGTCTATCACAAGATATGACGCCCTCTGGCTTTATTACTGCGGGCGACGATAATAAAATTTTACGCACTATTCCAGGAAAAGAGCCTGAATTATTGCTAAAAACCAAACGATGGGCAGAGCGTATGGTCACTTGGTTTGATGAAACCAATGTTGGCATAATGGTTGCTTTTACAGTCGGGAAAGAGGTTCATATTTATCAAGATCATTTTGATGAACCGAAAACCATTATAGAACATGAATCAACCGTCAGTGATTTGGTGTTTAACCAAGATGGTCAAAAGTTGGTAACTTCTTATTATAATGGTGCTACTTTATGGTCTTTGAAAGACAATACCAAGGTTAAAGAGTTTACTTGGAAAGGCAGCCACTTGGTTGTTGCATTGCATCCACAGGAAGAGGCGATTGTAACCTCTATGCAAGACCACGATCTACATGGGTGGCGTGTTTCTGATGGTCATAATATGCGCATGAGTGGGTATCCAGTGAAAGTACAATCACTTAATTTCTCTAAAGAAGGTAAGTGGTTGGCAACCAGTGGTGCTGAAGCAGTGGTGATGTGGCCTTTTTTTGATGGGGGGCCGATGGGCAAACCACCTGTTGAATTGCCTGGTATTCCTGGTGGATATTGCACGATTGTGCGGTTTCATCCTGTTTATGGGGATTTGCTGGCCGCAGGGTTTATTGATGGCAGTGTTCTATTAATCAGCCCAGATGGGGAAAAAGTATTGCCAATCAGCTTGGGGCAAGACAAAGCATTTGGCGCAATTACTGCTTTGAACTTTAACAATTCAGGTGATATCTTGTGCTTTGGTACTGAAAAAGGCATTATTGGATTGGTCGATTTGGCAGCATCAGCATAGGTAACTTCTGATGGTTTTCGAGCAAATTATCGACCTTGTTTTTGTATTTTATGAATAATTTTTCCTAATTCATATCGTTCATCACAAATTTGGAAAAGCTCTCTGTTTGGGGCGGCTTTTCCACGAAAAGACCCATGCCATAAGGTAACAAGAATACCTGATTGCTTAACCGCCTGGATTGCAGGGATCAAGTCACCATCCCCTGTGGCAATAATTAAGTGGTCAATCTGTTTCGTCAAAGCAAGTTGCATCATATCAACAACCATCAAGATATCGACGCGTTTTTGATGAAAGCTGAGCGAATTACCCTCTTGATCTTCATATTTAGACAAGAAACCAAGCCTTACTTCGAAATGAGGAAGGAATTTCAGCGCCTCGAAGAAATTCATTTTTCCTTCATAAAGGTTTCTATCGTCTTCAGCTGTTGAAAAATCCAAGCTGGGCAGACAATTATAGTAAAAAGTTCTGAATAAAGAATGGTCCGAAGTGATTTCTTTCACTAACTTTTCGTAGTTAATTTGTAAATTAGGAAATTCTTGCCGTGTAATATATTCAATATACCCAGCGTCAAGAAGAATTGCACAACGAGAAGGAATTTGCATATTTATAACCAATTTGATTCAGTAATGCCCGTATACTATGCGAATTCTGTTAAAAAATATATATTTTAATTGGAAAAAATCAAAAAAAATATAAATTTATCGAAACGTTAATTTTTGGTTATTTTGGAATCGTTATTTTTGCTTCGTTTTCAGGTTCAACATGAATATTAACGGAAATCGAACCAACTGCTTTTCTCAGAGCCATTTCAATTTTGTCACATATTTCATGGGCTTTGTAAACATTCATTGTGCCAGGAACAACCAAATGAAAATCAATGAACGTCATTGCACCGACTTGGCGAAAGCGAACCATATGGAACTCTAATGCTTCGGTGGCATTTGCTTTGATGATTTCGTAAATATGTTCTGTGACTTGCTTTGGCGGTGCTTGATCCATTAACCCGTTGAAAGAGTCAACAATCACGTGTAATCCCACGCGTAGAACATTAATAGCAATACAAAAGCCTAATATCGCATCCAGTAAAGACCATTGAAACAGTGGGATTAAAATGAAGCCACAAATTAGCCCCACTGTTGTCCAAACGTCCGATAAAATATGCTCTCCACCAGCAATCAACGCAGGAGAACAATATTTTCTACCGACTTTGATCAGAATAATACACCAAAATAAATTGACGATACCCGCAGAACCATTGAATAATATCCCAATAAAAGGTGCTGTGGGCAGTTTAGGATGTTGCCAAGCTTCGACTGATTCATATAAAATTAATGCCGCCGTGGTTAATACGAGTAAACCTTCGATGGCTGCGGAAATATATTCTGCTTTATGATGACCATAAGGGTGTTGCTGATCGGCAGGGCGAGATGCAAAAATTAATGCAACACATCCCAAGATGGCAGCTGCAACATTAATCAATGTTTCCAGCATGTCCGAATAGAACGCAACACTGTTTGTAGTATACCAAGCTATGTATTTTAGAGTAAATACGAGGATACTGATAAAAATGCTGCCAATACTAAACAGTATTTTTTTATTTTGGATCACTTTGACAATCATAGAGGTAATTTCTATTGTTATGTTGAAATATCATACGGTTTCAGCGTGCGCTAAAAGACAAATCTCGGCTTCATGCTGTAATTCAATTTGAATGGTTGTATGTCCAATTTTAAACTGATCTTTTAACTGCTGAGAAGTAACAGATAGGAAATCATCTAAACGATGGTCAACATTACTGACCAAATGAACGGTCAACGCTGTTTCTGTGGTGCTCATTGCCCATATATGCAAGTCATGTAAATCAACGATGCTGGGCAATGCACGTAAATATTGTTCGACATCTTTGCGATTGATATTGGTAGGCACGCCATCCACCGCCAAAGTCACAGAATCCTTAAGTAAAGACCAAGTTCCCATAATAATAACAATTGAAACAACAAGGCTGATAATTGGATCCAATAGGTTAAAGTTGGTAAAGAGAATAATAATCCCTGTAATGACAACGCCCAATGAAAGCAGCGCATCATAAGCCATGTGTAAGAATGCGCCTTTGATATTCAGATCTTCTTTGTGTCCAGAGGCAAACATCATGGCAGTTACGCCATTGACCACCACACCAATTGCCGCCACAATAATGACTGTCCATCCAGCAACAGGTGCGGGGTGAAAAATACGTTCGATGGCTTCTAAGATAATACCACCTGTGACGATCAACAAAATCACAGCATTGGTCAGGGATGCGAGAATAGAAGTCCTGCGATATCCATAAGTGAAGTTATCAGTTGGTTTTTTTTGCCCCAGAATTGCGGCAATCCAAGCACATGCCAACGCAAGAATATCCGAAAGATTATGTCCAGCATCGGCTAATAATGCCAAAGAGTTACCCCAAAACCCCCATGCTGCTTCGGCGATCACGTAAATCAGGTTTAACGTAATACCGACCGCAAAAGCAGTGCCAAAAGATTTTGGAACATGGTGATGTCCATGTGCATGCGAATGCGAATGTGTATGGGAGTGACCATCGCATCCATGATGGTCGTCATGTGAATGGTCATGTTCATGATGATGAGTGGAATGATCGGACATGACAGGCGATCCTTTGGGGATGAGGGTGGGATTTTAATTGATAAAATAAGAAGGATATATAAATATGTATTTAATTTTCATATTATATACTCATTTTGGTGATAAATATAAATAGTTTTCTATGCTATTTATAAGGTATATCCTGAAATAAACTTGCTTAACTATTCTATTAATATTTTTCACAGTTATAAAGCCGATGATTCGAATTACAGAACTTAAACTTCCTCTTAATCACAGTGATGCAGATTTAGAAAATGCACTCCACGAACGCCTTGCAACCAATATCATTGATTACCACATTGTTCGTCGTGGTTATGATGCACGCAGACGGGGTCATATTTTATTGGTCTATACGATTGATTGCACTGTCGAGAATGATACGGATTGTTTGAATGTTCATACGCAAGATAAACATATTCAAAAAGCACCCGAAGTGAAGTATCAATTTGTTGTTGATCGTGCTGATGGTGAACAATTATCCAGCCAGTCTTCCTATCAGCGACCGATTGTGATTGGGGCTGGGCCCTGTGGATTTATGGCTGGGCTTTTATTAGCACAAATGGGACTACGCCCGTTGATTTTGGAACGTGGTAAAGCGGTTCGGGAACGCACAGTGGATACTTTTGCGTTTTGGCGTAAAACGAATTTTAATCCAGAAAGTAACGTGCAATACGGCGAGGGTGGGGCTGGAACATTCTCTGATGGAAAATTATATACGCAAATCAGTGACCCCAATCATTATGGGCATAAAGTATTAACGGAATTTGTCAAAGCGGGTGCGCCCGAAGAGATTTTATATCTTTCTAAGCCCCATATTGGGACGTTTCGCTTGGTCAGTATGGTAGAACAAATCCGTGCTGAAATTGAATCTTACGGCGGATCTTATCAATTTAGTGCGCATGTTGATTCAATATTGATGGATAAAGACCGTCAAATTATAGGGGTCAAGTTGACGGATGGCACTGAAATCGCCAGTCGTCATGTGATCCTCGCGACAGGGCACAGTGCCAGAGATATGATGACATCCTTATACAAAGATGGCGTTGCTATTCAAGCCAAACCTTTTTCTGTTGGGGTGCGTATAGAACATCCTCAATCCATGATTGATAAAGTCCGCTTTGGCCCTCAGGCCGGTCATGAAAAGCTGGGGGCAGCAGATTATAAATTAGTGCATCATGCAGGCAATGATCGTGGCGTTTACTCTTTTTGTATGTGTCCTGGTGGAACAGTGGTGGCTGCTGCTTCAGAAGAAGGGGGTGTGGTAACCAATGGAATGAGCCAATATTCCCGTGCGGAACGCAATGCTAATGCAGCGTTAGTCGTCAGTGTTGATCCTCAAAAAGATTATCCAGATAATCCTTTGGCCGGTATTGATTTTCAAAGAGCATTGGAACGCAAAGCCTTTGTCTTGGGTGGATCAGATTACAAAGCCCCTGTCCAACGTGTGGAAGATTTCCTTGCTGGTCGAGCAACAACTGCATTGGGGGAAGTTATTCCTTCTTATAAGCCAGGCGTCACCCCCAGTAATTTGATTGATATATTACCGAATTTTGTAGTGAATGCTATCAAAGAGGCTCTACCCTCTTTTAATCGTAAATTGTCCGGTTTTAGCTTTGCCGATGCAGTGATGACAGGTGTTGAAACCAGAACCTCTTCGCCTGTTCGTATTCCCAGAGAAGAAAATGGTAACAGTATCAATACACAAGGTCTGTATCCTGCAGGCGAAGGGGCTGGCTATGCGGGAGGGATCATGTCTGCTGCGATCGATGGAATAAAAATGGCCGAGGCTGTGGCAAAGGATTTAATGTGTAAATAATACTTGTTACGAACGTGGGGCGAATAGAATAATACTTGCCCCGATTAAACAAATTGCTGCACCTGTGATATCCCATTTATCAGGTGGGGTATCTTCGATCGCCCATAACCATATCAAAGAACAAAGAATATAAATTCCACCATAAATCGCATAAGCACGTCCAGCAACATCTACATCAACTTTAGTTAACATCCATGCGAAAAATAACAAAGAGAACGTGCCTGGGATGATCCATAATGGGGTCTTGCCCAAACGTACCCATGCCCAAAATGAAAAACATCCCGCAATTTCTGCAAAAGCAGCCAAGAAATAAAAGATAAAAGATATCATTAATTTATCCAAAAAATAGCGCTGATTTTTTAATAGAGTTTCCGCTATAAATGAGTTATAAAGGAACAATCAAGTTGATGTAAAGCGTAACTGAATGGCAATGAATTTGTATATGGTATAACAGATATACCATATAGAATTAATTTTCGATCGATATATAACAGTTTCTTTATTATTTGTTATAGTTTTTATTTTATTTTTTGTATCTTACCTTTTTTTTATACATTCGCATCATTACATTCTTGATAGTCTTTGTGCAGCATCTTCATTAACAAAGTGTATAGGGTGTAATTATGTTCTTTGGTCTTACAGCATTGGAATTGGCGCGGTTACAATTTGCATTTACCGTTTCGTTTCATATCATATTTCCAGCGACTTCTATTGGTCTAGCCTGTTTTTTGGCGATTATTGAATGGAAGTGGCTGCGTACTGGACAGAAAATTTACTTAGATATGTTTAAATACTGGTCCAAGATATTTGCGGTTGCATTTGGAATGGGGGTGGTATCTGGTATTGTGATGGCATATCAATTCGGAACCAATTGGAGCGAATTTTCCCGTATTGCAGGAAGTGTCACAGGTCCTTTGTTAGCATATGAAGTGTTAAGCGCGTTTTTTCTGGAGGCAGGTTTTCTTGGTATCATGTTATTTGGGTGGGGACGTGTTGGACCAAAAGCGCATTTTACGGCGACTTTTATGGTGGCATTGGGAACATGTATTTCAATGTTTTGGATCTTATCTTCGAACAGCTGGATGCAGACGCCTCAAGGGTTTACTGTTGAAAATGGAATTATTGTCCCCCATGATTGGTTGCAAATTATCTTTAACCCAAGTTTCATCCATCGATTACTTCATATGGGAACAGCCGCTTTTTTAGTGTCTTCTTTGTTAGTAGTTGGGGCATCAGGATGGCAGTTATTACGTGGTCATCGCTCGCCAATGACAATGAAAGCATTTTCCATGGCGTTATGGATGGTTTTAATTACGTCTTGTGCTCAAGTTTATTTCGGGGATGCACAAGGGTTAAATACGTTAAAATATCAGCCTGCTAAATTGGCAGCTATTGAGGCACATTGGGAAACCAATACGGATAATCCAATGGCTTTGATTTTATTTACTATTCCAGATATGAAGCAGGAAAAAAATTATTACACTGTTTCTCTCCCTTATGTCGGTAGTTTAATTTTAACCCATCGTTGGAATGGTGTTGTTAAAGGGTTAAAAGAGTTCCCAGCACAAGATAGGCCCAATTCTTTAATTGTTTTTTGGACTTTTCGCTTGATGGTTGGGCTATGTTTCTTGATGATTGCAATGTCTTTTACAGCGTTGTGGTTGAGGTATAAAAAGCGACTATATAGCAGCAAATGGTTCAGTTATTTTGCATTATTTATGGGGCCCACAGGATATATTGCGTTATTAGCAGGCTGGGTAACCACAGAAGTTGGTCGTCAGCCATGGGTTGTTTATAATATGTTACGCACAGAACATGGGTTTTCGAACACGGTTGTCGCAGATCAAGTCGGATTAAGTTTAATTATTTTTGTCACTGTTTACACGGTCGTCTTTGGTAGCGGAATATACTATATTTTCAAATTAATCAATCAAGGACCCAAGGAATATCCTTTGCATGCTTCACCTGCAAAACTGAATAGTAAGGATGAGTTATTATGATAGATTTAGCAGTTATTTGGGCGAGTATTATTGCTCTTGGTGTGCTGATTTACATTGTTTTGGATGGTTTTGATTTGGGAATAGGGATTTTATTTCCTTTTGTCAAAAGTCATAAGCATCGTGATGTGATGATGAATACGGTTGCCCCTGTTTGGGATGGAAATGAAACATGGATGGTGCTGGGAGGGGCTGGATTATTTGCTGCATTCCCATTGGTTTATGCTACGGTTCTATCCGCCTTATATATTCCGATTATTTTGATGCTTGTCTCTCTTATTTTCAGAGGGGTGGCTTTTGAATTTCGCTTTAAGGCACATCGCAGCAAATATCTTTGGGATTGGGCATTTATATGGGGATCAACCCTAGCCAGTTTTTTCCAAGGGGTTATTTTGGGCGCATATATCCAAGGGATACATGTGGTAAATAACGCCTATGCTGGGGGGCCTCTTGATTGGTTAACACCGTTTTCCATTTTTACCGGTGTGGGTGTTGTGATGATGTATGCTGCTTTGGGATGCGCTTGGTTAGTGATGAAAACCAAAGATGATTTGCAACAAAGTATGTATCAATTAATGCCTAAATTACTCATTGGTTTATTAGTCATTTTTGCAGGTGTCAGTTTTTATACGCCTTTTATTCATCCAGAGATCGCATCACGCTGGTTTAAGATGCCCAATTTAATGTATCTTTCACCAGTACCTGTCTTAGTGTTACTATTTTCTTGGTTGATTTTGCGTGCGTGTCGGACACAAAGTGATAAGCAACCATTTTTATATATTCTATGTTTGGTGCTGATTACTTATGCTGGTTTTTTGATTAGTTTATGGCCAAATATTATTCCACCTTCTGTCTCATTATGGCAGGCGGCAGCGCCCCATAGCAGCCAATTATTTGCTTTGGTTGGTGTTGCGATTTTACTACCGATAATTATTGGTTATACGATATTAACGTATTGGGTGTTTAAAAGTAAAGTGGGGGTAGATGATGAAGGGTATCATTAATCGTACAAAAAACTTACAATTAAAACAATGGCAATGGTTTGTTGTTTTATGGTTGTCTGGAGTGTTGTCTTTGGGTGTTGTGGCACAGTTCTTTCGAGTCATATTATTAATGGCCAAGAACAGCATTTATCATTAGAGTCTGAGATCTCTTATTATGGTGCTACTTGTATTTTATGATGTTGAGATCGATGTATAAATTCAGACAGCTTGCTCAAAATATTCAATTTTTGATCGAAAGTGGGTCATGGCCTGCACATAAAAAATTACCGTCGTTAAGAGCGCAGGCTCAAAGCTCCGGATATAGCTTGATGACAGTATTAAATGCATATCAAGAATTGGAAGCAAAAGGATGGATTTATACAAAGCAAAAATCAGGATATTACGTTTCTGGGGATATAAATATATCTCCAGAACATACCAACAAAGTAGCATTAAACACCAATATTGAAATTAATTCATTGGTATTCGATCATCTAAAGAGGTTGCAACAAGATCATGTCATTCCACTAGGATCGGCCTTTCCATCGGTTCCACTATTATGCAACATTCATTTTATGAAAATTCTTTCTCAACATGCCAAACTACCCAATAGCTCGCTCAGCACTGACAGCATGCCACCAGGGTCTTTGCATCTCAGACAAATCTTAGCCAGTCGATACAGTTTAAATGGGATTTCGACGCAACCAGAAGATATTGTGATTACTTCTGGAGCATTGGATGCATTAAATTTATCTTTGCAAGCATTGACTAAACCTGGGGATTTTATCTTATTACAACAAACAATCTTTTATGGGGCTTGGCAAGCAGCAGAAAGATTGGGTTTAAATGTTATCACGATACCCGAGCACCCCGAGCATGGGTTTGATGTGAATGCGTTTGAGAGTGCTTTGAAAAATTATCCAATCAAAGTTTGTTGGTTAATGTTAAATGCACATAATCCCATCGGATTTACCGTCAGTAATGAAATTAAATTAGTGATTGCAGAGTTGTTGCATCGATATAAAGTCTATTTAATCGAAGATGATGTTTATCAAGAGCTATTTTACGAAAAACAAAAACCTTTATCAGTAAAACATTTTGATAAAGAAAATTATGTATTGCATTGTTCATCATTCTCGAAAATATTAGGCGCAGGTGTTCGGGTGGGGTGGGTGCATTCTCGACCATTTTCCAATGCAATTCAACATTTGCAATTGATGAGCACTGTTTCAGCCAGTAATTTAATGCAGCATGCATTGGTAGATTTTATCGGCACACATCATTACGAAAAACATTTGAGACAATTACGGCTAAAATTACAGAAAAATAAAAATACGTATTATAAATTATTAAAAGAAATACTACCCAAAAGTTGCAAGATTTATTTATATGCGACAGGTTATTTTTTATGGATACAATTACCCATAAATGTTGATAGCACCGTTCTATACCAACATTTGCTAGATAAAAAAATTGTAATCGCCCCTAGCATTTTGTTTCAACAAGATAATTTACCTCGAAATTATATAAGGCTTAATTGTTCTTTTAATCTTACTGAACCTATAAAAAGGGCTTTATACACCGTTGTCGAGATGATTAAAATGCTAGAACAAAATGCAGGTGCTGATGGTTCGTAAATAGTTTAATTAATTTGGTAATGCTGAGGTAAGAAACACTCCATATATGTTGCATTTTCTCCGTAAGTTTTAAGTTTTTTCTGTAAATATGAATCAGCAGAAACAACCTTAAACCCATATTTTTCCCAAAATGGTACTGAATTTTGGATTGAGATTAACGAGGCATGTTCGAATTGTTTTTGAAGTGCAATTTTGGCAAAATGTTGGATTAATAATTTCCCCACTCCCATGCCTCTGGCATTAGGATGAATAGCCAGGTCATGCAAATATAAACAATTTGGGTTGGGTTCTGTTGTTTGTGTATTGCTGTGTAATTGGGGGGGATTCCCAAGCGAGGAAGGTAAAGAAAGTAAATATCCTCTGATGCCCTGGTTATCTTTGGCAATGAAACACGTGTCGGGGCTGCTATATATTTTTGAAGCGATCACTTCTGGAGATTCTGGTTCAATTTCATGGTAGCAAAGATCTTGAATTTCTAAAATATTGTCCAATTCGCGATCCGTAGCAGGATAAATATACATCGTTATTTTTTCATAAAATCAATAGGTTAAAAAACGGCATTATCTATATCATTTTGTTGAATAAAGGAAAAGTATATAAAATATTTTCAGAGCATAAAGAAATTGTTACAAACTATAATTTTGGAGTTATATTGTAAAAAAATATTCTATGATATCAGTGATAAAGGGTAATAAAAATGAAGTGTTTATGGTGGTTATTATTTGTAATGCTTGGATGTTTTCCAATACATATAGCCATTGCCCAAACCAATATTATCGTTTCTCCAAATAAACCGAAGACCGATATATTGCCACATGCTTCGACTGATATTACGGATATGGAAAAACAAGCACTATCCGGACATATCAAAGCGCAATTTAATCTTGGAGTATTATATCTAGAGGGTAAAAAAATCCCCAAAGATTACCGTAAGGCTATACAATATTTCGAACAAGCAGCCAATCAAGGTGATGCACAATCCCAATTTAACCTCGGTGTCATTTACTTTCAGGGGGTTGCGACCTCTCAAGATTATATGAAGGCAATGAAATATTATCAAATGGCTGCATTTCAGTATATGCCCAAAGCAGATTTTAATGTTGGATATATGTATGAACAAGGCATGGGGGTAAAACCCGACATGCAACAAGCAATCATTTGGTATAAGCGGGCAGCAGAACTGGATGTACCAGAAGCGCAATATAATTTGGCACTGATCTATTATCAAGGAAAAGGCGGTTCTGTTGATTATCGTAAAGCGCTTGGATTATTTAAAGCAGCTGCTAAACATGGTCACTCGGACGGTGCTTATAATGCAGGATATATGTATGAAACAGGCAAAGGAACCGATATCGATAAAGAAAAGGCTAAATTTTATTTTAAGCAATCGTGTGATTTACATAACGCGGATGGATGTAAAGAATATAAAGAATTATTATAATCTATGTGTAACGAGGAAAAAAGTGATTTTCAGGTTGTGTTAGAAAATGCAAAAGAGGCTGCGTTCAGTCCCAAATTGTTTTTTCAGTTCGTTGAAAATATTGAGCATTTACCTAACAAATTACTTTTTATGTCAGAACATCAAAGACAGAATTATCCAATATTGTGGTGGGGATTACAAGAGGCTCATTTGACCTCTTTCCCAGCATGGCTTGATGCAGGCGAACCTAAAGATTGGACAGGGTTGGAAGATTATCAATTAAAAGCAGTTGAAGGTTTGACTCTATTTAATATCGTTAATGTTAGGGAATTATCTGCTTGTCGTTCAAAGATTGATTGATATAATTTATTCTGCATTTAAGCATTAAACTGAATTGCTTAGTTTTGCAAAAAAAATATCTATCATTATGAATATCGTTTTGATCTTCTATCGGAACAAGAACGATGTGAAATATTGGATATTTGTAATTATATTAAGCGTTTCGAAGATGAAGGTGGGGGTGCTGGAAATCTTTCTAGAATTGTTGGTGAATGTAAAGATTTCATGACTATTTTAAAAAAACATAAAAGAGACATAGAGCATCAAGATTGTTTTTAATGGTTGCGATTCTTCCTATGAAAATTTCGATTCATCTTCTTCTAGCCCCTCGGCTCCACAGGCTTGAAATAAATAATTTATGTTCCTCAAGGAAAAGACCAGATCAGGGACGGTGATAAAGTCATAAAACTGACCAGGATCCTTATCAAAAATGGTATTTCACCAAAACCAATTTTTATTTTCTTCTTCGAATCAATAGAGCCAACTGGATAAACCCCACCCATCATAAGACATAGAAATCGACAAAATTGCTTTTCTTAATTGATACAAAGATTTGTGAGTCATGGTATTAAACGCTGTCTTTCTAGCATCAATTTTTAATAGATCATGATCGTTATCGTTAATTCAAAAGAAAGATGGATTATTATATTATTATTTTGCAAGTTATTTTTCTTTATTTATAATCAACATAAATTTTAATCTGACTCAAACCTTGTGATAGCGAGCAAATATGTTAAATATCCGTTGTATTACCATGCAAAAAAACGAAACTTATTTACTAGACGCATGGATAAAATATTACGCATATTTGTTCGGTGTCGAAAATTTATATATTTTGGATAATGGCTCCACCGAGGAAAAAACAAAAGAGATTTTATCTTCTTATATAAAACTTGGATGTCATGTGATTGATGAATATCATACCCATGAGGACTTTGAAAATAAAGGGGATATCATCTGTAATATCATTAAAGGATGGGATCAGAGAGATGAGTATGATTTTGTCATACCGATCGATATTGATGAGTTTATTATTTTACACCAAGACTATCCATCTTGTAATAAAGAGAAAATTCATGACTATTTTAAAAGTCTGATCGGTATTCAAGATGCGTTTATCATGCAAGAATCATATTTGAATGTTCCTGGTGAAGTAGGATTTTTCTCACCAATTTGTGTTTCTAAATGTTTTTTTGCAAGTAAAACAATTGATTCTTTGGATCGCGGTTTTCATCATCCTGTATCTAAATACTCTTCGACATGTAAGAATACCCAATTGGGTTATTTGCACTTTCACAATCGCTCTTTTAAAGAAACCGTCGAGTTGGCTAAACAAAAACTTGCTCATCGTGTCGATGTTCATAACTTAGACGCATTAAAAAATTACGTAGGGGCAGGGGATCATTTGATTAAATATTTTTTAATGAATGAGTATGAATATTATCAGTTATATCGTAATCATGGAAATATTTATTTTTATGAGGCTATTTTATTATTTATATCTCTTTCTATTGATATAGAAGCGGTGTTTAATGGTAAATATAAAGAAATAAAGCCTTCACACGATACAAAAATTCTTATTCGCTATCCTAATATTCACAATACGGAAAATTACTTGTTTGGTTATTTTGATGTGACGAATTATTTATTTATGAACCAAGATGTAAAAGAGGCAGCTATTCATCCCATTCAACATGTTTGCCTACATGGATTTGTCGATGAAAAACGTGTCGCTCATGCATGCCAATCAACAATTTCAGCTGAACGAGATAGTTTTGCAGAATATTTATCAAATCCAAATGATTTGTATATTTTTAACTTAAAACTATCTCAATTAAAGTAGCTAATTTTTAATCGAATAGCAGAGTAAAAATTTTATTATTTTTGAATGTTAATCATACATTAAAATATTTATAGTTTAGTGATTAAGGTCAATGAGGAATATTTTTAAATTCAGTAATATCTGATATCGTTGCCATCATAGATATAGGACAAGCCATCCCCGTTTTATTCAGTGGCTTGTCTGTCTTATCGATGTTGATCCACAATCAATTGTTAACTCATGATTTTATGGTTGAAGTGGTTGGTGTTCTTTTGGATACAAGGAATCATATCGTATTGCTGAACGTAAAGGTCATAATGTAAGTTTTTGGTCTTTGCTGGTTTTTTTATTCAGCCCTATCTTTGTCATTTTGTATTCTTGCCGATCAGGAAAGAGGAAGAAGTTACATTATTTTGGCATTCATCTTTTGTGAAAACACATAATTGAATAAGCTGTATTCTATTTTCTTTGTAAAAAAGACAAAACCTCTTATTTCTTTGATCTCATATTATGGTATAGAATAAAAGTAATTATCGAATTTATAAACTAAAGCACTATTGAAATGATGGGGGCTGAATTGACGAATAAAATATTGGATAAAAAAATTGTCCAACGTGTTGCCAAGCTTTCTTCTTTGGCGGTCAAAGAAGATGAATTGGCAGTTTATGCTGCTGATCTTGGTGGTATTATCAATTGGATGGAACAATTAAACGAAGTTGATATTACCGATGTGCAGCCGATGGTTGGCACGGAAATTGCGCAATTACGCTTGCGCGAAGATGTGGTGACGGATGGGGAGTGTAAAGAAGATGTTCTTTCCAATGCTCCTAAACGGATTGCTGATTTTTATGCTGTGCCAAAGGTGGTTGAATAATGTTAACCGGAATGAAAATTACAGAGGCAGTCGATGGATTGCGTCAAAAGAAATTTAGTGCCGAAGAATTAACCAAAGCACATGTGAATGCGATTAATAAGCTGAATGATCGTATTAATGCCTATATTACAGTGACTGCGGACGCTGCAATTGAACAAGCCAAAGCAGCAGATCAAAAATTGGCTGCTGGGGATGCGCCTGCATTAACGGGGATCCCGTTGGCGATCAAAGACTTATTTTGTACCAAAGGTGTAAAAACCACCGCTGCCAGCCGTATTTTGGAAAATTTTGTGCCTCCTTATGAAAGCACAGTGACGGCTAATTTATTGCGTGATGGTGCGGTATTTTTGGGCAAAGTGAATCTTGATGAATTTGCGATGGGTTCTGGCAATTTAAATTCTGCCTTTGGTGCCGTGGAAAATCCGTGGAAACGTCAAGGCGAGGATACCTTCCTTGTTCCTGGTGGGTCTTCTGGCGGTTCTGCTGCTGCGGTGGCTGCTGAAATGGCCATGGGTGCAACTGGAACGGATACGGGTGGCTCTATTCGTCAGCCTGCGGCTTATTGTGGGATTACGGGGATTAAACCAACTTATGGTCGTTGCAGCCGTTGGGGCATTATTGCGTATGCCAGTTCCTTGGATCAAGCGGGTCCAATGGGGAAATCTGTTGAAGATTGTGCGATTATGTTGCAATCAATGGCTGGATTTGATCCAAAAGACAGCACCTCTGTGGACAAAGAAGTTCCTGATTACCGTGCTGCTTGTAATCGTTCTTTAAAAGGCATGAAAGTCGGTATTCCAATGGAATATCGTGCGCCTGGTCTATCCCCTGAAATTGAAGCAGTCTGGCAACAAGGCATTAATTGGCTTAAAGAAGCGGGTTGTGAAATTGTTGACGTATCTTTGCCTCATACAAAATATGGGTTAGCAACTTATTATATCATTGCGCCAGCTGAAGCATCTTCAAACCTTGCTCGATATGACGGGGTTCGTTATGGGCAACGTGTTGCTGGGGATAGTTTGGATGAGCTTTATGCCAACACACGTGGCGCAGGCTTTGGTGACGAAGTCAAACGTCGTATCTTGATGGGAACCTATGTGCTTTCTGCAGGATATTATGATGCGTATTATTTGCGGGCGCAAAAAGTGCGTAAATTGATTTATCAAGATTTCATGAATGTGTTTGATAAAGTGGACGTGTTATTAACCCCCACCGCCCCAACCGCAGCTTTTGCCAAAGGTGAAAACCAAGAAGATCCAGTGCAAATGTATTTGAATGATATCTTTACGGTTCCTGCCAGTATGGCTGGGGTTCCTGGTTTGGCACTTCCTGCGGGATTAAGCAGCCAAGGATTACCTTTGGGATTACAATTATTAGGTCGTCCTTTTGGTGAAGAAACTCTTTTTGCCGTTGGTTCTGCGATGGAAAAAGCAGCTAACTTTACCCACAAACCTACTCTTCGTGCTGGAGGTTCCCTATGAGTTATATGATTGAAGGTTCAACGGGTGCTTGGGAAGTGGTCATTGGGTTAGAAGTCCACGCTCAAGTTATCAGTAAAGCTAAGTTATTTTCTGGTGCTTCTGCACATTTTGGTGCTGATCCCAATACTCATGTCAGCCTTGTGGATGCAGCTTTTCCTGGAATGTTGCCAGTATTAAACCGTGAATGTGTGGATCAAGCTATTCGTACAGGACTTGGGTTAAATGCTAAAATTAATCTGATGAGCCGTTTTGACCGTAAGAATTACTTCTATGCGGATTTGCCTCAAGGCTATCAGATTTCTCAGTTCGAGTTCCCCATCGTTGGTGAAGGCAGTATTGAAATTGAACTAGAAGATGGTTCGGTTAAAAATATCGGGATTACCCGTTTGCATTTGGAACAAGATGCAGGGAAATCAATCCATGATTTAACACCTAAGGATACGGTTGTGGATTTAAATCGTTCAGGTGTGGCGTTGATGGAAATCGTCAGTGAACCTGATATGCGTTCGCCAGAAGAAGCAGGTGCTTATCTTCGTAAAATCCGTGCGATTGTGCGTTACCTTGGCACGTGTGATGGAAATATGGAAGAGGGCTCTATGCGTGCAGACGTGAATGTGTCTGTGCGTAAACCTGGTGAAGACTATCGTACGCGTTGTGAGTTAAAAAATATTAACTCTATTCGTTACGTGATGCAGGCGATTGAGATCGAAGCTAAACGCCATATCGAGATTTATGAAAATGGTGGCGAAGTTGATCAAGAAACGCGTTTATTCGATGTTGCTCGTGGGGAAACCCGCACGATGCGCAGCAAAGAAAACGCCCATGATTATCGGTATTTCCCAGATCCAGATTTGTTGCCTTTGATTGTCGAGCAATCTCATGTAGATCATTTAAAATCGACTTTGGCAGAATTACCAGATGACAAACGTAATCGTTTCCAATCTGAATATGGATTGACTCGTTACGATGCGAATGTGTTGGTTGCTGAACAAGATGTAGCCAATTTCTTTGAGAAAGTCGCTAAAGGCCGTGATGGTCGTATGGCCTCTAACTGGGTCACGGGTGAGTTATTTGCTGTATTGAACAAGCAAGGATTAACCATCCATGAAAGCCCCATCAGTGCCGATGCATTGGGTTCTTTATTGGACTTGATTGCGGATAATACGATTAACGGTAAAATTGCCAAAGAAGTCTTTGAAGATATGGTTGAAACGGGCGATATGCCTGGCGATATCGTTGAGCGCAAAGGCTTAAAGCAAGTGACCGATACAGGCGCGATTGAAAAGGTGATTGCGGAAATCTTGGCTGCTAATCCTGATAAAATTGCACAATATAAATCGGGTAAAGATAAATTATTCGGTTTCTTTGTTGGGCAAGTGATGAAGGAAATGCAAGGTAAAGCCAATCCTGCGATCGTCAATGATCTTTTGAAAAAACAATTATCTTAAAGAATGATTGAGAGTCTCTTAATATCTGTTTTACTCAAGTGTATTAAGAGACTCAATAAGGTATTGGAATTGAAGGCAATGGCATATCCGTGTGTTTGTTGTGGCTTTTTAACCAGAACTGAACCCAGTAACGGGGATTATGATATCTGTCCCATTTGTTTTTGGGAAGATAATCCTATACAAAACGATCAGCCCGATGCAGATGGTGGAGCGAACAGTATAACGCTTCATCAAGCACGGTTAAACTTTAAAGAATTCGGTGCAAGCAAAAAAAGATTTATAAAAAATGTTCTAGCACCAGATAAGACAGAATATCCTATTTAGCGTAATATTAAATGGCTAGTGTCAAGAATGATGATTGGGTTTTCTCAATAATGCGACCTATATTTTTCATTTGTCGCTGATTAATTGTTTAGAAAATTATTTTTGAAAAAAGTTAAAAAGGAAATTGACAGTTCCTTAATAAACCATTAGAACCATATCAGAGCAAACGCCGTGTTACTAAGCAACTCTTCTTGCGGAGGGGTGGCCGAGAGGCTGAAGGCGGCGGTTTGCTAAACCGTTGTACGATGAAAGTCGTACCGTGGGTTCGAATCCCATCCCCTCCGCCATATATCTATACATTATCTTGCCATATAATACAGTATAACACCTATAGAAACAGCCGTTTTTGATGTTTTTGCTCTGCATTATGCAGCATTTCAAAGCATGAAAAGTGGTGGTATATTTGGTGGTATCAAATAATTTTTGTTGGTATTGTCATGGCACGCGATAAAAGAAATAGACCTTTAACAGATAAAGGGATCAAATCATTCAAACCTCGAGATAAAGAATATTTAAAGGATGACACGCAATCATTATATCTTATTGTTGTACCTAATGGTTCAAAATTATGAAGCTTTAGATATAAGTTTAATTAAAGACAAAGGGAATTATCTTTAGGTTCTTATCCTCTTGTAACATTTGCTCAGGCAAGGCAGGCTCGTGATGATGAAAAATGTGAAATCGCAGACGGCATTGATCCAAATACTGTAAAAAAACAAAATAAAGCGCTGAAGAAATGTAATTAGCAATTGCAGAGGACTTTAGCCCAACATGGTTTTTATTTAGAAGGGTAGCTAATGACGTTTACAGCTCAAGAAATGAACGATGAAGCAAAGACTTTTTTTGATTATATACATCGTCAGTTGATTCCATCCTGTTTTGAAAGTTTAAATTTGGGTAATTTATGGATTGCTCGTCGGGTGAAGGCAACCACCGCTATACTAGTCGCTATCAAAAAGAGTAAGAATAAAACTATCCCTGCGTATGTTTATGCAAATCTTAGAGAATTTTATTTCGAAGTTAAAAAGAAAAATAAGGTGCCATCACGAATAAACCAGAAGTAGGCGGGATTGCAGCAGATCTATTGCGCAGCACCATTTTGGGAATTCCATTCTTGATTCATGTTGTGGTAAGGGAAACATTTCGACGGTCTTTTATAAAGTGGGATATGAAAATATTGAATGTCATGATTTGGTAGAGTGGGGCATTGCAACTCCTTCTTTGCAAGCAATATTTAAATAACAAGATTTTATTACAAGTTCCAAAGATAAATATGGGATACAATTGTCACGAGCCCACCGTTCAAAGATGCCTTGCCGATTATTGAAGAGGATTTGCGTGTATGTAACTAACTTTAAAGCTTGTATGTTGCTGCGTTTGGTTTTTTTAGAGTCAGAAAGGAGCACAGAGTTTTTTAAGAAATCTCCATTGGCCAGAATATGGGTCGTGAAAGACCGTGTGACAATGTACCATGGGGATTTATATGCCAGAATTAATTTTTAAGCGAAGGGATATTGGAGCATTTCGTTGGACCATCGCTAAAGTAAAGTCAAGTCTATGATAAGCTCTTTAAGATCTGGGCGGTTGTAGATATAATACCATTGCATGATCTTGAGTATAATTGTGTTGGGGAATATGAGCAGCAAAGAAATATCCCAGAAACTGCACCTGAACCTGAATTACGCAATGGGTCAGATGTTATCGACGTTCACTTTGCTTGAAGAAGCTATGAAGGCTTTATAAAAAGAAGCTTGTACTTTTGTAAAAACTACATTAATATATGACAAAATGGATGTTTATTTAGTTATTAACCTTTACCTGGTTTTTTACTAAGAAACTTGCCAGCATGGAAAACATCTTTATTATTCCAAATTACTCTAACTGGCGTAACCACCAAAATCTGTTATTTTTAGTGTTGATAAGTAATACGATGCTTTTTGTGAAAACGCTACAGTCCTTGAATACACTATGTTTTTATAGTATGGTAAGATAACAAAGTATTCTAACATCAAATATCATCCCTTCCACAGAAAATTATTAGAGATTCAAAAAATGTCACGTTTAGCACTCAATCAACTCAAAGATTGAGATTACCTGTAGATCATCTGATCTCTTAGACAAACACGATTCATTGATAAACCAATGGGCAATATCCGTAAAAGGGCCTAAAAGTAGGATTGTTTGTTTAATGTGTAATTACAGTAAACAGCAGTTTATTTAAATTTAAGATAGTTATTATTATATTTTTATTACAAAAAATATGATTATATAATTTTAAAATTAACCATTAAGCAAAATATAAAAACAACAGTATATCTCTTTGAAAAACATTTGAACAAGATTAATTATTTGAAACAAAATCGAAATTTAAATAAAATCACTCTACAACAAGTTGCAAATGCAACAGGATTAAGTATCACAACGGTTGATCGTGTAATTAATCGTCGAGGTGGTGTTTCTAAAAAATCTGAAATTAAAATTTTACAAGCAGCACAGGCTTTAAAATTAGATCGGTTTTTATTTATTCATCACTTACAACATATACGCGTGGCTGTTTTAATGCAGCCATCCAGCAACCATTATTGTGAAGTGTTAAAAAATACTTTTGATGAGTTAAATCATTCTAATCAATCCCGTATTACCTTTTTTTTACATTCTATTAATGTGCAAAATATTCCTGAAACCATTCAAAAAATTAAAAATGTTTCTATTAAATACGACGCGTTAGTTATTATTGCTCCTCATATTGATAAAATATCTCAACTGATCCAATCATTGGCTCAAAAAATCCCCGTTATTACCTTAGCAACCGATATTCCTGATAGCGCAAGGATGATTTATGTCGGCCCGAATAATTACCAACTTGGCCGAGTTGCGGGTGAATTAATGGGACGTTTCCTTGGCTCAATAGGCGGAGAAGTCATTGTTATCTTGGGGATTGCGAAGATGCATGGCCATACGGAAAGAGAACGTGGTTTTAAATCTATTTTACAAGAATCTTTTCCGCATTGTCATATTGTTAATTCATTTGAAAGCTATGAAAATAGTTACGAAATGAAGAAAATTATAATTAGCGCATTAAGAGAATATAAAAATATTAAGGGAATATATAATATTTCGGATGAAAATTCTGCCATTAGTGAAGTCTTAAATACTACAAAACTTGATAAGAAAATGACACTCATTACGCATGAGCTCACGCCTATTCATAAAGAGCTTCTTAAAAAAGGGGTGATTGACGCTATTATTGATCAAAATCCAGAATTAGAAGCAAAACAGATCTTAAATACAATTATTCATTATTTTCATAATGATAAAAATGTTATTCCAGAATATGACTATACACCCTTTAATATTTATTTACGTGAAAGTTTATTATAATTCTTTTTTATAACTAAAGAAAATGTGATGAACGAACACTGTAAATATGTTAATTTTGATGGGTTTCCATCATTTTGATCGTAGTTTATTAGAAAATATAGCGATAACTTTTGATGATATAGATACATTTTATCAAGAGTATATCATGACGCAACTTATTCAAAAACACGATCAATTATTAAAAGTTGGGGTTAGCCCTCTTTCTTGGGTTAATGAGGTTTTAGAGGACCTTGGCAAAGGAACGACCGCTGACCAATGTCTCTCTGAAGCAAAAACAGCTGGATATGCAGGGGTAGAGACAAGTAAGATTTTCCCTTCTGATCCAAGTGAATTAAAAACGCTGTTACAAAAACATGATCTACAACTTGTTTCAGGGTGGTATAGCGGTTTTTTAACAGAGAAATCTGTTGAATACGAATTTAAAGATGTCATTCATCATGCTGAATTACTAAAAGCATGTGGTTCATCCGTCATGGTATATGGGGAATGTGGGCATATGGCACAGGATGCCTTGGATATTCCAATGTCCCATAGACTGACTTTATCCCTTGATGCGTGGAAACATTATGGCGAACGCCTGACTTTATTTGCAGAAAAAGTAAAATCTGAATTTGATATACAAATTGCATATCATCATCATTTAATGATGGTAGCCGAAAAGTTGGATGAAATTCGCACTTTAATGAACACAACTGGAGATGCTGTTGGGTTATTATTAGACACAGGCCATGCTTATGCGGGTGGATTTGATTATGCCATTTTAATTTCTGAATTTGGGTCTCGCATAAAACATATCCATTTAAAAGATGTACGTGGGAATATTTTCCAAGACATTAGAAATAAAGATGCTTCTTTTAATGAAGGGGTCAGAGCAGGGATGTTCACTGTTCCAGGGGATGGAATAATTGATTATGAACCTTTGGCGCAATTTCTGAAAAATAGCAATTATTCAGGTTGGATATTGGTTGAAGCAGAGCAAGATCCAACCAAAGCTAATCCTTTATCGATGGTTAGCTCTGCTTATCAATTTATTCAAAAACAAATTCTAAAAAATCAATAGAGTTAAGGGGAATTTTGATGACACGTAAAAAACTGAATATTGGATTAATTGGCTCTGGCTTTATGGGACAGGCTCATGCAGATGCCTATCGAAGAGCCGCTCTGTTATATCGTAATTTAAAAGCAGAACCCATTTTGCATACATTTGCTGATGCGACCCCAGAGCTTGCCGCAGAAGGGGCAAGCCGTTTTGAATTTTTACATTCTACGCATGATTGGAAAAAACTCGTCACCCATCCTGAAATTGATTTGGTGGATATTACAACGCCTAATTCGATGCATTTTGAAATGGCGATGGCTGCTATTGAAGCAGGAAAGCATGTTTATTGTGAAAAACCGTTAACCGTGAATTTAGAAGATGCCAAGGCACTGTCTAAAGCGGCTAAAAAACATGGTGTAAAAACGATGGTTGGGTTTAACAATATTAAAACCCCGTCTGCATTACTTGCTAAACAATTGATTGATCGTGGAGATATTGGACAAATTACCCGTTTTCGCGGATGGTTCGATCAAGGATTCTTCAATGATCATGATATGCCATGGAGCTGGAGATGTTCTAAGAAACTTGCAGGAACAGGGTCTTTGGGGGATTTAGGGGCGCATGTCATTAGTGTTGCACAATTTTTAATGGGGCCAATTGAAAGTGTTTTGGGTCAAGAACAAACATTTTTTAAAACAAGACCAGCACCAGGCGATGGGTCTGGATATAAAGCCAGTGCAGATTTAAATGCAAAACGATTGGATGTTGAAAATGAAGACCAATTTCAATCCCTAGTTCAATTTAAAAATGGTGCAGGCGGTACTATTGAGTCTTCTCGAATTGCAGCAGGAAAAGTTTTCGGTGTTTATTGGGAAATATCAGGCACTGAAGGCACGATTATCATGGATGGTGAGCGATTTAACGAATTGAAAATTGTTCGATATCAAGATGATAAAGCGGATCGTGGATTTAAAACCATTTATGCAGGCAGTCAAGTTGAACAATTTAACGGCTTTTTTGGATTTGATTTTGCTGGCGGAGGGCTGGGCTATTTCGATGTAAAAGTCATTGAAATTTATGATTTAATTCAAGGGATTATGGGATCATCTGCATGCTTTCCAGATTTCTATTTTGGGTATGAAAATCAAAAAATTATTGATGCAATGGCTCAATCTGTTTCTGAACAAAAACGTATTTTTATTGAAGGATAATCACATGACAGGAATAGCTTTAATTGGTGCAGGGCGCATGGCCAAGGTACACGTTGCATCTATCCTTGCTGCTGGGGCAAAAATTGCCACAATTTATGATCCCGTTGCAGAAGCCAGCAAATCGCTTGCCGCACAAACCAATGCTAAAGTTTGCTATAGTGCAGCAGAAGCAATGAATGATCCTTCGGCAGAAGCGATTATTATTGCCACGTCTTCGGATACACATATTGAATTGCTGTATGAGGCTGTTAAAGCCAAAAAACCTGTTCTTTGTGAGAAACCCTTATCTGCGAATTATCAAGAAGGTATAAAATTCATTCGCACTATTGGCGATGATGCCGCAAAGAAAATATGCGTGGGGTTTAACCGTCGTTTTGATCGTGGCCATGCCTCGGTTCGAAATGGGGTTCATGCAGGGCATATTGGACGATTAGAGCAATTAACGATTACCAGTCGGGATCCATATCCTCCACCATTAGAGTATATCCCACGTTCAGGTGGATTATTCAGGGATATGATGATCCATGATTTTGATATGGCGCGCTCTATTATCCAGCAACCCATTATCTCTGTCACAGCCCATGGTTCGTCGATTGTTGATCCTGAAATAGGAAAGCTTGGGGATATTGATACAGCAAGTGTCACCATGATTGCTGAAGATGGTGCGTTGATTACGATTTTAAATTCTCGTCATTGTGCTTTTGGGTTTGATCAACGCATTGAAGTTTTTGGGGCAAAGGGAATGTTGGTTTCTGATAATCCAAGACAATCAGGATATACAACTTATACCAGTGAATATCCAGGAACGTCAGCACCGATATTAGAATTTTTTATGGAGCGTTATGGCCCTTCTTATACCGCAGAAATTCAAACCTTTATTGCTTGTTCACGTGAAGGAAAAGATATGCCGATTAATGCCATGGATGGCATGATGGCGGCCTATTTAGCTGAAGCCGCAACTGCTTCCTTAAAGCACAAGAAAACCATTACCCTTACAGGACTAGATCAGGAGTTTACACATGTCTGATTTAAATATACGCCATAAAAATACCATTGCTTTGATTACTGGAGGGGCGCAAGGGGTTGGGTTTGCAATTGCTCGCCAATTAATCGCCGAAGGATGCACAAAAATCATGTTGGCGGCACGTGATGTACAAAAGGGTGAAAAGGCCATTGCTGAGTTATCTTCTGCCAATGTGAATGTGCAATTTACCTCTTTTGATTTACAAGATACGCAAGCATGTCTTGATTTAGTCTCAACAACAGTCAAGACATTTGGGGATGTGAATGTCCTTGTCAACGCCGCTGCTTTTGGAGGACGTGGAACATTAACAGACACGTCCGCAGAATTATGGGATCAAATGTTTTTTACTAATGCTCGTGCGCCCTTTTTCTTAATGCAAGGGTTTGTTAAACACCGAATTGAACAAGGAGGATACGGATCGATTGTAAATATCTTGTCTCAATGCGCCCATTGTGGGCAATCTTATCTAGCCCCTTATTCATCTTCAAAAGGAGCGTTAGCAACATTAACCAAAAATGTCGCCAATGCGTATCGATCCAATCGTATTCGTTGTAATGCAATTTTACCAGGATGGATGGACACACCTGGTGAAAATATTACCCAACGTAAATATCATGGTGCAACGGATGGATGGTTGGAAAAAGCTGAGGCAGAACAGCCTATGGGTCAATTATGTAAACCCCATCAACTTGCGGAATTGGCAAGCTATTTATTAAGCCCCAATGCAGGAGTGATGACAGGTGCATTAATTGATTACGATCAAAATGTTGCTGGTGCATATCCAGAATAAAAGGTCTTGTTACAAATAATGTTCTAAGCTGTAATATGTATGAAAATTTGGTAGTGTAGATAGATATTATGTTATTTAACCCGCAGATGTTTTGAATGATTTTAATTTGTTTATTAATTAAATATCATACAAAAAAAGAAACGTACCTATCATGGAGATAGATGGGGGGATCTTTGGGTCCTTCCTAGCTTCTTTTGCATCACAGGTATTTCGCACCCTGTCTCGTGTCTAGCTAATAGGTTTTTTAGGGGGTGCAACCTAGCATGCAGTTGGGTTGCAGTACGGCAGAAACGATAAGTTAAAGTGAGGCTATACGTTGTGCTGGAGTTAGCCGAATAAACATTCAAAAGCAATTAAAAGTTGGATGGATACAATATGCTGGGAAAAATAAGGTTGATCTCGCATCTTTCAATGCTTGGCTCGCGAGTAAAAGAGATTTTGACCAAACTGTTGAGTTATCACAAACGTGGATAATTCCATATAATCCACCCTTACCTATTTTAAAAACCTTCAAGATGCAGAGCTTTCTAATGCCAGTTATGAGGCGCGCCTGAAACAATTAGACTGTGATTTTAAATTGGGTGCTGTGGTCAGGATTGAAGATGTGGTTGATGACCTCTCTTCACAACTAAGTGCGATCAGAACGCGTTTACTCGTAATCCATGCGGAAATGGCGCCTTTAATATTTAACTGTAAAACAGTTGCAGAAACTCAAGGTAAAATGCATCAATTGATGGTTAGAGCACTAGAAGAATTATCCGAGGATGAACGATGGATCCAACATTTACAAGAAAGGGAAAATAGCTTTTTGGAAAACACTTCTGAAAGCACAACGGCTTAATCTTTCCCCACCTCCTGTCTTGAGCCTCAGCCAATGGGCGGAGCAATATGCGTATTTATCCAAAGAAACTAGCGCACAAACAGGGCGATTTGAAGCCTATGCCTATCAAGTTGGAATGATGAACGCCATTACGGATCCGACAGTGGAAAAAGTCTTCGTGATGAAGTCAGCCCGTGTGGGGTATACAAAGATCATCAATCATATTGTTGGCTATTATCTACATCAAGACCCAAGCCCAATTTTAGTCGCACAATCGCGCGTGGAAGATGCAGAGGATTACTCCATCCCCCCATTATATACCAAAACATTTCTCCACATAATACAGCATAACATCTAAAGAAACAGCCATTTTTGAGGTTTTACTCTGCATTTTGTATCATTTTATATTATTTCAAAGCATGAATTTGGTTGGTAATTGTCATTGGCATGCGAAAAAAACAAATTAAGGCAGCTTATAATCGGATAGAGTATAACGAAAGAAGAAAAGCACTTTATCAAATTTATATAAAAATGCTTTTTAATGGTCTTATTCCTGTTGCGAGAATGCTCCGATAAAATCATTATTAATCATTTTCTCAATATTATTGCTATGTCTGAAACATTGGTAACACTATAATCACCGAGTAGGGTATTCCAGCCTCTTTTATCATTTCTTGCAATCCGTACATTGATTAAAGTATGGCAAGAAAAATTAAATTCGTTTTTGTAATTAAATAATGATACAATAGTAAAGTTATTAATTAGATTAAATAATTTTTTTTTATTTATAATTTTATGTATTATTAGGATAAAATCATGAGACTTAATTTTTTTTCAAGTATTGGTATAGGATTATTACTGTCTTGTACAACTTTTATACCCTTTGCGCAAGCAGAGGACTATGTAAAAACATCTCAAATTAATACACCTAATGGGGTGGCAGGATTAAATGCGAGTGGGCAAGTAAATGCAGATGTAGATAATAATAGCGTTCAAACATCACAAATAAAAATTGCTACGCAATATAAAGCTGTGGATGGGTCTGTTATTAATCGACCATTGATTAAAATGGTTCCTGATGCAACATCAGAATTTACACTAGGTAAAGAAACGGTGCAGTTTGGTGGTGATTATGATACCAATGAACAACTTGTACCTACGGGGCTGTCTATTTTTGGAAGGCCTTATGGAAATTATAATGCGGGTTGTACTTTATGTATTTTCTCTGCTGCTGGAGGTGTTGGTGCCGGAAGTGGGAAAGCAGCAATCTCTGGAAACGATTATCGTGGGGGTGCAGCCGCTATAGCTAAAAATGATATGACCGTTGTTGGCTTTTATCACTTTGATGAAAATTCGTCAGCTAGGGTTGTTGCACAAGCAGCCTCCTTTGGTTCAGGTGTGGTGAATTTATCTTCTCCGATGACAAATGCGGAAATGTCACAATTACATGTTGGGATGTATGTGGCAACAAATGTAATTGATCCTACTATAGTAAGTAAAAGTGATTTCATAAAACCTAAACGATATTGGGGATTTATAAAATCTTGGGATGCAAACCATATTTATGTTTATGATTGGGCAGTTCCAGAAAAGAATGACAAGTCAAGTGGTCAAATTCCTGATACTAATTATTTAGATGATCAGCTTTCTGAATATAAAGTGCCAATGATATTTGTAGGTGTGCCTAGTGGGGTAATGGCTGAGAACGAATATTTAGATGCAGATGGTACAAAAGTTCTTGGAGATCAAGCAACTGCAGTAGCGAACTCTTTTCGTAGAGAAGAGTTTGATTTTCGTGCACATGATTGGACAAAACCAAATAGTTTACTATTTCATGGTTGGGTCACCTCTTTTGAGTGTCGTCCAAATTGTGATCCAAATGCATTGGCGGAGGACAGTTTTGCTTATCTTGTTAATGGTCCGGACGGATTGCCAAAAGCTTATGTTGCACTAATGGGTGGGGATGCGTTAGAATTCGCAGGCTATAGTACATTCATAGGGGGGAATGGGGCGCCACAATCTTATGATGCACAAGGGAATAGTAAGGACTCTGTTGTAGTCGGTTCAAATCATATCATGAGCTCTTTTGCAAGCAGTTTACCTGAGGGTAACGTTATGCATATGAGTACGATCGTAAATAGAGAGATTCTTGGTACGAGCAATTGGCGTGATTATGGTGTACGTTTGGTAATGGATGTTGATAGCCAACGTGACCGTAAAACAGGATTAAATAATGGATCACGTATGGGTTCAATTGCTTTTAATTATAACGGAGCTCATTATGGTGGTGTGTGCTTGCTTGGATATGATTCCAATCAAGGGTTATGTCAAGAAGGAGATGGCTCAGTTAGTTTTGCCAAAGAGATAAATGCAAAAGAAGACGCATTTTTTCATAATGGAATTTTTACTGCCTCGGCTAGCTATGACCCAGCCCAAAAAAGCGTTAGTGGGCAGGGGGCAATGCAAACGTGGAATACGTATTATCCAGGTAATGCCCATACTGAATTTACGAATATTGACTCAACGAATGCTTATGGTGGTTTTGATTTTTACAATATACACACTGCTTCCTCAATCGAGAATGCCCAACCTTTGGTTAGGTTTGGGATAAGAGATTCATTTTTTGATATTTATCCAACGATGAAACAGGGTTTATCAATATCAGCTAGCAAAAAAATATTATTTAAAAATAATGATGACTCTAAGGGGGTTTATTTGACTCTAGATTCAAGTAACTATACTGACGACGATCAAGCGTCAGGAAAACCAGATACACGTGGTGATCTCTTGGTTGGCAGTGAAGTGGCTGATGGTGCTAATATCCGTGGTGTGAATGGATATTATGGTAAAAGCTTAACTGTGACACAACAAATATCTGCTGCGCAATTTCATGGTCAACTTTCAACACCGTCTTCATCATCTGAAGCTTGTAGTGCGGGTGATTTCAAAGATGATGCTAATTATCATTATGTTTGTGTTGCTGCTAATAAATGGAAACGAGTTGCCTTATCTGATTTTTAGTAATTGGTTTTAGTAAATTAGTGAATCTTAAGAACCACCCGTTAAGGTGGTTCTTTTACGTTTGAAATCATAAGGAAAAATTAAATACAATCGAAGCGACAAGTGAAGTTTATATTTCTCTTTTGAAACAAGAGGCTATGAAATCAGCTTTTGAATATACTCGTTTCATTAGGATGTATCATACAATTAACCAATTCACAGGATTTTGTTAGCAGAAAGATACACAGAGAGAAGCAATGATTTAAAACATACTTAGTAAAGGATCAGTAGTAGGTGCATTACAAAAGGTATTTTTTACTTATCATGATATATAGCAAAATTTAAATTTGCATTAAAACATAATTATCGTCAGGTATTATCTTGAGTATAGGTTGCTACGAACATGTTATAAGTTTTTTTAAGAACAAAATGTCAGGGTTCTGATGTGATGCATAGTTTGAAGTGTGATATATTTTTATTTTGAAATCTATTCATATTTATATCATCTTAACCACAGGTAGCTCATCCCAACGGGTTGTATATCGTTGGCTTAATAGATCACGTTTAAGATTCCATTGGGCATTGGTGTTGATGCCACCAAAGCTGATGGTATTTCTGCCCATTTTTTTATTAATTGTATCAAGAGTTGACATTAGTTGATTGCTGCGCGTTTTTGTTTCTGTATCCTCGGTTTGACTAAAGAAATCTAACTGTCTTTTGTTTTGATCGACGATATCCAGCATCATTACACCTGCTTTTTGATAGGAGTAATCCTCTTTGAATATACGGCAAACCCCTTCTTGAGCGGCTGTAATGATATGGCGTGTATCGTTGGTTGGATAGAGCAATGGAATAACGATCGATGGGTGATATTGCGATTGTTGTTCACCAAAACGGTTGGTTCTCAAAAAAACTAAGATTGCTTGTGCTAAGGATTGTTGAGTGCGCAACTTTTCAGCCCCTCTGCTGGCATGCAGGCGAATGACATCGTGTAGGTCATCAATATTATTTGTCGCTTTTCCAAAACTGCGAGAAGTCATGATGTTCTTTTTCGGTGTATGTATGTCTTCTAATTCAATACAAGCAGTGCCACGTAACTCTAAAATAGTGCGCTCTAAAACAACTGAGAATTGTTTACCAATAAAATGAGCATCAAAATTCCTTAGTTGCCATGCGGTTCGAATGCCCATATTGCTTAATTTAGCGGATAATTGACGACCAATGCCCCAAATCTCGGAAATTGGGAGTTGTTGTAATTGTTCTATAAAATCAGACGCATTTGGATCTAAATAATAAACGCCTTGAGAGCCCACTTTCTTTTTCGCAATATTGTTGGCAATTTTGGCTAAGGTTCGTGTGGGGGCGATACCCACACAAACTGGGATGCCTGTGCTTTGACGTATTATTTTTCTTAGATTGCGACAATATTCAACCGGATTACGTTGGTGTTGTAGGTGTAAGAATGCTTCATCAATAGAATAAAGTTCGGTATCAATAATGTAATCTTGAACAATAGAAAATACTCTTTGGCTCATATCCCCATAAAGTTCATAATTGGAGCTGAGTAAAGTAATTTGTTTTTTGATATGAGGCGGAATTTTAAAGGCTGGCATTGCCATCGGTACTAACGGTTTTAACTCATTAGACCGAGCAATAACGCAACCATCATTATTCGATAAAATACCGATTGGTTTTCCTTCTAGTTTAGGGTTAAACACCCGTTCACAAGATGCATAAAAATTATTGCAATCAATCAGACCAATCATAGATGACGTTTTCGAAAAGAATGTATATTATGAATGACGACACCCCAAATATAAATTTCTTTATCCTTCATCTCTATCGGGGGATAGTCTGGATTACCTGATTTAAGATAAGGGGTGTTATTTTTAAAGGCTAATAATTTGCACGTTAATTCCCCATCCAAAGCAACAATAACAATATCACCTTGATGAGGCTCTAATGATCGATCAACGATCAGCAAATCATGGTCAAATATACCATAATCCATCATTGAATCACCAGATACTCGAATATAATAAGTTGCAGCTGGATGACTGATTAAATGGTCGGTCAGGTCTAGTTTATTTTCAATATAATCACCAGCAGGGGAAGGAAAACCAGCCCGAACGATAATTTCGATATGGGTGATAAAGGTCTTAATTGTTTTGTCTGCAATATTATGAACAGACAGAGCAGTTGTTTCAACCATATAAACCTCGAATAATAACAATGAGCTATATATGGTTTTCAATCGATGGAATTCAATCAATTTTTTGGATGGTTTTTTAAGAGTTTAAATTGAACTTGTGGGGCCGTTTAATCAAGCTGCATATGTCGCCACAAGACCAAACGTAATCGTCATTGAATGACATCGAACTATGGGATAAGGAAACAATATAACAGCTATAAATATGGTTATTTTAAAATTTTGTTTTTATTTTTTGTGGATAAAACTGTTAGTAACTCTGTGTATAATATAAAATTATATTATTTAAGAGAATAAATGGGATGAAATATGATCGTAAATCTTACGATTATCGTTAACAGAATTTAAGGAAATAAAGCCTTGTATCGAATTCGTCTTTTGTAAAGAATCAAGAATAAGAATCTAGAAAGAAAATAGAATTAGTTTTGTGAATAATATTGATGCATAGAAGCAATTAAACGAAAAGGATTGGTTAAGATGTGTATATTTACTCACGAGAATGGATAAAATTATACGTTATGGTATAGAAGTTAATCTTATTATTAAAAGTAAATGACAATTTATTAAAAGATACTGAAATCAACATGTTACATAACATGGATGGTGGAGGGGGTTGGATTCGAACCAACGTAGACGTACGTCAGCGGATTTACAGTCCGCCCCCTTTAGCCACTCGGGCACCCCTCCGTAAATAAGTTAAGAGGTTAATAACAGGTTTGTTAATCAATTGTCAACAAGATAAATAACTTTTCGCTGGAGAAATTTTGTTTTTTTTTATAAAGTTTGGTTTTTAATAATTTTAAAGATTGATAATCCATGAATAGAAGACCTCGTCCCAATACAAATAACAGTACGAATTATAATATAAAGGGTGGTTTTTGGTTGTATGGGCAACATGCAGTACAAGCTGCGTTATTAAATCGTAAACGTCAAAAAATGCGTTTAGTGGCAACGTCTGATGCGTATGAAACCGTGACTTCAAAATTGGAAATGCCGCTTAAAACAGGACATGAAATTGTTGAACGTCCCGTGTTGGATCAAATCTGTGGCAAAGAGGCTGTGCACCAAGGGATTGCGCTACATGTAATGCCGTTAGGCAGCGCTAGTATAGAGGATATGTTAGAGCGTGAAGGGCCTATTTTAATGCTGGATCAAGTTACTGATCCTCGGAATATTGGGGCAATTTTACGTTCTGCGGTGGCTTTTGGAGCAGCTGGGGTGATTTTACAAGATCGTCATTCCCCTGATGAAAGTGGGGTTATGGCCAAGGCAGCTTCTGGTGGGTTGGATACTATTCCCATTATGCGTGCGGTTAATCTTTCCCGTGAATTGGTGAAACTAAAAGAATCCGGATTATGGGTCGTAGGATTGGATGCACATGGTAATCTGTTGAATGGTGCTGATTTTGTGAAACGCCGTATTGTCTTGGTCTTGGGGGCAGAGGGCGCAGGGATCAGGCAGTTGACCAAGAAAAATTGCGATGAAATAGCCAGTTTACGAATGACGGGCGATATTGACAGTTTAAATGTGTCTGTGGCTGGTGCGATTGCTCTATATGAGATCACGCGCCATTTCTTCTAGTCTCTGTTCTCATTATCAAGGTATAATTCTATGGGGTTAAAATCGCTTTTTTCTGCAATAAAAAAACAGTTTATAGCGCAGAAGGATTCCAAGGAAGTAATTTTAGAATCAGAACCAAAGGAGTTATACCTTGCCGATGTTGCACAAGAACAAGTTGAAGTTGAATTTTGTGAATTATGTGACGGTCAGTTAAAATGGTCGGGCGTTGAGCGTTTATCGAACCAACATTATTACCCGTTTTCGAACTGGAAAAGTGCTGCCAAGCCGATTTATTGTTATTGCTTACAAGAAATTGTTTTAGACGTTTATTACAAAGTTTTTTTCAAAGATAACAGAACTATCGTTAATAGCAGTCACTTTATCAATGGTGAGTTATTACGCTCTTTGTCTGTTCACTCTGATCGTTTGATTATTCATGAAGATCAAGAATCTGTTTTTTGCTGCTTTGACCATTGGGAAGATAATTATTTTCATTGGTTAGCCCATGCGATCCCTGCGTTCTACGCGGCGAAACAATCAGGTATACAGGGTAAATATCTTATTCCGATGGAGTTGACCTCTTGGCAACAGCGTACCTTGGAGTTGCTGGGTATAGAATTATCTCGATGTCTCAAAGTAAAAAAGGATCAACAATATTTCTTTCCATCTTTGATTTATTATGAGTTGGCGACGGGCGAGGCAGATTTTATTGACTCTAAATTGTCGGTTCAAGCGTATAAAATGATGGTCGAGAATGTAAAAATTCCTGTTATCCCAGAATTATGTCACGATAAGATTTATATCAGCCGTGCCAACAAAGAACATCGCCATTTAAGTAATGAAGGCGAATTGATTGAGTTACTAAAAGCAAGGGGATATTTTATCCTTGATCCAGAAAAATATAGCATTGATGAACAGATTATGATCTTCCAACAGGCTAAAATCGTTGTGGCATTATTGGGGGCTGGATTATCCAATATTGCTTTTTGTAAACCAGGCACGGTTATTTATGAATTGATCCCCAGCCATCATGATAATCCTTGTTTCCTGACGATGTCTTTACAGGGTCAATTAAGATATTGGGCAGATAAATTCGATACAGGTGTGGATCATAACCAACCAGATCACCTCAGCGCATGGGTCAACAGGCTTGATATTGATTTTGTTTCTAAAAGATTGGATGAGCTGGAACAATTCATCACAGAATAAATTGTAATTTTTTATTCGGCGATTATGTTATAATAAAACCATATTGGGAATCAAAGGGGTAGATCATGCGTCAATTACTGAATGCTGTTATTGCAGGGGCTTGTTTGTTTTCTTCGACCAGTTTGGCTTGCACCAGGGCTGTTTATTTGGGCGATAATAATCAAATTATCACTGCACGATCTATGGATTGGAAGCGGGACGTTGGAACGAATTTATGGATACTCCCTCAAGGAATGGATAGAGACGGTGCTACGGGCGACAAAACAATCCATTGGAAGTCTAAATATGGCAGCGTGATTGCAACAGGATATGATATCGCGACCACAGACGGGATGAATGAAAAAGGTCTGGATGTAAATATGCTGTGGTTGGTAGAGTCCGTCTATCCCACACCTATCAAAGATAAGCCAACTTTATCAATTTCCGTATGGGGGCAATATGTATTGGATAATTTTGCCACCGTTGATGAAGCGGTTGCTGCTTTGGAAAAAGAACCGTTTACTGTGATAACGGATAATGTCCCAGGCGAGAAAAGAATGGCCAGTTTACACATGTCTATTTCTGATCCAACGGGCGATAGTGCGATTATCGAATATATTGATGGCAAACAAATCATTCACCATAATCGCAAATATCAAGTGCTGACGAACTCACCTGCATTTGACCAGCAATTAGCGCTGGATGCCTATTGGAAATCCATCGGGGGAACGGTGATGCTGCCTGGAACCAACCGTGCTGCGGATCGTTTTGCCAGAGCTTCTTTTTATATTAATGCTATTCCCAAGAAACTTGATGATCGGACTGCGGTGGCAAGCGTGTTTAGTGTGATCCGCAATGCGTCTGTGCCGTTTGGGATTAATACAGAAAACGAACCCAATATTTCCTCAACCAGATGGCGCACGCTGGCGGATCAGCAAAATAAACGCTATTATTTTGAATCAGCATTAACGCCAAATATATTCTGGGTTGATCTAAATCAAATCGATTTCTCCGAAAAAACAGGCAAAGTTAAAAAACTAGACCTTGGCAAAGACCAAACCAATATTTTCTCTGGCAATGTCACCGCATCGTTTAAAGAGGCACCAATGTTTAAATTCTTGCCGATTAATGGGGTGAAGTAAGGGTATATATAAGCCTCTTGAAGAAAAGGGGCTAATTGTAATTAATTGTTTTTGTTAAATCTTTTTAGAAAATTTTGAGCTATTTTTTTGTTGTTATCATTGTCAAGTTTGCTGATGATTTTTGCAATTTCGATTAGAGGTAATAGCTTTTTTTCGAAAAGTTGTTGTGCTTCTGGATTATTGTTTAATAGATTATTTTGATGTGTATAAATATCGTATGAATTACGATCAATAGCGTTCATTGCAAGAATTGCACAGTCGTGATGTTCGTGAAAAAAATTTGTATCCATTTAGGGTCTAAAAGGTTAAAAAAGAGTATATACATATTGGAAGACCAGTTGGAAAAATTTTGGGTTTCGGCTAATTCTTTGAATTTGATTGTATAGATTTCTTTGATTATATCCTGATGTTTCTCAAGTGCGTTGTTCAATGCGTGATGAGGTATCATTGTATTTGTGATTATAACTCTAATTATAAACAATTTTGTTAATATAGGGTTAAAAGGGTAGTTTCTATATAATTTTTCCAGCTGTTCTTGATGTGAGTTACTATCAAGTAATTCAAAACTGTTAATTAAAATAGCTCTTATTTCTACATTTACATTATATTCAATGGTTGTTGGTATTGTTTCTCTTAGATAGATGGTGATAGATATTAGGAAATAAATAATTTGTTTAATAGTATCTTGAGGATAGGTCGATAAATGTTTTTGCCAATAAAAGATTAAATATTTGGGTGTTGAAAGATTAGTATCAGGACATTTTATATCTGATTGTTGAATGATTGAGAGTGCATATTCGGTATTATCCAAATTATTTTCTATTTCTGCAAGCTCAGAAGGAGATAGTACCGTTTGATAAGAGCCATATATAAAACAGTTATAGAAAGATTGTTCAATCTCTTTCAAATCTAGAGTTGGAGGAAATAATGCAAAAAAGATATTGATTTTCTCTTCATATTTTTTTATTTCTTCTTCAATTTGTTTTTCTTCTATTGTGAGATCCCTTCGAATATCTTCGGGTATAAGTCGAAGAAAGCTCATCTTAATACAAAAATCTCTATGGTTTTTGATAAAATCATAAAGATTATGATTCAATAAACGCCATGATTCGGTAATAATGAAAAGAGGTGGGTTAACAGTGTTTTTAACAGAGAGCCACCCAACAACTAGAGCATTAATAAGACGGTTAACTTGCCGAGGATTTTTTAGTTGTGGGTATAGAAGTTGTTCAAAATAAGAAACGCAATTTTCTTGTAATTGTAACTGTTGATAAAGATCCCATATTTCAGTTCTAAGTTTATTCCAAAAAATTGTTGCACTTTAAATGGGATAATATGGGGAAGATTAAAAGAACCTTGCACTATTTTTTCAATCCATTGAGGCCCTTCGTGATCGGTATCTTTTTCAAGTGCTCTTTCAACAATTTTTCGGTCAAACCCTAAAAGATAAGTCACATAAGGCAAATCTGCTACGGATTTTACCAGTCTGAGGACTTGACGCATTTCATCAGCAGGCAGGCGGTCTATATCATCGATAATGATTAACAGAGGACGTTTTTGTGCTTTTAGAGCTTTATTCAATGCTCGCTTCGTTTGTTCCAAAGAAGGTCTTTTTTGAAGATTTTTTATAAGGAGTTGTGTGGTATTGCCTACCATTTTGGAGGTCGCGGGATTTAGATAAGAAAGCGCCTCAAGTGAAGGTAACGTTAATGCAGCAATGGTTTTCAAAAACGCTTTAATATTGCCCCAGCTGTTATCAAGTTGCTTTTCAAGCTCATGAAAAAATGCAGTTGTTAAATTTTCTTGATTAGAAAATAACCAAGGTGAAAAATGGATGATCGTTGTAAGTGGTTTAGTTTCTTTGATCTGTGAAGGTCTATCTGGTTCGAATGTTTTATATAAAAATAAATCATTTAATATTTTGAATTTTGTATATTTAGAGCGATATCTTTGTAGCCATTTTAAATGTTCTACCACTAAATTAATCGCCGAGGTTTTCCCAGAACCCCATTCCCCATGAATGCCAAGGATAAGCAATCCTCTCTGGTGGTGGCATTATCTAAAATCGTCGCAATATTTTTTGCAAAAGGGCTGTATCCTAAACAATCAGCAGCTAGGTCTGTAATGGGGCTATCAGCGGACAAACTATTCGCAGATATATCATTCATATACTGAACCCTTTTGTACTATATTGATGTTAAATCACATAATCAATCGGGGGCAGGGATAGATCCATTGAAATGCCAGGCATATCTTTGTGTTTGATCCCAACTGGACGGGCGGGATTGCCAACGACTGTGGTGTAAGGCAAAACATTTTGCAGTACAATAGAGCCAGCGCCAATCTTTGCCCCTTCGCCAATTTCTACATTGCCCAGAACTTTGGCACCAGCACCAATTAAGACGCCACGACGAACTTTTGGATGGCGATCTTGCTCGACTTTTCCTGTTCCACCCAAGGTTACGGCTTGTAAAATAGAAACATCATCTTCGATGACAGCCGTTTCCCCAATGACGACACCTGTGGCATGGTCAATCATAACCCGTTGACCCAATCTTGCAGCGGGGTGAATATCTACCGCAAAGACTTCGGAAATACGGCTTTGCATATGTAACGCAAGGAAAGGACGCTCTTGTCTCCATAACCAATGGGCAATGCGGTGGGCTTGGATTGAATGAAATCCCTTAAAAAATAAAAAAGGCGTCACCAAGTTTGTACAAGCTGCATCACGCATCATGACTGCAATTAAATCCGCCGCTGCAACGGAGACCAAAGGAGGGCTGAGTTGATAGGTTTCTTGAATTAGATGCGTCAAGGCTGATGGTGAAATAGAGGTGTCGCCCAATTTGCGTCCGATAATATCCGCTAACGCTGCCGAGAAATTAGGATGGCGATGAATGCACGCATTAAAAAAACTGGCCAACAAAGGGTCACAACAAGCACGGCTCTCATCAACTATTTTCATCCATAATGCATCCAGATTGATTTCATGACTGTCTGGACCACTAGCAAGCGTATTGCGTGGATTATTCATAGCGTTTTGTTCTGGAATAATAGGATATGGGTAACGCGATAAAGAATCACTCATTAATAAAGCCTCGGAATATTTATTTTTAAAAATCTTTAAGATAAAGCGTAAATAGATATTATTACTATATTTCAGTTTATATAATATGTCATTTTTAAGAAACAGATTTAATTTTTATATTGGTTCGGTAAAAAAATATTACCCACAATCACAGTTTCGTGTTTAGAATTAACATATATATCAATAACAATTTATTTATTGAAGTATAATTATCATTTTGGGTTGTTTGGGGATTTTATATTTTTCATACATATTATTTCAGAGGGGGATTTTATTCGATGAGGGGCAGAATTCTGAATATTTTGCGGCTAAGAAATTATTTGTTGATTGGGTTGCTATGCTTAATGCCCATGCATGCTTATGGTGCCACGATTGTTTCACCAACGTTGGATACAGGGGATACAGCATGGATGTTAATCAGCTCAGCGTTGGTTTTATTGATGACTATTCCTGGTTTGGCGTTGTTTTATGCGGGGATGGTCAGAAAGAAAAACGTTCTGGCAACGATGATGCAGTCTTTTTCTATTTGTTGTATGATGAGTATATTGTGGGTTGTGATTGGATATAGTCTTGTTTTCACCACAGGAACACCTTTTATTGGGAATCTCTCTCAATTTATGTTGGGTGGGATTCTAGACCATTATCATTTTGGTATTGATAAAGGATTTGTACTGGGGTCAGATACCGCGGCACCTGTGATGATGACTATTCCACAAAGTGTTTATGTTGTTTTCCAAATGACATTTATTATTATTTCTGTGGCAATTTTGGTTGGTTCCGTTGCGGAACGAATGAAATTCAGTGCACTATGTTTATTTTGTCTTGCATGGGGATTATTATCCTACGTGCCGATCGCGCATTGGGTTTGGACTTCAACAGGATGGTTGGCTGCGTTAGGAGCAATTGATTTTGCTGGTGGTACTGTGGTGCATATTAATGCTGGGGTGGCTGGTTTGGTTTGTGCCCTCATGGTTGGCAAAAGAATAGGGTTTGGTAAACGTGACTTATCCCCTCATAATGTGGGCTATGCGGTTATTGGTGCCTCTTTGTTATGGGTTGGTTGGTTTGGCTTTAATGCGGGTTCAGCGTTAGGTGCAAATGGACGTGCAGGGATGGCGATGTTGGTCACTCAAATTGCAGCTGCATCAGGTGGTATTGGTTGGATGTGTATTGAATGGATCAAGCGCAAGAAACCAACCGTTTTGGGGATTGTTTCTGGTGCCATTGCGGGGCTTGTGGTGATTACGCCAGCCGCAGGGTTTGTCTTACCTGGGCCTGCATTATTAATGGGCTTTATTGGTGGTATAGCATGTTTTTGGAGCTGTTCTTACTTGAAGCATAAATTAGGGTATGATGATTCGTTGGATGCGTTTGGTGTGCATGGTATTGGTGGTATTATTGGTGCTATTTTAACGGGTGTATTTGCATTCGGCCCTTTATCAGCCACAGAATCTGATCCAGCAGGAATTTCAGCGTCCGTTGGATTGGTAATTGCGCAAATTGAAGCCGTTATTGTGACGATCATTTGGAGCGGTGTGGTCTCTTGGGTTTTATTAAAAGTGATTGATAAGCTGGTTGGTTTACGTGTTACTCAAGACGAAGAGCGCGAAGGATTGGATATGGCTTTACATAACGAGCAGATTAACTCATAATTCTAATCAACGAATGAATAATGCTTTTCATCAATATTACAGCATTATTCATCGGGCAATTTTCTTTACATCAAAAGGGTAATCCATGAAAAATTTCCTTTCTCCAATTTCTGTATTGGGATCATATGCTGCCGTTGCTGCGTTAACTGTTGGTACGATGGCTGGTTTTTCTTATTCTGCACATGCAGCAGAAGGAAAAGCATGTTACGAGCAATTTAGTGAAGCTAAAAAGAGCAATACATTAAAAGAAAAGAATTTCAAAGAATTCAAAGCCGCACATTGCGATCAAAAAGCTGCTGCACCAACGGATAAACCAGTAGCAGCAAATGCGCCAAAAGCTGATAAGCCAGCGGCTGCAACAAATGAACCAGCTAAAAAAGATTCCACTAAAAAAGAAGCAGCAGAAAAAGCACCAGTAGTTAGCGGGGATGTTGTTTTCCCAGATAAAGTTGATCCTCAATTCGCCAGTGAAAAAGAGGGAACTGCTCGTATGAATACCTGTAAAAAGCAATATCATTTGAATAAAACATCAAATAAAAATGGTGGTCTTAAATGGATTCAAAAAGGTGGTGGATATTACAGCGAATGTAATAAACATTTAAAATCAGCCACAGGTAAATAATTTTTACTAATATGATAGTTAAATAAAAGGCCTATTTCTCGAAAAGGAATAGGCTTTTTATTTATTCTTCGTCAGGGTACAAATCTTCTCTCTTAACAACTTGGATCTCGCCTTTTTGAATGGTGATAGGATCCAGAATAATAATGTAATCACATAATGCCACCGTTGCAGGTCGGTGTGCTACGATTACACGCGTGACTTGCATATTTTTCAAGGTCTCAGCAATATGGCTTTCTGTATATTCATCAAGATGGCTGGTTGCTTCGTCAAGGAATAAAATTTCAGGTTGACGGTATAAAGCCCGTGCAATAATAACCCGTTGCTTTTGTCCGCCCGATAATGAGCTGCCCATATCCCCAACAAATGTCTCGAACTTCATGGGCATTGCCATGATATCGTCGTAAATGGCTGCTTTTTTCGCACATTCCATGATACGGTCAGGATTTGGATTATCATCAAAGGCACAAATATTATCTGCAATAGATCCGGAAAATAATCCATCATCTTGTAAAACACCTGCAATATTTTGACGATAATTATCTAAGGATTGTTTAGTAATATCTTGCCCTTTGTATAAAATCTGCCCTTCTTCTGGGAACGTAAGCCCCATCATAAGTTTTAATAAAGTTGATTTTCCACATCCCGACGTGCCTACAATCGCAATACTTTGCCCCTGAGGGATCTGTATATTCAAGTTTTGAAAAACCCAAGGCTCGGCTGGTGAATATCTAAAACCTAAATTATGGCATTCTAGTTGTTCAGATTGTTTTTGATCTGGCAAACTGGTTGTGTTTTGGGGCAGATTGTAATCAGTTGTATTCTTTTCTGTAGGGGTAAGGGCAATATCAGAGATGCGGTCGCTTTGAACTGATAACATACGAAGTTTAAACACAGCACCAATTAGACTGCCAATACGTCCTGTAAATTGATCTTTATAAGATAAGAACGCCACCAACATCCCAACAGACATTTGGTTATCCATTACAAAATATGCCCCAACAACCATCATAATCAGGCGGTCAGAGGCAAAAATTGCATCATTAATACGTCCGAAAATCAGATCATAACGTTGTGTTTTTAAGCCAACATTGATGCTGTCTACTAATAAATTGAGCCAACGTGCGCGACGGCGCTCACGCAATCCCAATAATTTAATGCTGGCCATCCCACGCACGGTTTCAATAAAGTGAGAATCTTTTTTAGCACTGTAGATAATGCCCTCTTCAGAGGCTTGTTTATAAGGGCGATATGCAATAAAACGAACAATTGCATCCAGTGTCACCGCAACAACAGTTACAATCGCCAACCATTTGCCGTATATAAACAGCATGATTAACATGCCTACTGCCATAATACCATCCATTACCGCTTGAACCATATCGGTGGTAATGGTGGTTTGAATGGTGCCCAATGATCCAAAACGCGACAAAATATCACCAACATGACGTTTTAAAAAATAATCAAGCGGCAGACGGGTCAAATGGTCAAAAAGTCCAGCATTCCATTGCACATTTAATCGTGTGCTAAATAACATCATCATCCATGTTCTTGCGGTGGCGATAATCATTTGTAATAAAATTAATAATCCCACCCCAATGGCAATTGTAGTCAGTAAATTTTTATCTAAGGTCACAATGACCTCATCAATAATAACTTGGGAGGCCATTGGCATAATAATGGCGATTAGTTCAAGACCTAATGAGGCAAAGAATAAATAGCTTAATGTTTTTTTTAAACCATCGGTTTTTCTGAATAAATCTCTTAATTTTAAATTATTACGCTCATCTTTACGCTCGAATTTTTCATTGGGTGAAACTTCTAATGCAACCCCTGTGAATTCTTTATTGACCTCTTCCCATAAGATTTTACGTTGCCCATGGGCAGGATCATTAATGATAATACCATTGCTTTTGACTTCAGTTAATACAACGAAATGATTCAGACTCCAATGTAAAATGCAAGGTAGTTTTAATTTATTCAGTTCATCCATATCTAGGCGTAACGGACGGGTTACCATACGGTTGCGATGTGCGACATCAATAATATTTTGTAACGTAATTCCCTTGATCGAAATGGATTCACGACGACGAAACGTCGTCAAATCAATATAATTTTTATAATGCCCCATAATCATTGCAAGGCAGGCCAAACCACATTCTGCTGCTTCTACTTGAAGAATAACAGGGGTTGTATGTCGGAAACTGAAATTGAGTTTGTTCAGAACATCTATCATGGTGTTGGTTTAATCAATCTGGTTTGAACGGTATTTTTGACTTTGATGAATGGGTCTAGCATCCATTGATATAACCGGCGATAATCAATCGCGATATCAGCCTCTACACGCATCCCTGGTTGTAAAAAATGTTTCTGGTTGTGATATCCCACGATAAATTGATCGCTTGGCTTTACCCTAACACGATAGAGATTGTGGTCACCTTCAGCATTTTTATTCGCAAATTCGTTTTTAAGCCGTTCGCTATCTTCTTTGCCCATCGTTTCAGAAGTGACGGGCGTATAGGTAATTTCTGATACTATCCCTTTATATAAACCAAATTTTTGATAAGGAAATGCGGAATAACTTAAAACAACGGTATCGTTCTTTTTTAACAAACCTACTGCAGAACTGGGGACGTAAAGTTCTGCCTCTAACTGCTGTCCTTCTGGAACAATGCTAAGTAAAGCAGAGTTCTGCGTAACTTGTTGACCAATGTAGCCACGTAATGCGGTGATATTGCCGCTTATTGGTGCGGTGATGATAATAGTTTGGTCTTTTTCACCTTGAATAATTTTTTCTTCAGTTTGAGTTATTTTTTGTTGAATATCATATAAATCATGTTTTAATGTGCTATCAAATAAACGAAGTTTAGAGGTATTTTCTAAAATTTGCCCTTCTATAGAGGTTTGACTTTGCAAAAACTGAGAATGAGACCCTAGAATTTGAGCGTAAGTATATAATTGATTTTGATATTCTAAATTCGTTGCCAAAGCCATTTTTTTGGCTTTTTCAATCATATTTAGCGAAGCCTGGATTTTTGGAATAATAACATTATCTTGATTAATTTGATCGGTAACTTTTTGATGTTGCCGATATAAATTGGTTAGCGTACTGGTAATATTATTTTTTTCAATAGGGGCATTATCTTTGCGCAAATTATATTGATCGATCAATATTTGTTTTTGTTTTTTAAGCACTTGATTGATTTGTGCCTGAGCTGGCCCATTAACATTATTATTTTCAAGGCTGATTGCAAAAAGTTTTTGCCCTTTTGTTACAAAGTCGCCTTCTTTGACATTTTTTTCGACGATAACCCCAGTTGCCCTCGACCCAACGGTAACCAATCCAGAAGTAGGCATCATACTACCAACGGCATGGGTTCGACGGGTATATCCACCGTAATAAATATATAAAACCACTAATATTGTAAATATCAGGGATATCACTGATATAATTTTAATAGGAATAGGTTGGATATCTTGAACTTTACCAAGCCAAGTATCGCGTTTAGCTTCTAATACTTCATTTCTAAAAAGTGAGCTCATTCATTCGCTTTATGTAGTGGGGTAATATCAAAAATATATGAAGTTTAAAAAAATCCTAGTTACTGAAAGCAAATCTGTAATATTTTAGTCTTTTGCATACCGTTTGATTACTATAATTTTTAAATAAAAACTGGCGTGCAGAGTATCGATAATTTTGTCTTCAGAAACAAACGCCCAAGATACACAGCGAACCATATTAATAATCGTGATGATATTCACAATATTAAAATAGAGTTACTGTTAGATGTCTGTCTGATAATCCAGTGAAATCTTCATCAATAATTTAAGCAATCGTTATAAATAAGATATTATCTATTCAGCACGATTAAGATGCAAACTGAGTTTTGAACTTCTGTGATCCGAAGCTCACTTATTTACCTCCAAATATTTGTAAATTGTTTTAAACTCTTAATTGCTGATTGATTAAGAATGTTACGATTTATAACACATTCATTATTATATTACAACCTTATTGATATTAAAATATGTTCGGATTAATTATAATTTCGATATACTAATTTATATTTCATTATAACGGTGTGTAGATATTATTTTATATTCATTTTTCCAACCATATTATAACTGCCAATCACGAGGCTTTGAATTGTAATATCTGGGGTCGAAGCTATGTCGCCATCCATACCATTCCCTTGATACTCTTTAGTTAATTTCGGCAAAATAATCGGTTTGACAAAGTTCGGATTATCGCTTTTTGGCCATAAAAGAACGCTGCCATCTTCTTTGATTTGTATAATTTTTAGTGTTGCTTCATAACAATCAGTCAAAGAATCTCTTCTAATGGTGATGACGCAGTCCCCATCTTCTGGATTTCGTCCAATATCAGAAAAGTTAATCGCTATAACAATGGTCCCTTCGGGATATAATAAGTTCATGGAATCCCCTTTAACGGTCAGGGCAAAGCTGTTAAAATGCTTGTAGCGGCGATCAACAGGTACAGTCAAAGGGATCCAATCGCTTTCTGGCCATTCCGTTGCTGTGTTCCATTGTCCGGCTTGGACTTCGCCACGAATATAGATAGTTGTAATTGGAATCGGTGAATTTGCCTCGATATTTGATGATGAGTCGTGTTTTTTCACCGGATTAAGGAAAAAGTTTACGTTTACATCTAGTGCCTGAGCCAGTTTTATCAATTTATCAGTTTTAGGTATATTATTATATCTTTTTAAATTTCTGATAAAATCCTCTCCAACACCGGCTTTGATTGAAGCTTTTCTGGCGCTAATTTTTTTTTCTTGTAGTAATTTTTCAATTTGATCTAGTAAGATTTTATTCTTCATGTTCATTAATTTACTGAATGTTGAAAAGCTATCAGGATTTATAGCCTTAATTTATGTTGACAATAAGGTTAAATAACCTTAAAAGTAACTTACATTACAATTATTCACCTTATATTAATAATTTTATCGCTATAAATATTTTAAATGGTTTTTATATTGGAATATAATACATATTTAAAGATATTTATATCAAATAGAGGAGGTATCGGTTTATGAAGAATTTATTATGTATTTCTAAATATTCAAGAGGATATATAAAATAATTAACTCAAATTTATTTTCTTAATTAAAGATGTTGAAAGTGAAATTGTTTTTTTTTAAATTTTCTCATGGTGCGAGAATTCTGTTTTTATATAAAATTCTTTCAGAAGTTGATTTTATATTTCCAGCGGCAAGTATTGAAGAGTTTTTTTAATATATTTTTATTAGCATAAGAACAATTATTCATTACTAAATAGAATCTTTGAGATCTATGAGTCAACAATAAAGATTAAGGGTAAATTATTTCGTTAAAAAGCAAATATTGGATATTTGATAATTACTCTTCAAAAGTTGTGGTTAAAGGTAAACACCATGGAAAAAATGGGTTTTAAGTATAGTTGGGGGAAATTTTATTGGGATGCATGGTTGAATGATATTAATTTACAAAGTTGTGATTTAGCAGCACAAGGATTGTGGATTAACTTAATTGCGATTATGCATAAAAGCGATCAAATAGGATATTTGGTTATTAATGGTCGCCCAATGAATGTGGCTGATATCGCCAAACGGGTTGGTATTCGCAAGGACAGAGCTGAACGCTTATTACAAAAACTAATCGATAATGATGTGTGTTCCGTTACTGACGAAGGTATCTTATATTGTCGTCGTATTGTGCGAGAACAAAAAAAACGTAATCAACATAATAGTGGTAATGAGTTCGATCTTGATTATAAAAAAAACGATAACCAGTTTGAAAATAAAAAAAAATGTTCTGGTTATCGTAAAAAAAATCAAGGAGAACAAAATGTTATAAATTTTTCTTCCTTATATAAAAATATAAAAAAAGAAATACAAAATATAGACATCTTAACTGATATGGAAACGGTAAAAGAAAATATCAAGAGTAAAAATGAAAATTTTTATTATGCTTCGGGTTCCCGTTTACCCTCAGATTGGTATCCAGATACACAATGTCGTCAATTTGCTTTTGATTTAAATCTTTGCCCAGACACTATGGTTGAGGATTTTAAAGACTTTTGGCATGCTAAGCACGGAAAAGAAGCAATCAAAATGGATTGGTCAGCAGCATGGCGTAGGTGGTGTAGGATTGCTAATCAATGGCTAAAAACGACGTCTGTTCAATCTGATGAAAAAAAAAATCTTAGTTATTTTTAATGATTTGAAAATACACGCGTAAAAATAGGAATGTTTTATGTATTTAATTTCTGAAAACATCAATGATGGATATGTTGAGCATCACCTATTGACGTTACCAGATTGGATTTCTGTTGTTCCAACAACCGAAGAATATGTGCAAAATAAGTTTATAATTGGTTCTACTTCTTCTTTATTTGGAAAAGAGAATGTTCAGCAATATTTGGCAGAGTTAGAGCTGTTGTCACAGACCGTGGTTAATTTTGAAGTTTTTGTTGATTTCTTTAAAATTATTAATTTTGCGATTGCTAATCCTTTGAATAACGAGATTTTTAACCTTAAGGTGAAATCATTATATTCAATTTTTAAGGCCGTTCCTTTGCTATTTTTTAATACAGATACCTGTAGAGAATTGGCAGTTTTAACACCTTTTTTCCCATCTGCTCATGATGTTGAGCGAGTCTTGATAAATCATCGGCAAAAAATCACTCGTAATATAAAGATATTACAAAACATGATTCAACAAAATTAAAGCGTTTTATTATTAAGGAGTAAATTAAATTGACGAATTATACCAAGAAGCAACCACAGATTACGTTTCCAAAAATTGTAAAAAAACAAGGGATGATCGTTCCATATTTACGTGGTGAATATCAAGTCGAGAAACAAGTAGATTCAGATAATCCTAAAAGGGTTACCACTCGTTTACGCCGTAAATCGGTTTATGATGAGATGTTGAACAGAGGATCTATTACCAAAGAACAAAGAGATTATGCGGAAAAATATGCAATTTTATGTGAAAAGGCTTTGGGTCGAACAGGGGATTTATACGCTAAAATGAATTTTATGAGGGACGGAGTGGGATGTTCTTGGGAACCCTCTGCTGCGCAACATGAAGCCTATGAAAAACTTTTTAAACTATGGAATGAAATAGGGCGCTATCATAAAGAAATATTGAATATGATCGTGCTGGGGAATATGAGTACAAAAGACATCTCTCAAGCAATGAAATTGAATTTACATTATACAATGGGACAAGTGCTTTCGACCTTTATTTTACTAGAAGAAGCATTTGAAAATGTGTTTGTGAAATAAATCTTATCATAAAAGATTAAAAATGGTACTCTTTTGGCAGTTTTTTATAGCGAAAAGAAGATATCAAAATGATAAAAAAGACTATAGTGATTTACGTTCTTGGATTATTAATGTCGTTGCCTGTATCTGCTAAAACGTTATATACGGGTAAACCGGAACAAAAACCATTAGAAGTTGCTGTTGCTTTTTTACAGGATAAATTACCCAGTGGGGATGCAGAGGGCAAACAGATTGTAACCTTACAGCAATCTCGTATATATTGCAAAGGTCCGCAATTATGCCCTTTACAAGCAAAGATCGCTTTGACAATTGATGGTTTGGATGACGACAGCATCAAGAAAAAGCGATATGAACTAATTTTACAATTTAATACCAATCAATCTTGGGAAATTATCAAACAAGATATCACCCAAACTTGTCAAAGAGCGCGTGGTCATCAAAATTTTTCCAAAGCCTTATGTCGATAAAATATGTAGTTTGATGGTTGAATAGGGCTTGCATTCTTGTCAAAGTTATGTTAAATTTATTGTACAATGTATTCATTGCGTCTTTATTATAGATGTGAGTTTATAATACATTTTTTTTCAAAAGAAATTTTAATAAAATCTTATTGATGGCGATCATTAATCGCTAAGTATATACTCTTTTAAAAAATAGCCCCATTATTAGAATGATAGTGGGGCTATTCTTGTTATTTCATTTTTCCGATCAGCTCGTTTTTAGATTTTTGAAAATCTTGCATAAATTTTTGGTTAGCATGTAGCCTGGCAACAATGGCTGCACCAATGATACGACCTGCATCAACATCACTTTGCCAATGGACACCGCAAATAACCCGGCTTTGCCCGAAATCATATCCTCTCTGCAAAATTTGATCTTGTTTTTGAGGAAACATTTCTGCAAATACTAAGGCGGTCGACCAACCTATGGCAGTATGACCAGAAGGATAAGATCCATTATGCTTTAGTGTATTATCATCTTGTGGTGAACATGTCTGTGTACGATAATATACATAGGGTCTGATACGTTTATAGTATTTTTTTGCTTTCTCGGTTCCTAAAAAGCCGCTATCGACCATAATATTACGCATTAAACGATAAGTGGCCGGTGTATTTTCTTTGGAAATGGATACACCGAGGACTTTTGAAAACGGTTTCCCAATATTGCTATCGCTAAGATCTGCATCGGATTTGGCAACACTCCATCTGGGAGTATGCGCAAGTCTAGATGCTTGTTTATATGTCTCTTGGTCAGCGAGGAAAGCCGCACTATTTTCCTTTGGAGGTGGTGGAAGTAAAGCGAAACTATTTACTATATCGCTTTCTTTTAAATAAGATGTATAGGATTCATTTGTTTTTTTTTGCAAAACAGATTGTGTTTCTCTTGCGAATATATACGTTGGAATACCCAATATTATACTGCCTGCAAGGAGTGATGCCGTAATTTTGTTGAAAATCATTAAGGAATCCTGTTGATTAATTTAGAATATTACATTTTTTATATAATTTTATAAATATAAACTGATCAAGTCATTTCGAATATGTATGCGTTAAAAAAATATTTTATACCAGTGGAAACATATAAGTGTCATTTGACAAATAGTTTAAAGGTTATTGTCCAGCTTTTTGTATGTATATACAAAAATACGAATGGCAGGTTTTGTGAATAATTTCTTCCTGATCTTATATATAATATTTAGATTTAGTTTGTAGCTTATTTCATCAAACCTGTCTTTGTTCAGGAAAACTGATGATAAATCTTTGTCATATTTTCCTGTTTTCAGCAAAATAAAATAGAACAGTTTTATGGGTTCTATTTATTTAAGTAATCATTCTCACTTATATAATTAAGACGGCAAAAATGAAAAATTTTCAATCAATACATATTGGTATCTTACGTTATCCTGGCGCACAAGAGGCAAGCATATTAGGGTTAAAAGATCTATTTAACATAGCGAACCAATTGGCTCAAAAAGTAGTCGAACAATGTTTGCCTAATGTAAAAGTAAGCATCATTGATTTAGAAGATAAAATTGATTATACGGATATTGCATTTTTAAAATCCTATTATCCGGATAAAGATTTCTCGGCAATTATTATTCCCCCTGATTTACAAGGGGTACCTTCTATTTCAAAGGATGATGTATATATCAAGTTTCTGCAGTGTCATCACCAAAAGGGTACAATTTTAGCCTCTGTTTCCACAGGGGCTTTTTTATTAGGTGAAACAGGATTGTTGGCAAATAGAGTTGTTACCACACATTGGAAATATGCAAATTCTTTACAAAAAGTATTCCCTCAAATTCATTTAAATATCAATCAACTACTAATTGATGACATAGACATTGTCACTGCAAGTGGTGGGCTGAGTTGGGCAGATTTGGGATTATGTTTGATTAAGCGATTGTTAGGTCCAGTTGTAATGGCTGATACGGCTAAAATGTGTTTACTACAACCTACGAGCAGAGAGCAACGACATTATAGTGTTTTTGAGCCGTCTTTTTATCATGGGGATGATGCTATATTAAGAGTTCAACGATGGATTTCAACGACTAAAGTTAGTGATAAAATTACCTTAAACAAATTGTCTGTTGTAGCAAAATTAACCAAACGAACATTGCAAAGACGTTTTGTAAAGGCAACAGGTTTTAATGTGACTGAATATTTACAACGTTTTCGTGTCCATCAATCGCAAGTATTCTTGCAATTTACGCACATGCCAATTCATAAAATTGCTTGTAACGTGGGATATAAGGATGAAGGCGCATTTACCAGAGTGTTTACCAAAATTGTAGGGTTAAAACCAAGTAAGTATCGTTGTATATTTTCAGTTATTGAATGAAGTAATGAAATAAAAAATCTTAGAATAAGATCAGCGTTTATTATTTTAAATGAACTAATGGCGAATATAATGAAAATTATGTTCGCCATTTTTATTTGTAAAACAGAAATGGAAAATAATTATGAAAACATATTATTTTGATGATTATGGGGCGGCATCCAATGGGGCATTTGATTGTACAGCCATATGGAATAAAATTGTAGCAGAGATTAATTTAGCGAGTGCAATTATTGAATTTGGATCAGGCACATATTTATTTAAAAGCAATATTCAATTGAATTTGAATCAAGGACAATATTCAAATAGAAGCCAATCGATCACGATTAAGGGACGGGGCAAAGGCGTGACCAATCTGCTATGGAGTGGTGGTACAAGCTCTGGTCTTAGTATGTCTCATTACGATGGGGCGCAGAGTGAATGTCGTTACAATATACATGATATTAGCTTTATTACAAAAGATACCAACAAAGGCACAGCCATTAAACTAGAGAATAAAAACCCTTATCGATTTGGAGGGGGATATTTATCAATGAGAAATGTTGCAATTAGTGGTCAAAATGGTCAAGCCTCTGGCAGCTATGGATGGGCAGAATGTTTAAACCTGAACACGATTTCATTTAACAACATTATTGATTGTGACTTTATTGGTAATTATCACACAAATACAAATACTAATTCCAGAGGGGTTGTTATTAATAGCAGCATCGGATCGTCCAATCAGACCCTTTCTTCTATTGTAACTAATTTTACAGATTGTAACTTTTTATACCTTTCAGATGGCGTGGCAAATGGTTTAGGAACTCAGGGTTTATCAATTTCTCAATCGAATTTTACAAATTGTAAATATGGTGTTGTTGTGCCAGAGAATGGATATCAAATCAGCATTTCATTGTCTCAATTTGATTGTACAGATTGTGCAGTATTTTTGTCAGGTGGAACGACATGCTTCTTATTTAGTAATAATTTGGTATTTACCGGCCAAAAAAATGGATATGGCATTTGCTGTAATAGTTATGTGGATGGCTATATTATTACAGGTAATCAATTTGAAGGCGCCGGAATAGAAAATAACGTGAATGCGATTGTAATGAATGCATCATCTCCATCGGGGATGAACACAAATATTATTAGCAGTAATATATTTAGGAAATACACAACTGGAATTTTGCTAGCATCTGCATCAAGAGGTTGGAAAGTTTTTGGTAATGTATACGCTTTGACTTCGAATACCGTTTATAATCAAGGTCAAAATAATAGTATTAAGGATTAAATGATAGGTTAAGATGAATGTCTAAAGCAAGTGCTGATATAATGCCATCCACTAAAGTTACTCCAAAAAAGACAGTAAGAAAAGCACCGACTAAATCAATTTCTAAAACACAAAAAACACCTTTAGAGGTTATGATTTTTATCATGAATAAAAGTCTAGAAGAAGAAAATTATGATTTGGCGTTGAATGTAGCTTACAAAGTTGCACCTTATCTTCATGCGAAATTAACAGAGTCAAAATTAGAAGTAACCAATTTAAAGCGTCCAGAGGAGATGAGTGATGAAGAGCTGCAAATCTTTATCGGCGCAAGCAAAGCAGGCAGCCCTTCGTGAGTTAACAAGACGGCAGTCAGCCCGAACGCATTTGATTGATTTTACAATTTATACAAAACAAGATTATTGTGTTGGTTCCCATCATCGTCTTTTATGTGAAAAATTAGAGGCGGTTGAACAAGGTAAAATCACACGTTTAATGGTTTTTATACCACCCAGACATGGGAAGAGTGAATTAACGTCTAAACGTTTTCCTGCGTGGTTTTTGGGGCGTAATCCTACTAAACAAATTATTGCTGCCAGTTACTCTGCAAAATTATCCGATAGTTTTGGCAGGGATGTGCGTAATATTGTTGGTTCTTCTTTGTTTAAAAATATCTTTCCAACGGTTGCTTTATCTTCAGATAGCAAAGCAAAGGATTTATGGGAAACCAATCAAGGAGGTATTTTCCTGTCTGCTGGGGTTGGTGGTTCTATGACGGGTTATGGCGGGGATCTAGCGATCATTGATGACCCAATCAAAGATCGTCAAGACGCAGAAAGTGAAGTTGTCAGAGAAAATATTTGGGATTGGTATAAATCCGTTTTACGTACCAGAATTATGCCAGGTGGTGCGATTATATTGGTTTTGACGCGCTGGCATGTTGATGACCTTGCAGGGCGGTTACTCAATGAAATGGAAAATGGTTCCGGTGAGGCTTGGGATATTTTACACTTGCCAGCAAGGGCGATGGAAAATGATCCTTTAGGTCGATCAGTAAATGAACCTTTATGGGGTCAAGCTTTTGGCGAAAAAGAATTAACACAAATTGAAAAAGCGGTGGGTGAACGGGATTGGATGGCGTTGTATCAAGGCGTTCCGACAGTATTAACAGGCTCATTTTTTAAAACACAACGGGTTTCTATTCTGGATGCTGCGTCGAAAGCAATTAAAATTGTTAGGCGGTGGGATTTTGCCGCCAGCAAAGCTACGGGAAGTTATAATCCTGATTGGACTGTTGGGGTTAAAATGCAGCGTAATGAAGATGGCGGATATACGATCCTTGATGTTGTGCGTTTTCGTGGCCGTCCTGATGAAGTAGAAAAAACCGTAATCGCTGTAGCCAGTCAGGATGGATATGATGTGCATATTGTTTTACCTCAAGACCCTGGTCAAGCAGGGGTTGCTCAGGTGCAATATTACACAAAATTATTGGCTGGATATAAAATTCAGTCCATCAGAGAAACTGGGGATAAAGCAACCCGAGCCGAGCCTTTTGCAGCGCAAATAAATATGGGGAATATTGCATTAATCCGTGCCCCTTGGAACAGAGCATTTTTAGAAGAATTAAGTTGTTTTCCAAAAGGCGGTCATGACGATCAGGTCGATGCAGCATCAGGAGCCTTTGCATTCATAGCTATCAAAAAAGGCTTACCCAAAATGCCGTCTTTTGCAAATTTATTACGTATTTCAAAATAGCCAGTTGTGGTTTTTTAAATAGTCGAGAAAAGAAGTAATGGTAAAAAAAACTAAACTAAGAGAAATTTATATTTCTGAAACCAGAAAAAATAGCCCGATTGATAAACATGATCTTTTTGCACCTTATGAAGTGCCAGATGGAATTGTGGGTGAAAGCGATGAAGATGATCATTCGTTGGTCAGTGACAGTATTTTTACAGATCAGTTTCGTAATTTTAATATAACGAATGATCCGATGACTACTTTGTTCGAAGAGGGGATTGGGTTTCCTGGCTATCCTTATTTGGCGCAACTTTCTTTGCGTGGTGAATATCGTATGGTCGTTGAGACCAGAGCAGAAGAAGCAACAAGGCAATGGATTACAATTAAAAGCCAAGAGAATATTGTCAATTATGATGATAAAATTGCCCAGATTAATGCGGAATTCAAAAGATTGGATGTTCAAGGATTGCTTCGAAAAGCACTTTGTACCGAGGGTTATTTTGGACAATCTTTTTTATATGTTGACTTGCAAACGGCCCTACATGATCCAGAAGAGAAAATGAGTCCTCTTTTTTTAACCCCTAAGAAAATTAAAAAAGGGGAATTAAAAGGATTTAAACTGGTTGATCCAACATGGGTTACGCCTGTTAATTATGATGCTATTGATCCATTTAGTGAAGATTTTTATAAACCTTCTATATGGTGGGTTTTAGGACAACAAATTCATGCATCTCGTATGATTTCAATGGTTTCACAACCTGTGCCTGATATTTTAAAGCCAGCTTATAATTTTGGTGGCGTGCCTTTAGCATTTATGTGCAAACCTTATGTCGATAATTGGTTACGGACACGTCAATCAGTGGCGGATTTAATTAAATCATTCTCTACAATGGTGTTAAAAACGGATTTATCTCAGCTGTTAAGCCCAGGCTGTGAAGAATTAAGCAAACGTGCAGAATTGATGGCGGCATATCGAGATAATCGTGGGTTGCAAATTGTCGATAAAGACAGTGAAGATTTGGCAAATATCGCAACCCCTTTATCGGGTTTAGATAAATTACAAGCACAATCTCAGGAACATTTGGCCTCTATTTCTGGTATTCCTTTGGTGAAACTTCTTGGCATTACACCCTCGGGCTTAAATGCTTCCTCTGATGGGGAAATACGTTGTTTCTATGATAAAATTTCAGCATTACAGCAATCTGTTTTACGTCAACCTATCCAAACGATTTTAAATATTGTGCAACTGCATTTGTTTGGCATTGTTGATCCTAATCTTACCTTTGAATTTAACTCTTTGTGGCAGTTGGACGAGGTTCAACAATCACAAGTTGATGTGAATACAGCAAAGATTCTTGCCGATTATTCAGATATGGGTGCCGTGGATACAAAGAAAATTAAAGAGATAATTAGTCGTAAAAATTTTTAGAATAATCAAAGAATAAATTGATGGTTTGAAGCGCTCCCGAATGGGGGCTTTTTTTATGTCTTTTTATTCATTTTCAAAATAATAATGAATAAGGTTAAAAGAATGAGGCTATTAAATATAGTATTTGCTACAGCCCTGTTTGGGGCTGTTTTTAGTTTGGAGGCAGCTCAAAACGCATCGGCAAATATTGCTGATGATCTTAATGTGAATTATAACAAAATAGTCGAAGATTGTGGTACAGCCAATCGTCCTGCATTTTTATGTTCTGGAAGTTTAATTCGTTTTACATCAACAAATAAAAAATATCATACATGGGATCCAAGCCCGTATTCTATAGGAACTGGTGGTGTTTCTTTTATGTATATTCGTAAAGACATCCCAGTCCAATTGTTTTTTCAAGGTAAAACATCTGGTATTCTTTATTATCCGTCCATGCTAAAGCCATCATCAAAAGGTAGAGCTGAGGTTGCTTGCGCTTTTCCAACGGATGCTTGGACAGGTGGTAGATCTAATAGTGGTTGCGGACGCCCTGATAATAATAATATGTGTCAAGATATGGGCATTAATACAGAGGATGCTTGGTATAAAGATTTTATGTCTAGACCTTATAATCCTCCTGATGTTAGTACTAGATTACAATACCAATGTGCATTTGATATGAGAATTGGCGTACAAAACACAGCAGCAGCGTTTAATGAAAATTTAAAAGCGATTAAAATGCACACAGATATTGGTTATGGCTATAATGAAATTATGATTAAGACACCGCCAACTGATGGTGGTGGGCATGTGATTAGCCCAGAAAAGTTACCAATTCAAGCTTTTTTTTATACAGTACAATATGGGCGGAGTGGTCTTGAAGATGCTCAGTATTTTCAGCGAGATTTTTATAATGTTACAGCCCGTGTAGTTCCTATTGTCAAGGTAAATATTGATGATCCACAGAATATTTCTTTTTCATATAACGAGGAGGACAGAGCTGTTACAATAGCTGAGCAATTAAATTCAAATTTAGTAGATACTGTTGATAATTGCGGATCAGAGACTTCTCCTTCTTATGAGTGCTCTGGTACTTTATTGCGTCAAACATCTTATAAGAGTCGTGTTTGGGATCCAAATGCAGCTTCTATTGAAAAGGGAGGAGAGTCTTTTTTCTATTTGCGTAGAGATATTAAAGTTCGGCGCCTGCTACATTCAGGCAGAAATTCAGGTTTTATTTATTACCCTTTAAAACAGGCTCCGCAAGGAATAAATAATGCTCGTATTACTTGTTCTTTTCCAACAATGGGTTGGTCTGATGGCAGGGGTGACGGTCGTTGTGGCGCATATGCAAGATTTCCACAAACAAGTATTCAGTGCCAACGACAAGGAATTTATACTGCAGAAGATTGGTATAAGAAATTCTCTGATCCGACTATAAATGGAGATGATAAATTTGCAAGTCAATGTGCATTTGATGTTGTTAATTTTCAAGATAATATGGCGACTGCTTTTAGTGAATCTATCAAAGCACATAATATGGCTTATAGTAATAATACCTCTAAAGGAAGTGGCTCTAACGAAGTGATTGTCAGAACCCCTGAAACAGATGGTAATGGTCATGTTATTAATCCAGAAAAGTTGCCTATACAAGCGTTTTTTTATCAAAATGAAACTGGTTTAAATGAGGCACAAGCATATCAGAAAGATTATTATAAAGTTACAGGAAGAATAGTTCCTGTTGTTTATATGAACACAACTAATTTTAATAATATTGTATTTTATTTTATCACTGCGGATCAAGCTGTTAACAAAGGCGCAGATATTGCAAAAGAATTAAACGGTTTTTACAATAAAGTTTTTGATTGTGGAGGCGAAGATAGCCCTACGTTTGCTTGCTCAGGAAATATAATTCGTTTTACGAATTATTCTAAAGATTTCAGGGTTTGGGACCCCAGTCCCCCAGCAGTTGGAAGGAAGGGGGTATCCTTTATGTATATTCGTAAAGACCTTCCTCTTGATAAAGCTTTTAAAAATAATACATCTGGGATAGTTTATTATCCTACACAAAGAATGCCCGTATATAAAGAAGCATCTTCTGTAAGATGCGTATTTCCTGTTGATGGATATAGTGATAGACGATATACGAACGGACAAAATGATGCTTGTGGTACTAATATAAACTATCCGAATGATAGTAAACCTTGTCAAGAACAAGGGATTACTACAGCAGATGCATGGTATAATCATTTTTCTTCTATTCCAGATATAGATAAAAATAGACTCAATCATCAATGTGGTTTTAATTTAATTGATCAGCACGATAAAACATCAGTTTTTCAAGCAGTTCTTGATGGACAAAAAAGACTACAAAAAGAAAGAGGTGGTGCGAATTATAATGAATTGGTCTTAACAATACCTGCATACAAAGCTGTCAATACAGTTAATGGCATATCATATCAAATCGAGAATCCTAAAGTTTTACCAATAGAAGCCTTTTTCTATACGAATGAAAGTGGTTTGACGGAAGCTCGTGGATACCAACAAGATTATCATGACACGGTTGGTGTTGATGTGCCAATTGTAAAGTTTGACCTTGATATCACAACAGGTCAAGTCGCGTATAGCTATAATAAAACAGATCAAACTGATGTGTATAATCAAAGCAACTAATTAAAAAAATAATTCAATGACATTAAAAAACAGAACGTTGGTTTTTGATGCGCAGTCTATGCGTTTCGAAGACTGGAACGGGCATTTGCGCGTGCATAATACGAATTTAACCAAAGCAAATGTCTGTGAATATTATGGTGTTGAGATCAATAACCATAAACAATATGGGTTAGACCCCAATAAAAAATATCGTTTTTTACGTTCGCCCGACGCTTTGGAAAAAGCGGTGGGCTCTTTTAAAGAGCGACCTATTCTTTACGTTCATAAAGCAGCAGATGCGCATCGTTTGGATAACTCCAAAGTTATTGGAACGACGGGTTCAGATCCTGCGTTTTCTTATCCATATATTCAATCTTCTATCACCATTTGGGATGGGGATTATATTGAGGCAATTAAGAATAATACGCAGGCTGAATTATCGGCATCTTATGCATTTACCCCGATTATGGATAAAGGTGAATTTGAAGGGGAATCTTATGACGGGATTATGACAGAAATTTATGTCGATCACGTCGCATTAGTGGCAGAAGGACGGGCAGGTCCAGATGTTAGAGTTTCAGATGAAAGGTTGAATAACACAATGCCAAAACTTAATGATACAGGGCTGCAACTTACGACAGCTTTGGCAAATTTATTAGGCAATACGGGGCTTAATCGCAGTGATGTCGAGGATGCAGTGGCCGTTGCCAGTGGCACAAGACGGAAAAATCTTGGCAAAATTTTACAAGCCATTTTATCGAATAACATGACAGCAGCAGATTGTGATTGTGTCAAAGATGATCAAATCGATGCTGCGGTAAATCGTGTGATGGACGAAGGCGAAGACTATATCGGCGACGAAGAACCTGTAGACACGGTTTCAGCACAAGATGAAGATGGATCAGAGTTGGATGTATCGGATTGTGATCGTTTGAGTAAGAAAAATCCAAAAAAACGCGTCCAAGCATTTGATGCAGCCTCTTTGGAACGTTCAATTGAAAAGAAATTGACAGCCAAAGCAAAGCAAGCCCAAGAAGCACGCCAATTGGTGAAACCTTTGGTGGGTGAATGGGCAATCAGCGAAGATGATGGCGAGGAAATCTTGCGCAGTGCGCTTGTAGAAATTACAGGTGAAGCACCGCCGGCTTCTATGGGATATGCTGGATTAAAATATGCGATTGATTTGGTTTTAATGCACAAATCTCAAGGCAGAGCAAGCGATAGTAAAAGAATGCAAAAAGGTGATTTGCAACGTTTTGGTGCAACACGGTTACGGAGTATTTAAGAATGTCTTTTCAAAATAAAGTAAATTTAGAGCCAGCAAAAGGTTGGCATGGTGATTTTGCTTCTACTAATGTCAGAGTATCTTTGCTAGGGGACGGTTGTTTCCAAGCGGGTGCAAATGGTGTGCAAGCAGGATCTTTTGTTTGGGTGGATGAAGCAACCCAAACCGTTGTAAATACAGGTGAAGGTGTCCCTGCTGGGTTTGTTGGTCGTGAAATAACGGGTGTGCCAGCACAATATTTAGAAGAAGCCTCCATGAATATCCCAGAAGGATTCATGGTGACTGTTTACGAAAAAGGTGAGTTTTTGGTTGCTTTGCCAGAAGGTAAGGATGAAGTCAAACGTGGCGATACTGTTTTCGTAGATGTTTCAACAGGTGCGGTTACTGTAAAGGGTAATATTCTTCCAACAACCTATAAATATGTATCAAGCGCCAAAGGTGGCGATTTGGTAGCTATTTCAGCGTGGATCTAAGGAATTATTTAAATGTCTATTCAAACAAAATCATGGGCTCGTGACAGAGCTATTTTAGCAAGCGAATTTGGGATCCATTTACCCAATGTTGTGGAATATAATACGAACGCGAGAGTAGGTGATAGTGCATTCACTCCTATCACTGCTGGCAATAATGCTATCCCTTCACAATTTACCACCTATATTGATCCCCAGATCATTGATGTATTAATTGCCCCTTTAAAAGCTGCACAGATTTATGGTGAAGCCAAAAAAGGCGATTGGCTACATGATACCATGATGTTTACGGTTGTTGAACCTGCGGGTGATGTGGCAGCTTATGGCGATTTCCACCAAGCTGGTTATAGCCGTATGAATACGAATTTCCCACAACGTCAACAGTTCCTGGTGCAGGCATTTGCAGAATGGGGCGATCGTGAAGTTGGTCGTGCAGGTCTTGCCAATATTGATTTGCCATCTCGTAAACGTTTGGCAGCAGCTTTGTTGTTAAATCATTGGCAAAACCAAAGTTATTTCTTTGGGGTAGCAAATTTACAAAATTACGGTGCATTGAACGATCCTAATTTATTGCCAGCGATTGCACCAAAAACTAAAGCAGCCTCAGGTACAACTTGGGAAAAAGCAACAGCAATGGAAATCTATGAAGATATCCAAGAGCTATATCGTGAGCTACAAAGCCAAACCAAAGGTGTGGTCAGTTTAGATAGCGCTGTGGATATGGATAGCCCATTGAAATTGGTTGTTTCCAATAATGTGCAAGCTTATTTATTAAAAACCAATGAATACGGTATTTCTGTTCTTGATTTATTGAAAAAGAACTTTCCTAATTTGGTTCAAATGAGCGCACCACAGCTTTCTTTGGAAGGTGGTGAATTGGTACAATTATTCGTCGAAAATTATCAAGGGATTGATACATTTACCTGTGCGTTCTCTGAAAAATTACGTAGCCATGGTGTGGTGCGTGAAAGTTCTTCGATGAAAGAAAAATTAACACAAGGCTCTTGGGGAACCATTTTAACACGTCCTGTATTAGTCGCACAAATGATTGGGGTTTAAAGAATGAGTGATGATATTTTGGTCGCGTGCAAATTACCGCACGGGATGTATTTAGACGTTGGGAAACAGCGTGTAAAATTAAACGGAGTTATGCAAAGTGGGCGCATCGAAGCGCCTTTTTTTATGGCTCCTTCTAACAGTGTCGGATTAACCAAAGTTCCTCGTGATTTTTGGGAAGCATGGATCAAAGATCATCAAGAATTCGAACCTGTTAAAAAAGGTCTAATTTTTGCATCTGATAAAAAGAAGCGTCTGTTAGACGAAGCAGATGAAAAATCAGAGCTAAAAAGTGGTTTAGAACGGATTGATCCTTCTAAATTGCCTAAGACTTTGGAACAAGTGAAAGCAGGACAAATTTAATGAGTGAACGATCCGATATAACGGATCGGGAAGTCGTATTTGAGTGGTCGGAATGGGCTGCAAGTTTTCCAGAACTTGAAAGCTTTTTCCGACCTTTTAATGTGCAAAAAATTGCCGAACGTGCGGCAATATATTTCAACCCCAGCAGCAAAGGGGTTGTTTGCTGTGCAAAAGAGCGTCGTATTTTATTGAATCTATTGGTTTCTCATTTGGTTTTATTGCAAAAGAAAACCGCCGATGGGGATCAATTAATGGGGCCTGTTTCCTCTGTATCAGAGGGCAGTGTCTCTTTGTCAGTAGATACAAAAGGCAGTATTGGTAAAATTGATCCATGGTTGTCTCAGACCCGCTATGGTCAAGAATTTTGGGCGCTCAGCAAAAAATATCGCAGCACATTGTACATCCGACCTATTCCCGATCCAAGACTAAGAATTTTTCCATAAGGAACAAGTGATGGCTGATATTAAGGTAAAAACAACAAAAAATAAATCTGCTCCAAGTAAAAAAACGGTTAAAATTCAAAAACTCAAAGCATCAGATAAAGTTTCTGCTGCCGCAGAAGAGATAATGGATGATGAAGACGATGCTCAATTTGATGAAGGGCAGTGTTTATTACGTTCAGTATTAAATATAACCAAAAATTGTCACGTCCAAGAAGATGAAGATCAAGAAAATACAAAGGATAATGATAGTTTTGAACCTGTTGATCGTGTCATTTCATCTGAAATTCATCATAGAATTTTTGATAATGAAAATTCTGGACAAACAATAGAAGAAGATCAACGAAACTATGTCGTTGTTGGATGTCGCTTTCCAAATGGTGTTGTCATTTCTCTAGGGAAAAGCAAAGTCCTATTACGTGGAATCAATGATATGTCGATTAATGAAAAAGAAGCAACTTATGAGAATGTTGGTTTTACCAGAATTACCAGATCATTATGGAACAAATTCCTTAAAACACACGCAAATTGGCCGCCGTTATCTAAAGGTTCGGTTTTTGTCGTGAATAATAACGTAATTAAATAGAATAATTTTAGAAATTAGGAGACAATATGACAGTTAACGATTATCAAAGTCAAGGTGTAATGACACTAAATACACCGGTAAGTTATAGTATTAACAAGCTGTTAGGTGGAAGTACAATTCTTGGCGGAAATAACTATACCGCTTTTTTCATTAATTATGATGAAAAGAACGTAGTACAAAGCACTGTACAGAAAGCAACAAACGCAACAATACATGGTGTTTCTAATACTAACCTTCAGATAGTTCAAGGAAGCGGTAATACAATTTATGCAGATCGTGATCTAACGTTTTTGAATGGAACAGGAAAAACTTATGCTGAAGTTAATGGTGCATCATCAATTTTTTGTAGTAACGGATTGGATTTAACCCTTGATGCTTTTGGTGCTAATAGCTTGATTGTTGGCGATAAAGGCAGCTATATGGTTAATGCTTCTAAATCGACAGCTGATATTTCAGTTTATGCTTATCCAAATAATGATGTGTTGTCATCATTATGGATGTTTTCAGGTGATGGCAACACGATTTTTGCTGCAGGAACAGGGATGTCTGTGTTCTCTGGTAGTAATGCTTCTAATAATAGCTTTGTGTTTACTAAGTCTTCTGTTGCGGGAGGTAAAACTATTATTTTAAATTTTGATCATAATCCAAAAAATAAAATTGTTATGTATCACTATAGTTTAGATCAAAATAGTTTAAAAGAAATTTTGAATAACGCATATAATCTGAATAACAACGCCATTATTGAATTAGAAAATCATACAATTATTTTAGCAGGCATCTTGGTCAAAGATATCAATAGTGCTCAATTCGAATATGCTTAACATATATTAAAAACTCAATAACTTAGAGAAACTAATAAATATAAAAAAACTCTATTTTAAACGAGTTATCTACTTATATTTCATTTAAAAATTTAAGGATAAACACGCCATGAAATTCCTTCGTGAAATTTCATTGATGGCTGTTATTATATCTGCAATTAGTATTGGAAGCGCTGATTTGGCAGATGCCAATGTTGCGCAAGATTTAACAGCTAACTATAATAAAATTGTAAAAAATTGTGGGTCAAGTGATCAACCAGCCTATTTATGTTCAGGAAATTTAATTCGCTTTACGACGAACAACCATGATTATCTACCATGGGAGGCACCTCCAACTGCATATAAAAATGAAAATGGTGTCTCTTTTATGTTTACGCGTCGTGATATAAAGAACCGTCTTAGTTTTAACGGTCAGTATTTTGGCGTTATTTATTATCCCCCCTTAATTAGACCTCAGGGGAAATTACAAGCCAAATTTTCATGTGTATTTCCTATTGATGCAGATACCAATGAACGGATAAAAGGTTGCGGGGTTAACGCACCTGATAGTAAAGTGCACGGCAGTGAAAGTGATAATTGTCAAGATCAAGGAATTTATACTGCACAGGCATGGTATCAACATTTTATTTCCGTTCCCAAAGCTGTTGACGGAGCAAATTGGACAAGAGGGATTCATCAATGTGGATTTAATGTTGCAGAAGGTACAGAAAATAGAGCTGACATTTTCAATGAAATGTTAAAAAGTCGTGATTTAGCTGTATCTGAAGGTATAGTTGAAGGTGATACATTTATGTATTACAACGAAATGATTATGAAATTATGGCCAGCGGACAGCAACGGTCATATCAGTAATGCACAAGATCTTCCTATACAAGCATTTTTCTATACAACGGATTCAAATGGTAATTCTGGATTGGAAGATGCTCGTTTTTTTCAAAAAAGATATTATGATTTAAATAATCATATCGTTATTCCAATTGTAAAATTGTATCAAGATAGTTCATTCAAAAAAGTTAGTTATAGTTACAATATAGCGGAACAGAGTTTAACTAAATAACTATTTACATATAAGTATTTTTTATTAAAAATTTAAGGATACCATCATATGAAATTTCTTCGCGTAATTTCATTAATGGCTGTTATTGTGTCTGCGGCTGGGTTTGTCAAGCAAGCAGATGCTAATGTTGCACAGGATTTAACAGCTAATTATAATAAAATTGTCAAAAATTGTGGCGCAAGTGATAAACCTGCTTATTTATGTTCAGGAAATTTAATTCGTTTTACCAGTGCTTCTACGAGTTACCATGTTTGGGACCCAAGCTATCAATCTTATACGAAAAAAGGCATTCCTTTTATGTATATAAGACGGGACATTCCAATTGATAAAGCTTTTCAAAACAAAACTTTGGGGTTGATTTATTATCCTTCAATGATTGTTCCAAAAGGAAAAATAGGCGATGAGGCAAGATGTTTGTTTCCTGTAGATGGCTGGACAGATGGTAGAATATTAAGATGTGGCGAGCATTCTACATATCCAACCGCCAGTAAAGCTTGTCAAGATCAAGGAATTGATACAGCAACATCATGGATTAATCATTTCACCTCTATCCCTGATAATGGTTCTGATCGCTTGCGTCATCAATGCGGTTTTGATTTATCAAATGTCAGAACAAATACAGCTAATATATTTAATGAAGCATTAAAAGCTCAACAATCACTGCAAGCTATTAGAGGGAGTTATAGTTATAATGAGTTATTAATTAATGTGGCACCTTTAACAGTGAATAACTTGGTCGCAGAACCTGCAAAGCTTCCTATTCAAACATTCTTTTACATGGTGAACGATCAAGGTCAAAGTGGCCTTGATGATGCACGTTATTATCAAAGAGATTATTATACACAAACAGGGTTGATTGTTCCAATTGTTAAAGCAACTCTAGATATTAAAACAGGAAAAATGACTTATTCCTATAGTGATTCCGATCAATTGATTAAATAGCGTTTCTATACGCTAATGAATAAAAAAGCTGTAAATTTCTTATGGTTTGAAATTTACAGCCTTTCATCTTGTTTAAAAAACGAGGACAGGTTTTTTTAATAAGATGTAGTAATGCACAGAATAAAAGGAAAACGATCATGAAAATTCATGAGTTAGTCAGAGGAATGATTGGGGTTGTGAATCCCAACATTATGGGGTCTTTGTATCGATCCAAAGGATATGAGTTAGAAGGAACTCAACAAAAGCCGATTTACGAAGACCCCATTCAAGTTGAATTGCAAATTCAGTCCGTGCCAGGGGATAAATTAACCCATTCTCACTTTTTAAACCAACAAGGCGAACGTAAAGTCGTTTATGTGAACGGCCAAGCATTTGGCATTGATCGTGTGCGTGGAGCTGGTGGCGACTTATTGGAATTTTACGGCAGACGCTGGTTGGTTGTACAACGCTTGGAAGCATGGGAGAACTCTGATTGGTGCAAAGTAGCTGTCGTTGCTCAATTGGATAAACCAGAAGATGACGATGCTGTGCTGGAAGATTATGTGGAGTAATTTGTTCAATGGCACAATATAGAGAAAAGAAACCGTCTTATTTTGCAAAAAAACATCTGCGAATAGTAAGTTCACTCCAAAAGAATTGTAACAATAAAAGGGAACAACTTAGGCGGAGGGCTTGGTAATTGGCAAAACGATATTGATTATGCAGTATATGATTGCTTTTTAATATCTTAACAATCAATCTAGGAAAGTAGATGAATAAATGACTGAAAAGAAAATTCCTGTAAAAGTAACAGCAAAAGCTCCTAAAGATAAAGAATTCCCAGAGCCTAAAAAATTAACTTACAAAGAAATGTATAATTTAGTTGCTAAATTTTTACAAAAAGCTATACCGATTAAAGGGGCTAAATTAAAGATTATTAATAGCTTACAAAATCGCACCGCAACACCCAAAGCGCCTTATATTACGCTGCATATTATTGATGATAATCAAATGTCGACGCCAGAAACACGATATACGGATAAATATAAAATTACGTGGTCTCGTACTGAGATGACAATCAGAATGAATTTTGTAGGTGGAGGAAATATTGCGGCTCTTGAAATGGCTAAAGCTTTTACTATTCGGTTTAATGATGCCTGGGCAACTGAACAATTTTCAGAATATAGCGATATTTTCTTTCCACTGTATAGTGAGGATATTGAAATTAAAGAATTTGTAATTAACGCTGAAGATCAATATGAAGATTCATGTTCAGTAGTTGCTTATTTTGAATATCATCCAGAGTTTGGCGTTTGTGCCAATAGTGCCAAAGAAATTGTGATGGGTGTTGGTATCGTTGATTAGGAGAGTAATATGCCCACACATCAACATAAAAAACATGCAAGTAAACCTCATCAGAAACAGAAAAAAGCATTTGCAAAACAAACAAAAGCTTTTGCTAAGCCACAAAAGTCTCATGCAAAACAAAGTAAATCTGCAACAAAAACTGTTATACCTCCAACGCTTACACTCGCACGTTTACAAGAGATCAGAAAGCTAGTAGAAGTAAATAACAAATCAAAACAAAGTACAGAAATGGTTATTTGTCAAATTTATAAAGAATCAAGTTTTAATAAAAATGCAACTAATTCAAAAACTTCCGCAAGAGGATTAATGCAATTATTAATTTTTCCTATTCAACAAATTTTTCAAAATCGTTATGAAAAAAATTTGGGTCATCCAATATGGGATGCTAAAGAATTAAAGAAAGTACATAAACAAGGAAAGGCTTTTCATGATTCAGCGCAGATATTTGACGAAGCAACAAATATTCAATATGGGACCGAATACTTACAATATTGTATAGATTTAAAAGGTTCTATAAGTGCTGGATATCAAAAATATCGAGGTCCAGAAGAATTTGATTATTATAGTAAAATTCAAGCATGTGCGGTAAAGTTAAAAAATAATCCCAATTCAATACAATCTTTAATTGATATGAATAAATGAAAAAGACAATTTATTTTATTACTCTTCTTTTTTGTATTATTATTTTTAATACACATACAGCATTTGCTCACTTAAAATCACGATATCATACAGTTCTTTCTTGTAAAATGATTAATGGCGATAAAGTAATATTAAAAGATTTGAAGCCTATTGGTAATTACCCATATCTTGAAATTGATGGAAAAGAATATTTGGCGAATGGTGATAAACCATATCTTGAAATACAAGGAAAAACATCATTAGCATTTGATAAAGATGTTACTTATGGCGAATGGACTGGTCTGATTCTTAAGCAGTGTATTCGACACACATTAGTTGTTGTTATGGGATTTGGCTCTCCTTATCCAAGAGGGCTAGCAATCCGACAAAATCCTATTACACATAAATATGAACGTATAGATTTTGGACAAAAAAGCTTACCAACGGCATTATATTTTAAAAATAATGAGTGGGGTGTCATTCTACCGAATATTGAAAATGGATATTACGTAGGTAAAAAATACTTAGTTCATTTTTATAAATCTGGAAAAAATATATCAGGAAAACAAGATCATATAAAAGGCACGAATAGTTTTCCTGTTCCCAAAAAGGATTTAGTTTATATTCCTCTACCTAAAGAATATCAATAAATGAAACGTTTATTCTATTATATTACCATTCTTTTATTTATTGTGAATTTAACTGAAAACAACTCTTTCGCTAACTCAAGACAGCAGTATCATTCGGTTCTTTCTTGTAAAATGACAAGTGGTAATCAAATTACATTAAAAGTGTTGCATATTACAGATAATAAAGATTATTTTTCAAATGGTGATAAACCTTTTTTTGAGATAAATAGAAAAATAAATTTAGCTTTTACAAATTCTATTCGCGATGATTTTGTCGGAGAAATCTATTTTGCTCAATGTATTAAGGAGACTTTGATTTTTGCAATGGGGCAGGTCTCACCTTATCTTTCAGGGATAGCTATCCGACAAAATCCTATTACGCATCAATATGAACGGTTATATTTTGCAGAAAAAGCACTACCACATTGGCTTTATTTTAAAAATAATGAATGGGGTGTTATTATACCAAATATTGGGTATGAAACAGATAAAAAATATCTAGTGTATACTTTTAAATCTGGGAAAAATCAGCCAGAGTTGCAACAAAAGATGATTCCTATGAATCATTTTCCTGTTCCCAAAAAAGACTTAATCCGTATCCTGTTACCCAAAGGCATGCAATAAATCAATTCTATTATTCAACAAAACAGATAAAAAAATTAAACGACCCATTGGAGGTCGTTTTTTTATGTTTTAACCAATAATTATATAAGAAAAAAAAATGAATACAAAAAATAATTCATCACAACTCAAGGTCAAAACTCCTAAAAACGGAGATTTGCCAGAGTTAAAACTATTAGATTATAGTGAAATGTATGATTTTGTCGCAAAATTTATACAGAAAGTCATTTTAATCAAAGATGTTGATCTAACGATTGCGAACAGGACAAGTATAAGAGTTTCTATTCCTAAACGCCCCTTTATCTTATTATGTATCGAAGATATTTATGATTTACCAGAATTAAAGACTTACATCGTGGATCATCAGGAAATCTCGCTGATTCAATCAGAAGTCATGATGAATATACTCTTTTTCGGGAATGAACAAATAAGCTCAATAGAGCTGGCTGAAGCTTTCCAGGCCAGATTTAATAAAGGTTGGGCGACTGAACAATTTGCGCAATATAGCAAAGCGTTTATTCCGCTTTATAGCAATAACTTACGGGTGAAACCTTTTTGCTTGGGTATAACAGATCAATTGGAAGATAGATGTTCCGTAGACGCTTATTTTGAACTTCATCCTGAAATTGTTGAACATAGCGATAACGAATAAGCTGACCTCATGCAATGGTTCTTTAAATTAATTTTTTTATAATAATTTGAGATGTTTTGATGGTTTTCATGTTGGTTTATTTTTTAATAAAACTCTGTTCTAAATATTTTCTTAATCGTTGTTTCTTTAATCCGAGTTTATATAAAAGTGAAAAACGATCGTAACCTTGTTCATACACGGTTAATGCAATTTTCGGGATATCTTTGCGGCGAGTTTTAAATTCAATAGTTGTGTCTTTTATATGAATAGGGAACTGTTCGGTGCTAGCCAACATATCTGGATAAGAGACTTGATCTATGATCTTGTTTTTTTGGATATCAAGTAAATAAACAAATAAGATCATCGGTTGGTAAGGATCCATACAGTAATTCGTGGTGTCGTCCTCCACAAATAAAAGATAAAAGTGTTTATGTTTCACACATAATAAAAGATTGTCTCTGTCAATCATTATACTTGTATCTGTATCATGAATATAAATGGTGCTTGTTGCATAGTCCGAATTGTTGGATGATTGCATTACTTTTAAGTGAACTTCTTGACTGTTGGAAATAATATGCATTCGACTACGTAAAATATAAATAATATATCATTAAGGAGGAAATAATGGATCCAATGGATAAAGTTAGTTAAGGCGTATCTGCTGGTGCTTTGGCTTTTTTAGAAAATCTTGTAGGTGGTTTGGATAGAATATCCGATATGTCGGGATGGGGAGATTATGGTGGATTTTCTCCTCCTACTGGAGAGCTGAGCTATATGTCAAGAAGTTGGTCGGAGCAGGGGCGTTTTGTAAAAGCTATAACAAATTTAAGAAAAGATGATTCCATTAGAAAAATGATTGACATTATTTTAGAGGATGGTTTGGAATTTATTTTCGGCTATTCTAAATTACCTTTGGCAGCTCAAGAGAAAATATTACAAGATCTTACTAATATGCTTATAAACAAAACAATACATAGTGCTATAAAATTTGCAACAAAATGGCAGTTAAAAAAATGCTTGTAGATATGATTACAGGGGTTGTTATCAGTCAAGTTATGGTCACCGTAAAAACTTATGAAACGAAGAAATCTCCCAAGTGGAAAACAACGATTGCTGTTACAGCTATATAGGTCGAAGGTATAATAGAGAAAGCAGCGATGGTATCTCGTACGTTAAAAATAAAGGATCCAGTCCTTTGGCAAAAACTTTACAATCGAAACTATGATATGTTATATTTTTTAATTGAAAAACCATTAAGAGATTTTATGAGTGTTAAATATAAAACAGCGAAACGAGGCGTGCAAGAGATGGGTTGTGACCAACAGTTAGAGTTGTATAAAGATGCTCTCAATAATATGTAAAAAGGTTGCTACTTTTTTTCGGCGTTTTGCCTTATGTACGTTAGATACTGTATTTTTTAACATTACAGTTATTTTGTTTTTTGGAACATTTATTTTCTGTGATGGTGTTATGAAAATTATTGGTCCGATTATATCTGTTGGAATCGGATATCTTTTAAAGAAATTATCAGATTATTTATTTTCTATATACAATGATTATTAATTAATAATATTCGTATAAAACTATTATAATTTTTGGAATTTACAATTATGTCAAATCAAAATGAACCTGGCAGCCAAGTGCTTGCACAGGCAATACCCGATGATTCTTTTCCAGATTTGGAAACAGTGGATCATGATTATTTATATATTATTCTTGCAAATTTTATTCATAAAGCTGTTCCAATCAAGGGAAGTGAGCTAACCATTATTAATGGTTTTAATAACAGAGTGGCATCACCAGAAGCCCCTTTTATAATTTTACAAATTTTACAAGAACAATAACTATCTTCCAATGAAACGCGTTATACAAATACGCATAAAATTGTTAAAAATATTTCGCAAGTTATTATACAAATACAATTTTATGGAAATAAAGCGATTAGAGCATCAAAAATGGCCAAAGCGTTCTCTTTACGATTTAATGATAGCTGGGCAACCGAACAATTTGCACAATATGGACAGGTATTTTTTCCGTTATATTGCGATGATATCAAAAGTCAGCCTTTTATGGATATGGAAGATCAATATGCTGATTTTTATACGGTAACCGCCTATTTTGAATATCATCCCGAGGTCGGAATGTGCCAAGACAGTGCTAAAGAGTTACAGATGCAAACAAAACCAGCCTCTTAGGTTGGTTGCTGTTTATGTTTTTTTAAATAATCTGAATTAATTTTTAAAATTACCAATCATAGGCTTGCTTCTTTTGTATAAAGATGATATATTAACTCTATAATGGTTTTACTGTGTTTATTTCATAAATCCATCTATTCAGAGCAAGGTCTTTAAACTTGGTTAACAAGTCGATAAAGGCCTTTTTTATTGCGCTGTTGATAAATCTTTTATCGTTTTATAACTAAAAGAGGCTGGACATGTCTTATGATGGCATGCCTGCTGCATGTCATATTCATTGTTCAGATCGTTTTTCCCAAACGAATGAAATGCGAAATCAGTATGATGCTGATATTCGTCAAATTGTTGATACATTTAATCACTATCTTAAAAAGAAATATCCAACGTCCAATTATCATGATCTTGATTGGCGATTGGTCAAAGCAATCATATGGACAGAAAGTGGGCATAAAAATTCTGCATGGCGTTTACGCCCTATGCAAATTGGGAATAATGGTGATGCTGGGTTAAAGGCGGTATTACATATCAAGAAAACTCGGTTAAAAAATGGAAAATTACATATTCAAAGTGAGGGAGCAGAGTTGATTATTCCCCCTGAATATAAACCTAATTTAACCGTGAACAATAAACATAAAATACGACAAAACCCACAGTTAAATATTCAAGCTGGAGTGACTTATTTATTAATGCGCCATGCGAAATTTGGTTATAAAACGGTCGTTAATGATGATGTTGAACATATGATTACTGTCAAAGCAGGGGATAGTTTGAATAAAATTGCGTTGTCTCACCACACGACTATTGGAGTGCTTAAACAATTAAATCCAGAAATAAATCAGCACCATTTACATACTGGAATGCAATTAAAATATAAAAAAGCAACAGTCAAAAAATACATCACAGGATGGCAAGCGATTAATTTTTCAAGTGTAGCAAAGAAATATAATGCCAAAGGGGATCGCAATTATCAATATAAACTGCGCTATGCTTATGCTTCGATAAATAAAGAATGAGGGGTCATTGATGAAAAAATGAAAAACAAATAAACGGTCAGGTTGTAGCCTATGGAACAGAAGATGATGATTTTCCAGAATTAGAAACGATTGATCAAGAAGAATTATATAATCTTATTGCTCAATTTATACGTAAAGCGATACCGATTAAAGGTGAAAAATTATCTATTGTGAATGGATTAAGCAATAGGGTATCTCCACCTCAAACGCCTTATATTTTATTACAATCTTCAAGAGAAGGAACGCTTTCGTATAGTCAAACAAGATATACTAATCAGCACAAAATTATTCATCAAGTTTGTGAAGTGATTGTTTCAATTGAATTTTATGGCAATCCAACGATCAAATCGCATAAAATGGCCAAAGCATTTGAAATAAGATTTAATGACAGTTGGGCGAGTGAGCAATTTGCACAATATAGCAATATTTTATTTCCATTATACAGTGACGATATGAAAAATATGCCCTATTTGGATGATGATCAACAATATGCTGATTGTTATATTGTTGATGCGCATTTTGAATATCATACAGAAGTTGGAATGTGCCAAGACAGCGCTAAAATGATTGCTATGCAGGTAAATGCTGTTGATAATAAAGAGTAAGGCGGTATTATCATGGCAGGACAAGAAGAAACTTTAAAACCCATTCCACCAAGATTTACCAAAGATAGTTTTCCGTTATTTCCAGAAGAATGTGCCGCTTATACCGAGGTTTTAAATATTACCCCCGTTGAAACGGGTCTAGGTCGCGATGTAGATCGTATTGCAGCTTTTTCCCCTACGATGCAACAACAGCTTAGGGAAGTAAAAGCAAAAGGATGGCAATTTTTGTATAGTGATCGGAGTATAACTGACAATGAACATAGTGTAGTTTTTATCAATAAAAATCTTTATGGTAATGCTGAAGATATTGTAACAGCTTTAGTACATGAACTAGGACATATTTTTCATCCAACAAAAAGCCGACGTGATGTTTTTAATGGAGAAGCATATGCAACAATTAATAATATTAAAATAATAAATAAAATTAATAAAACGGGTTGTTATAAAATAGGCGTTACTGCTGGTAAAAAGACTGCGGTTTTGTATAGTCAAGCTTACGATAAGATGCTAAAAACAGGTAATATACAACAAGCTCTTAAAACGATTGGGCATGTTTACAAGTGTTATGAAACTACGAATATGGGTATTTCTTATGCTGAATATTATCATGCGGATACTAGTGATTGTAAAAAATAAGCTTTACAAAATAAGATTAAATAAATCCTATTTATTTATTTATTTATTTATTTATTTATTTATTCATAATCGCACTACCATTTTATCCAATCGAGCTGCAAGCAACAACAAATCAGTATTATCCTATTTTGAAAAAGACAATACAGATAGATGTTGATCTTGTAAAATTATTAAAGCTTATTCCTAAAAGTTCTAAAATACCAATAGAAAGCTTACAAAAACTTTTCAATAATACGCTTGAGCGTTCTACTACACCCTATATCATTTTTTATAAAGGTGGACCATACCAGACGAAAGATGGTACAATGTTAATGGTCGAAATAAGAAATATATTAACAAAACCTGATGTGGTGGGGATATTGGATATTCGTATAATCAAAGATTCTTGCGTTGCAATTAATACAATTAAAAATCCTTTTCATATGATCTTCTTACCTCCAGATACGTTACATGATGGTGCTCCATTTTATTATGAGGCACCTGTTGACTGGGGGATATTTGCAATTTCGGTAAGCCCTTTTAGAAAAAATTGTATTGATTCAATCGTTATCAGAGGGTTTGGTGATGATAGCGAAAAACAAGGTAAAATTGAAGATCGCAAAGCATCATTAAGAGGTGAGTTTGATGATTTTAAAAAAGCGTTTGGTGTGCAATAAAGATAACACACAGCCATGAAATCCTTTGTGAAAAGCTGTTTTTGATACTGATAAAAGTTTATTGTGCTTAACTTAGAATCCTATTACAATCATTCTAACGAAGTTGATATAAAGTAAAGGATCTCTTATGGATTCAGTTGTAATTTTCAAAGCCGGAATCATCGGTGGTTTGGGCTTTATTATCGCTATTGGTGCCGTCATCGCATTATTGACTTTTCCATTTAAATCGTCACAGTTGAAAGCCTTCAAAGTCAGTAAAATACCATCATTGATAACATTGGTTATTATATGTGTTATCGGTTGGGGCAGTGCCTATTGGTATCTATTTATGAATCCAAATGTGAATAATCCAGCCGACCAAACGAGATTAACCCTTTTTGCTTCTTTGTTTACATTGACGCCTTCTTTAGCGATCGTCAGTGCTGCTTTTGTGTATTATATTAAGGTTCAAAAAGCGTTGAATGTGACTGTCGATAATAAAGATTAGTTTTTAAAGAACTCTTGAAATATAGAAAAACAGCTCTTAAACGAGTTCAACTAATAATTTTATAAGATCAAAAATAGGACAAGTAATATATCGTAGATATATTACTTTTTTTATTGCATCCCCTTTAAAATATTAAAGATATTTAAACAAATAAAAATATATTCATAGGTTAAAAATAAATGGATTTGAAAGGAATGTTGAAAATCAATACAAGCTTAACGATGGCTTGTTTTGGTTTTTTATTATCTATAGCATATGGGCATGCAAAGGATAATATTACTAAATACCAAATAAATACTGGTGATGGCGTTGTTCAATTAAATAGCAGAGCAACTATAGATAATCCTAGTGATATTGTTGCATCACAAGTAAAAGTTGTAAACCAATATCAATCGAGTGATGGGTTTATTATTAATCGACCATTGGTTAAATTGGTTCCTGATGCAACATCAGGATTTACATTAGGAAAAGAAATGGTACAGTTTGAACAGATTGTACCGATGGCTCTTTCTGTTTATGGAAGACCATATGGCAACTACAATGCTGGTTGTACTTTATGTGTTTTTTCTTCCACTGGAGGGATGAATGGTGGAAGTGGACAAGCAGCAATCTCTGGGATAGATTATCGTGGGGGTGCAAACGCTGTGACGTATGGTGATATGGCGACCGTTGGTTTTTATCATTTTGATGAAAATTCATCAGCCAGGGTCGCTGCGCAAGCAGCCTCCTTTGGTCCAGGTGTAGTGAACTTATCTTCTCCTATGACAAATAAGGAAATGTCACAATTGCATGTTGGGATGTATCTTGCAACAAATGTGATTGATCCTACTATAGCGAGTAACAATCAATTTATAGATCCTGAAAGATATTGGGGGTTTATTAAATCTTGGGATGCAAATCATATTTATGTTTATGATTGGGCAGTTCTAGATGGAGGTAATGCTTCAGGTGGTCAAGTTCCTAATATTCGTTATTTAGATAGTCAACTTTCTGAGTATAAAGTGCCAATGATTTTTGCAGGTGTATCTGATAAAGTCTTTGCTGAAAATGAATATATGGATGCAAGTGGTAAAAGAGTGTTGGGCGATCAAGCAACAGCAGTAGCTAATAAATTTGAAAGAGAAGAATTTGATTTTCGAGCACATGATTGGACAAAACCAAAAAGTTTAGTATTCCATGGTTGGACTACTTCATTTGAATGTCGTCCTAATTGTCATCCAAAAGCTGTAACAGAGGATAGTTATGCCTATCTTGTTAATGGTCCAGATGGATTGCCAAGAGCATATGTCGCGCAAACTGTTGGTGAGGCATTAGAATTTTCTGGTTACAGTACGTTTATAGGTGGTAATGGCGCACCATTATCAGTTGATGTGAATGGTAATATTAGTTCAGCGGTTGTTGGATCTAATCATATTATGAGTTCGTTTGCGAGTGCATTACCTAGCAATAATATAATTCATATGAGTAGTGTTGTTACTAGAGATATGGTTGCTACAAATGATTGGCGTGATTATGGTGTACGCTTAGTGATGGACGTTGATAGTCAAAGAGATCGAAAAAAAGGTTTGTATGGTGGAACGCGTATGGGATCTATTGCCTTCAACTATAAGGCTGCCCATTATGGTGGGATTTGTTTGTTAGGGTATGATTCTAATCAAGGATTATGCCAAGAGGGAGATGGGTCTGTAAGTTTTGCCAAAAAAGTGACTGTGCAATCTGAAGCTATTTTTCAAAACGGCTTGTCAATATCACCTAATTATAAATTATTTTTTCAAAACAATAAGCATGTTTATGCGGCTTATCTTTTTACTGATCCAAATGGAGATATGAATCTTGGCACTCAGATTAGTGGTGGAGCAAGCATTCGTGGTGTAAATGGATATTATGGTAAATCAGCTATCTTAACAGAGAAACTATCTGTTCCGAATATTTCAAGTGATAGTGTTACTGTTAATAAAACATTTATAGTACAGGGTAATTCTATGTTTAATGGAATTAATATGTTTCAGTATATAGCTACAAAAACGTTAGAAGCGAATGATCATATTACTTCCACTAAGTTTATTGGGACATTGTTAACGCCGACTTCTTCTTCTGCACCGTGTACTATGGGTGAATTTAAAGATGATACAAATTATCATTATGTTTGTGTAGCAACTAATAAATGGAAGCGCGTTGCATTATCTGATTTTTAATCATCTTTTAATATAGTTGATTATTGTAGCAAAGGTGCCTTTAAAGTGGCGCCTTTTTTATTAAATAACCATTAAAAGATTTCGGGTTTGATACTCGATATAAAACAAGGGACATATTTTATATGTCCTTTTTTATTTAAATAACAATCCAAAATAAAGTAAGGATTAAGAATTTTATGTCTATACCTTTAAATAATATTGTAAAAATTAATCCTGGCGTCTTAGACGTTGGGAATAATGGAAATAACCTGTTTGGGTTAATGTTGACAAAATCAGTAGGGTTGCCAGCTGGTCAAACAACTACTTTTACAAGTGCAGACCAGATTGGAAGTAAGTTTGGTTATGATTCCAATGAATATAATCTGGCGACAGTATATTTTGCTGGTTTTACGAATTCAGATCGTGTTGCAGCACAATTATACATGGCTCCTTATTATTTAACCAATCCCTCTATTAGCTTAATTGGTGGAACATTAACCAGTCTATCAGATGTACGTGATTTTTCAGGAGATTTATCTATTACGATTGATAAAAAAACATTTGATTTGGCTCAGGTTGATTTAAGTCGCTCTAAAAGTTTAAGTGATGCAGCAAAAAAAATAAGCGCAGCTATTCCCATTGATGATGCTACAAAGAAGCAGCCTGCTACTATTTCTTATGCAAATGACGCAATGATTATTACCATTGAAAATGGTGGATCAGACATTACTGCTTCTGGTATTTTAGCTACAAAGTTGTTTTTAACAGGTGAAACAGGTGCAAGAAAATCTGTAATACAACCCAATACAAATGTATCTGATTTATTAAATACATTGCGTCAAACTAATTTATCTTTTTGCTCAGTATTTTTGGCTTGGGATCTTTCAGACCAAAAGGATCTGGATAAGTTATCAGTTACTGATCTGAACAAGTTAATCGAGGCAGATCGTGCAGAAAAATTGGAATTTGCAAAATGGGCAAATTCAATGAAAGATGACGTTTGTGTTTTATTGAATGATGCAAATCTTGATGGAAAAGCAACCAACGCCTCTACCATTATGGGTTCTGCAAATGTAAAAGAAGAAGAATTATCTTTTGCAGAGGTTGTAACACAAAGAGATTACGAAGGGGTTGCTTGCACTTACCGTAACCCGACACTTTGTGCATTTATTGCAGGATATCCTGCCGCTTGGGATTTAACCAAGACAGACGGACGATTTACCGCAGCATTCCGTAGAAATTCCTTATTAAAAGCAAATGTTCAAAATGAAAATGATGCTTTGGTATTAAAAGCTAAAGGATATAATTTCTATGGTTCTTGGGCTTCTGCAACTAGCAACTTTACCTTTATGTATGAAGGGCGTATTTCAGGACAATATGTATGGCTAGACAGCTGGTTTTGCCAAGTTTGGATGCGCCGTCAATTGCAATATTATTTTGTGATGACTTTGTTAGCCAGAGGGCAAATTCCTTATAATACCGATGGTAAGGGGATCTTAACCACTGCGATTAAACCAGCAATTGATCAATTTGCAAATTTTGGTGCTATTCGTTCTGGGATCAGCTTGGCAGATGAGCAAATCCAACAATTGAAACAAGCAGGCTTAAATCAGTCTCAAATTAACAACATCACAACCGTTGGGTATTTCCTTAAGGTCGATATGGCAAGAGTAAGTCCACAAACACGAGTGGCTCGTGGATCGCCTCCTATTGATTTCTGGTACACAGATGGTCAATCCGTTCAACAAATCAACATGAATAGTATCGAGATTCAGTAACATGGCAGCAAATAGAACAATTACCGCAATTAATACGAAATTAACGTTGATTGCGTCAAACCCTTGGATGAATAATACCGCAGCAGATGCTGTGGGTCTTGGATCAACAGCAACAGGATTTGTTTCCCCGTTGGTTGGTGTTCCACTTAGTTTAGAGGGTATGACCTCTGACAATCCATTCAGCTTTTCCCATCAAACAATGGTTGAAACGGCTACATCAATGGAAGGCAATTTATACGGTGGATATTTAGCAACGGCGAATACAGTTGAATTAACCATTACCTTTATTGCGGCCTCTGATTCATTGGCAACGTTGCAAGCATTGGCAAAAGTTATGCAAGTTCAACGTGAAACCATGAAGTTTAATGGTACTATGATTGTTCCTTCACAGGGAAAAACATTTGCGTTGAATAATGGGTATTGGTTGGAATGGCAATCAATTCCAACACATGCAAAAATCTTACAACCAATTGCGTGTAAATTCCGTTTTGAATCTGTGGATGAAACATTGGAAGTTTAATAGACTGCAAGTCTTTTATAACGACCACCATAATTGATAATGTTAAAGTTTAAATAAGCATATAAAGGCATCTGTAAGGGTGCCTTTTTTATTGGAGAAATATAGATGGCACGTCGCTCAATTGATCTGAAGATTGAAGAAAAAGGCAGAGACCAAGGCAAGCTTTTTAAAATCACTGAAATGTCCGCTTTTGATACCGAAGCATGGGCCGAACGCACGATTAATGCGATTTTACGTAATGCGACATCAGAGGATTTATCATTATTGCTGCCAATCATATACACATATGTGCAAGAAGCCAGCGAAATGAAAACATTTGAAGAAGTGGCAATAGAGAACGAAGAAGGGCGCGCACTATTAAATCAAGCAACGGAAACATTAGCGATTTACTTAGCATCGATGTTTTTTCAGCTTCCTTATGATGAATTAAAAGTGGTCAGCGAACCTCTTTTGCAATGTTGTTCAATCTATTTAAATCCTGGTCAAACAGAAATGTCTGACTCGGTATTAAATAACCCCAATCATTACATCGAAGAAGCTTCTACGATTTTTGCATTAAAACGGGAGGCATTTAAATTACATACTGATTTTTTTACCAACGGCGCACAGCGGTACTTAGACCTATTTATCAGCAAAATGGACCGCTTCAAGACAGATCAGGAATCAGATACTACACCAACGTCCCCCAATCCATAGGACAAGTGATAAGCGCAGGTTTTGCGACCTTGAATGAATTAAAAACCATATACGGGGTGCAGGATCTGTACAACTTTTTAGAAATTATTTTAATTAACAATTACAATGAGATCATTATCAGTGAAGAAGTAGCACGGAATATAAAGAATGGCAGACCTTTCGAATAACAACCAAAATTTTAATGTTGTTTTGCAACAAATAAATAAGAAGATTGAAGAGACAGAAAGGTCTGTGGTGGCTGCTGTCAATAAAATTAATGCAACCAAGATAATAAGTGATAACCTATCTATTGCTACAAAGAAGACTGACCAAGATGCTCCTGTAAATTCAGGATCTGATTCAGATACCTTGCGAACAATCAGCACGACATTAGCAAATATATTAACGGCTGCAAATCAGACTGCAACAAATACAAGTAAAATTGGTTCGCAATCTCCAGAAGAAAAAAAACCTAAAATAAATGATTTATTTTCATCTAAAGAGAGCGAGATTCAAAAGCATATTGATAAATTAAGTGGATCCTTTGACAGCTTTAGGGATGCGATTGCCGTATTGGCAGATCGTATGTTAACGGTTGCGGACATGGGTAAAATTGCGGATGAGTCGTTTAGCATACAAAATGTTGCGGACATGACGAACTCTGATTACAAAGATGTTCAGCAAGCAATTAATGTCGGAAATCGTTATGGTGCTAATAAACCAGAAAGTTTGGCATTTTATAAAAGAATGTCGGATATTAATCAGGGAATTGCACTGAATGATCCATCAAGAATAAGGCATCATAAAGAGCTTGAACAACTTGATAAGGTAAGTAATGGTCAGGTTCTGAAAGAAGGCTTAACACCAGAGCAACGTATGGAAGCAATTCGTGGTGCTTTCCAGACAATGATACGTGATGCTAAAAAGGACGAAAAAGGCAACATTGATCCCAAAGATAATGAGAAAATTCAAGCCCTAGCCAGAATTATAGGTGAAGATGTCCCTGGCATTATTAAAATGCTGACCGATGCAGAACATGGCCATAAGGATAAAAAGAGTGGTAAGTATATATATGGATATCAAGATTACAAAAAAGAAGAGCAAGTAAATTCAGATACTGAGAAGAAGTATAAAGATGCACTTTCAGACCAGTCTGATAATAATTCAAAAACTGATAATGAGAACAGAGGTAATAATTATAGAGCCACAGCTGAAGGAAAGCTATATTCAGATTTTAATAATGCGGTAAAGAGCTTTTTTCTCAATCATTTGGGTGGGGTTGTTTCAAAATTTAAAGTACTTGTCGCGGTCACCAATGATCTAATTGACAAATTTGATTTGCTTGCTCAAACAATATTGGGGATCGTTGGTCTGATTGGCGTTGCTAAATACGGCAAGTTACTCTTAAAGGGAGCAAGAGGACTTCTCAAAGGCAAGGGTGGTTCTGGCAAAGGTGGTGATGGCAAACCAAGTTCTGGCGATAAATCGTCTGGCAAAGGTGGTGATGGCAAACCAAGTTCTGGTGATAAATCCTCTGGCAAGGGTGGCGATGATAAACCAAGTTCTGGTGATAAATCCTCTGGCAAGGGTGGCGATGATAAACCGAGTTCTGGTGATAAATCCTCTGGCAAGGGTGGTGATGATAAACCAAGTTCTGGCGATAAATCCTCTGGCAAGGGTGGAGATGATAAACCGAGTTCTGGCGATAAATCTTCTGGCAAAGGTGGTGATAAAAAACCTGCCTCTGGTGATAATACCCCGAATAAAGGAAGAAACAATTTACAAAACCTAAAGCAGGCTGAAGATAATATTCAGCAAAAAGCTTCAGAGATCGCAAAAAAAGATGCCGGTAATGTGGTTGAAAAAACAGCATCCAAAGGGAGTTGGCTTGGCAGAAAGTGGCGGTTTACAAAGATAATGGCAAAAAGCCTCGCCAAAATTACATTAAAACGGTTGCCACAAAAATTGCTTGCTTCTGCTGCGTCCGCAGAAACTGGCCCTGGTATGTTGCTTGTTGATGGTGCTTTATTTGCAAAGGATGTTCATGATGCGTATCAAGAGGCTTCACAGGAAACGAGTACAGAGGATAAAAAAACCGCGCAACAGCAAGAAAATGAGAAAAAGAAACAAAAAGCCAAAGAAGAATTTCAGAAAAAAGTGGAGCAGTCGAGGAAATATTTGCAAAATAAACAGATAAATGATTTGCCTGTCAAAGAATCAATACCAACATCTTCTTTAAATAGTCCTAAAAATATTGGGAATATAATGGCTAATCCACATGAAATGGCAATGGCAAAACAAACACAATTGGCATCAACAACATTGAATACCAATAATAACCAAAAATTTAGTACAGTGATTAATGTAAATTCAATGGCGACCGATCCAAAAATTATGGCACAAGAAATCAGGCAAGCCCTGAATAACAGAATGCTTGCCAAAGCCTATGGGGTTACCACACCTGAATCACAACAACATACAAACCCAAGATTGGCTTAATTCGCAGGGCATTCTTTCAAGTCAGCACGTATTTTTTTAAAGTTAATGATAGCTGGGTCTCCAATATAGTCAGAGGCTTTTACATTTTTATAACGAGGAAGATTGATATAATGAACACCACGATCATGCGTCATTTGACGTCCAACAAAGGAAATATTTTGTGTTGGGTCTTCTAGTCCGCGTTCGTGGCTATATTCTTGTAAATATCTGGTTGTGTAATAAAGCGTATAATGCCCGATAACACATTTATCGATATCAGGACTGTTTTCTGATGTTTCTTTGAAACATTTTTTTACATTATCAACCAATCCTTGGAAACCAGTTTTACACCAAGGATCTGCGAAATCTCTAATGGCTGCTTGGATGGTTGCTTCTGGCATTTTTTCAGGAGCCAAAGGCACTTCTGCCTGTGCAACCATTGGCATGGCAAGGGCGGTTAAGACGAACAATGTTTTTTTCATCAAAGAGTTCCTTTTTTGAAAGAGGGTTAACTTGGTTAGGAATATCATATAAACGCAGAAGATGAAATAATTTTGGTTATCATATTGTTTTGTAAAAAAAGACTGTGAAACTGATCGCTGTGAAGTTAATTTTGAAAAAGGAAAGTTGAACAAATTAAACAGTCTAAAAAAGAATTGGCAGAGCAAAAGAAGAACGAAAGTCAAATAAAACCGATTGCTGTTCCTGTTGGGAATGATTTTAAAGGGAAGCCTTATGCGATGGCTAATCCACATGAGGTGGCGATGGCGAAACAGATGCAGTCCATCATAATGACGAATAATAATCAAAAGTTTGATACGGTGATTAATGTGACATCAATGGCGACTGATCCAAAAGTTATGGCACAGGAAATCAGGCAAGCATTGAATAACAGAATGCTTGTCCAAGCCTATGGGGTAACTTTCCCTGAATCACAACAATATGCAAATCCAAGATTAGCTTAATCCTTAGAGCATTTCTTTCTATTTTCTATAAGTTTTTCGTAAGTGCTATCAACTGCTGGTATAAAATAATTACTTACATCTATATTTTTATAGCGCGCTATATTAGTGTAATGAACCCCACGATCGTGCGTGGCTTGGGGTCCAACAAAAGGAATATTCTTTGTTGGATCCTCTTGTTCATTTTTTTGACTGTAATTTTTCAAATCTTTCGTTGTGAAAGAAAGCATATAATGTCCGATAACGCATTTATCGATATTTGGACTGTTTTCAGATGTTTCCTTGAAACATTTTTGGACGTTTTCGACCATGCCTTTGAACCCTGTTTGACACCAAGGATCGACAAAATCATGAATGGCTGCTTTGACTGTTGCTTCTGGCACTGTGCTTGGAAGTGTTTCAGCCTGTGCAACCATTGGCAGAGCAAGGGCGGTTAAGACGAACAATGTTTTTTTCATCAAAAGAGTTCCTTTTTTCAAAATAGGGTTAACTTGGTTAGGAATATCATAAAACGCAAGAAGATGAAATAATTTTGGTTATCATATTGTTTTGTAAAAAAGACTGTGAAACTGATCGCTGTGAAGTTAATTTTGAAAAAGGAAAGTTGAACAAATTAAACAGTCTAAAAAAGAGTTAGAAAAAAATGATAATGAAAGATAATAAGTATTATGGCTTTAAATGACCTTTAAAATGACCTTCAGATTTTGGTAATCGCATTTATTCGTAAATTTATTTTGTATGAAATAAAACAGTTAAAAAATTTGTAGTAATTTATTTTTTTTAACATATTGAACAAACAGGCACCTTTTGGGTGCTTTTTTTATGGAGGGCCAAATGGCAAAAATAGGGGTGGGGGATGTGATGGCATCTTATGCGCAAAGTGCAGGGTGGAAGGCACTGAACCAGTTGATTAATTCAAATTCTCGGTTTGGTATTTTCGATGCCAAAGGGAATGCTTTTTATGAAATGATGGTCAAAGAAGATGATAAAAACAGTTTTATAAAGTCTTTTAAATTTCTAACGTCCGATCTTTTAACAGAAAGCGGTGTGACCGCACTGAATTACAATAAAAATTTCAATATGACTACAGCGCCAGTAGAGCAAGGAAAAACCATTCCTTATAATTTGGTCGAGCAACCTCGCCAAGGTCAGGTGACTTACGTTTCCACTGGAACTGAAAAACAACGTAAATTGTTTGAAACTGCATTGGAAAAAGCGCAAAAAGAAATCGTATTATTTGAATTGCATACCGCAGAGCGCGTCATGCAAAATATCAAAATTACTGGCTATTCTGTTAATCGCAGTTCAAGTCAAGGAACACAATTAGTGCAATATCAAATTACTTTCCAAGAGATATTAGTCAGTACCAATATGGCAGGTTTAGAAAATACAGTGCCATTCTTTGCAGATAGTAGAAATCAAGGGCAATTGGAGACGACTTCCCCTTTGGGCAGTCAGCAACAAGCCGCAAGAAAAACCCAGTAATGTAAAAGAAGAATACTCATGAAAATAATATCTTTGAATGCAATAGAAGCCCAGGAATTTTCATCTAGTTTTGGTGGAGTTATGTACAGTTTTCGTCTGATGGATAAGGGAAATGCAGGCGTTTTTATGGATGTGTATGATGGGGTTGATCCTGTACTGACAGGGATATTATGCTTGGATCGTGTCCGTTTGATAAGGTCTGCTTATTTGAATTTTCCTGGTGATATAATGTTTGTCGATCAAGAAGGATTTACCCATCCAGTTTATACAGGTTTTGGCACACGCTATCTTTTATATGCTTTGGATGAAGATGACGATGACGGGGTAGGGATGTAATGGTTGATATAACAAATAATCAATCCTCAAAATCTTATTCTGTTTTTACTAAACGATATTTAAAATTCGAATTTATTGGTGGTTACGATAAAAATGGTAAGAAAACTTTCTTTGCGACTAAGGAAAAAAAAGCAATCGTTGAGAATTTGAGAGCCAATGTATCTATTAATTATAGTGGTGGAACCAGTTTACCCGAGTGTGATTGTACGATTTATAATATTCATACAGAATTAGCGAATGCTTTGACAACTTTGGGGCAATATCAAAAAGAAACGGAAAGCCTTGGGAATGTCATTGTTATTTATGCAAGTACCTTTGATAGTGATCCTGAACATCCTGTTTATACCAGAATTTTTGAAGGTGGCATCAGTGTTGCTTATACTGATTATGGTTCTGCTCCAGATGTTGCATTTCATGTGCGAGCAATGGCATTGGGTGGATTGAATTTAGTTCCTGCAAAGTCCTTGTCTTTTAGAGGTAAAGGTGATGCAGCGGGAATTATGAAGTCAATTATTGATAATTACAATCGCAAATCTTCGTTAACGCCAAATGATCCATTATATTTACAATTTAAAAATGCTGGTGTGAATGTAAAGCTTAATAATGCAAATTATAATGGTGACTTAATAGAGCAAATCCGTAAATGTGCCAATGATGCGAATGTTCGTTTTAGCGTTCAGAATGGTACGGTTTATATTTGGCCGATGAATATGTCTTTGAATGATGCTATGAATCAATCTGGTTCTGGTCAACAACAAATAAAAAAAGGCTCTCCGAGATTGTTTTCATATAAAACAGGAATGGTGGGTTATCCTGCTTATGCGAATGGGGGGATTACGGTTCGTTCTATTTTTACAGGGGCTATTACTTTTGGTGAGGAAATCTTGGTTGAATCACATTATAAGCCTGTGAATGGTTTATGGAAATATATGATTTCTATGCAACATGAGCTTTCCTGTTTTACCCCAAATGGTCCTTGGTTAACAACAATTGGATTAGCAAAAAACTTTGAAAAAGAAGATAATGAAGGCAAAAAAAAGAAATGATGAATCCAAATAAAGGGAATAGCAGCCTAAATACATTGGTTGGTATTATTGATAATGCCTTAAGTAGTGTCTCCACAGCAATGCCTGTTACTGTTCTTCAAGTTTATGAAAATCATACCCTAGACGCAATGCCAATGGTTGACATGTTGGATAATCAAGGCAAAGCCGTCGAGCATTCTCCGATCATTGGTATTCCTTATGCACGATTACAAGGTGGAGATTATGGTTTGATTGTTGAACCAAAAGCAGGTGATAGAGGGTTGGTTGTATTTGCGTCACGCGATATTTCTGATGTTGTGCAAAGTAAGGGAAAAGCAAAGCCAGCCAGTTTACGAAAGCATTCTATGTCTGATGGGATGTATATTGCATCTTTATTATATGAAGAGCCAAAAACTTTTATCAAAATAACTGGTGATACTGTGGAAATCCAGGCAGATAACATCAAAGTAAAAGGCAATGTTACTATTGATAAAGATGCAACAATTAGTGGTATTTCTTTTTTAGGCCATACTCATCTATATGATGGCGGAAAAAAGACAACGCCTCCTCAAAAATAATGGGCGTTTATAGTAATATATTACTTGATTTTTATAATAACCAATACCATATAAGAATGAAATAATATCGTTTTTTAAGGAAAAGATAATGCGATTACTATTGGCTCTTTTATTGCCTTTTACTGTATTCTTCACAATTGGAAAACCGTTTCAAGGATTATTTTGTTTATTATTACAAATTACATTAATTGGTTGGATTCCGGCGGCAATTTGGGCTGTTTATGCCTTAAGTAATTGGCGGACTGATCAAAAATTAAAAAAATATCAATAAAACTTTAAAAATATTGAGAATTGCAAGCCACCCATTGAGGTGGCTTTTTTATTGGGTAAAAAAGATGGATTTATTATTAACAGAAGATTGGGATTTGATGGCTGATGTGAATGGTAATATTGCTGTTTGTGTAGAGCCTTATTCCATTGCACAACAGGTTGCAAACGAAATTAAACTGTTTGAGGGAGAAGGTTGGTATGATCAATCTCAAGGAACGCCTTATTTTGCTCAAATATTGGGTGTGAACAGTAATTTAGGATTAATTCGTAACCTTTTATTGGCTCGTGTCAATAGGGTCGACCAAGTAATGCACAGCGATATTGATATGTACGTCGATAATCAGCGCGTTTTACATGGAAATATTTTTATTACTAGCACAAGCGGGGAAACGATTAATGTCGTCTATTAACCAAACAAACGTGCCTAATTTAGAGTTAAAAAATGATGGTATTACTCTGCCAGAAGAAAGTGAAATTCTAAACGGTGTTATTCAAGATTTCCAAAATGCGTTTAATAATAAGTTAAAATTTTATAATGCAAATAATGAATTTTTGCTTTCCACACCACAAGGGCAATTGGTAACTTCTATCGCTGCGATTATATCAGATCGCAACCGGTTAATGGCTCATTATGTGAATCAAGTTGATCCAAACTATGCGATTGGGCGTATGCAAGATGCGATTGGGCGTATTTATTTTATTGAGCGCAGACAAGCAACTTATACGACTGTTCTTGCTAAATGTAGTGGAAAAGAAGGCACAATTATTCCTGCGGGCACTCAAGTCAAAGATATACAAGGAAATATTTATCAATCATTAGATGAAAATGCCGTTATGATTAACCAAGAGGTTTATGTATATGATGCAAATCATAATTATAAACTTGATGAAAATAACCAACCGATAAAATCACTTGAAAGCTGTGTTTACGTTAATTTTGAATGTACTGAAAAAGGTAAAATCTCATGCCCAGCATGGACATTAACAGAAAGATATCAAGTCATTGAAGGGTGGGAAAGCATCACCAATGAATATGATGGAATCATAGGCGGAGAAAACGAGAGTCAAGCTCAATTTGAACAAAGACGCAGACAATCAGTTGCCCATAATTCGTTAAATAGTGTGGATAGCATTATGGCGAATTTATTAATGATGGATGAAGTCGAAGATGCGTATGTAACAGAAAACTATGAGGCGAAAGAAAAAAAGATTACAGATAATCTTATTATGAAGCCTCATAGTATTTATGTTTGTGTTTATCAAAAAAAACAGCAAACAACACGTTCTAAGCCGATTTCATCAGATGTACAATCAGATATTGAAATGGAAATTGCAAAAACCATTTGGCGAAAAAAAACGCCAGGATGTGCTTTGAATGGTAATATTGGTGTTTATGTAACGGATGACACGCTCGATAATAATGGTGTCGCTTTGTATGCTTCAAAAGCAATGCCATCATATTTGATTAATTTTGATTTTGCAAAAGAAGTATCTATTTATATTTCAGTTAAATTGTCTAAACCAAAACCAATCGTAGGCGATCCAGCCCTGTTAGTTAAAAATAAGATTTATAATATTTTCACAGGAAAAGATGGATCAAAGAAACCAAGAATGGGTAGTCAAATTTTAGCATCTCAATTTTACTGTGCAGTACAATCATTGGGAGATTGGGCCAGAATTATTACTCTAAAGGTTGGTTTAGATAAAAATCCAACAGAGGATATGATCCAAGTCGCTATTAACGAAATGCCAATTTTAGATATGAGTAATATCGAAGTTACTTTTGATTCAAAGGTAAGTGAAGTTTTTCCAGAACAAAATGGAGCGTCTTATGGGTGAAGATAGTGATCAAAAAGAATGCTCTACCTGTAATGTAAATAATTATGTTATTCAAGATCAAGGCCCAGAATGTTTAGATTATAAAAAAACGATCATTGCTCAGTATTCTAATTCACCCACCTTACTTTCTTTGTTAGATGCGATTGATAAGAAAATTAAAGCCTGTCCTTTTTTTGATGATTTTTATCGTATCGTTTGGAATATCAAAACAGCCCAGGGATTTGGGTTGGATATATGGGGACGTATTGTTGGCGTTTCTCGAACAGTACGCACTTTTGTAGGGGTTTATTGGGGATTTAATGAGGAAAGCTTATTAATCGCCAGGCCTTATTATGACATTACTGGATACGACCAGAGTTTGTATAATCCTTTACTGCCATTAGATAAGCAATCAGAGCAATATCAAACTGCTTTTGGTATGTTTCGTGATTTTCAAGGTTTGAACAGTGATGGTATTGATTTAATTGAAGAATATACTTTTGACGATACTGATTTTCGTAAATTGGTTTTAGCCAAAGCATATGCAAATATCAGTGATTTCAGTGTTTCTAATCTTAATTATTTATTAATGGCGCTGTTATCTGAAAAAAAATGTCGCCAAAAATGTGAGCAGGAACGTAATCAATATTGTGTCGCAACAAGCTGTAAAGATTACATATATACGCGTTCTATTTATGTCAAAGATAATTTAGATATGTCTCTGACCATTTATTTAGATTGGTTACCCATCAAAAGAGAAGTCGCATTAATTTACAATACAGGATTATTGTCCAGACCATCAGGTGTGGAATTTTACGAAATAGATATTCAAGTAAAAAGAAGTTAAAGAGAGTAAGATGACAACATCAACAGACAAACCACAATTATTTACGACCACATGGGCAGAAGGAACACAAAGAAAATTTAACGTTCCAGAGCTGGCAGTCGAAGCAGAAAAGGCTCATGTAGCCAGAGCAAGTATGGAACAAGGGTTTCCAGAAATTACAATGCTATCTGCAATGAGAGGCGGGCAACCACCATGGGGGCAGGATCATAATGGAATTTTATATCGTATAACAAAGAGTTTGCAATGGATCCAAGCAGGTGGAACAGCAACTTATAATTACGAATTTTGTCAGAAAATAAATGGATATCCTTTTGGTGCAATTTTACAAAGTAATAATGAGGTGCAAACATTATGGTTTTCGATAGGCGACAACAACCAAAATGATCCCGATAATACTGAAAGTCCTCAAAACAATTGGATTAAAACAGATTTCAAAGATTTAGAAAGACGATTAAAAGCCGTCGAAGATCATATAGTGGTTATTGATGATAGACTGAATGATCACGATAATCATCTGGCTCAAGTTGATAATCGATTAAACAATGCTGAGGATAGGTTAAATGATCACGATACTCGTTTAAATAATGCTGAGGGAAGATTAAACGATCATGACACGCAATTGGGCCAAATTGAAGACAATATTTCAGATATATATAACAATAAACTGCCAGCCAAAGCGGATTTATCCAGAGTAGAGGCTGTTGAGAATAATATTTCAGATATATATAACAATAAATTGCCAGCCAAAGCGGATCTATCGTATGTGAATAGCACTTTTGCTCCTAAAGGGACATGCGGTATACCATTTCAAGCCAGTACAATGAAAGCGGCTGAGTATCGTTTTTGTAATGCGTCAGGTTACATTACCCAGAATAATAGAAGCATAGATTTTTATGGAGATCAATATATGTTTTTTGGTTTTCCATCTTCTGATAATGGTACCACAAAAGACGTTCGAAAAGATAGCGTGATTACCTTAAAATATGAAACTGATAATAGCAATATAACGAGCACTTTCTTTTCTGCGAATAATATCTATTTTAACGGGGGATGGATACATATACAAAATGTATTGTCAATTGAGGATACTCTTATACAAATGACATATACCCCAAAAGAAGTAACATGGCAAACAAGTTTGGAAGCACGTGAAGTGAATGGTATTAGAAATGAAGATATTATAGATTACGCAATACAATTACATGATAGTGCTCAAAATAAACATACAACAGTTTTGAGATTAAACCATGATGATTATAATGTTTATGCTCCTGCTGGGGCATTTGTAAATGGTCCAAATGCTGACTTAGCTGAATATTATCAAGCTGACCGTCCAGACTATGAACCAGGTACGTTAATGTGTCATGGTTTTGATGTTGAGGTAACTGTGTGTCGGTCTTCAAAACAAGCTGATGATTTTTTTGGTGTAGTTTCCACAAGACCAGGGTACGTAATGAATGGTGACGCAAAAGACCAATCAAACGCTGTATTAATTGCATTAAATGGTAAAATTCCTGTGAAAGTTAAAGGTGTTGTCAAATGTGGTGACAAGATTACTGTTGGTCAGGATGGATATGGTGTTGTCAGTAAAAGCAAAGAGGACGTGATTATTGGAAGAGCAAAAGAAGATAAGGTAACCAAAGATATTGGATTGGTTTCTTGTTATGTTCAAGCTTGTCTATAAGTAAAAGGTTATTGGTCATTATGGAACTTTTATCCAGCTTTAATTTAAATCCGCTTCGTATCTATACAGTCCCTAAACGAATTAAAAATAAAAAAGGAATTTCAACTTTTTCAGCAAAACATATTGCTTCTCATCTAGATTACTCGGTTGATTTCTCCAACCAATTTAGTGATGGAGAAGTAATCGTTAAAGGAAAGGTTTTATGTAATCGAACAGAATTAAAAGTTAACGCTTCTTTTTTTCGAGCACAATATTTAACTGCTTTGATTTCTGACGGAAAAGAGAACTATTCATTTTATCTAACCTTTATTGTGCACACAAACAAAGGTAACGAGCTTTTCCAAGATATCATATTGCCGACTTATGGTTGTCTAATAGGTGAAAGTCATAACCCTTGTAAAGTCATTGCCTTAGATACCTCAGATCAAGCTCCGAATTATAGACCGCCATTCAACGCATTAGTGATTGGTGGATATTATCTTATTAGTAAAAAAAAATCATATATTATGGTATAAATGATGTTAGAAAAAAAAAATAAAAAAGATTGCTGTATGGTCAGCAATCTTGAATTCTGTGAAGAAAATGGTAGAGATTTTCCCTCTTCAGACGCAGTTGAAGTTGTAAAAAAAACGAATCTGATTTTATCAGATGATCAAGTTCTTGTCTTAAGAAATGTCAACAGCGGTGGAA
>NZ_CAMXCK010000006.1:0-116763 GCF_947179105.1 Commensalibacter communis
GCGAACCAGGCACAAAAGTCATCGTCGAAAATGTCGGAACATCAAGCGATGTCATCTTAAACTTCACCATCCCAAAAGGTGATAAAGGAGAGCAAGGACAAGCCGCAACAATTACCATCGGCACCATCACAACTGGTGAGCCTGAAACAGATGCTATTGTTACAAATGTAGGTGATGAAAATAATGCACACCTCAATATCACCATACCTAAAGGGCAAAAGGGTGCAGATGGGATCAACCCAACACTTTCTATCGGAACCATCACCACACTCGACCCAGATCAACAAGCAAAAGCTGAAATTATACCAGGTGAAAATGGTAATAATATTTTAAATCTTGGTTTAGTTAAAGGTGATAAAGGGGATCAGGGGCAATCCAATGTGACACCATTAACATTAAATCCCGGGTATAGTATTACTTATCAAAAACAAAATCCCTCAACGGGTCAATATGAAAGTGTAAACTCTATCAACCTTACAGACGGCGGTAATTATATTATCGGGGGTTCTTTAATACTAGGATCATATTATGGGGTAGTGGATGCCAAACCTAATACATCCTATCAGAGTGAGCGGTGGTTATACGGTAGTCTAAGAGTAACTACTAATGCTAACAATACAGGATTTACTGTTGAATATATTAGTCCTAGTATTAGTCAGCCTTATCAGTATTATGTTATTGAAAACTTAGGTGTATGTATAGAGGTAGGCAAAAAATACGATGTAGGGTCGATTTTAAGCATGTTTACAGGCGGCGGTTTTCGTTACAGTTTATGCCTATCAAATAACAAATTCATCTATAATTTATTTTCAGCAGAAAATAACTAATAATACAAGTAATAAATATTTAGCACATATCCAACTAGAGGATACTAAGGTGTGTGATTTGTTTAATACTGCGGATGGTAAGCATTTCACTCATATTTTTAGCGTTGGTTGTTGCTGATCTTATTGTAAGTATAAACGTAATTCAGATTTATAGTAAAAATAATCAGGCATAAAACGGGGCGCGTGAGCGTCTTTTTTTATGCCTTTTTTTAAGGAGGAAGAGAGATGGATAGTGATTTAATGATGCAGTGTTTTCAATATTTACTGGGTGTTATTCCAGGGGATATTGCAGGGAACATGATTGCTGTGGTGACAACAATTGTGACCATTTGTACGTTGATTGTGCGATTTTGGAAAATGCCAGCCACGACCAGCAAGGGGTATAAACTGTGGAAGGTCATTCACACTTTGGCGTCTTTTAAAACGCCATCGGTTTCAAAAACGGAGAACAAGGATGGTCAAAAGATTAATTAGTTCGATGAAAACACACGATCATTGGTTTGCCGAGTGGTGGAGCTCTATTTTACTGATGATTGTTGGGATGTATGGATTGTGTGTCCCCAATAGTCTGATTATTCACCAATCTTTTATTAATGGTTTTTTGAAAGTGTTGCCCTTTGATGTATGGCAATGGTTGTTTATCGGGTTTGGTTTGTTTCAATTTACCGCTTTGCGTTGTGAAAGCATGATCGGCAGAGGGGTTGCTGCATTCTTTGCATCCTCATTATTAATTTGGGGGACATTAAATGTTGCCTTCTATGGTCGGTGCCATTTCAGCTTGGTCGCATGGGGGATATTTGCTGTGATTAATCTCTACGCTTTGGCTCGGATTATGACGCGCGTGGAGAAAAGATATGAACTTCTTTGAAATCCTGCGCTGGTGGTGGGAAAGCAATGCCGAATGGATCAAAATCCACGATCCTTGGGTTATTCCGGTCATGGCTGTATCTATCCCCTTATCACTCGTTATCCGCGCAATCTGTGCACTTATTAAAGTCTGGCGGGGAAAGTAATCTTTTTATTTCAGTGAAATTGTTTGAAATTAGGATTGATATTGATGGAATATTTTTTAGTAAAGCCCATTTGCTCGCCACCTCCTTTGTCTGCTTTTACAGATGGAGCCCGCACAAGACCAACAGAAAAAGAAATGGCGCGTCGTAGGAATGAGCTAAAGATTATTGTTACGACAGGGTTGGGTAGTGATGTTGATCGTTATGCTTCTCAATCACCGACGTTAGTAAAACAAATAACCAAATTAAAGCATAAAGATTGGAAAATTGTATGGGGGTCTGCTGGCGGTGGGACGACAACGCAATATCAATTTAAAGATGTACAAGATGATAGAATTACCATTGATTCACAATTTAAAACAAGTAGACCACAAGATATTGCGTATGTAACATCGTCGCTTGCGCATGAGGTTGCTCATGCTTTTTTTTATAAAATACCTAATTTATCTTCTTTTGATAAATGTAGGGAAAGTTTGATGGTTGGTGGGGGCAGTGAAGCAGATGCGCTTTTAAATCAAATAAAAGTTCGGCAGGAGATTTTGCAAGCAGTATGTATTGATATTTTTGAGGAAGGAAACGAATATCCTTGGATGAAAAAAGATTTTGTTGACATTTATAATCAGGGGCTCAGAATGAATGATATGAAAACAGCAAAAAGAACAATTGCTCAGTTATATTCTAAACAAAGAACAAGTAATACTAAACAAACATATGAGGAATATTATGATGAAAACTGTAAACAAAGGGTTAAGGAATAAGTTTGTTTACCTATTTATTATAATGTTAGGGTTTATTTTTTTATTGCCTTCTTATGCAAAAACCTCCATTCAATCAATGCCTTTATATAAAGAAGCTGTGCCAGAAGATACTGTAAAGCAATATCCAGTTTTACCTTATAAGTTTATAGATTTAATTAAAGTTGTTCCAAAACCCTTGCCAGCCTCTTTGAATAAGTTTCAAATCATATTTAACAATCAATTACATATAACGGAGAGACAGGAAAATTATGTCAGATACATGGCAGGTCCATTTAGAACCTTAGATGGTATTGTTATTGAAAAAGTGGGAATTAAGAAAGGAGCAAAAATTAATGGTCAGGTAAGTGCTTTTGGAATACATTTGGATCCAAAACAATGTGTAAATACTAAATTATTAAAAAAAGAATTTGGTTTTTTAATTCCTAGATTACTTTCTATTCATCCAGTTCCAAATGCCCCAATAGCTTTTTATACCACGGATGTGAATGGAAAATTTATCATGGGATCAACTATGGATTATCCAGATTGCGCTACAGATATAGGTTTAGAAGCATTCTATGATGATGAAGAAAAGCAAGAATGGATACAATATGTTCGTGAACAGGCTCCTCATTTACAAGAAAGAGCACGACAAAGAGAGCTAGAAGGGAAATAAGAATAGAGAGGTTAATGAAATGAAAGGTGCCAGAGATATATTGGTTGGTTTGATGTGCATGTCAGGGATGGTTTTCGCATTACCTTCTTCTGCAAAAAACCTCCATTCAACCAATGATTTTATATAAAGAAGCTGTGCCAGAAGACACTTTAAAACAATATCCAGTTTTACCTTATAAATTTATTGATTTAATCCATATCATTGCCAAATCTTCGCCCACTTCTTTTGATAAATTACAGAAAGTCTTTGATAAGGAATTTACGATTAAAGAAAAGAGCAACGACCTATCACTTTATCAGGTTAAAAATGTTGTTACGAAAGACGGTGTTATTGAAAAAAAATACCAATTAAAATAAACGATAATCATTTAGTGTCTTATCAGATTGAACATCTGATTACGTAAGATGGCGTGATTATTAAGTCAGTAGAAATTGTATAAAGGTTAAAAAATAAAAATATTATACAAGGTGTGTATGTTGATCTTGATCAAAAACAATGTGTTAATGCAAAACTGTTAAAAGACGAGTTTGCTTTAACCATTCCATTAAAATCTGACACCACATTAAGTTTTCAGCAGCAGATACAAAGAGAGATTTTTTCTATTAGATAATATGAAGCATATAGGATCTGCAACCAGAATTGGTATTCGTTATATTTATGATAAAAAGAGAAAAAAGAGTGGAGAGATTTTGTTCATAAGAGCGCGCCTTAAATAAGGGAACAATAGTATAAAGGGAAAGTGGGAATATTGCGGACAATAGGATACCAAGTATCAGAGACATTTGAGTAATTTGGTGTTTATGTCATGGATATTCGTTATATGTTTTTTCTAAGCTTGAGATTGATTACTATTCATGCTGATATTCAGATCGGCTGAGTAAATTAACGATTATTACCAATGAGTTGTAATAAAAACCCAGTCGGTCATTTTGAATAAAAAGATACTCACATATTGTTGAGTATCTTTTTATTCACATTGTAAGACCTTGCCAAATATATTCATTCATTTGTGCAACTTATTATGATTTCACATCAATAAATAAATGTATGAACTTGAGCGCTATTGCTGCGCTTCAAAAGTAAATTATTTATCATTAATAAAAAGAATATTCATATGACCCAAAAGAAAAGTAAATCTGCTCAAGTCAAGTCAAGTCAAGGCTAAGGCACCGAAAGATAATGAGTTTCCAGCCTTAAAGACCCTCACTCACGAAGAGATCTATAATTTAATTGCCAAATTTATGCGTAAAGCTATTCCTATCAAGGGCGCTCGGCTATCGATCATTAATGATTCACAAAACCGAACATCAACACCTAAATCGCCTTATATTACTTTACAAATTACTGAGAGGAAAAGATTATCTACTCCTGAAACTCGTTATACAGATCAATATAAAATCACATGGTGTCGGTCACAAGTTTCAGTTCATATCTTATTTGTTGGCAGTTTAAAAATCCCCGCTTTGGAAATGGCACATGCTTTTGATATGCGGTTTAACGATGCGTGGGCGAGTGAACAGTTCGAGCAATATAGTGATATTTTGTTCCCATTATATAGTGATGATGTAAGCTCTGCGGGTCAAATGATAAATGCCGAAGATCAAATCGATGTTGCTTACTCAGTTAATGCTTATTTTGAATATCACCCAGAAACGGGGATTTGTGCAAATAGTGCCAAAGAAATAGTCTTGGATATGGGTATCGTTGAGTCATGATGGGCATTATAATTAACTATTATGAAATAATTTCAAAGAGTAGTTGATTAGGGTTCAACCTTAGCCAATATTGGTATTATTGATAAAATTACCCGATTGGCAACCCCTAAACCGAGAAATGATTACACATTTTATCAGGGCAGACCAATTACCTATCCGAAAACCAACTCTACCAGCATTTATTATTGGCTTCTAATGCACCTGAAACCTCTACAGAAAGTGATGAGGACGATGAACAATCGAAAACAATAAGAGATTGTGTGTGGGATTGTTTTCTTAACAGTTAGGGTTGAATGTAACGGTGGGAGTTGCAGGTGGCGCAGGAGCTGTTGATTCTATGATCCCTAAATCATTGGTAAGGGATACGGCTAAATCTGCAAAAGCAGGAAAGTTTGTACCTATTGCAAAAGGCGCATTGGGTTCCTATAGTAGAATAACAAGTATTCCATCCATTATTCAAATGAGAAGTCAAGAAAAAGGGAGTATTTGGAACAATAAATTGATTAATAATAAGTTTATGCAAGGTGATAAACAAAAATTAACGCGCAGACCTGTTATTAGTCCAAAACGAATATTCACCGAAAAAAGATTAATAGATAAAGTCAGTAGAGAAGCAGGAACAAGAGGGTTGTTGAGATTTGCTGGGCGCTGGATCCCTTGGTTTGGTTGGGGGTTGCTTGCACTGGATGTTGCAATGATTAGCAAATGCTCTTACGATTGTTATAACAGCGAGGATAACCCACCAATCGCTTAAGGGGAATATGATGATGGATAATAAACGCAAAGAAATGCTACAAATTCTGTATGATTTTTATGGATTACCCCCCAAAAATGCTATCCAGAGGTTACCCTAAATCATACTTGTGCTATTTATGGTGATGATGTAACGTTTCTTATCCTAGAATATGAAAAATTTTTGGGAGCACCACAATGGAGTTTGGATACAAGATTTCCTGATGGCATTTATTTTGATCCAGAGGTTGATCCTATTTGGAAGCAGATTTTGTGTGCTTTGCTTCTTCCCTTATTAGGTGTTTTACTTTTATCTGAACTCTTAAAAAAATGTATCTATAAAATTTTAAAGATAGAAATAATAGAAGAGCCATCTTCTAACGATAACGGCAAGCCATCCCTGACAGCCATTTAGTTTGTCAATATGATAATCGATCTTTGGGAAGAATATCAAGCTGAACAGAATAATCATGGTTAATTATTGATCAAATTTCAATTTTACTAATTTTCAAAGTCATTCTTAACGAATGGCTTTTTTTAATGTCTCAAATTACTATTAAAGGAAACAAAACATGGCGAAAGTCACAGGAGGAATTTATATTCCTCATTTAAAAAATGAAATTATTCAACCTGCTTTGGATTATTTAGGTCTGGGTGGCGCACGCGCCATTAACCAAGTTACAGGCACTTTTCTAGCAGAAGGTTATGCGGGGGGATTTACCTATTTAAAACAACTTGGCAAAGGTCCTGCGGTAGGTGCCATGCAAATGGAACCTTTTACCTATAATGATATTTGGAAGAACTTCTTATTGACTCCAAAACGTAATCATGTGGCCAATTTATTAAAAAATATTGCTGGCACATTTAATGCTGATAGTGCGGGTATTCCAAAGCCAAATACCCTAACAGGAGATATTTTTTTTGCAGCTGCAATGTGCCGTATATTTTATTTAAGAGTTCCAACAGCACTTCCTCTTGCGAATGATGCGAGCGGAATGGCACAATATCACAAGAAATATTATAATACATCCCTAGGTAAAGCTGTTTGGCAGGAGAATGTCGATCGTTTTCAACAAGCGATTGATGCGTAGTTCGAATATTAATAATCTTTCTGAGTAACTTTTTACTATAAGCGATTTTTACTGATTTATTTTTTATAACCAACATTACTTTTTAAAGACAAAATTATGAACAAATTATTATACACAAGTGCATTATGTGCATTTACTTTATTTTTAGGGTCAACAGCATCAAAAGCAATTGATTTCCCAGAACATTATCGCACACTAGATGTGCATCAAGAGTTCACCAAACAATCAACGGATTTCAAAGTTAAAAATGTGTTTCCGTTTTTTTTGCCAGATAATCTGCCTGGAGTTCCAGTATTTAAAGGAGCAAAGGGGCAATTTTCCACAACAGCCCAGGCCAATTTAGATCCTACTACTAATCAGGATATAACTTCTTCTGAAACTTTATTTGGTGTAGAGTATGTTACTGATCGTTGTCCAAAAGCAGGGCAGGAGGTCTATGCTATGGATCAAAGCTTCCCTGGTATTCATTACAGTTTAATTGGAAACATTGTTAAACAAACTCAGGGGAACAAAACACAAGTATCTAACATTGATTTTATGAATTCGTATGGTATTCCAATGAATATGGGGAAAAATGGATGTGGTGTTCTTTATTTTGATGGTAGTGATTTTCAAAATAAACCTTATGCTATGAAAGCAGATCTTCAACTTAAGTATACATTTCAACCTATTTCAATTGGATTAGATGGCGAATTTATTATTAGTGCTAATAATCAAGTTAAGCCTGCTTTGAATGCATATGTTGTTATTCCTGTAACTGCTGGCGAAGGTAAAGGTCAGGGTGTGATTAGACCTGGAACTGTTTTTGCTGTTAGTGGTAATATTTCTACTGCTGGGGTTGATTCAAAAGTGAAAGGAAATTGGTATGTGCGTTATATAACAGCTGTTTATAAAAATAATAGCTGTCAAATTGCATTTAAAAACCACTCTGCAACCAAATTTTTCTGGAATGACAACACTGGTATTGCTTTGGATGCTAATACTGGCACAAGTACAAGTCCAAACAATTCATCTGCCTTACAGACCACAGCAACGATTATTGCAGATTTTACAGTTGCAGGAAAAGATAGAGAAAGTATTATGAGGCAAGTAAACGGGAATCAGAATTTGCCTGTGCATGTAGAAGATGGTGATTGTGTGGTGCAAGCAGCGCTTCCTTATGGTGATAGTACATCTAATTCTGCTACTAATATGAACATGGAAAGCCAAACACAAGTTGTTTATATTCCAGATTAATGCAATTTAACTGAATTATAAAAAACCACTCCATTTGGGGTGGCTTTATTTTATTAGTAAGAGGGACACTATCGTTGGTATAATAATGAATTGGCTAATCGTAATCAAATGAGATTATAGTGGTATATGTGGTAACGGTACAAGTATAGCATATATAAAATCTTTAAGATTTTCTAATTTCTCAAACTGAATATTGTAAAAGTTGATACTTAACTTTAAACTGTTAAAAATCATATGGTGCCGGATGAGAGATTTGAACTCCCGACCTTCGGTTTACAAAACCGCTGCACTACCACTGTGCTAATCCGGCATCTTAGCGTTCAACGCTTGCTGAAATGTTCTATGCAATATTTTACGTTTGATTACAAGTAAAAAAATATAAAAGCACAATTTTTTTTTAGATTTTATATTAAACGATCGATAATTACCCTTTGCTGTTAGAATTTTTCACCTAGATACAGCTTTTATCTTGATCATTTACTCAAATAAACTTAAACTTAGTAATCAGGAGTTATAGCGACTCTTAGTTATTATAAATGAATACGACGTTCTTGGGGCGAGGTGAAACTCCTCACCGGCGGTGATGAAATAGCAATATTTCTAAGCCCGTGAGCGCTTATATCAGTGATGATATAAGGTCAAGCAGATTTCGGTGCAATTCCGAAGCCGACGGTCATAGTCCGGATGAGAAAGAACGTGCTGGGATTGTACATAGGAAACTATTGCGACAGCCTTGGCATATCTGCCCGCGTGCGTCCAGAGCAAAGGACTGATTTCGTAATGCAAGCACGCATTGTTTTAAAATTATCAGAAGAGGCTGACTTTTCTGAAAGAATTGTAAATGGGTTTCGTCGAGCCATTCACGAAGCTTTGCAATATGTAGGGCGTACTGCGCCCAATCCCCCTGTAGGCTGTGCTATTTTAGATGAACAAGGGAATATTCTAACCGTTGCCGCGCATCATCAAGCGGGTGCATTGCATGCCGAGGCTTTGGCCTTGCAACAATGCAAAGCCCTTGGTGTATGGGATAAAATTTGTGATGTGATTGTGACGTTAGAGCCTTGTAATCATACAGGGCGCACACCGCCTTGTTCCGAGGCCTTGTTAAAAACACCTGCAAAAAGAATATGGATCGGTGTCAAGGATCCAAATCCATATGTTGCTGGAGCAGGGCACGTAAGGTTACGTGAGGGTGGCAAAGAAGTTATTTTACTGGATGAACAATCTTCTGAAATCGCACAATATTGGCATCAACAATGTGTTGATTTGTTGGCACCCTTTACTAAATTTATGCTCGAACAAAAAAGCTGGCTTACCGTTAAACAAGCAATGAATATGGCGGGTTCAATGGTTCCTCCCAAAGGGCAAAAAACCTTTACATCGCAAAAATCATTAACCTTGGCGCATCAGCTGCGTCGTGGAACAGAGGCAATTATTACCGGCGTGAATACGATTAAAATGGATATTCCTTCATTTACCGTTCGCCATGTGCCCGATCACCCAGATGTAACCCGTTTATTAGTGATTTGCAGCCAAGCCAAAGAAAAATTAGAAGATGCTTTGTCTGAACATTATATAGAACAAGCAAAAGCCAATGGTTTTTCTTTGTTACTTTGTAATGATTTGGAACGATTACCAGAACTTCTTTATGCACACAAAGTTATGTGGGCAATGGTAGAGGCCGGTCCTGTATTATTACAAGAATTTCGTCAACGTCAATTATGGGATGAATGGTTGACCATTCGTCAACAAGTCCAAGGTGAAGACAACGTGAATATTATTTCTAAACATCGTGCATCTCCAACGCGTCAGCTCTTATCTGATGCTCACTTTCATGTTGAAAAGGAAGATTTATGTTCTCTGGTATCATAGAATCTTTGGGAACCATTCTTACTGTTAACCATGAACCCAATGCGATGGTAATTGAGGTTGAAACTGGTATTTCTGATCTTTCCATGGGGGAAAGTGTTGCGGTGAATGGCGTTTGTTTGACCGTTGTACAATATGATGCCCAAGGGAAAGCTTCATTTTTTATTAGTTCAGAAACGCTGAATAGAACCAATCTGAATACATTACATGTTAATAAACGGGTTAATTTAGAGCGTGCGGTAATGCCTTCAACTCGTTTGTCTGGACATATTGTCCAAGGGCATGTGGATGCAACAGGCAGATTTATCAATGCAGAACAAAGTGGTGATGCACGCAAAGTATTTTTTGCATTCCCTGCATCATTAAGAAAATATGTTGTTGAAAAAGGCTCTATTGCGATTGATGGCACCAGCTTGACCCTCAATGGCGTTGGTGAAATTGGTAGGGATGGTGCCAGTTCAGATGAATTTATTATTCATATTATGATTATTCCGCATACTTGGGAGCATACGACCTTGGGGCATTTATCCCCAGATGATATGGTGAATGTGGAAGTGGATATTATTGCAAAGTATGTGGAGAATTTATGTTTAGTCCAGAAATGATCAAGACGTTAAGTCCTGAGTTAAAACTTGCTATTGATACATTACGTGCTGGTAAAATGGTATTAATGGTGGATGATGAAGGTCGTGAAAACGAAGGTGATTTGGTTGCTGCGGGTGAGTTCGTAACGCCTGAAATTATTAATTTCATGATTACGCATGCTCGTGGAATCTTATGTATGCCGATGTTGGCTGAGAAAGCGCAACAATTAAACCTGTATCAAATGGCACAATATAACACGTCCCCTCATGAAACGGCATTTACCATTTCGATTGAAGCCAAAGAAGGCATTACCACGGGTGTTTCTGCTGATGATCGTGCGAAAACATTTGAAGTTGTGATGAAAGATGATGTCACTGCCAATGATATTGTTCGTCCTGGTCATATGTTTCCTTTGGTTGCAGACGCAAACGGGGTTTTGGCCAGAGATGGTCATACCGAGGGTTCCATTGATTTGATCAAAATGGCTGGGCTGAAGCCTATTGCTGCAATTTGTGAAGTTTTAAACGAAGACGGCACAATGGCCAGAATGCCAGAGCTAAAAAAATTCGCAGAGCAACATCAAATCCCATTGGTGACGGTATCTTCTATTGTTGAATGGCGTAAACAATATGATGCAGCGCCTGTCGATCCGTTGGTTTCTTTGGTTAGAGCAGGAGAAATTGCCAAATTACCGAACTATTACGGTGGGGAAGATTTTACGGTTCAATCTTTTGTTGATTTAAAAGGCAATGAACATTTAGCCATCATGAAAGGTGATTTTTCTTCTGTTGATGGAAAAACACCGTTGGTTCGTTTGCATTCTGAATGTTTGACTGGCGATGTATTGGGATCATTGCGTTGCGATTGTGGTCCTCAGTTACACAAAGCTATGAAAATAATTGGTGAATCCGACAGAGGGGTTGTGATTTATTTGCGCGGTCATGAAGGGCGTGGCATTGGTTTATTCAATAAAATCTCTGCCTATGCGCTACAAGATCAAGGCTTAGATACTGTAGAGGCCAACCATCGTTTAGGGTTTGCAGCAGACATGCGCGATTGGAAAGTCGCAGGCGCAATTTTGGAAAAACTCAACATTCATCAACTTGACTTATTAACCAATAATATGGACAAGGTCGAAATGATTGAAAAACAAGGTTTTGCTGTGAAAAATCGGGTTGCTATTGAAATTGAAGCTAATCCTCATAATGCATCTTATTTAAAAACCAAAAGAGATCGTATGGGACATGCGTTATCTTCTGAAAAAATTGATCAATAATTTTAATTTTGCGTATTGAAAGTATTTAATAATGATTAAGCAAGCTCCGCAATCGTTGACAGAGTTTCAATTTAAGAAAATGCCACGAATTGCTATTGTGGTCAGTCGCTTCAATGAAAAAGTAACGGGTGGTTTGGCTAAGGGTGCGCAGGAATGGTTGGCTGAACATCATATTCCGTTTAATGCAGAAGAAGATTTAATGTATGCTCCTGGTGCGTTTGAATTGCCATTAATTGCACAATCTTTGGCGAAAAGCGGTAAATATGACGGCGTCGTGTGTTTAGGATGCGTGATTAAAGGTGATACCGCACATTTCGAATTTATCAGCCTTGGGGCAACGATTGGAATTATGCAAGCCTCTTTAACAACTGAAACACCCATCAGTTTTGGTATCCTCACGACGTATACTGGCGAACAAGCTGAAATTCGTTCAGAGGAAAATAAAGAGAATAAAGGCCGTGAAGCGGTTGCAGCCTGTATCGAAAGTTTGGCTTTGATACAAAATATCTAACAGATTACATATATTATTTAAAAAGCGGTCAGATCCTTCAAAGGGGTCTGGCCGTTTTTTTTGTTTTTAAGGCAATATTTACTGCTCTAAAATAACTTTTGCGTGGTTGCCTGTATTCTGATCGACTGTTGCTGCGATGAGTTGAACTATTTCAAGTAGTTGAGATTGGGTTAATCCAGCGTTTAATCCAATTTGATAGTGGGCTTTTAATTGCGAGTCAGCACCTTTAATAACGGATAACGCTGCAATCGTAGCAATTTCTCGGTCTTGGTAACTTAATATGTCTCTTGCAAAAATATCGCCAAATAAATGTGCACGTAAATATTGATTTAAAGTGGGCGCAAAATCAAACAAAGGCCCTTCTACAACTTTTCCAGCAAGCTGTGTTTGAACTTTTGTGCCCAAAGCAAGCATATCTGTAGTATTAGAAATAGGGCTGGCATCTTTGCCAACTTCATCGTGGATATTTTGTGATTGACGTTCTTTGATGATTGTCATCAATGTTGAAACTGCATTAATTGCTCTGGGAAATCCTGCATAAGCATAAAGTTGGATTTGTATTTCTTTGATTTCGTTGATTGTCAATCCAGCATCTAATCCTTTATGAATAGCAAGAGACAATCTTTGTAAATCACCATCGGCAGTAAAAGCTGCGATTGGAATCATGTTTTGTTGTTTCAAGGTAAGTTGTGTCATTGTTTTCCCCATTGCTGCTTGGTTATAAAAGAAAAAAATAAAAACGGTAAAGCAATATACAATTCTCATGATTACTGAATAGTATATCCCCCATCAACAGAGATCGATTGTCCAATGACAAAGCTGGATGCTGGGCTGCATAACCATAAAACAGCATCAGCAATCTCTGATCCTTTACCTAATCGCCCAATAGGTTGTAAACGTGCCAAATCTTCACGGAATAAATCACCCGTTTTAAACATTTTTTCAACCATTGGGGTATCAATTGTTCCAGGGCAGACGGCATTAATACGAATATTTTGAGTGGCGTATTCCAGTGCTGCACTTTTCGTCAGTCCCAGAACACCATGTTTGGCAGCATGATAGGCTGCACGATCAGCACCACCAACCAATCCACCTAAGGAAGAGCAATTAACTATAGCACCGCTTCCTTGTTCTCTCATGTGTAAGAGTTCATATTTCATATTTCATGCATAACCATACGCCTTTAAGATTAATATTCAGGGTGCGATCATATTCTTCTGTGGTTAAATCAGCAATATTCGTTGCTGGAGATTGAACGCCAGCATTGTTAAAAGCTGCATCTAAACGACCAAATTGGTTGATGATTTGATCGATCGTATTTTTTACATCACTTTCTTTGCTGACATCGCATGGAATAGCAATTGCTTTTCCCCCAAGATTATTTATTTCTGTAGCTGCCAGTTGGGCTTGTTTTTCATTATAATCAGCAATGATAACGGTGGCACCGTGATTAGCAAACGCTTTTGCAGTATCTAATCCCATTCCTTGTGCGCCATCTGTAACAAGGGCGATTTTATTTTTGAAATATATATACATAATATGCCTTTTATATCTAAAGAAATAATTCTTTTAATATAATGAAAAAACCAATAAACGATTAGGTATTAAAAACTTAATATATAAATGAAAAAAATTCACTATTATTGTGTCTTTTTATCTCAACATAACAGTTTTTACTTTTGTGTGTATATAAAGGTTGTTTTATTCTTTTTTTATTTCTATTTATGAACACATGGATATATTTTAGTCGTTTGCTAAAATCTTCTGTTTAGTGGTTTTTGATTGATTTGTTCTCGAGGTTAGAGGGGTTTATTACCAAATGATGTCCGCATTTATTGGGCGTGTGGTGGCGTTTTGTTCTCGCCATGCTTGGTTTGTGATTTTATTTTATATTGTTCTTGCAATAACCTCGTCTTGGGTCGCTTATCAAAACCTCGAGATCACAACAGATACCAGCAAAATGTTTTCCTCGAGCATGGATTGGAAGAAACGTTCCGATCAGATGAGCAAAGATTTCCCACAACGCGAATATTTGTTGGTGGCATTGTTTGAATCGAAGATCCCTGAGGAAAGTGAGCTGAGCGCACAAGCATTGGTTAACAAATTAAAGAATGACAAAAAACATTTTTATTTTGTTGAATCTTTGCAAAATGATCCTTTCTTGGTCAGAAATGGACTGCTCTTTTTGCCAACCCCTTTATTAGATACGACATTAAATAATATCATTCAGGCACAACCATTTTTAAGCAGCTTATCTGCTGATCCATCTGCCCGCGGGTTGTTTAATACGTTGGGTATGGTGACGTTGGGGGTCAAAGAAAAACAAATTGACCTTGCTAAATTTAATGATGCGCTGAATGGTTTTGCGAATATTTTAACTCAAAATGCAGAAGGGAAAATCCAACCGTTTTCTTGGGAAAAAAGCCTGTCTGGAGATTTATCGGATCTTGGGGGGAAATACCAACTGGTTGTGGCAAAGCCAAAAATGGATTTAAATTCCATTCGTCCCTCAGGTGTACCCTCTGACCTATTACGCGAAACGATGAATAATCTGCCATATGTCAAAAGTGGTGCGGTCAAAGTTTATTTAACTGGCGATGCTCAAATTAATGACGAGGAATTCTCGACCGTTCTGCATGGGATGATTATTGGATTATTTGTTTCTTTTGTGTTGGTTGCGGGCTGGTTATTTATGGCTGTTCGCACATGGCGTTTGATTTTACCGATTTTACTATTGCTCTTTATCGGGCTGGTATTAACAACGGGTTTTGCGTCAATAACGGTGGGAACGTTGAATCTGATTTCAATTTCCTTTGCGATTTTATTCGTCAGTATTGCCGTTGATTTTGGCATCCAATTTTGCGTTCGGTTTAGAGGGCAGGATTCAATCATTAACAAGAAAAAAGAAGATTTACTTTTTGCTTTGTCACATACTGGTTATGAAGCAGGACATCAAATCTTTACCGCAGCCGTTGCAGCAGCCGCTGGGTTTTTAGCTTTTACCCCGACTAATTTTATTGGTGTGAAGCAGTTGGGTTTAATTGCCGGTGGGGGAATGATTATTGCATTTATTTGTACGGTAACTTTTTTACCTGCTTTATTGGTTATTTTCCGTCCAAATATTGTGCAAAAAGAAGCCGGCTTCCCTTGGTTGAAATCTCTTGATAAGAAAATGCGCCAGCATCGTTATATCATTATTAGTTTGTATGGCGTGTTGGGGGCTATTGGTATTTTTTTGCTTGCAGATCAAAAGGTTGTTTTCGATGCAGATCCGTTTCATACCAAAGACCCCCATTCCGAAGGGATGATGGCGTTGAAAAAAATGATGGGGGATCCCAATACGTCGCCTTATACAGCGGATATTATTGTAAATACACCTCAACAAGCTGAGGAATTGGCTGATAAATTAAAAAAACTCCCTGCGGTAAAAAGCGTTGTTTGGTTGAATTCCTTTATTCCAGAAAAACAACAAGAAAAATTATTAATGCTAGATGATGCGGCTTCTATTTTATTACCAACATTATCTTTACAACATCCAAAAGACAAGCCAACGGCACAAGAGTTACGACAATCTGTGGTGAAAATGGTGCAAGGGCTTGGTTCTATTCAAAATTTAGTTCCTGCTGATAGCCCTTTGCGTCGTATGCAGGTGGCATTGCAAAAGATTGAAAAAATGCCAGATGATCAATTGATGGCAATTAACAATAATTTGGTTAAATTTTTACCGTATCAACTGGAACGATTAAAAACGATTTTGTCACCCACCGTTACAACAACTCAAGATATTCCAGCAGAGCTTGCTGAACAATATCGTACGAAAGATGGGCGATTAAGGGTCGAAGTTTATCCCAAAGGGGTTGATTTAACAACCGATCAGATTATTGATTTTGTCAAGCAGGTTCGCACGGTGGCACCAGAAGCAGCAGGAACGGTTGTTGATATTGTCGAAAGCGCTAATACAGTTGTTCATTCATTCATTGTAGCAGCTATTATGGCGATTGTTGTATTGGCGATTATTCTGTTTATTGCCTTACGACGTGTGTTGGATATGATATTGGTCATGATCCCCTTAATTTTATCAGCGTTAATGGCAATTATTGTCATTGTATTAATTGATCAATCATTGAATTTTGCCAATATTATTACGCTACCGCTCTTTTTGGGCGTAGGGGTTTCTTTTAATATTTATTTTGTGATGAATTGGCGCGAAGGGTTAAAAGAACCTTTATCTTCCCCTACAGCCAGAGCAGTTTTATTCTCTGCATTAACGACGGGAACAGCGTTTGGTGCTTTGGCAGCCTCTGCACATCCTGGAACGGCGAGTATGGGCGTGTTATTATTAATTTCGTTAGGTTGTACGCTAATGGTGACGTTGGGACTTGTTCCCGCCTTGTTGCCCAAACGTGATATTGACGAGCGATAAAAAGCGGGAGGATGGATGGCTTAGAAACAATTTTTGATAAATTGCTGAAAAGCCAATCCACGATGGCTGATTTTATTCTTTTCGCCTTCGCTCATTTCTGCAAAAGTAATAGAAAACCCTTTGGGTTGAAAAATTGGGTCATAGCCATGTCCGTTTTGACCTCTGGCTGGCCAAACAAAATCACCTTCAATTCGTCCTTCGAATTCACAGCTATACCCATCTGGAAAAGCTAAGCATAGCACAGAGATAAAATAACAAGAACGGTCAGAGAATGGTTGTAATTTATCATACATTGTGCGCATTGCCATGGCGTAATCTTTGTTTGGCCCAGCCCAACGTGCAGAGAATATTCCAGGATCGCCATTCAACGCCTGAATACAAAAGCCAGAATCATCAGCAAGGCTGGGTAGTTTTGAACCTTGTGTCGCAGCCAGCGCTTTGATTCGGGCATTTTCATGAAAACTTGAACCATTTTCTTCGGGTTCAGTTAAATTTAACTCTCCTGCAGAATAGGTTTTTATTTGGAACGGAGCCAGTAAACTGCTGATTTCTTGTGCTTTGCCAGAATTATGAGTGGCGACGACTAATTGGGAACCATGTTCGAGTTTACGATAGATTGTCATAAAAATATCTTCTTTGTTATATAAATAAAATAGACTTGATTGTTTTAGTATATTGGCATGGACTATTGGGTGCTATAAATATTTTATATGACTATGCGAATAATGACTAATTAGGTTTTTACTGTTTTTTGAGAAAGATATATGGAACTCTTACTGGATCCTTCGGCGTGGATGGGGCTCATTACCCTAATTGTTTTGGAAATTGTCCTTGGGATCGATAACCTCGTCTTCGTAGCGATTATTGCTGATAAACTCCCTTTTAATCAGCGTGATAAAGCCAGAATTATTGGGCTGGTTTTGGCGATGGTGACGCGTTTAGGGTTGTTATCCATTGTGTCATGGATCGTGACACTGACCAAACCATTGGTCAGTTATGGAGGATTCAGTCTTTCTGTTCGTGATTTGATTTTAATTGTTGGTGGTATTTTCTTGTTGTTCAAAGCTACGATGGAGTTGCATGAACGATTAGAAGGGCATGAACATCAAGATAATCAAGGCAAAGGCAATGCTAAATTCTGGGTGGTGATTGCCCAGATCATTGTATTAGATGCGGTCTTTTCACTAGATTCAGTGATTACTGCGGTTGGAATGGTCAATGAACTTGCGATCATGATGGCTGCAGTTATCATCTCGATGATAGTGATGATTTATGCCTCTAAATCTCTGACACGTTTTGTTATCGCCCATCCAACGGTGGTTGTGTTGTGCCTCAGCTTCTTGATGATGATTGGTGTCAGCTTGGTCGCTGATGGATTAGGGTTCCATATTCCCAAAGGATATATTTACGCTGCAATCAGCTTTTCCTTGCTTATTGAGTTCTTTAACCAAGTTGCTCGGCGCAATTTTCTTAAAAATCAATCTAAAAGACCGTTTAGAGATCGAACAGCTGAAAAAATCTTGGGGTTATTGGGGGGTAACGGTGCGCAACGAATGGAAGGCAATGTTGAAAAATCTTTGCAAGAAAGTTTTGCCGAAGAAGAACGTTATATGATTAATGGGGTGTTAACCTTGGCATCACGTTCTTTGCGCAGTATCATGACCCCTCGTATAGAAGTTTCTTGGATTGATTGTGAAGATTCTTTGGAAGAAATCAAAGATTTGATCATGGCCACACCGCATAATATCTTTCCAGTATGTCAAGGTGAGTTGGATAAAATCATTGGTGTGGTTAGAGCCAAAGATTTATTGATGGTTATTAATGATAATGGCAATGTTGCAGAATTTGCAGCACAACATCCGCCCATTATCGTGCCAGACATGATTGATGTGATTAACTTGCTGCCAATCCTAAAGAAAGCCAAAGGGCGTTTGGTTGTCATTACCAACGAATTCGATACGGTTCAAGGGATAGCAACCCCTGTTGATGTCTTGGAAGCGATTGCTGGGGAGTTTCCCGATGAAGATGAAACCTCAAAAATTGTGAAAGATGGCGATGGATGGCTTGTCAAAGGGGCGACCGATATTCATTCTGTGATGATGACCCTGAATTGTGATGCGTTTTTCGATCATGATGAAGAATATGTTTCCCTAGCAGGATTTCTTTTTGCTCATCATAAACGGATATTGAGTATTGGTGAAGTAATCGAAATTCAACAATTAAAGTTTGAAGTTTTGGAAGTCAAAGACTATCGTATTGAATTAGTACGAATTACAAAAATAACAGAAACAAATGAATAAGCGACGAGTTTGCTAACATGGGTATTTTGTAAAAAGGGATGGAAAAATGGGGTTAGATATCAATGCAGCCAATGCTGGAACATTTAAGATTGGTGGGGAAATTCCTGTTAATCGCATGGGTTTTGGCGCAATGCGTATTGTTGGACAAGGGGTTTGGGGAGAGCCTGAAGACCGCAATCAGGCAATCGCAACGTTAAAACGTACCGTTGAATTGGGAATTAATTTCATTGATACCGCCGATAGTTATGGTCCATTTATAAGTGAAGATTTAATTCGTGAAGCTTTATATCCTTATCCCCCAGAATTACTGATTGGAACAAAAGGGGGACATACTCGGCATGGCCCTGATATTTGGCGTCCGATTGGTAATCCCGATTATTTACGCCAATGTGTTCTGATGAGTTTACGTCGATTAAAGTTGGATCAGATTCGTTTTTGGCAATTACATCGTGTAGCAGAAGACACCCCCGTAGAAGTTCAATTTGAAGTTATTGCTAAGATGCAGCAAGAGGGACTGATTGGTCATGTTGGCTTGTCGGCGGTCAATATCAGTATGATTAAAAAGGCACAAGAATTTTTCGAAGTGGTCTCTGTGCAAAATAAATATAATCTGATTAACCGTGAATCAGAAAAAGTTTTACAATATTGCGAAGCACATAATATTGCCTTTATCCCTTATGCTCCTTTGGATCAAAAAGAATTCGAAGAAGGGATCGTATTAAAAGAAATCATGATGCATAAACAAGCCACGGCTCGTCAAATTGCATTGGCATGGTTGTTAAGACGTGCCGAGCAGATTATTCCTATTCCTGGAACGGGTAAAGTCAGCCATCTAGAAGAAAATACTGCAGCGGTGAATATAGAATTGTCCGACGTTGAATTTGCGCGTTTAGACCAAGAAGGCGCAGAAATGTGGGAAAAACGTAAAAATTCTGTAAAATTATACTTAGCAGAAGACTAAGTTTTTGATCTTCAACTTATTTGGCTTATTTCAATTTTTTATGAAAATCTGTATATATGTCATTTAAGTTGAATTATTTATATTATTTTTTGAGAATAGAGCCTTATTCATATGTCTCCTAAAACCCCTGATACTCGTGAATCTGAACGTAAACGCACTGCTGCTATTTCGCCCCGTCCTCGTTACAGGTTTTGGCGGATATTGATTGGGTCAATTACTGGATTGCTCTTACTGGTCCTTGTTGGCGGAGGGCTTGCGGTATGGATTAAATATCAAAGCGCAGTCAAAGGGTTGCCAACTATTGAGGGTCTGCGGGATTATTCCCCACCTGTGATGAGTAGAATTTATTCAAACGACGATCAGGTTGTGGCAGAGCTGGCCTCTGAACGTCGGTTATTTGTGCCGATTGCAGCCATTCCTCAAAAAGTTAAAGATGCTTTTATTTCAACAGAAGATAAAAATTTCTATACACATGGTGGCGTGGATCCAATGGCGATTGGGCGTGCTTTGGTGCAAGACGTGTTTCGTGTTCATGGCAAGCGCTTGGTGGGGGCATCGACGATTACTCAACAAGTTGCAAGAAACATGTTGCTAAATAATGATCGTAAGTTGGAACGAAAAATCAAAGAAGCCATTTTGGCGATGCGTATTGAACAATCTTTGACCAAAGACCAAATTCTCGAAATCTATTTAAATGAAATTTACCTAGGCGCTGGTGCTTATGGGGTGGCAGCAGCAGCACAGATTTATTTTCATAAAAATTTAGATCAATTAACAACGGCAGAAGCGGCATATTTAGGTGGATTACCTAAATCGCCTTATAATTATGATTTGTTCCGTAAGCCAGAGGCAGCAAAGCAACGACGTAATTTTGTATTAAGTCGTATGGCGGAAACAGGTGCGATTACTCAGGAAGAAAAGGTTCAAGCCCAAAATGAACCAATCTCATCAAAAAGTATCAGTGGTCGTCGGGGACCCTTAGCAGGAACTGAATGGTATGCGGAGGCTGTTCGTCGTGATTTGATTGATCGTTACGGTCTTGAAAAAACTATGCAGGGTGGATTGGAAGTTCATACCAGTCTCAATTTACAAAATCAGGCGCTGGCAACCAAATTAATGCGTCAAGCCTTAATGAAATATGATCGGAATCACGGTTGGCGTGGTGCGGTCGCACATCTTGGGGCGGATGCTGTTGCGGATTGGGCAGAGAACTTAAAGAAACAAAAAGCGCCTGGTGGTATGTTGCCAAATTGGCGTTTGGCAATGGTATTAAATGCAAAAACAGGTGAAGTGGGCTGGGTGTTTGGTGGAGGGCGTGCAACCCATCAAGCAACCATTTTATCCAAAAGCCTATCTTGGTCGAAACGTAAACCATTAAAAGATGGTGATATCGTGATGGTTGAGCCTCAGTCAGAGGGTAATCAAGTTGAACTTTGTCAGATTCCTTTGATCGAAGGGGCATTGGTTTCGTTGGATGTCAGAACGGGACGCGTTTTGGCGATGTTTGGCGGTTGGTCTTTTGCAGAATCTCAGTTTAATAGAGCAACTCAAGCTCAACGCCAACCTGGTTCTTCTTTTAAACCGATTGTGTACTTGGCAGCGATGGAAAAAGGGATTTTACCGTCTCAGATCTTTATGGATTCGCCGTTTTCCGTGGGGGATTGGCATCCGAACAATTATGAAAAGAATTTCTGGGGGCCTACAGCGCTACATAATGGGTTAAGATATTCTCGTAACTTGGTGACTATTCGTTTGGCTGCACAGATTGGTATGGATGCCGTTGCTAATTTATCAATTGCACTGGGTGAAGTTGATTCAATGCCAAAAGTATTGCCTGCTGTTTTGGGTGCGGTTGAAACGACGGTTTTACGTCATGCTGGAGCATATGCCAGCATTGCTGCGGGTGGTGTAGTTGTTCATCCAACGACGGTTGATTATATTCAGGATCGCAATGGTAAGGTCATTTGGCGTTCTGATGGGTTTGCAGCGAATAATGTAAATGATCCTAATCATTTACCAACTCTTACCGATAATCGTAAACGGGTCGTATCAGAGCAGAGTTCTTACCAAATTATTACCATGATGGAAGATGTAATGCGTCGTGGAACAGGTTTTTCTTCTAGCAAAGGGATCGATACGCCGATTGCTGGGAAAACAGGAACCTCTCAGAATTTTAACGATGCATGGTTTGCAGGTTTCTCGCCTGACGTTGTGACGATTGTTTGGTTTGGATTTGATACACCAAAAACCCTTGGAAGAGGGATGGCCGGTGGGATTTTGGCAGGGCCCGTCTGGAATGCGTATATGAAAGATGTATTACCAACTTATCCAAAAAGAGATTTCATCAGACCATCAGGAATTGTTATGGCAAGTTATAGCACCAGCAAAGGAATGGTAACCGATGCGTTTAAAACGGATCAAAAACCAGGCGACAGCATTAATCTAAGTCCAGGAGCGGCGACGGGCACATTAAGTGCTGCTGATACGGGTGCTGAAAATGTTCCTGATTCCGAAGAAAACATGGGAGCTGGATATTCTGGGGATTACGTGAATGAAGGAGGAGCGATTAAACCGAAAACAACCCCATCATCAGGAGGGGGAGAGGATATTGGAATGGGTGGTTTGTACTAAACAGACTTGAATTCATTTCAAAAAGTTGATAGTAATATTAAGAAGCATTTGCAATTGGAAGTTAAAAGGGTATGTCTACAGAGAGTGAGGCCATTCATCAAGTGATTGAGCAGTCGTTAGAGCTGCTGAGGAGGCATCTTTGACTGGGATGTTGCGTTGGATCGACTTGCGGAACTGAATCATCAAATCGAAGACCCTAATTTGTGGGATGATGCGGATAATGCGCAAAAGATTATGCAAGAGAGAACTTATCTTGCTAATCAGGTTGAGTTGGTGCGGAAGTTAGAACAAGATTGTCAAGATAATCTTGAGATGATTGAGTTGGCTGAAATTGAAAGCGATCAGGCCATTATTGATGATGCTTTGAATAATTTAAAAGCATTGGAAAAAGAGGTAAAGCGTCTTGAGATCGAAAGCCTTCTATCTGGTGAAGCAGATCGCAATGATTGTTATATAGAGGTCAATTCTGGTGCAGGCGGAACTGAAGCTCAAGATTGGGCAGAAATGTTGTTGCGTATGTATACACGTTGGGCTGAGCAACGTGGCTATAAAGTGACTTTTATGGAAAGTACGCAAGGGGAAACGGCTGGGATTAAATCAGCTACATTGCAAATCAGTGGTATTAATGCCTATGGCTGGTTGAAATCAGAAGCAGGGGTGCATCGTTTGGTGCGTATTTCACCGTTTGATTCTGCGAAACGTCGTCATACCTCATTTGCTTCTGTATGGGTATATCCTGTGATTGATGATTCAATACAGATTGATATCAACGAATCAGATTTGAAGGTAGATACATATCGTGCTTCTGGTGCTGGTGGACAGCATATTAACAAGACAGAGTCTGCTATTCGAATTACGCATATGCCAACAGGAATTGTCGTAGCATGTCAAACAGACCGTTCACAACATCGTAACCGTGCCACGGCAATGGAAATGTTAAAAGCACGTATGTACGAAGCTGAGTTGAAGAAAAGAGAAGAGGCCGCTGCTCAAACAGAAGCAGGAAAAACAGATATTGGTTGGGGACATCAAATTCGTTCGTATGTTTTGGCACCTTATCAGTTGGTTAAAGATTTGCGTACAGAGGTGGAGAAAACAAATCCGCAAGCTGTATTGGATGGGGATTTGGATGAATTTATGGCAGCAGCTTTAGCATTACGGGTTGGGGCAACACGTTCAGAAGCCAGTGCTCAGGCATCGTAAATAAAACAAAAATTGGGTGGATTATGGGTTTATACAGAATAGGAAGTATTCATTGATGGTCAGTTTGAATGAGCGTCATCCTGTTGAGCATGTTATTGGCTTCATCGGAGTTGTTATTTTTCACCTCTTGGTGATATGGCTTTTGGTGGTGTTTTTATCAACCCCTAAAAAGGAACAAGCTGAAACGCTTCCTGTACAGGTTCAAGTTATTGATGTTGCTTCTTCTGCTTCATCTTCAGCATCAGCGCAACCGCCAGCCCCTGAAATGATTGTGCCACCGCCTCCTGAAATTGAACCACCCCCAATTAATACAGAGGCACCACCCAAACCCAAGCCTCCTCCGGTGGTAAAGAAAAGACAGGTTAAAAAACGTCCTCCTGTTACGCCACCTGCACATAGTCAGCCAGCTTCTCAACCTGAGGCAACTTCTGGTTCCATGGCAGGAACGCAAGGTCAAGGTCAATCAAACGCAGGTTTGGGTAAGCCTGACCGTAGTGCAGGTAGTCGTCCGTTGAACGGGGCGCAGATTGAGTATCCACCTGATATGGAGGCGGCTCAAAAAGAAGGACGGGTTATTTTATCTTGTGATGTAGAGACCGATGGTTCAACCAGTAATTGTCATGTGATTAGTTCCTCTGGGGGCATGTCATTTACAAAGGCTGCTTTGAAATACGTCAATAGTGCTCGATATCGTCCTGCAACTAAGAATGGTGCGCCTGTTAAAGAATTAGGTCATCGTTATACCATTAACTTTAGATTATAAGGGTATTACTTTTATTGGCAGAGTTATATCATCTTTTACAAATGTTCTTTTCAGCATTATTATTTTTGCTGAGTTGTTTAGGGTCGCTGGGTCAATTTTTATATCCTTGGGCCAATAAAACAGAACAAGAAGTGAAAAGAACGAACATAGGGGCAATAACGCACGCAGCAGGCAGTCGTCCTCTCAATGGTGCTCAACCTCAATATCCAGTGGATATGCTGGGGGATCACAAAGAAGGAAAGGTGATATTGTCTTGTGATGTAGAAGTGACAGGAAAGCCCGTCGATTGTCAGATAACGCAAAGCAGTGGATATAAAGCATTTGATATGGCTGCGTTACGGTATATGATGTACGCTTTATTTGATCCAGCGATGCGAGATGGTATTCCTGTTAAGGAATATAAACATCGTTATGTTGTTGATTTTAAATTAGGTCAATAAGCAATATGTTACAAAGAATGATTAATTTAATTGTGCTATATGAGAACATACAAAAGTTGCGAAACATGTCCTCTAACACAGCAAATGCAAAAAAATATACTTTTTGGGGTCGTAAAATGTCAAAAAAACACTCAGCAAATCAAAGTAAGTTGACTGCTTCTTCTGACTCAATGAAAAACGAAGGCATTGAGGAGAACCCGTTTGCTTTGTAGTGCAAAATTGTTCAGAAAGACTGTCAAAAGAGATGATGGTTTTTTTGCCAGTAAACTAACCCGAAATATTTTAAGGTATATTTACTTAAAATTTGTTTTGCGTTTGATGCTTGTCATCTCACGAAATCTTGTTTGCAAGTTTCTTTCTGAAATGCGTTTTCGTTTTTGTTAGTCCATCGAATATAAAGACTAGATTATCTTTGAACCAGTTTGCTTTTTTGTTTTGTTGAGGAATATTTTTAAATTATGAGTAAGCGTTATCACTTTGTTCGTTATGTTGCTCCTGTTGCTTTTACATTGGCAATGGCGGTGGCTGCTAATCAAACAACTATGGCACAACAACCTAATCAACCAGCCCCCACTCAGCCGTCTCCTGCTGCACCAGCAGCCCCATCAGCAGCACAACCTGCTGCTGCGCCAGCCCCTGAGCAACAACCTGTATCTGCGATGCCTACTGCTGGGGATCAGGTTAAATCTGCTGAAAATCCTTATGGATTAAAAGCATTATGGACAGGCGGGGATATCGTTTCTCGGGTTACTTTATTGATTTTGGCAATTATGTCCATTGGCAGTTGGTATGTAATTGTTATTAAAATTATTGCACAAAATCGTGTTGCGGGTGCGTATAAAGAAGTCAACCGCAAAAAATTCTGGCAACAAAAGAATTTGCAACAAAGTGCAGAAACGTTGAGTACGCAATCTGCATATCGTTATATTACTGAAAATGGTATTGAGGCAGCTCAACATCACAAAGGTGCTTTGCAAGATTCAATTGATTTATATAGTTGGGTTTCAATGAGCTTGCACCGTGCATTGGATCATATCCAAGGTCGTTTACAAAGTGGATTAGCTTTTCTTGGAACAGTGGGATCAACAGCACCATTTGTTGGATTATTTGGAACCGTTTGGGGAATTCATCACGCATTATCAGCCATCAGCATTGCGGGCCAAGCAACCTTGGATAAAGTAGCAGGACCCGTAGGTGAAGCATTGATTATGACCGCAATTGGGTTGGCAACCGCTGTGCCAGCAGTGTTGGGATATAACTTTTTAGTGCGTCGTAACAAAGTGGTGATGGATCAAGCACGCAATTTCACTGCAGACGTTCAATGTGTGTTAATTGGTGGCAATCCTCAAAATAAAAATCCAGCAACGAAAGAAAGTGACGCTGCATGAGTATTCACATAGGTGGTCCTCGCGGTGGTGGGGATTATGGGGGAATGGGAGGAGAGGAAAACGAAGTTGTTTCCGAAATTAACACAACCCCTCTAGTAGATATTATGTTGGTTTTGTTGATTATTTTCCTAATCACAATCCCAGTCGCAACGCACTCGGTACAAGTTAACCTTCCTGAGCGGATGAGCCATATGACGATTGTCAAGCAAGGCAATATAGTATTGGCAGTTGATGGGCAGGGGAAAATGTTTTGGGATGAACAACCGATTTCTGACATCAGCACATTAAATACGAAGCTTGCTGAAATTGCTGCGTTAAGACCGCAACCTCAAATTCAAATTCGTGGGGATATCAATGCGCGTTATGAATTTGTGGGGAAAGTCGTCGAAGCTTGCCAACAAGCTGGGATCAGACGTGTTGACTTTATCACGCAACCACCAAAGCCAAATTAGAGAGCATTAATGATGAATAATAATACATTAAGAACTCGACAAATGCGCCGCCTTGCTATGCAAAAAAGCACAGAAGAGGAAGAAGTGATTGTTGATATCAACACGACCCCTTTGATTGACGTGATGTTGGTGCTGTTGGTAATGCTGATTATTACCATTCCTTTGCAAACACAATCTGTGCAACTTGCGTTGGGTAGTGGTGATCCTGTTCAAGCAGAGCCTCCACCAAGCCTGACGGTTGGCATTGATTTTGATAATACGATTTCATTTGATAATCAGAATGTTGCCAACGAAGATGCTTTGCAACAGAAATTCAAAGAAATCGCAGCACTTCCAGATCAACCAACAATTTTTATTAAACCCAATAGATTGGCAAGCTATAAAACCGTTGCCATCATCATGGCGGATGCTCAGCGATTGGGTATCAAAAAAATTGGGATTATGGGACAAAACTAAGACGGGATAAAGACGATGAAGCAATCAGCTTGGATGCGTAAATTACTAGTAGCAACTTTTTTGACTTCTGGGATCAGTATTGGTGCCATGACACTGCACGCTAAAGATGTTGTCAGTAATCAAATGGCCGTGCCTTTGAAAAAAGCTGAACAATTGATGAAGCAAGGGAAATATGCTCAAGCTGATGAAGCGATTAAAGAAGCACAAGCAATCTCTAATACGACCCCTTATGAACGCGACATTATCACGCAGCTTCAAATTGCTTCGGCAGTTAAACAAAACAAAGTTGATGCTGCGCTGGCGGGGTATACGCATTTATTATCTTCATCTCGTTTGACCAAAGCGCAGCGTATTCAAACAATCATGGCGCAAGCCAGCCTGGCTTATCGTTCCAGAAAATATCCTGAAACCATTCAATATATTCATAGTTATTTCAAAGAGGGTGGCGATAATACCCATATGCAGACATTGTTGATTCAGTCTTATTTTTTAAATAATGATTATAAATCTGCTTTGGCTGAACAACAAAAACAAATTGATGCAGAGCTTAAAAAAGGTTCTGTTCCAGCGGAAACACAATGGCAATTTATGGTGAATTGCCAACAAAAATTAGGTGACAAAGATGGCATGCGTAATAGTTATGTCCAGCTAGCAACGCATTATCCTAAACCTAAATATTGGTCGCATGTCATGAATTCGTTGGTTTCAACTAAAGGCATGAAGCCCGCTGTTGAATTCGAAGTATGGCAGTTCAGAGCCAAGGCAGGGTTGTTAACAGCAGCCGATCAATATATTACCATGGCTGAAATTGCTATTCAAGCAGGCTACCCTTATGCTGCAAGGCAAGTAATGGCTCAGATCCACAGTCAAAACCTGTTCGGTGCTAGCGATCAAAAACGTGTATTACGTTTTGAGGATTATGTTGGAAAGATTACAGCAAAAGCAAAAGCTGATTATGCCGCACAGCTTGCTCAAGCAGAAAAAGATACTTCTGGTGATGCTTTATTTGCATTAGGTTATGACCAGTTCTGGAACGGACAAGTGACAGAAGGTCCAAAATTAATGCAACAAGCATTGTCCAAACCTATTACAGATCGTAATTTGGCATTATTGCAAACGGCTATTGTTCAACAAAATATTGGGCAAAAAACCAAAGCAATTCAGCTTTTGAAATCGATAAAAGGGACTGGCGTTCCAGCAGAGCTGGCAGGTTTGTGGTTGATGAAATTAGAAGCTAAGTAAGATTTAAAATCTTTTATTACTAAGTAATTCTGCTGATATTATTTCATAAGTTAAATTTCAATAGGAACGATCTTTCAATATTGTGATTTGATCGTTCTTTGAGGAATGAAATAAGCTAATTAATATCTATTAAACATATTAATTGAGTGTGAAAGTAATATGATGCCATGAATTCAGCTGTTCTTTCTGATGCGTTACCTAGTTATCGAAAAGTCCTGACGTTAATAGGGGCAATAATTGTTCAATTGGCTTTGGGGTCTGCATATACATGGAGTTTATTTAATAGCTCTATTGCGCATCATTTAGGCGTTGATGTTTTCAAAGTGGCAATCACCTTTGGATTATTCTGTTTAAGTCTATCCTTAGCATCGTCTCAGGCTGCATATTTACAAAAAAAGATTGGCGTCCGTTATACGACTATTATCGCAGCGATTTTGATGTTTTCAGGATTATTTATTGCTTCGCAATCCACCAGTTTATTCGGAATATATATTGGTGCAGGGATTATTATGGGACTGGCGGAAGGTGCCGTCTATTTAATGATTATTACCAATTGTGTTAAAATGTTCCCAGAGAGAAAAGGGGTCATTGCGTCTTTGTCCATTGGGGCTTATGGTCTTGGGGGGGTGATTTTTAAATATGTTAATCATCATCTTTTGACTGTATATGGGCTGGAATATGCTTTTTTCTTGTGGGGTGGTATTGTTTTTACATTAATGATTGTGCCAGCTTTTTTTATGGTTGATTCTCCTGAGCAGGCTAAAAATACGGCTAAACGGTTAAGGGAAGTATTGGTTTTTAAATCCTATTGGGGGTTTTGGACAATTTTTCTGATTACCTCTATGACGGGAATATATATTATTGGTGCTGCCAAAGATATTGGCGAGCAAATGGCGCATCTTGATGCAAATATGGCAGCAAATGCCGTTGCGGTATTAACGTTTTTTAATTTATGTGGTCGTTTGGTCATCGGTAGTGCCTCAGATAAAATTGGCACCTTATTATCTTTAAAAATTTGCCAAATATTGCTGTGTATTGGAGTTGCTATTATCTGTTATCCAGTTTTAAACATGATATTGTTTTTTATTGCGGTGGCTTGTATTGCGTTCTCTTTTGGGGGGACAATTGCAGTTTATCCTCCATTGATTGGTGATTTTTTCGGACTTGAAGGGGTTACCAAAAATTACGGCTTTATCTATTTAGGATTTGGCTTTGGCAGTGTTGCAGGAACGATCATTTCTTTTATTTGCAATGGCTTTGAACGGACGATTCCTGTTTTGTTAGTTTTTATGGTGATCGCAGTGATTATCGTGATGTTTACGAAGAATAAGCGCTATTCTGTAGAGTGATGCTCTGTGTTGAGTGAACAAGAGTTGATTATTTATCTGGAAAAGCATAAAAGAAATGTCTATCTATTAATATATACATAGCCGATATAGAGCATTAAGGACTCTTGAATCAGAATGATCCATACCGAAGAAACCCCAAATCTGAATGCATTAAAATTTATTTTGGGGCGAACTATTTTGCAAGAACAGCAAGCAATTGAGTTCACAGATAAAGAGAGTGCTGCTTGTGCGCCTTTGGCACAGTCATTGTTTGATATTGAAGGGGTTCAAAGAATTTTTTTTGGTTCTGATTTCTTGGTGGTGACAAAAGATAATTCTGTTGATTGGAAAACCTTAAAAGGGTCAGTTGTTTCCATGATTATGGAATTTATTTTAATGCATAAGACCATGATTAAAATGGATCCTGTGTTATCTGGTGCTTCTGAGATGGAAATTGGGGTCGAAGATCAAGAGATTGTAGAGAAAATCAAAGATATTCTTGACGATGAAATCAGACCTGCTGTGGCTCGTGATGGTGGGGATATTATTTTTCACGGTTACAAAGACGGCAGCGTTTATCTGAGAATGCAAGGTGCTTGCCAAGGATGTCCATCTTCTGCGTTAACATTAAAACATGGTGTAGAAACAATTTTGCGCCGTCATTTGCCTGATCTTGTATCTGTTGAAAAAGTTGACTTTTAAAAAAGAGATTTTCAAATGAACCCTTTGCCAGAGGAATCTTTGCGTCAATTATTTGAAGACGCCAGAACACCTAAATCTTGGTCGAATAAAGAAATAGATCCTGCTTTATTAACGCAGCTTTATAATCTGGTAAAGTTGGCACCGACCTCTGGCAATTGTCAACCCGCACGTTTTGCATTTGTGACGCACGTGGTCAGCAAAGAAAAATTACGTTCTGCATTATCTGCGGGTAATGTTGATCATGCATTAAACGCGCCAGTCATTGCTATTGTTGCGCACGATCCTTTATTTTATGAAGAGTTACCTACATTATATCCCGAAGCAGAGCTGCGTTCTTGGTATGCCGAGGATATTCCTTTTGCTGAAGAGACAGCTTTTCGTAACTCAACATTGCAAGGCGGATATTTAATCTTGGCAGCCAGAGCATTGGGTCTTGATGTATGGCCTATGTCAGGGTTCGATAACTCGATGGTCGATACGTTATTTTTTGAAGAACAAGGCTGGCATTCTAATTTTTTAATTTGTTTGGGATATGCTCAGAAAGAGCAACCATCTGAACGATTGCCTCGTCTTGACTTTCAAGACGCATGTTTGATGTTATAAGATGATGAGCGATTGTAAAACGATTTTAGTCATGAACGGTGCCTCCTCTTCTGAAACAGCACCTAATTATATTGCGATTGTTCAAAAGAATAACTCGAAATATTCTGTTCTTGCCGAAGAAAAAACAACTCTTAAAGGTGGGCCTGAACGTTTTCCAACTTATTTTCAGTCATTTATTGAACAAAATATTCTGAAACCAGATCAAATAGATCTGATTGCGGTGATGGTAGGGCCTGGGTCATTTACAGGTTTGCGAGCATCGATTGCGTTTGCGTCAGGGATGCAGGTTGGTTTAGGATGCCCTGCTGTTGGATTAAGACGCGGCGAAGTATTATTTCCGTTTTTATCGGATTATACATCTTCTCAACTAATCTGGCATATCACCCAAGCACGACGAGGACGGGTTTTTGTGGAGACTAATCAGTCTGCACAAGTGATTGCTTATAATAATGATGAGATTCTTTTTCCTGATGAGCCTTTTTTTATCACCGGAGAAGCTGTTTCAAGTATAGAAGACAAGCTGCCAAGCCATGCACAAAGATTGATGGATGTGAATGAATCAGATGCATTGATGATGGCAAAAATAGCCGATCAATATAATAACACAAATCATATTTCGAATCCGATATGTCCTTTATACGTTGATGCGCCCGAGGCTAAATTGCCCCAAAAAGGGTTGAGGAAAGCCCCGATTTGAAATGACTATCGAATTTTTAAGCCATATTGGTGAAGAATTAGCAGTAGAATTATCGTTGATACACATGGCAGCTTTTCCAGAAAAGCAAGGATGGAAAGGGAGAGATATTCATGAGCTGTTAGAAATCTCTTTTCATCATCTGGTTGTTGATTATGACGCAAGCAACCAAGTCAATGGATTTTTACTTTATTCTTTGATATTGGATGAAGCAGAAATTTTGACTTTTTGCGTCGATCCTGTAAAACAACATCAAGGAGTAGGAACAACTCTTTTGAACGTATTTTTCACTAACATGAGAGAAAAACAGGTTAAGATAGTGTTGTTAGATGTTGCCGAAAATAATCTTGCGGCGGTGAATTTATATTATCGGTTGGGTTTTTCTTTGAATGGAAGACGTTCAAATTATTATGAAAATAAAATTGATGCGTTGTTAATGTCTGTGTCCCTATAATGGTCATCAAGGACATGAATAAATAATTTGTTGTTTAAAAGTTATTTTCTGTTTATCTTAAAAAAAAGTAAAATTTATAAAATATCATTTGCATTATGTGTATTTTATAAGCAATTTTAGAAAAAGTTTTTATTAATTAGTAAATTGGTTTCTATGACACGTGAAAATAAAGATATTTTATCCCATATAGAACGTTTATGTATTGAAAAAGGATTGAAAATGACGGGGCAACGGCGTGTTATTGCACGCGTTCTGTCACAATCCCACGATCATCCAGATGTAGAGGAACTGTATCGCAGAGCCTCTCGTCTTGATGATAATATTTCAGTGGCAACCGTGTATCGTACGGTGCGTCTGCTTGAGGAAAAAGGCATCTTAGAAAAACATGATTTCGGTGGTGGCAGAGCCAGATACGAGGTCACGGAACAAGGAACCCATTATCATCTTATTGATGTGGATACTGGAAAAGTCATTGAATTCGAAGATCCAGAGCATGTCAAATTGGTGCAACAGATGGCCAAAAAATTAGGATTTGATTTATTACAGCATCGCCTAGAGCTATTTGCACGTCGTATTCAAGAAAAATAAAAGCTAAGGAAAAGGGAATTGGTTGTGGTGACAGAAGAAAAGTCCACGAATAATTTGTTAGAATTGAATTTACGACGTGATGAACATGTTGAATTGCGCGCTGGAAATTTGGGCGTACGTTTGGCTAAAAATGATGAAGAGCGTGATGCAGCCAGAGCATTAAGATATCGAATTTTTTACGAAGAAATGGGGGCAATCCCCAGTGAACAAGCAGTTCGAACAAAGCGTGATTTTGATGATTTTGATCAATATGCTGATTATTTGTTGGTGCTTGATTACGATCAAAGCACTGTGATGGATCAAGTTGTTGGAACTTATCGTCTATTACCACAAGAAAAAGCGGATTTAGCAGGCAAATTTTATAGTGCAGGCGAGTATGATTTAACGGCTTTGCAAGAATATCCTGGTCGATTATTAGAAGTTGGACGCTCTTGTATTGATGCCAACTATCGTGGGCGTGTGGCAATGCAGCTCTTGTGGGAAGGCATTGCGTTATACATTTTCATCCATCGTATTGATATTTTATTTGGTTGTGCCAGCTTATCAGGAACCAATCTAGCCGATCATGCAGAAAGTTTGACTTATTTGTATCATGCCCATCTTGCCCCCCCAGCATTAAGAGTAACAGCTGTTCCAGAAAGACGTGTTGAAATGGTGCATATGGATCCGCACAAATTAAATCACCGTCATGCGTTGGTTAAGTTACCCCCGTTAATTAAGGGTTATTTACGGTTGGGTGGCTATGTGGGTGACGGCGCGGTCATTGATGAACAATTTAATACCACCGATGTTGCCATTATCGTCAAAACTGAATTATTTGCTGATAAATATTATCGTCATTATGAACGTCGTTTACGTGATGCGTTGGAAATAACTTAATAAAGTGCACCGCATGATGAACCAAGCCTTAAATGATGAATGCACGTGTTATTTTGAATAAATTGATTGAATTAACGGGATTTAAAGCGGTTTTACTGGTCATAGGAATAGGGGGATTGTCTTCATTAGCCTTCCCGCCAACCTATTGTATTCCAATCTTGTTATTCACATTTCCATTATTGCTTTTAAGAATAGATCAAGCCACAAGCTGGAAAAAAGCGTTCGCTCAAGGATATTGGTTTGGATTTGGGTTACATACGGTTGGTTTGTCTTGGTTGGTTAATGCGATCTTAATCAGAGCTCAAGATTTCTGGTGGCTGGTTCCTATCGTTTCCCCTTTATGTGCAATTTTATTGGCGTTTTGGACGGGATTGGTCGGGGCGTTATATTATTGGATACGTCCCAGCGGATGGCGAAAGATCTTTGTGTTTGCGGGATTATGGACCTTATGTGATATGTCGAGGGCGATTTTGCTCTCGCCGTCTTGGTGGAATCCTGTATTAACAGGATTTCCTTGGAATCCTTTGGGAAGTGCTTGGGAGATCCCTGGTTATGTAGGGGATATATTGATCCAACCTGCGGCATGGGTTGGGGTGGATGGATTGACTTTATTCACTGTTTTGCTGGTTTTGTTACCTATTTACGGGCGTAAAGGCTGGGTTTCTCTGATTGTCGCAATGATTTGCTGGGTTGGAGCAGGATGGGTCAGGCTTTCTCCAGCGCCTGTTGCTCAACAAGACACGCCGATCGTTGCTTTAATTCAAGGAAATATTGCTGAGGACGACAAAATTAACAACACCGATCCTCGTCGTATTTTTCAAAACTACTTGTCTTTGACAGAAGAGGGAATGCAAAAAGCATTACAACTTCAAAAGCAACAGGCCATTCCCAACCGCCCTGTGTTATTCGCATGGCCAGAAAGCTCTTTTCCTGGCGATATAGCGTATGATTCAATGGCAAGGGCAGTTCTGATGCAGCAAGCAAAAGGCGCTGTTGCAGGGATATTAGGTGCCATTACACGTGACGAGCAAGGGCATATTCATAATAGCCTAGTTGTTTTAAAACCAGAAGATGGCGCAATTATTGCTCAATATGACAAAGCAAAGCTGGTGCCTTTTGGGGAATCTCAACCTTGGTATATACCGTTCCATATCGTTCCAGGATCACCATTAACTCCAGGTAAAGGCGTGGAAACGATACCGCTTGCTGGGGTCAGTTCGTTTGGACCTTTGATTTGTTACGAGGTTATTTTTTCAGGACAAGTTATTGACTCATCGCATCGACCAAAATGGTTGTTGAATTTAACCAATGATGCGTGGTATGGGAATTCAGCTGGGCCACGCCAACATTTAGCCGCAGTAAGATTACGGGCAGTAGAGGAAGGAATTCCAATCGTTCGTGTGGCGAATACTGGTATTTCTGCGGTTTTTGATCCTTATGGTCGTGAAATAGTACGGATTGGTTGGGGGATACGGGCTGATAAGGCTGTTGCTTTACCTGGTTCTTTGTCTGGGACGCTCTTTTCTCATGTTGGGCGGTGGATTCCGTTTATCATTTCGATGATTTATGTTCTATTTGGGATTATTTTTCCTAATCATAAAAAGAGAATGCTTCCTACAACAGAGGCATAATCTGTATTTTTTAAATAATATGTATATGTGAGTTCAATTTTTGTGACTTTAGCGTGGATAAAAAACTTCAAGCTGTTTCCGTTGAATAAATTTAAATCATATTCATGGTTATATGCGCCCCCTAAGGAAGCAATTTATTTTACATTAAGAACGCTTCTTGCCTCTTATTTGGCTTTGGCGATTGCCTTATGGATGCAATTAGATAGTCCAAAATGGGCGATGATGACGGTTTGGATTGTTGCCCAAACTTCACCAGGGGAAACAATTTCCAAATCAAGGTGGCGGGTTGTTGGTACTTTGGTTGGGGTCAGTATGGCCATTTTGATGGCGGCTTCTTTTCCCCAACAGCCTGTTTTATTTGGGATTACGATTGCGATTTGGATGGGGTGTTGCTGCTGGATCGCAAGTTTAATACGTAATTCTAGCTCTTATGGGGTTGTGTTAGCTGGATATACGTGTGCCCTAATTGGATTAAGTACAGCCAGTGATCCTGATGGTGTTTTTATGATGGCAATGTCAAGAGGGAGCTATATCCTTCTTGGGGTATTGTGCCAGACCTTTATAGAGCGTATTTTTGCCCTAAACATGCGTGAAAAAAGCCAGAAAAGCTTGTATAATAGTCTCTCTTTAGCTGTTTCAGGATCGCTTACGGTGATCGGCGAGGTACTGAAAGGGGATTATCAAGCCGCTTTTAAGGTGCAAAAGATTTTTGCCGCAGTTTCCGCCTTTCAAACCAGTGTCGAATTTCGTAAAGAAGAATTAATGAGAGATGATCGTACAATCGATCATGTGTACGCACTTTTATCATCGGTAAGTGTGGTTTTGACGCGTCTTATTAATTTAACAATCTATATGAATCATTTCCCTAAAGACGCGCAATTTCAGGGTCTTATTGACAAGATTCAAAATTATTTAGATCAGCTTATTATTTCTGTTAAACAAGATAAAAATTTCAAAGATCATTTAAAATTATTAAGCCAGTTGCGATGGGATTGTCGGCAAATTATATCGGATTATATTTATCAAGATGCCAATACGATCCAAAATAATAGTAACTCAGCAAGTTTGTTAGAACCACGTATTTTATATCGTTCTTTAAGTGAATTATTGGGTGAAATTGAGGTTGTGATTTTGCAATATCACAATGCGATCAATCCCAATCCAAAAGATAAATTTAGATTTTCTTTGCCTCCATTATATAATTTTAAATTAGCATGGGGGAATCTATTACGTGTTTTTATTGCAGTAATCGTGGCTTGTTTTTTATGGGAGATTACAGCTTGGAACGAGCTGCCCAGTGCTATTGGGTTATTATGTGTTGCGTGTGGACGGTTATGTTTATTTGAAAATGCCTATAAAATGTGTATTGGATTTTTCAAAGGCGTTGTGGTTTGTGTATTAGTTGCGTGGGTAATTGATATCACATTAATGCCATTGGCTAACTCAATAGAGATGGTTTATTTAATGCTATTTATTCCTTTGTTTTTTGGTGGGCTGGCTATCTATCATTTGCCAACGCGGGGAACTGGGATGAGTTTTGCAATTTTCCTTCCGTTTATGGTTATCGTGAGCAATCAAAGCAGGATGGATGAGGTAACTTTTTTAAATACCAGCTTAGCCGTGATTTGCGGGGTAGGTTTATCGGCAATGGCTTTTCGGTTTATTGCCCCTTATTCGCCGCAAAAAGTCAGGCTCGAAATCCGTTCTCGTATGTTACATAGTATTCGCGATTTAACAACGGTTCAGCATAACCCTAATCACCGTCGCTGGTTGGCATCAACAATGGATTGGTTTGTGTCTTTAATGCGTCAATTTGATCCTGTGAATGAAAAAGAATTAATCCAAGAATATAATCATGGGGCATTGGCGGTGATGTCAATTGGGTTAAATATTATGGAATTACGCAGTATGATTGAACATGATGTGTTGCCTGAAGATATCAAAAATGAATTAAGAGTGGTGATACGTCGTATTCAGCATTTCCAAGGAGGGCGCTTGGGACGGACGGTATTAATTATTAAAAGTGCTGTACGTCGATTAAGAGCCAGAGAAGGAAAAGAAAAAAATCTTGCGAAACGGTTGGAAATAACGGCAGCGATTGCGTATTTAATTTTAATTTTCTTTGCATTAGACAAAAATGCCGCTTTTCTTAACCCTTCGTATCGTTTATATAATCTGGATTAAATCAAGCTATTAGTATTCAAAAAATTGATAACAAAGATCATTATATTATTTTAAAATACTCGTAATCTCGTATATACAATTTTTTAATGATGATTTTAAATAATCATTATTAAATACGATTAGGCATTTTCGTCCATGGTTTTAAGTAAGTCGTTTTTTGAACCGTTCCGGTGGCTATATGCCCCTCAAAAAACGGCGATTATTTTTGCTTTTCGTACGCTGCTTGCGACTTATATTGCTCTTGTGATTGCATTGTGGATGGAAATGGACAGTCCACGCTGGGCGATTATGGCGGTCTGGATTGTGGCGCAGAACTCCTCTCGCGGAGAGGTCTTGTCCAAAGCCTATTGGATTATTGTTGGCAATATCACGGGTATTATTGTTGCGCTATGTATTATGGGCAGCTTCCCTCAACAACCTTTGCTATTTGAATTATCGGTTGCATTATGGGTGGCGTTTTGTTGTTGGGTTGCCAGCTGCACACGTAATTTCCGGGCGTTAGGCATGGTGATGGCAGGCTATAGTTGCGCCATTGTGTTATTTTCATCGGTCAGCGATCCCAATGATACCTTTATGATTGCGATGTCCCGGGGAAGCTATTTTATCTTGGGGATATTAGCAGAGAATTTTACAGCCCGTTTATTTGATTTGAATTTACACCATCAAGCGCATAAAAAACTAAATGAAGATTTACAAAACGCCGTTGAAGAAGCCATTCAATCTGTTTCGAAAATGTTGGACGGTGACGCTTGGGCAGTGGCACAATCGGATCAGTTATTATCGGCAATGATTGGTCTGAATAATAATATTGAATTCAGAGAGCAAGAGATGAAAGGCACGGGGCATACAGGTGATCATGCTCGCGCTGTTTTGGCGTCCGTTTCTGGGCTATTGGTGAAAGCAACGGGTTTTTCCATTCATCTTAAGCAAATTCAAACAGATGTTCTGAATTTTCATTATATTGTGCCATTAACGCAAAATTATTTATTAAAATTACGAGAGCAATTAAAAACAGGAGGATCATTATCAGAAACGTTAAGGGCCTTAAATGCGTTGCGCTGGGAATGTCGTCAGCGCATTGCAGATAGTTTTTATAAAAATTTGGAGCAATATCAAACAACCAGTGACGATTATGCACGCAGAAGTTTAAATGATCGCATTTTATATCAAAGTTTACGAGAGATTTTGGCGGAATTAGAAGTGACTTTGCGTGAATTAAGTAAAAGTCGAGATTTTAATTTGCATGATAAATTCAGATTTGAGGTCAAATCAAATCTTGATTTTAAAAGAGCATGGAGAAACGCAATCCGTGCTTTTTTTGCGATTGCGTTAGGATGTTTTGCATGGGAAGTAACGGGCTGGGATAGAGGCTATTTATTCTTAGCATTTTTATGCATGGGATGTGCACGTTTCTGTTTATTTGAAAATGCAACTTTGGCATGTTTGGGATGGTTCAAGGGGGCTTGTATTGCGATTATTGTCGGTGGTTTTTATAATTTTATTATTATGCCTGCCGTCAGTAACCTTAACTTTCTATTTATATTGATGATAATTCCTTTGGGGATCGGGGCGTTGGCGATGTGTGTTCCACGCCTTGCACCCGTTGCGTCGACATATACATTTTTCTTTTGTTATATGCTGGGGTTTGCAAATGAAGGGCGTGTGGATGAAATCTCTTTTTTAAATAACGCATTGGCTGTGTTAATGAGCGGTGTGTTTGCGTTGGCATCTTATCGGTTATTTTTTCCTTATCGTGCCAGAAAGCTCAGGCGGCAAATGAGGATGAAGTTATTGCGCGGATTGCATCAATTGGCACAGGCTTCATCTTTGCCATTGGCCAGAGAATGGGTTGGCTTTGTCTCTGAATCGTTTGTAGTGTTAATGCGTCAATTAAACGAAGATCGCAACACGACATTGGTAAAAACCTATCGGCATGGCAGTATGGCGGTGATGTTAATTGGCATTAATATTATTCGCCTGCGCCACATGGTAAAACACGATATTATGACAGAAGATATCAAGGATATCTTAAGGGTCGTGTTACGTCGGATTGCTGCTTTTGATGGTCGTCGTGCTGAATATGCCCAACATGCTCGAACTGTCATGATTGCGCATCGTGCGATTACACGTTTCAGACAACGTGAAGCAACGGAGAAAAATTTGGCTGTGCGTGTTGAAGTCAGTGCTGCGATTTCATCGTTGATTTTAATTGCGTATGCTTTGGATAAAAACGCTTCTTTTTTAAGAATTAAGAAACATTAATGATAGTTTAAAGGATTAACTGTTTAATGACACAAGACCAACAACAATTCAAACATTATCAAGAAAAGGCTGAACAGGGAGATGCAGACGCGTTATTTGCGTTGGGATGTATGTATGACAATGGTGATGGAACAGAACAAGATTATGCACTGGCTAGAACTTATTATGAACAAGCTGTGCAAAAAGGGCATATCAAAGCATTAACTCATTTAGGCACACTTTATTTGCAAGGTGCAGGGATAGAACAAGATTTTCATCAAGCCAAAGATTATTATCAACGTGCAGCGCAACAAGGTGCTTCAGAGGCTCAATATAATTTAGGATTGATGTATTTCAAAGGCGAGGGGGTTGAACAAAATTACGAAAAGGCTGCTGATTATTTTCATCAAGCCGCAGAGCAAGGGGATATAGATTCTCAATTCTATTTGGGGCTAATATATGAAAATGGTGCTGGTGTAGAACATAATATCCAAAAAGCGATCGAATATTATCAACGCGCTGCCGATCAAGGAGATACCGAAGCCCAATATAATTTGGGTATGATATATTTTACGGGCAATGATGAGATTTCACAGGATATTCCAAAGGCAATAGACTATTTTACCGCAGCAGCAGACAATGGCAATGCGAATGCTCAATTTTACTTGGGATTAAAATATCATTTAGGCGATGGTGTAGATGAGGATTTTAACAAAGCTGTTGCTTATTATGAACAAGCAGCCTCTCAAGGGCATGTAAACGCTTTGTTCAGTTTGGGTGGAATGTATTATTTTGCTGAAGGAGTGGCGCAAGATTATCCAAAAGCAATTGCTTATTACGAACAGGCTTCCGACCAAGGAAATGCTTATGCACAATTTAACCTTGGTGAAATATATGAATATGGAAATGGCGCAGAACAAGATATTGCCAAAGCCAAGAAATATTATGAACAATCTTGTGCGAATGGTTACGAGCAAGCATGTGATAAATTGCATCAAGTGTCATGACTGGATGATTGAATTGTGTAGGGAAATTTGTTTCGATTCAAATTTCTATCAAGATAAATACTTCAAAATTATAAGGTAAGGCTTGTTGAGGAATAATGGGTATCTGGAAATATAAATATTTCATCGTTACAACTGTAATATTGTCAATGATTTACTCTTTGAACAGTTTTGCTGATTCAACCGTGATATCCTCTTTAATGAATGCACAAACACAAAATCAGATCGATAAAGCGGATATAATCACTCACTTTACCGACAGGATTTATTACCCTGATATCAAAAGTGATGGCATAGACTGTAAGGAAGTAGGAAAAAATTACTCAATGAACGGTGATGCCAATAGTTTGTATCATTTGGCGCAATTATCTTTTATGGGTTGTCAGGCTCCATCGGATACAAAGCTTGCGCTGGTTTTTTATGAGCAATCTGCCAAACAAGGCAGTAAAGACGCCGCTGCGATGTTGAAATTAATCGACCAACAAGGGGCGAGCATTGCTCAATCTTTGTTAATGACGGTTCAGCATATTCAAAATCAAGCCCATCAAGGTAATGCCAAAGCCCAATATCAACTGGCGATGTTATCTCTTTATAATCATCATTTGCAAACCAGTATGGATTGGTTGGAAAAATCTGCACGACAAGGATATCTACCCGCACAATATCAATTAGGAAATTTTTATTTTATAGGGATTACTGGTCGTGCTGATTCTGCCAAAGGGGTAGAGGTATGGGAAAAAATTGCTGCCACCAACCCAGTTAATCAAGATCATGCTGTAAAACAAGCAATCATTGATGCGAATGTCATGTTAGGTCAAATCTATTTTGCTGGTCGAGATGGCATTGCGACAGATCTCAAACGTTCTTTTCATTATTATGAACAAGCAGCCGAACTTGGAAATAAAGAGGCCATGCATTATATTGCGATGATGTATCAGCAAGGAAAAGGTGTAGAAAAAAATCTTGAACAATCTCAACTATGGTTTGAGAAGTCGAAACAATATTAAAATGAAAAAGGTATATTTTTTTGTATGGATGATTGTTGGCGTGTTATTTGTCAATGATAGTGGCATTGCTAAAGAGATATCGTTAACCAGCCAATGGCATCTTTATTACAATTCTCGTTTTCATTACCAAATATGTTACCCACCCATGATGATTCCACAAGGTGAGTCTAATAATGGTGATGGCCAGCTATTTATTGCCAAGGATGGAGCCAGCATACGCGTTTATGGTTCATATCGTTTAGATCAGGATTTTAAAAAAATTGTTACTGAAATCAGTCAATGGGTGGCGGGTGGCAATGGACGAATAACATATCGTTCATATCATCCTCAGTGGGCGGTGGTCAGTGGTTATGATAAAGAGGGAAAGGTATTTTATACGAAATTGTTGAAAGGCACAGAGGATCGAATAATGGTTGTGGTTTTGACATATTCAGCAAAATTGAAATTCATTTATAATCCTTTATCTGCAACAATAGCATCTTGTCTGAAAAATACAGAATAAACGAATAAATAACGTAGAATGTTTTATTTACCACAAAATTCGATTTTTTACCTAATTTGATGGAATAGACTTTGAATTTGGCAACATTTTAGTAAGATGCATTTTTAATTCCGTTTATATGAGTAAGGCTGATTTAAGTGCGTTTTAGCAGAGTAATATCGTTAGATTTTTTATCATTTGAAAATTGGCGTTGGTTATTTTGTCCTTCTAAAGTAGCTATTATTTTCGTATTTAGAACCATTCTAGCCTCTTATGCTGCGCTGGCGATTGCTTTGTGGATGGAAATGGATAGCCCACGTTGGGCGATTATGTCTGTTTGGGTCGTGGCACAAAATTCCTCTCGGGGTGAGATATTATCCAAAGCCTATTGGGTTATTTTGGGGAATATTGTTGGCATTATTGCTGTTTTATGTATTATGTCCAGTTTTCCACAACAGCCTTTATTATTTGAATTAACGGTTGCTCTATGGGTCTCCGTTTGTTGTTGGTTTGCAAGTTGTACGAGACATTTCCTATCTTTTGGTTGGTCAATGGCGGGGTTCAGTTGCGCGATTGTGTTATTTGCTTCGGTGAAAGACCCAGACACAACATTCATGATGGCAATGTCGAGAGGCAGCTATTTTATTCTTGGTATTTTCATTGAGAATTTAGTGGCTCGTCTGTTTGAGGTGAATTTACATCATTATGCGCATCAAAAACTGAATAGTGATCTTAAAAAAGCGGTCGAAGGTGCATTGACTTCGGTATTGCATATTGTTCAGGGAAAGAATTGGGCAGCGGCACAATCCGATCATATGTTAACTTCGATCATTTCTTTGAATCATAATGTGGAATTCCGTGAAATAGAGCTGAAAGGTACAGGTCATACAGGCGATCATGCTCGTGCTACATTATCTTTGGTGTCTTCTTTGTTGGTCAAAGCAATGGGATTTTCAATTTACCTAAAAGAAATGAAAAATCAATTACAACAATTTAATCAAATCCTACCGCAGGCTGAAAGCACAATACAGTTCATTATAAAAGGATTAAAAACAAACGAAGATTTAAAAATTTTATTAGCAAGTATTAATAAATTGCGGTGGGAATGTAGGCAAAAAATCTCTGACAGCTTTTATCGCGATGTTAGAAATTCCCAAGAGATTGATACTAGCTATACGCAAAAATCTTTGAATGATCGTATTTTATATCAAAATTTGCGTGAAATCTTGGCAGAATTAGAAAGCACTTTGCTTGAGCTATATAAAAGTCAAGATACCAGTTTGCAGGATAATTTTAAATTCTCTGTAAAATTTCCACCCGATTATAAACGTGCCGCACGAAATGCGATCAGAGCTTTTGTCACCATTACGATTGGTTGCTTATTATGGGAGATTACAGGATGGAGTAATGCCACCGTGTTCTTGGCATTTTTATGTATGGGTTGCTCGCGTTTTTGTGTGTTTGATAATATTATCGTAGCTTGTGTGGGATGGTTCAAAGGAATATGTATTGCGATCATCGTGGCATTTTTCTTTAATATGTTCATTATGCCAATGATTACTTCTTTTGAAATTTTATGTTTGATTTTATTACCCCCTTTGGTAATTGGTGCATTGGCGATGTGCACGCCAAAATATGCGCCGATTGCGGGTGGCTATATGTTCTTTTTTTGTTATTTACTGGGGTTTGAAAATAGTGGCAGGGTTAATGAATCTGCATTCTTAAATGATGCAATGGCATTATTTATCAGCGGTTTGGTGGCGCTCATTGCTTATCGAATTATATTTCCATATCATGGACGTAGACTTAAACATCAAATGCGCCAAAAATTGCTCGATGGGTTACATAATCTGGCAAATAAAAGTAAGCCATATTCGCCCAGAGAATGGATTAATTTTGTATCTGGTAATTTTACGATTTTAATGCGGCAATTAGGGATTGATAAAATCGTTCCAACGGCCAATACTTACCGTCATGGCAGTATGGCAGTGATGTTGATTGGGATTTGTGTTATTCGTCTGCGAACGATGATAGAAAATGACATTATTACTCAGGATATTCGTAATGTATTACGCGTTGTATTACGCCGTGTAGCAAAGTTTCAGGGACACAAAGCACGATATGGGCAACATGCACGTACAGTTATCATTGCGTATCGTGCAATAAAGAAATTTCGTCAACGTGAGGCAATAGAGAAGAATTTAGCTGTTCGTATGGAACTGAGTGTAGCAATTTCTGTGTTGATATTAATGACCTATGCATTGGATAAAGATGCATCTTTTTTACGTGTCAAATCATACAGATCGTTATTTTATTAAAATTCACTAATTTTATTTTAAATAATTGTTTGAAGATCAAATAAAAAAGGAATAACTTAGGCAAGTTTTTATTTTCATTTAAAAAGGTTTATTGTGAGACGGCTTCAAACAGTCACGTCTTGGATGGATAGGCATTTACTGATCCGCAAAGAATTTATTGAGTCTTTTCGCTGGATTTATGCACCATCCGCGTCGGCCTTTTTTTTTGCATTAAGAACAACGATTGCTTCATTTTTAGCCTTGGCTATTGCGTTATGGTTGCAAATGGACAGTCCAAAATGGGCACCCATGACCGTATGGGTGTGCGCGCGCAATACATCTCGTGGAGAGACGATTTCCAAAGCCTATTGGCGAGCGGTGGGAACTGTTTTTGGCGCAATTGCCGCGGTTTTTTTCGTTGCAATATTTCCACAAGAGGCATGGTTATTTGATATTTCTGTAACAATATTTGTGGCCGTTTGTGTATGGTTTGGAACTTGTATGCAAAGTTTCAAAGCTTATGCGATGGTGTTGGCGGGATATACTTGTGCAATTATTGCGTTTGGTTCTGTTGATAATCCCAATGGTATCTTTATGCTGGCGATGTCACGGACCACTTATATTCTTTTGGGTGTTTTTGCAGATAGTTTTGTAGGCCGTATTTTTGATTTCAATCTTGACAGTCATGCGCGTAAACAATTGAACGATAATTTATTATTTGCAATCAAAGGCACGTTGCAATCTGTTTCCAAGATCGTGGGTGGTGATACCAAGGCGATTGTAGAGTCCCAAGAATTATTTAATTCTATTGTTAACTTTAATTCTGCCATTGAATTTAGACAGATTGAAATGAACGGGCATGACCATACTGGGGATCATGCGCATGCAGCATTATTTTCGGTAACAGCGGTTATTGCTAGAGGGATGGGGCTGGCGACACAGATGTCACATTTTCAAAATGTGACGGCTGAGTTCACGGCCATTATTCCTCAAGTTCAGGATCGTTTGGACAAACTACTGCGTCGCATCGATCAAGAACAGGATTTCCAGCATGAACAACGCCAATTAAACAAACTCCGCTGGGAATGTCGGCAACGAATTACCGATAGTTTTTATGAAAAAAAATACTCTGGCGCACCAGAAGATTATGAACAATACAAAGATGCGATTTTTAATGATCGAATTTTATTTCGAACTCTCAGCGAGCTTTTAGGTGAATTACAGGTCACCTTAAATGAATATTACAAAAGCACACATCCTTTGCAAAATGATCGTTACAGATTTCACGTAACGCCGTCTTTGAATTATGATCTTGCATGGAAGAATTGCATTCGAACATTAATGGCAATGTTAGCGGCATGTATCATGTGGTATATTACAGGGTGGGATAAAGGTGGCTCTGCCGTTGCGTTGGTTGGCATGGGTTGTGCGCGTTTTTGTTTGTTCGAAAATCCATCCGCGACCACGATGGGATGGTTCAAAGGATCTTTGTGGGCGTTATTGGCTGGGTGGTTATTAACATTTTATTTTATTCCACCATTAAGCGATATCGAGACATTATGTGCGATATTATTTATTCCGACCATGATTGGTGGATTGGGGATTGCTAATCCTCAAACGCTATCTGTATCCGCTTCTTATGCTTCTTATTTGCCTTATATGGTTGGGTTAGATAATGGAGTGAGACTGGACGAAGTTGGTTTCTTTAACAATTCACTATCTTTATTTATGGGGATTATTATTACGATACTTTCTTTTAAACTATTTTATCCTTATAGCCCTCTTCAAACGCGTTTACGTTTGCGTCAAACATTACTTAAAAAATTACGGCTATTGTCAAAAGTAACCAAGAGAAGTCCACGTATTTGGTTATTCCAAACGACAGAATTATTAGTCACCATGATGCGACAATTAAACACAACCAAAAATACAAAAGTCGTGCAGGCATATCATTTGGGTACAATAGCGGTTATGATGATTGGATTAAACATATTGCGTTTACGATTAATGAACGATCAAGATATTGTAACAAATGATATTAAACTTTTATTGAAAATTATCTTACGACGAATTGAACGATTTAACCTATATGGCTCTTATGGTCGCACAGTAATGATTGCACATAATATTATTAAACGATTACGTAAACGAGAAAAAATCGAAAAAAATCTCGCTATCAGAATGGAGATTATTGCTGCTATTTCAAGTCTGACGATTATTGCTGATTCATTAGAAAAAAATGCTGCCTTTTTGGATGTTAATCACTATTTTTTATTGGATGAGAAATGGAGCGAATAGTTCTTGATCTAAATATCGTATTAGGCCACTCAGTTTTCCAAGATTGTCACAGTATCATTCTAAATTGATAATCGTTTGTGAAAAGGACTATTCAAATCCTTTAAAATACAGTAAGTAAAAAAAATATTTTATTTTAACCGGGGTGTCTCTGATCAGAGGCTGAGAATAAACCCGTAGAACCTGATCTGGATCATGCCAGCGAAGGGAGAGGAAAAAAATGACACTTAGAGTCTCTTTATTAATACGTGTATCTTTTGTAATCACATTTTTACTACCTTGTATCGAAGAGAAGAGTTGGGCACAAGATTCCGACGTTTCAACATCATCTTCTGAACCTCAAGTCAAAGATCAAACAGATGGTGAACATATTACAGTGACGGGGAAAACGCCTCGCTATAAAACTGCATATGGTTATACTGGCGATCAAGCAGGTGGGGGGCTAATTAAACCTGAAACCGCGGATAAATCAGTCAGTAATATTTCCCAAAATTATATTCAAATGCAAGCGCCAACATCTAATGCATTTAACCTTTTGAGTATGTTGCCTGGAGCAAATGTTTCCACTTCTGATCCTTATGGAATATCCCCACAAAATGATATTACCGTTCGTGGTATGACAGGAGATTCCATTGGATATGTGATGGAAGGAATGCCATTAAATGATGTATCTGACGGATTAGGGTATTTAAGTCAGTTCATTGATAGTGAGAACATACAAAATATTTCATTGGCTCAAGGTGCACCAGATTTAGATAGTCCAGTTTATAATGCAGCGGGTGGGGTTGTTAATTTAAAATTACGAGACCCTGCGGATAAATTTGGTGGAATGATGGATTTATCCTATGGATCACATCATACAGGGCGTGCTTTTATGCGGATTGATACAGGGGAAATCGGTAAAACAGGAATTAAAGGGTTTATTTCTTATTCTTATACAGGTGGAAATAATTGGCGTGGACCTGGATATGACCACAGAAACCATGTGGATTTCAAATTTACCAAAGAATGGGGCAATGATAATCATGTTACGTTTTTTGGGGACTGGAATCGTACCCTGACAAGCAGTTATTATACACCAACCAAATCTGAATGGATTTCAGAGGGTGCTGGAAATGGCAATAATTATTCTGGAACATGGTATAAAGATCGTCTTGAAAATACGAATTATTGGAAATTATTCCAACAAACATTCCAACAAGTTTACGTTGCGGCACCTGGTCAATTTACGTTGACCGATAAATTACAATTCAAAGTGACCCCATATTTTCAGTATGGTTATGGAAATTCCCCATATGGAACGGTGTTAAATGAAAATAGTCTATGGCAAGGAAACCAACCCGTCGATGGAAAAGTGACTATTCCTGGGGCAGTGGATGGCTCTGGATTAGTAATGGGGGGATGGTATCAACGCACGTATCGTTCAGGATTTACACCGACACTTACTTATAATTTAAAACATCATCAACTTTTGCTAGGATATTGGTATGATTATTCTGATGATGTGATTACACAACCTTTTACAGCAGTATCGTCAAATGGGAAGCCTTGGGATTTGTGGGGTGGCTCTAAAAATAATATTCACTTGTCCAATGGTCAGCAATTAGCTGCGGAAAATGACCATACGATCACACAGGTCAATGCAATCTTCTTGGGCGACCATATGAATTTTATGGATAATAAGCTTTTTATTGACGCAGGGTTCAAGCAGGTTTTCTTTAACCGTTCAGGTTGGAATCAAATGCCAGGACCACAATATCGTACAGGAAATAATGTTTCTAAACCTTTACCTAGAATAGGGATGCGTTATCAATTTACGAAAGAGCATCAGATTTTTGCCAGTGTAAATACGAATTTTGCTGTGCCACATAGGTCGGCTTTGTTTGATACTTATGATCCGAATTCTGGGGAGATTGTGAATTCTGGAGCGAAAAACTTAAAAACGGAATATTCTATCGAAGAAGAGTTGGGGTATCGTTATAATGGACCAAGATTTTTAGGAAGCATTACATTTTTCAATTATAATTATACGAACCGTATGATTTCAACAATTTTACATCAAAATGGCGCATGGGTTGGCTCCAGTATCAATGCGGGTGGGCAAACATCCCGTGGGGTCGATGCGGAAATTGGATTAAAACCTTGGCATCATTTTAGCCCTTATGTTTCTGGTGAGTATTTATATACCAGAATGGATAATGATCTACGCGCCTATGGTGATTTATTACCGACCAAAGGAAAACAAGCAGTGCGCAGTCCACCTTGGCAATTTGCGGTGGGATTGACTTATGATAATGGTCATTTCTTTGCTAATGGAAACGTGAAAATGGTTGGTAAGCAATATGCAACCTTTATGAATGATGAATCGATTGGTTCTTTTGCAACAGGGAATGTGGCGATTGGATACCGATTTGATAGTTATGGATTTATGCAGTATCCACAAATTCGTATGAATTTTATCAATATTACCGATCAAAAATATTTATCTGGTGTGTCTAGTCCAACGGGGAATGCACGAACCACAACGGGTAAATATGGGACAACTATTCCTGGGTCATCGCCTAATTATTATATCGGCGGTGGGTTTGCAACGATGTTAACAATGACGACGGCGTTTTAGAGAATGAGGTAAATGGCAGAGTTTACGGGTTTTTTCTATAGTTTCTATTCCAACAAGCCGATAGAAACTATCTTCTAATTATTTAAAAAAGAAGTTAAAACCATTGGATACCAATGGTATTACCATGAATATCAAAATGAACGAAATTTGCTGTTTTATAAAAACAAAGCGATGCTGGAATATCATTTAGAGTATGGATATAATACTGACTTACACAGCGAGGGATGTTTTGGCTTAGAAGCAAAATTTGTCAATTTGCATGGTAAGGCATCTTTTACTGAGCATGATGGTGTTTTTGAGAGCTATTTATCGATTGATGATATTTTTCATTATCTTTTGGTGCTTCCAGATGAGATTGAACAATCAGAATTCAGTGTAAAAATACATCAATTATTTATGCGCTGTATGACTTAAAATTATTATTAATGGTGTCAAATTTATTAGGATCAACCATGTTTAAAATACGATCTTTGTTATCTGCTTGGATAATTTGTATTGGATGTTTTTATAATGTTATTGCGAGTGCCAATGACAAAGTAACCGTTATTTTGGATTGGTTTTTGAATGCCAGCCATGAATCGTTGTTGGCTGCGCAATATAGTGGGGCGTTTCAAAAACACGGATTGGATGTGGAGCTGATTGCGCCAGCTGATCCTAGTGCACCACCAAGATTGGTTGCAGCAGGGCAAGCGGATATGGCTATTTCATATCCTATTCAATTAGCAATGATGGTCGATCAGCATATTCCATTGGTTCAAGTAGGATCTTTGTTAAATCAACCAATGGATGTTTTGATTACGAATGGGAATATCAAATCGATCAAAGATTTAAAAGGCAAGAAAATTGGCGTTGCTATTGCTGGCGATCAACAAGCGGTTTTAGGAAGCATGTTGAAAAGTGCGGGATTATCCATGTCTGATGTTCAATTAATCAATGTGAATTTTCAATTAGAACAAGCATTAATGACGGGTTCTGTGGATGCGGTGATTGGCGCCACGCGTAACTACGAATTAATTGATTTACAACAACGCAAAGTTCCAGTTTCATACTTTTACCCAGAACAATATGGTGTTCCAGATTATGACGAGTTAATATTTGTTGCACGTCCAGACAAAGCCAAAGATCCAAAGATTGCTCGGTTTATGACAGCGTTAAAAGAAGGGGGTGAGTATTTAAAGGCGCATCCTGATGAAGTATTTAACAAAGCGATTAAAGATCACCCAGAGTTAAATACACCATTGAACAAAGCAGCATGGCAAGCAACGCTACCTTTGGTCGTACAAGATCCTGGAAAAATAGACCAACCAAAGATTCAGAATTTTATCGATTATTTGCTGAAGAAAAAAGTGATAAAACAACAGCATCTATTTTCTGATTATGCTATGCAGACTAAGGAATAGAGTGTGACAATCAGGTGTGTTTTAGTGAAGGACCTGAGCTGTAAGTAATTTAGTGGGATTGTTTGACCCTTTGTAATTTAGCATATAATTCACATGATCGCTCAACTTTATGTAAACAACCCTGTTTCATATATTCTTCGGCTTTTTTGCGATCTTGTGGAATACCTTTCCCTTGAGCATATATAAGTGCAAGATAGTAATAAGAATATCCATAACCTTGATTAGCAGCTTTTTCAAACCATTCTAATGCTGTTTTTAATCAAGAGGAACGCCATTACCTTTCATATAAATAACGCCAAGATAATATTGTGCCTCTACAAGTCCTTGTTTTGATGCCTTTTCGAACCATTCGAATGCTTTGAAAATATTTTTTTCTACACCATCTCCATTTCATACATCAATCCAAGGTTGAATTGCGCTGAGGCATCTCCTTTTTCTGCTAATTGTTCAGTTTGTGTGAATGCTTCACTATTTTGTGCAAAACCCTGATAATTAAAACCGATAAGCCCAATAGTTAAAAGCAAAATACAGGTAATTTCTTTTATCATTATGGTTCCTAATCTTTCGTATATAGTCATAATTCATTTCTTAAATTAATTTTATGTAAAAGAAAGCAATTTACTTATATTTATAGTTCATTTTCAATAGAGTTTACGATGTCGCATGCTTCTTGACTATGATTTAGGCAAGCGGCTTTGATGTAATGTTCGGCTTTTTCAGGATTTTGTTTGACGATTTTTCCTTGGCCATAAATAACACCAAGATTAAATTGCACTGTTGGATCATTTAGAAATGCTCCTTTTTGAATGAATTCAAAGCCTTTCTTGGTATCTTTTTGAACGCCTTTGCCCTCGCAATACATTAATCCCAGATTTAATATGGCAGTCACATTACCTTGTTGAGCGGCTTTTTGAAAATATTCGATCGCTTTTTTATAATCCTGCTTTACATAGTCGCCTTGACGATATAGTTCACCCAGATTAAACAGGGCATCGGCATATCCTCGATCTGCTGATTTTTTGTAATATTCAAATGCTTTTTTTAAATCTTGTGGAACCCATTTCCCATTACGATAGATGTTCCCCAGTTGATATTCAGCCATCGAGTTATCTAAATTAGCTGATTTTGTATAAAGATCAATGGCTTTTTCAATATTTTTGGGAATTAATATTCCTTCATCATACATAACAGCAAGATTAAATTGTGCATTTTTAAACCCTAGCTGTGCTGATTTAGAATAATATTCCACAGCTTTTGACCCATTTTTTTGGCATATTTATACCACGATCATAGATGACGCCCATATTATATTGAGCTTCAACATTACTTTGATCTGCTGGTTCCTGCATTTCTTTTAAATTGACGGAATTTTGTGTGAAACCTGGTTGAGTAAATCCAAAAAGAGCAGTTATGATAAGTATGGGAAAAGTAATTTTTTTCATATTTAATTTCTTTATCTATAATATTAAGCGCAATGGATAGACAATGATGGTTATAATAACCCTGATAATAATGACAAAGTAAAATTATTGCAGATGCTATCAATAAACGATAATATTACTTTATCTTGAAGTATTTTATTTGTTTTGAAAGCATATATAGCGGTGCGTGACGTAAAAATAAAATGGGTTGCGTATCAACAAGGTGGACGGAAAGAAGTTCCAACAAATAATCGATATTATCCACTTGCTCGCTTTCCAGAAATAGAAACAGAAATCGATTGGTTTAACCATCATATGATATGGAGTGTCGTCTTAGATTTAGGTGAAACGAGTACAGAAAATGGTGATTTAATCAGCTATGCCAAGGTACGTTTTTTAGTGGATGATGCTCCCCACGAACGGTTTACGCTTTATTCATTTTTTGAAATATATGAGGGGCCTAAAAAAGTGGGAGATGTATTTTTATTAAATAATAAATGATTACCAATTAATTATTTTACTATTCGAAATATTGAGGTTTTTCATATGTGCATATCGCTTTATTTAAAAAGTGTTTTCAAAAAATTGGATTTCTATCTTTCAAATAAACAAATTACATCATTGCTTTATTTGCAAGATCAAGATCACCACCGCTTAGCAGATGTTGTCTTTTTGCAAACCAATAACCAGCAAGTGATAGGAATGTTTATTGACGGTGTTAATCCTTTTTTTACATCCTATCTTCCAGATCAAAGAGATGATTTTAATTTATTTGCGACTTATGAAAAATTATCCATTCAGTCAGTTCCGTACATATTTTGTATAGAGAAGGTTTATAGTTTTCATCATCGTTTATATCATGAACATCTTGCGATTTATGTATCCAATAAACAAGAAAAACAGTCAATTTTAATTTTATTTTTGCAGGATGAATGTTATATCAAAACAGATATTTCTTATGAACAATGTAAAGAAATTATCTTACAGAATATAAAGCATACTTCAAAAGATGAACTATGTTGTTATCATAGGGACATCGTGTCAAATGATTGGATTGAAATCACAGACTAATTTATTATTAGACAGTATTTCTTTCTTTTGTAATGGATAGATAGCCTAATGAAAATAAGGAGAAATCCACATTAGGCAGGTAAATAAAATATCAATGACTCATTGCTTAAAAAATTACTGAGTTGAATGGAATAATGATTGTGACAACTTGTTACATTCTTCCCACGGGCATATTCAACCAAAAGACTATCAAGGACAAAGCTGGCAATCATAACGACGCTGCCAATAACGATAAAACAAATACTGAGCATCATATCCACCTAGTATAAGAAAAAAATCTAAGATTAATCATGATGATTTTTGTTTAATTGTTTTTTTAAAAGATATTGTTGGTATAGTTTGTGCAGTATTCCACAAAAGCCCAGCAAGATATAGATGGCACCTAAGCTGGCGATAAAATAAAAAACACGAATATCGGAAGTTGCATTCAACTTTTCCCATGTCGATTTGCACGGTTTTAGTCGTCCTAAAGAACATCCCAAAGTCCATAATAAATCTGCTGCCAAATAGGTAACATATATAAAGATGCTTCCAAAGAGAATACATAGGGTACTGGTTATGACCGACCCTTTGCTGCGTATAAATTTATACGCCAAAACAATCAATCATATAAAACCAATCAAAGGGATCAATGTAATGATTTCCATAAGAAGACTTTCAATTATAGTTATTTAGACGTAATTATCATATAAAGAAACGAGAGCTGCTTCTTGGCCTTTTTTACCTGCAATTAAGATCATGCCCCATTCATATTGAGCTTAGCTTGTCCTTCATCGGCTATTTTCCAATGGTTTAAACTTCAACTGCAAAAGAAACAAAAGGTATAATCGTGGTACAAGCAAGTATACCAGATAGTAAAGGTATATATGATTTCAAAAACATGAAACTATCCTTAATATATCAAAAAGAGAAACCCTATTTATTTCACAAATGATTTTATAGGATTGCACATTCTATTTGTTATGAGTTGTTTTTTTGATGTTAACTCAATGGCTTCAATCAAACAGATAAATAATAATGCAAGTTTGTTAATTGATATATGTTGGGAAAGAATGGTTTTATAATTGATTTTCGATCTTTATATAATATTTTCTTTTCTCTTTTTTATCATCAACGATTTCCACTTCCCACTCATAATGTGTTTTAGCTTTTCTTCGATCGGCTAATTTTTCTATGATTTGTATTTCGTCAGCAATAGCAACAGAAAGGATTGTGGATGTATTGGGAAACATACTACGTATTGTGTAAGTATATGGTTTAGAGAACGTAACACGATCCTATGATATATAAAAAATTTTATATATATTATAAGCTACTTTAAAGAACTGTATATATTACAACTATAAATTATTGTTTCTTTTTGCGTGTGGGCGTAATTACACAAACTAAACAAGCAAACACCAATGTAACCCCAAACCATCCTAATAAGGACAGGTTTTCTTTGATAATGATAACGGCTAAGAGGGCAGCAACAATCGGTTCTAATAAAGTAATGGTGATTGCGGTGCTGGCGGCGATTCTGGCTAAGCCATACCCAAAGCAAAGATAACCTATAAACATCGGCACCAACGCCATATAAATCCCTACACTGGCATTCGTCCAAGAATTTAAAAAGGCTGATCCCGTTGCGAATAAAACAGGCATTAATAATAACCCACCAATACCAAATATAGAACCCATTGCAGCTTTGGATGGAATGCGTTGTAACATTAAATATCGTGCGACCCATGAGTAAAGCGCGTACGTTAACCCTGCAAGTAATCCAAGGCACACACCCAAAATAACATTAGAATGTTGAGCTGTATTCGTATGATGTCCTTGTCCTGCGACTGAGAGTAAAATAATCCCTATGATCCCCAGACTGGCACCAATGATCCATTTGGTTGAAAATCTTGCTTTTTCCATGATAGCTTCGATCACAGCGGATAGTAAAGGTGCAGACCCAATCGAGACGACCGTGCCAATCGTCACCCCAGCCAAGCGCATAGAGGCATAAAAAACCAATGGATAAATCGCAATGGAAATTCCTCCACAAAGTAGATATTTCCATTGTGTGTATAAATTAAAGCGATAAAGGCGGATTGTTTTGGCAGCAATCGCCGTTTGTAATAATCCCCCAACACCCATTGCCATTGCCCCAATGGCAATGGGACTGACCTCTGGGGCAAAAGCGGCACTGACCCCCGTTGTTCCCCATAAAACAGCTGCAATAATCACAGCACACATACCAAGAAACTGATTATTTTCAGAGGACATCAAAGGCTCCAAGATAAAAGGGAGAGATTAAAAAAGAAATAATATTCTATTTTCTGTTTATTGAATAGAGAATGTGATGAATTAAGTTAATTACCCTTAAATAAATAGTTATATAATAAAATATACTAAAATAAATAGTTGCATAATTAATCAAACTTACCTTATCGTATATTGAATTCAACTTTGAAAAGGTAACGATGATGGTTTCTTCATTCAATCGACGGGGTGTTTTGGGAGCTTTTGTTGGGCTAGGGGTTACAGCAACCCTTAAAACAAAAGCCAATGTTACGGGGCAATCAAAACAACCTAACATTATTTTTATTTTGGCAGATGATTTGGGATATGCAGATATTAGCTGTTTTGGAAACCCAGGTTATACAACCCCAGCCATTGATCGTATTGCGAATGAAGGGGTAAGATTAACGCGTTCTTATGCTAATTCTGCCGTATGTTCTGCAACGCGAACTGCGTTGATTACTGGACGCTATCAAGATCGTTTAGAATGCGGGTTGGATGAGCCTCTGACAGGACAAAATAAGAAGATTGGATTGCCTGTAGGATTGCCGACATTGCCAGCACAGCTTAAAAAAGCTGGGTATCAAACGGCGTTAGTTGGAAAATGGCATTTGGGATATCCCCCTTTATTTGGCCCTTTGAAAAGTGGGTATGATCATTTTTATGGAATATTAGGTGGGGCAGCAGATTATTTCACGCATCAAATGCATACTGGTGCGGATCAGTTTTATCGGGATGATAAACTGATCCATGAGCATGGATATTTAACAAACTTAATCGGTCAAGAAACCGTTCGTTTGATTGATGGTTATGCGAAAAATGAAAGCCCTTTTTTCATTAGTGTGCATTTTAATGCCCCACATTGGCCTTGGGAAGGACCAGAAGATGAAGCAGAGTCAAAACGTATTCGCGGACATCTTGCGGATTATGATGGTGGCACGCAAAAGACCTATGGAAAAATGGTGCAGGTAATGGATAATCAAATCGGGAATATTTTAAAAGCCCTAGACGAGCATCATTTGGCTGAAAACACAATTATTGTTTTTACCAGTGATAATGGAGGAGAACGCTTTTCCAACATTGCCCCCTTTACAGGAATGAAAGGCGAGTTATTAGAAGGTGGATTACGTATTCCAGTGGTTGCGCGTTGGCCTGCAAAAATCAAAGCTGGATCAGTTTCAGATCAAGTGAATATCAGTATGGATTGGTTGCCAACTTTTGTGAGTGCAGCAGGAAAAAATCCAGATCTATCTTTTGCAACAGATGGTGTAAATTTATTGCCCTTTTTGACTGATACTAAGAAAAAGGAAAAACGTGTGTTGTCTTGGCGTTATAATATTCATGACCAACATGCTCAATTAGATGGCAATTATAAATATTTAAAAATTGGTGATAATGAGTTTTTATTTAATGTTGTCGATGATCCCAAAGAGCGAGCAAATTTAAAAGCACGTCAGCCAGAATTATTTGCTAAATTAAAACAAGATTGGGCAAAATGGAACGCACAAATGTTGCCTTATACTCCAGAAAATTATAGTTGGGGTGCTGACGGAAAGCATTTCGCAGACCATTATGGCGTTCCTGCTGATAATGATAATTTATAGTGAAAAGAATAATGCGTGAGTAATGTTTTATATATTCGTTCTTGCCAATCTTAAAAGATATACCACGATCAAGATCAAGATAAAAAAATATCGGAGTATCGTAAGAAATCTTGTGATCTGAGGGCGAAAACACATCGCAGGTTATGGCATTGCTAGGTCATTAATCGTGGGTGCGATGGGCTGCATTTCCAAAGAACCCAAAGCACCCAGATCATTGATATAAATTACTTCTGAAAGATGATTAGGTTTAACATAAATAAAATATCCTTGATCGCCATCTTGCCCAATCAAGAGATAATCTGGCTCATATTCTTGGATTTGATAGGTTTCATTGCGTTCCATCAGATCAGAATAGGAATAAAGAGAAACATAATTCTGGTTTATATCTATGATTTCATAGGGCTCTTGATCCTGAATAATCTCTACTAAGAATTGTTTGTATAGTGTAGGGAATTGAATATGAAATTGTAGTTCAATGGTTTGTAACTGCTGGATAATTTTCGCATTCATCATAAATTCTTCTTCATTATAAAAACTGATTATTCCATATTTCTTTATGATAACGACGGTTCTTGTAACCATCAATTTTCCATTCTCCAGCTTTTTTGAGAACGATAAATAAATATTCATCATTGAACGTCGTTGTGGTTTTAAAATAGACCTCAATTCGACTTTTACTTTTGATTTCTACTGCTGTTTTTTCAGCGGTTTCAATTCCATTAAATTTGGATGGAAAACCAAACGATTTTTGCGTTTTTCCGCCATATATACGAGGTTTTTCCGTGCAAAAATGATTGATTAAAGGGGATATTCGCTCGTTTAATAGAGAGAACCAATCTGTCCTAGGGGCATAATGATCGTAAACGCCATCATTTTTTTGAAGTATGATGGCTTCTTCTGTGTCCATTTGATTTCGAATGTTGTTTTCAATAACATTCCATTGCAAAGCAAAGTCAATAACCATCGACAGGATTTGATCTTGTAGAGCTGTATCTTCATTCATGATATATTCTTTATAATAATATCAAAATATAGCGTTTTAATCATATTTTGTTTTTTTATTACCTCATCATATTCATTATAGTCGTTTATTAATACTATTTTATAAGGCCAAAAATTATGAAACTAAAAATGCTATTAATGGCTACAGCTTTGTTGTTGCCAGTAAGTTCAGCACTTGCAGATCAATTAGATGATCATATTTCTGAATTAAAGAAAGAGGCTGATATTGGAAATACTGAAGCGCAAAAAAAATTAAATAAACTTACCACTCAGTTACAAGAATTGGAAAGTAAAGCAAAATCTGGTGATGCAGAATCTCAATATAAATTAGCATCACTGTATCATGCTTACCGTAGCCGTGAAGAGGAGGCTAATCAATTGACATTGCAAGCGGCAAATCAGGGATATGTAGATGCACAACGTTCTATGTAATTTGATACCATAACTAATTATCGAGTAATTAATTATAATATCAAGTATAAACTTAAGAGTGGTAATCAGTATGACGAAGAAAAAAGGCAAGCTGACGAAGAGGAAAAAACTAAAATTTATCAAGAGCTGATGGGATGGGTAGATAAGTTGCTTGCAGCAAGAGATGATAGAACGGCAGAGAATCTTGGTGATGCTTATATGAAAGGTGACGAAGGGCTTTCGAAGAATTATACTAAAGCAAAAGACATGTATGAAAAAGCTATAGAATTTGGTTCTATAGAAGCAATTTATAAATTAGCAGATTGTTATAAAGAAGGATTAGGTGTTAATAAAGATATATCTAAAGTAATTAGTTTGTATGAAGAAGCGGGTCGTAAAGGATATGTTAACGGGTATGCAACATTAGAGATTATGTATGAATTTGGTAGTGATGGTGTGCCTCAAGATAAGGAAAAAGCAAAAGAATACAAAAGAAAAAAATGTGAGATAAATCCACAAATATGTCAGTAATTATATTAATAATAATGGAAGATTGTCCATCACAGACACTCTTTCATTATTATTTATATATTATGATAATAGGACGATTTCTTCACTGCACAGGAAACCACGTAGTTATTAATGCTATTCGTTCAATTACATAAAGTAGCGTAAGAAACTAGTAACTTATAAAAAATCTTCCAAAGTATATGATTAAGTCAAAATTTTATTCAATAATGGGAATCTGGCAAGAAGTATAGTGACTATATATGCTCCTACAAAGGAAAAAATAAATAGAAATAAGCACTGTAATGACCAAGTTATTTTTATATTTTTGATATAGTATAAAAGAATATAGATGATTGCATAATGAAAAAGGTATATGCCAAAAGACTTCTTACCAACGTCATTTAGAAAAGATAAATTAACACGAGATAAGAAAGATTTTAATATAAAAAATAAAGCTAAACTAGATATAAAAATTGGTAAAGATTCGCTGTACCAATGCATATTTATATTTTTATACATGTCCAACATATATAGAAAATAAATAGCTAGTATAAATGTTATTATAGATACAATTAAACATAGTTTTTCTCGTTTAATGTGACTGTTAAATAGAAAATAACCCAGGACAAAATACGCGACATAAGCACCGGTAAAGTCCGTTCCCATTTTTGAGATGCCAATAATCCCAGTAAAAGGTTGTAATTGATTAAAAATTAAACAAAGCGCAATATATAAACATAACTCTTTTTTTGAGCAATGAAGAACCATTTTTGCAATAAAAGGTGCCATGATATAAATAAGAATTAATGGATACATAAACCATAATTGGATAGCTTTACCATAGTCGCCATTATATACTCCATTATGATAATATAGTGATAATAATGAAGCATCTATAATGTTGCTGCCAGTTTTTATATAAAAAGCAATGTTTGTAATAATTGATGAAAAGATTAAAGCAACAATAAAGCGTGGTATTCTTTGTAGATAAAAACAAAATATTTGTTGGTTATAAGCTTTTTGGATGATGAATGCGCCAGAAAGCATAAAAAATATAGGAACACCACATCGATCAATTGAGTAAAAAATACTTGCCCAAGTTTTGGGGACTGTTAATGTCTCTTCATGACAATGGGTAAAAACGACAAGCATCATACAGATTGCTTTAAGTTGATCGATCCATAAGATTCTCTGTTTTTGGGGTTTATCATTCATATACTTATAATTACTTACTATATTAAAGATCCGTTTTATATATAATAAATAATATATGTTTGAAAGAATAGTTCTATTAAATGTCGTTTGCTATCGGTATAAAAGAGTGTCCATCACAGACACTCTTTCCCTATTATCTACACACTATGATAATAAGACAATTTCGCCATTGCGCATGATACTAAGCGACTATCTAGACCATTGGCACGGCTGGTTAGGATGATCGGGGCTTTGGCGCCAAGGACAATACCAGCACTATCCGCATGGGCAGGTTGGTCGCCAATAAAGCATAATGCTTTGAATAAAATATTTCCTGAAATCAAGTCAGGTGGAATCAGGATTTGTGCTTTGCCTGTGACTGGCGTATCCAGTTTTTTCATTTGAGCAGCTTTTAAGCTGACGGCATTATCCAATGCTAATGGGCCATCCAAAATCCCATTGGTGATTTGTCCACGATCGGCCATTTTACATAATGCTGCCGCTTCTAAAGTAGACGGAATATCAGGATTGATCATCTCAACAGCCGATAAAATCGCTACACGTGGCACGCCATAACCCAAAGCATGATGTAAATCGATTGCATTTTGAATAATATGCATTTTCGTGGTCAGATCAGGTGAAATATTAATGGCGGCGTCTGAAATGATGTAAGGGGTTTCCCAATTAAGACCATCCATTAAAAAAGCATGCGTAATGCGTTTGCCTGTTCTTAACCCATTTTCTTTATTAACAACTGCTTTCAGCATTACATCAGTGTGTAGGCTGCCTTTCATTAATAATTGTGCTTTGCCTTCACGAATTAATTGCACACTGGCTGTCGCAGCAGCAGCCTCGCTTTTCGCATCAATAATTTCATATCCATTAAGGGAAATATTATGTTTAGAAGCAATCGCTTTGATTTCATCTGTTGGGCCAACAAAAATAGGGTTCAACAACCCCAGCTTATGCGCTTCGATACCTGATTCAATTGCGGTATGTTCACACGGATAACATACGGCACATTTGGGTGCTTCTTCTTCTTTGGCTTTTTCAATTAATTTTTGATGATGTGCAAACATAGTGATTATCTTCCTCTTTGTTTAGATTGTAAATGTCCACCTAATTTCGCCAAAGCTTCTTGCAAAGGGCCATGGGGAAAATCATCTATTTTAATAGGGGACGGCGGACGAATAGGCAAAATCGGTTTTTTGGGTAATGACGCAAGCGCACTTCGATTGGATATAAATTTGATTGTTTTGACGACAGGCCTGCCACAATAAAGATTAATTTTTTGCATGATATTATTGCTGATATAGTGCATTTCTGCGGCTGTTGTGCTGGAACATGCGATGGTTAATGTGCCACTTGCAAGACGGTAAGGTATGGTTAAATTACCATAATGATGTCCGATAATATCACACCAATCTGTTATTAATTGCGTATTTGAAAGTGATTTTTGTTTAAAAATAGGACGAGTGACTTTTTGAATAGAACCTGCAATTTGATACATATCATACGTGCGTCTTGCTGTTTTATTTACAGGATAATCCGTATTGTAGTATTCATCATTGTTACCGTTTTGTTCATCCATGTTTAAAGGCACCATTTATATATATGTCGACTCAGATTCCATATGCCACTTTGATTTTACGTTGGTATGATCGTCATCAACGTATTTTGCCGTGGCGAGCAAAAACAGGCACAATACCTAATCCTTATTACGTATTGCTTAGCGAGATTATGCTGCAACAAACCCAAGTTGCAACAGTTATTCCATACTTTAACAAGTTTATTGAAAATTTTCCAACGCTTAATGATCTGGCAGAGGCCTCATTGGAAAAAGTAATGGCGATGTGGACGGGGTTAGGCTATTATAGTCGGGCTCGTAATCTTCATCGCTGTGCCCAAGAGGTTGCCAAACAAGGTGGAAAAATCCCAAAAGATTATCGAGCATTAAAAGCATTACCAGGAATTGGTGATTATACTGCCTCGGCTATTTTGTCGATTGGTTATAATCAACCTTATGTTGCCGTTGATGGAAATGTAGAGCGGGTAACAGCACGATTATTTGCAATTCAAGAACCTTTGCCAATGGTCAAACCGACATTAGCCACTCTGGCAAAAACCCTTAATGAGGGACGAGAGGCACAAGAAAGAGCAGGGGATTTTGTACAGGCATTATTTGATATTGGTGCAACGATATGCAAGCCTAAAAACCCATCATGTCTAATTTGCCCTTTGTCAGAAGCTTGCAAAGCATGTCAGAAAAAAATCGCTGATATTTTACCAATAAGGCAGAAGAAAGCTGAAAAACCGACCAGATACGGTATTTCTTTGTTTATCGAAAGTGATAAAAATCAAATTTTATTGCGAAAACGTTTTGAAAAAGGGATGCTGGCGGGAACATTGGAATTACCCAGCAGCATTTGGTCAGAGCAATATATTTCTATTGAACAAGCCATCAAAGAAACAGGGTGTTTTGGTCGATATCAAGAAATTGGAGAGATCAAGCATGTCTTTACACATTTTACTTTAAAAGTTAAGCTGTTCAAATTAGTCAGTGATCTAAAGCTGACGCAAGTGGCGCAAGACAATATGTGGATTCATTCTGATGAATTGAATCATTATCCTTGTTCGACTTTAATGAAAAAAATGATTGCCTATAGTACCAAAATATAATCTGAAGAATAAATAGGAAACTATCATGGATAGGAATGAGCGTCATCAGCGTAGGATTGGTGTGTTATTGGTAAATTTGGGAACGCCTGAAGGTACTGATTATTGGTCTATTCGTCGATATTTATCTGAATTTTTGTCTGATAAGCGTGTGATAGAGTTATCTTCTTTGTTATGGCAACCGATTTTACAAGGGTTTGTGTTGGCATTTCGTCCTCGTCGTTTAAGGCATTCTTACAAAAAAATATGGGATAATGTTAAAAATAAAAGTCCATTGGCGGTGTTTACACAAAATCAAGCGGAAAATTTACAAATTGATTTTGCCAATCAAAATATTTGTGTTGAATGGGCTATGCGGTATGGTAAACCATCAATTGAAAAGAAATTAGATCTTTTAACAGAACAAGGCTGCAATCATATTTTCATCTTGCCCTTATACCCACAATATAGTGCCACCACAACGGCAACTGTGAATGATGAAGTGTTTCGTGTCTTGATGGGCTATCGTCAGCAACCTGCGATCCGCACGTTATTTTCTTTTCCAGACCATCCTGATTATATCAAGGCTTTGCACTATACAATCCAAGAACAGCTTCAATCAATGGCTGTTCAACCCGAACGCATTCTTTTGTCTTTTCATGGCTTGCCTTTGCGTTATGTCAAAGCGGGCGATCCTTATGAACAAGAATGCCAAAAAACAGCATCTGCTTTACGGAATGCTTTCGGAAAAACAGAGGAAGAAATGCCTCTAGTGTATCAATCTCGCTTTGGGCCAGATAAATGGTTGGGACCAAATATTGCGGATGTTATCAAAGAATATACGAAACAAGGCATTCAACATATCGCTGTAGTTGCCCCAGGCTTTATGGCGGATTGTTTAGAGACCAAAGAAGAAATTAATTATGAATATAGAGAGCTTTTCTTGTCTAATGGTGGCAAAGAATTTACATATATTCCCTGCTTAAATGATCATCCCTTGGCCGTTGCTTTGTTAAAAAACCTGATCCACCAAGAAATTAAAGGGTGGATATAGGAATATTTATAGAAATATATTGAATTCTGAACTTAACATTATTTAAAATACTGAATTCTATTCAAAAAACAAAAGAGATTAATTGTGATCAAAAAACGCTTTCTTTTTTCTATAATGCTGCTTGGTGGGTCTTTTGTAACCTTCATTGTAAATGCAAAACCAATAAATACGCATGATTCTCATGAATCTACTCAAGGCAAAAACCAACAGAATACAAAAAAAAATCCTTCGCCGGATACTCAGGAAGAATATATTTCCCAACCAATTATTAAAAAGATAAGTTTTACAGGGAATACATTTTTTTCATCCGAAGCATTGTTAAAGGCTATTCCTTTAAAAGTTCAAGATGTTGCGAATGCAAATATTATTATGGATTCAATGGTGAAAATTGCACAAATTTATAAGACGAAAAATATCAAAGTAACAATTACGCCTGTTTTAGAGAAAACGGATATTAATTCGAGACAGATTCAGTTTGATATTCATGAGCAACCTGCTAGCAATGCAAATTAGTATCGATTGAATTCATCAGTATCTCTTCGAATAGCCTCATCTAATGATTTATGATTATTTTCTTTTTGTGTCGATCCAACAATTTTAAGAAAGAACATGAATAATGAAGATGCAATGATTGTTAATATCATCATTGTTACGTATAAACCCATTATGATAACTCCTTTTTTAATAATATGTTGGTTTTAGTATTATACTCAAATTTGTTAGTAAGTGAATGTCTTATATATATTTAGTCGTCGCAATTATCATCGAAATTGGCGCCACAAGCAGTTTAAAAGCTTCTGACGGATTTACGAATTGGTTTTTTACATTATTGTCCTTGATCGGATATGGTGTTTCTTTTTACTTTTTGTCAATGGCTTTACGTGAAATTTCAGTGGGAATTGCATATGCGATTTGGTCTGGCATAGGTACGGTGGGTATTTGTTTGTTTGCTTGGCTTGTTTATAAGCAAAATTTATCTTTTATTTCCGTTATTGGTATCGTGTTTATTGTAACTGGCGTTATTATTGTCAATTTTGGAAATATGGGACATCACACGTAAATCGTAAAATCCCTTTTATGTATCATAAAAGGGATAAGGATTTGTTAACGACTAGGAGGAGCCATAAACTCTGGCGAAATAGGTTTTTTAATATGTTTATTCAAAATATCATCGATCGTTTTTAAATCTTGTTCCGATAAAGACCATCCTAGAGCGTCTTGAATACCTTCAATTTGTTCAGGTTTTCTGGCACCCCATAAGGGGATATTGCCTTGGTACTGATCCAACACCCAACGAATAGCCAAAGCTAGCAATGATTTATTATAGTTATCTTTTGCAAAGGTTTTTAATTCTTCTGTCGCTGATAAATAGTTTTCAAAATTAGCAGCAGAGAATTTAGGATCCGATTTACGCAGATCATCACCGTTAAAAACGCGATCTTTGGTCATTTTTCCACTTAACAACCCACGACATAGAGGGCCATAACAAAGTGCAGCAAGATCGTACTTCTTGGCGTAGGATAAAATATCTTTCTCGATTTCTCGTTCAAATAAATTATAAGGCGGTTGAATAGAAGCAAGATCAGTATATTGACGAATGGCCTCCATTTGTTGAACAGAAAAATTACTAACCCCGATTGCTTTAATTTTACCTTCTTTATGCAGTTTGTTTAATTCAATCGCTGTTTGTTCGATAGGTGTTTTGTCATCAGGCCAGTGGATTTGATACAGATCAATATAATCTGTTTTCAACCGCTTCAAAGAATCTTCGATTTCTTGGCGAATACGTTCGGGTCTAGTATCGCGAAAGACTTTTTCTTTATCGTCTGTCCAATTCAAAGCAACTTTGGTTGCTATGACAATCTTGTCTCTTTTTCCTTGTAATGCTTTTCCAACGACTTCTTCTGAATGCCCAAAGCCATATACTGGGGCTGTATCAATCATGTTGATCCCATTATCAATGGCTTTATGGATGGTTTTAACCGCATTATCATCGTCTGGGCCACCCCACATCCATCCACCAATAGCCCAAGTTCCAAGGGCAATCCGCAATACAGGCTTATCTATTCCCTTGATGGTAACGGTATCTTTTGAGTTGTATGACATAGAATCTCCTTACACTATCAATATAATAATTAGGCGATTATTTAAAAATAAATCGTGAACATGTTCTATGATTCGATCAATAGAAGCATTCTAGCCAAGATCAAACTTTGTTCAATGAACGATGTTATATCTTAGACATCACTTTATAAAGTAACAGTCGATATAATGATGCTAATGATAAAAGGGGTTGAATGCAACCCCAATATGAAAAGGTTTTTTGCGGGGATTATCCACTCCTTTCATAAAATAATTTATAAAAGGAATGGTAATAAAGCTAAACTACGTTAGTAGAGTTATCTTTTTTTAGATATTCTCTAAGGAAATGAAGCCCAACAATTGCAAAACAAATTGCTGATACGGTAAAAGCATGTTGCATGGAATGTAATTGGTCGGAAACGAACCCTTGGATTGCGGGAACAACAGCGCCGCCAACAATCGACATCACGGTAATAGCCCCAGCAATTTCAACATATTTTTTGTCAACAACTTCTAAATTATTGGCAAAAATCGTTGGCCAACAGGGTCCCATCAAAATACTAGTCAGGATCGCTGCATAAATAGCAGAAAAATCACTTGCGAAAGCAACATAAAGCAATAGTAAAGTGCCAATAATAGAATAAATAAACAGTACTAGCTTCGGATTAAATCGTGTCATAAAGACATTGGCGATGAATTTGCCAATGAAAAAACACACAAAGCTATATAACATGAAATTAGCAGCTTCTCTTTCATTTTGTGCGCCCATTACTAACGCTAAGCGAATGGTAAATGACCAAACCGCAGTTTGCATACCAACGTAAACAAATTGCGCAATAATACCGTTTCTGAAGCTGGTATTTCTGATTAAATAAGAGATGGTTTCCCCAAAAGATACTTTTTCGACTTTATGGTCGGCAGTGTTGGTGGGCTTACAATTTGGATAGGAGGTCAATATAAATAACAACAGAACGACAGCAAGAAGAATAATAATATATTTATATGGCACCAGCGTATATTGCAAATGTTCTAATTGAAATCTCTTTAGAGCATCCCCAGAAAGGTTTTGAATTTGTGAGTGCAGGCTGTTGCCGTCTTGAAAGATCAAATATTTTCCCATCAAAACACCAGCAATTGCCCCAAAAGGTTGGAAATTCTGGCTAATATTTAATCTCAACGTTGCATATTTTTTTGGTCCCAGCATAGAACTATAGGTATTTGAAGCCGTCTCAAGGAAGCTTAGCCCAAAAGCCATGGCAAGGATTGCCGCTAAAAACATCGTATAAGTAGCCATTGTCGAGGCTGGAAAAAACAAAGAACAGCCAATAATATAAACAGCAAGACCAATAATAATTCCTGTTTTATAATTCGTCTTTTTGATAATTAACGAGGCTGGAATAGCAATTAAAAAATAGCCCCCATAAAATGCACTCTGGACGAGGGCACTAGCAAAATCGCTTAAATTAAAAATACTTTTAAATTGTGTAATTAAAATATCATTTAGGCTAACTGGAATACCCCATAAGGCAAATAAACAAGAAAGTAATATAAATTGAAAAATTGGTGTTTTGTTTAAATAACCGTCTGGAAGCTGTTCAATAGAATTTTTGTTGGTCATAAGACTTCCTTTTTACTGATTTAGTTAAAATATACTAATCAGTAAAAAGAAATTAATCTAATTAAAAAGAAAAGATAAAAATTAATCTTTAATAAAACGAAATCTTTTTTTATCTTAAGTAATATTTTTGTAACATCTTAATCTAAGGGTGGTAATTTTTCTTCATCTTTGAGTTTGGGTGTGCTGGCATCCATAATCGCTAAAATCGCAGCCGTCAAAGGTGAAGCCAAAATTAACCCTGGCATTCCCAAGATTGTCCCAAACACCGTTTGTGATAGAATTGTGATTCCAGGGGGCATACGTACGGCATGGTTTTGTACTAATGGTGAGATAACATTACCTTCTACAAATTGAATAACACAATATAATACCAAGACCAAGACCGCCTCTTGCCTTCCTTGGGATAGCCCAATCAATATAGCAGGGACTGCCCCAATAATTGCCCCAATATAGGGGATAAAATTAGCCAATCCTGCAACAACGCCCAATGCCAGTGCTAATGGAATTCCAATAATGCTCAGCCCAATAAAAGAACAACTTCCCACAACTAACATGACGACGGATTGTCCTGCTGTCCATGACCATAATGTATGTCCACCAATTAATAATAATTTACGAATTTGCGGACGTTGACGGCTTGGGAATAAACGAAGCAATCCGTTTCCATATAAAGTAGGGGATGCGGCAAAATATAGTCCAGCAATAAAGATAACAAAAACAGTCCCCAAAACACCAAAAACAGAGGTAATAAAGCCTGTCATAGATCCTGCTATACGTGATCCCAGAGATGCCCCGCCCGAAGGAGGATGCCCACCGCCACCAACAGAATTAGGCAAGTAATCCATGATGATACTGCCTAATGGATTGGTATGTAATTGATCTCGTAAGCTGCCTACTTGTGTTGTAATGGCATGTTTTAACTTAATAATTTGTTCACTGATTTGTGGTCCACTGGTCAACATTAATGCCAGAAAAGCACTGATGATAACAATGATAACAATTGTCAGAGATATCCAATAAGGCAAGCGAGTATGTTTACGTAAAATAGACGCAAGACCTTTTAAAATAATGGCAGTTAACGTCGCAGCAAAAACGATCATTAACAAATCACCAATTAACCAGATGGCCAATATTCCAACAGCAGCGATAATTACGCTTTGAATCAGAGAATAAAAACGTTCTTGTTGTGTTGGTTCTGTGGAAGAGGGCATAATAGAAGACATTTACAATTTATATTTTCAAATAAGAGTAAAATTTAAGCCATATTGATTTTATCATGCAGTGATTGTAAAAATAATACAATAGAAGAATTAATTTTAGAAAACAGAATCCGTTGTCATTGCGCGTTTATATTGATCTAAAATAATATCTGTTGGTCCATCAGCAATAATTTGACCCGCTTTGAGCCAAATAAGCCTATTACACCATTGTTGTAAAATAGATAGAGAATGCGTGGTCAGCACAAGAATATCGGCTTTATCAACGATGGATACCAATCGATTACGGGCTTTTTCTTGAAAATTGCTGTCCCCAGCCATGAACCACTCGTCCATTAATAAAATATTTGGTACAATAGAAGTCGATAATCCAAAACCAAGGCGCATTAACATGCCTGAAGAATAAATTTTAATGGGTAGCTCTATAAACTCATTTAACTCCGCAAAGGCTTCGACATCCTTTGCTAGTTCTTGGATTTTTTTTTGTGATAATCCTAATCTCTTCCCTCTAAGATATATATTTTCTCTTCCAGACAATAGAGGATTCATTCCTGCATTTGTACTCAGTAACGCCTCTATATGACCATGGCTTTGAATGTGACCAGAATTGGGTTCGTAGATCCCAGTGATAGCGCGGAGCAAGGTTGATTTGCCAGCGCCATTGTGACCGATCAATCCTATTCTTTCCCCTGATTGAATAGTCAGGTTGATATCTCGAAGTGCTTGCACGACAACATCATTATTTGCAGTTGTGACAATCTCAGCCCCTGTACGTTGATGATGACGTTGCGGGTTATTCATCATTTTCTTAACATTTGAAAATAATGTTTTTTTCAAAGAACGGCTTTCTAATTGGAATACTGGGAATTCAATTGAAAGATGTTCCATTTTAATAAAGCTGGCAGGGGCTGATATATTCATTGTTTATACTTGGTTAAATCAGATCGAATCAAGTTTAGAAACTGCATCTTTAATCATGTCGGCTGTCAAGACAACCCAATCAAGATCAAAGAACGTATATTGTAATCGATTAGATGATGAAATTAAATAAGGCCAAGCAGGCAAATAGTTTGTTCTGTTTGATGCACGTGTGAATTCAATTACTTCTGTATCACTGCTGCAATATAGAAGATTAATTAACTCTGGTCTGTGTGGTGAAATAACCAATTCAGCCTGAGAAAAGAGAATTCTTTGACTATCCAAATCCATTTTGTCGAGATCAATACAAGGAATGTTTAATTCATTTAGTGTTTTTTGTATTAAAATAGTATCTTCATCGTTCAAAATAGGTTCCATATTTTGATCTTGGTTGATAAAGAAACGAGGGGGGAAATTATCGTGATATTTAGTATGTTTATTGACGTGTGAAAAAACAGATTTGGCATCATGAAAATTAAAGTAAGAGCTTGGGACATAACTGTTTTGCCAGAAATAAGATAGCTTCTTGGCTTTATAAATTCCGTCTTTTAACTTGACAGCGCGTTTAATTAATCCTGTTTTTTCCAAGGTAGCATCGTAAATTTCTTTTGAAATTGGATGTGGAATAGACGTATGTTCACGATATTCAGGGATAACGATTTGTACACTTTCTGGGGTATAAAGGCTTGCTAAATAGGCCTTGGACAAACAATACCCCATCCAATGATTATAACGCATCCATTGAGAATCAAAAGAAAGAAAGACCTGATCTAGCAATTCAATACCTTGTAATTCGGGCAAATCTTGTGATTGAAATTTGGTGTCGTAAATACTCTCTGTAATGACATGCAAATCATCTGTGATAATTGCACCGTCTATACCGTCTTTGATTGTAAAATATGCATTTTCCAATTCACAAAAAAAGATCATTCCTGCAGGAATTTCATCAAGTGTTTCAAGCGGTTTTTCATTTTTTGGATCAATACCCTGCGCTAATCGCAGCATTTGCTGATTAGGTATTACTTCAACAGGTTTTAATCTTGGTCGAGGTGATGTTGATACCGAACTTTTTAATACACCCGGCGGGCGAAAGGAGAATGTAGAATATTGACCCTTAATTTTCATTTTAAATACCTCAAAATCTAAATTTTATATCCAAAAAGCTAAACGCCCTCTGGCTCTGATAAATACATATCCAGACACCAACCATATTAGCATACTATACCCAAGCGCATAAATCCAAATGGTGCCGTTAAATCCATTATTTAGCAAAGGACCTCTTACCACTTCGATCAGAGGGTATAATGGATTATAAACCAAGTAAGCTATATGATGTTTTAATTGCTGTGGTAACCAAATAATAGGCGTTACATAAAAAATAATTTGTATAAAACTGTTAATAATTTGTGGTATATCACGATACCGAGCGCAGATACAGCCTAATAACAAACAAACAGCCAACCCGTTTATAAACCACAAGATAAACCCAGGAAGCACGAACAAAGCATTCCACCCAACGTGTACTTTGAATAAAATAAAGACAATAATAGGAATAATAAGATTTAAACTTAGAATGATTATATTTCTGAAAACGGTTCTAAGTGCTTGTAGGAAAAAAGGAAGTTTAATAGAGTGGATGGTGTCGTTGGCCTGCAGAAAACATTGACACGCGTCCGATAACGTCAACGCAATTCCTTGCCCCCATAGAACGGTTGATAAAGCAACAAACGGTAAATATTCATGGATGTCCATTTTAAACAATGAACTATAAATGACACCCATTGTTGCCGTCATAGCAGCTGAAGTTGATGTTATCCACAAAGGCCCCAAGGCAGAACCTTTATACCGCAATTTGATATCAAACCAACCCAGAGAGAGCGCCAAACGCCACAGTTTAAACCCTTTGATGATGTCCATCAATGCTTGATAATATCGAGAGTGTGCCGTATTGCTGTTTATTTTCGTAAGTAATGACATTTGGTTAAAATGACTATGCAATTAAAGTTAAAAAGAGATCAAGCTGTTCAAAACAATGACACTTAATGATGTGACGATTAACTATAAAGGATAGTATTCCAAGAAACAATCTTTATATTAAAGGCTTTATATTAAGGCTTTATATTAAGGCTTTTTTTACAGATGGTTATCAATAATTTCTTTTTTATTGGTGATAAATAATTTTGATCGTTAATCTGGCAGCTTGTACTTGCAAATCAATTGAATATCTTGTAAATCTTAAGAAGATATTTATTAAGTTTATTTTGATTCTTTTATTAAAAAATAATCTTATAAATATATTAGAAAATATAGGATAAGTGCATAATTTCGCTCAAAAATTAAATATGATTATTTATTTTTTTGAATGAGTATTGATTTGAGGTAAAGGCATGATGACGCACTTGAGAAGCAAATTATCACAGTTTTCATTCGGTTGGTGTCAACTGAATGGAATACGGAAACTGTCAATGAAGTCATCTACTGCCTTGATATTGCGTGTAGGGAGCGTCAGTGGATTGGCGGCATTAGTTGCTGCTTGCTCTTCTTCTACACCACGTCCGCAACAAATGCCTATTGCACAAGAGGTCGCTAATTATAAAGCACGTGCACGCTCTTATTATGCCCCGCCTGGACCAGCGAGTGACCCTTGGGGGCCTTACATCAAAGAAGCATCCGAACGTTTCGATGTGCCTGAGGCTTGGATCAGAGCAGTAATGAAACAAGAATCAGGTGGCAATTCTTTTGCGACATCTGGACCTGGTGCGATGGGACTAATGCAGTTAATGCCCCCAACGTATGACGAGCTTCGTATCGCATATAACTTGGGTGACGATGCGTATGATCCACATGATAATATCGCTGCGGGTGCAGCCTATATTCGTCAAATGTATGATATTTACGGATCTCCAGGATTTTTGGCGGCTTATAATGGTGGACCTGGTCGTCTTGATGATTTTTTAACCCGTAATAGAACATTACCTTTGGAAACACGTCGTTATGTAGCCTCTATTGGTCCTAGAATTCAGGGGGCAAATCCGAAACGTCGTTCTCAGGCAGATTTATTGGTAGAAAGTCACAGCCTTGGTTCTGGTGTTGACCCAACCCTTTATGCATCTGCTGCTCAACCATCTTCTGCACGTCAACTTGCATTATCTCCCCAAGCAAATTCAGTGCAACAAGCTTGGGCTAATCGTATGGGGGGTGGCGGTCAGTCATCTGCTGACAATTTGAATGTTGCAAGTTTAAATCGTGTTGGCAATGCGACTACTGAAGCTTTGAATGGTCAAAGTCTAAATAGTTCTGGACGCACTGTTGCTTCTACAAAAGCATCACGGCGCAATGAGAATACTAGTTACCCAACACAGTGGAAAAGTTTCGATCGACAGCCTACGACTGTTGCACAATTAGACACACGTCAAGATATTAAATCTGCTTGGGCGTCAAGAGGGTATAAAGCCTCCCCACCACCTGTTTCTAGCGGCGAGCCACCTATTTTTATCCCATCTTCATCCCAACCTGTCCAAGTTGCTTCAGCACCTGTTAGCAATAGTAGTCGTTATTATCAACCCGTTTCTTATCGTATGCCCGCTGCCAGTACCAAGAGAGCTGCCGCTGCACCTGTAAAAACCAGTAATATTTCAACTGCTGGGGGATGGGGCATTCAAGTTGGCGCTTTTGCATCTTCTTCTTTGGCGCAAAGTGCTGCTGGTAAAGCAAAAAGTAAAGCAGCTTTGAAAGCGGGTTCCCAGCAAGTACAAGCAGTTCAAGTCGGAAAAAATAAACTTTATCGAGCCAGAGTTACAGGCTTAAGTAAAGATGCTGCTCAGAATGCTTGTCAAAAACTGTCCTCTTGTATGTTGCTTTCGCCTTCAAAAATCTAGAAATCAATCATAAAAGCGCTTAATTGTAATTAAGAATTAAGAAAAGCAGCTTTTGAAGCTGCTTTTTTTGTATAGCATTTAGGATTATTTTATATAAATTGTCTTTTTTATAGTTATTAGCAGGAAAGATATCAAAGTAAATATTATAAAATTGTAAAAAGATCTTCTTTGGTCAAACGAGATTTTGGTAACGTTGCAAATATATCGTCGTCAGCCCTATATCCCAAAGCGATGACAACCAGGCTCATATAGCCTTGCTCCGTTAAATTAAATTCTTTATCTAAAATTTTGCAATCAAATCCTTCGATAGGGGTTGCATCTATTCCTAAAGCGGAAGCTCCTAGTAATAGATTGCCTAATGCAATATAGCATTGTTTGTTCATCCAACCTTGAGCATCCTCATGTAGATCTATAAAGTTCATATACTGATTGACTTGTTGCTCAATCTTTTCATAAGAATCAAGGCGGCCATCGTGATAGGCTTTTTCAATAGTTTTAGTTAAATAATCACGATCTATATTGGTTTTAGAGCATATTACGATACTGTGGGATGAGTTGATAATTTTATCATAATTGAACGTAAAGAAAGCAGAAGCCATCGAGGATGCAATGCGTTTTTTTCCTTCTGGCGTCCCTGTCAAAATGAAATGATATGGCTGAGAATTTATAGATGTTGGGGTATATTGCAACAATTCGACCAGTTGTTCTATTTGCTCTTCGGGTATTTTTTTGTTTGGATTATATTTTTTGGTTGAATAACGTTGATGAATAATTTGTTGAAGATTCATATTGTCCTCTTTAAAAGTTAGTTAAGTATAAATTTAATTACATACATAATGACGTAAGATTTAAAGCAAATTAAATAAATTACATATTAAGGATTAGTTGGAATAACCGCTAACATTGGAATAGTCATATACGTATTTAATGGCTCTATATGACGGTTAATCTCAATGTCAAACGATGTATTTTCTCTGTTGGCAGTAGGGTTGAAAACATAAAAATTACTTCCATGAGGCTCCTCTTGATAGGATCGAGCTGTTTCGTTGCCTATTGACGTTGCTTTTTGCAGAAGTTGTTTTGCACCTTTGGCAGAGATTGTATAACATCCAAGGCCAGAGAAGGAGAATGTCTTGAGTGTTTGAACGGCCTTTAAGTCGCTGTTTTTATACAAAGATACATCAATTAGATCATTATTTGGTTTTTCAAGTTCTTCTGTACCATATCCCATAAATGTATAAATGATCTTAGGCAAGCAAGTCATGATTTCTACACAAGGATTCCAATTAAGATTGTAGCCCCAAATGATTAAATCATATCCAGTTTTAAGAGACAAAGATTTTTTTTGATGCTCTAAAAAATTTTTGTGAGTGACCGTATTTGATTCAAAAACCGTTACTGGTGATTGTGTTTCCACTGCTTGTTGCCATAGGGAAAGGTGAGTTTTGGTAAAAGCAAGTGTTGTCAAATCATAAATATTATTTTCCGTAATAATATTGTTTGATATTAATTCATCACGCAAAGTAAGATTAGAAACTGGCGCTTTTACAGGAGTGACATCAGTTGTTAGGTGCTGATTATTGGTTTTGAAATTTTCTAAATGATCACTGTTATTATCAGAATATATAACAAAATACTTCATGTTAACTCAAATTAGTCCATAATTGATGTATATTTTTGTTATAATATTATTTAAAATTTCTGAGTAATTAGAAAACTTATTTTAACAATTAATATACATTGCGTTTTATAAAATTAAAATATTAACGTGATAATATTATAAAATGCAATGTATTTTACAAAAGATATTAAGCTTCAGCCTTATCCTCAGAACCATCTAATCGATAGATAGAGGTTGGAATGATCTTAATGTTTTTGAATTGAGCTGCTAATGTTAAACAAGAAATCACGAAAATAGTAACTAGATTAATGACTGCTAAAAAGGAGAAATTTAGCCAACTTCCCGGTAGAGGAACGTGGATTAATTGTTTATATTGATAAGGGACAAATGCAATTGAAAAAAAATCAATGGTTAATAGATAAATTGTCCAAACAATAAGGGAACCAATAATTGTTCCATAGAGATAACGATGAATTGAATACATGTTATTCTCTCCTTTCCACTTTTATTAATTAGCGATTATTTCATATATGGGTTTTGCCGTAAAATTATTACACCGATCTTTAAGTATATTAAATTAAACTTTAGATGTCAATAATATATAATTTTATTAATGCGTAATAAGAGCGATGATATCGTTTGCTGTTTGTATTGGTGTATTTAATTTTAGTTTATTTTCGGCTGGGAAAAAAGATTGCCTCAATAAAGTATTTGTAGGTGGAAGAGAGAGATAATGGATATTTAAAGACGATAATTGTGCAATTTCCTGTTGCCAAGTTTGAATCATTGCTCCAAGAGCTGTTTGGATGGACACGACTGGAGACCAGAAAGGTTGTACTGACGTTATTGGTTGGAAAAAGATTGCATTAGCATCGGCTGTTGCCGTTAATAATGGTGATAACGTGCGGATTAATCGCCAAGCACTTGATAAATTCGCCTGTATATTTTTATCCCAAGCTCTATCAGTGATTTGCGTCACTGGGGTAAGGGGGACATATTGAAACGCAGCATGAATAAAAATATCCAATCGGTTAAACTGTGCTGCGATCGAAGGCCCAATCAGATCAATTTGTTGTGAAGTGTCACTATTCCCTAAATCCAGGGGTAACAAAGTTGCTTTTCCGCCAAAAGATAGGATTTTATCATCGGTTTGCATCAATCCCATTTGGGCTCTGGCACTGATGATACAATGGGCACCAGCCTGTGCCAAAGCGACGGCACAGGCCTGACCGATTCCACGGCTGGCACCTGTAATAAAGGCAATCTTATCTTGTAATGGTAAACCCATTGTTTATTTAGATTTGACTAATTGCATATCATGATCTGTTAACGGAATTGGATAATCCCCTGTAAAGCAAGCATCGCAATATTGTGGGTTTTGATTGTTTCTTTTGTCTTCTTGCAGAGCACGATAAAGACCGTCAGCAGACACAAATCCCAATGAATCAGCGCCAATTAATTTACACATTTCATCGATTGAATGGGTATGAGCCAATAGTTTTTCTTCGGCAGGGGTATCAATTCCATAAAAACAAGAATGTTGTGTAGGAGGGGAGGCAATACGCAAATGAACCTCTGTAGCACCTGCAGCCCTGACCATTTCAACGATTTTCTTGGACGTGGTTCCACGAACAATCGAATCGTCGATTAAGATTACACGTTTGCCGTTGATGACGGCACGATTGGTGGCATGCTTTAATTTGACCCCCAGATTACGAATTTGATCGGTCGGTTCAATAAAGGTTCTGCCAATATAATGGCTACGAATAATGCCTAACTCAAAAGGAATATTGCTTGCCTCGGCGTAACCTATTGCAGCTGGTACTCCAGAATCAGGAACAGGGACGACGACATCGGCTTCTATGTGGGATTCTTTTGCTAATTCAGCACCAATTTTTTTTCGTGCCATATAAACTGATTTATTTTCGATAACCGAATCAGGTCTAGCGAAATACACATATTCAAAAATACAAAAACGACTTGAAGTATTATCAGCAAATGGATGGATAGAGCGAACCCCATCGTGATCGATAATGATGACCTCGCCAGGCTCGATATCACGAACAAAATCCGCACCCATGCTGGACAATGCACAGGTTTCACTGGCGACAACCCATGAGTTTTCATCTTGACTATATGGCAATTTACCAAGAATCAAAGGCCTTACGCCCAAAGGATCTCTGGCAGCGATTAACATGTCTTTGGATAAAGCAACCAAAGAATATGCACCTTGAACTTGTTTGATGGCATCAATGAAACGATCAATGACGTTGCTGTATAACGAAATTGCAATTAGATGAATAAAAACTTCGCTATCTGTGCTGGATTGGAATAAACAGCCTCTACGCACCAAAGATTGTTTTAATAATTGTGCGTTGGTTAAATTGCCGTTATGTGCAACCGCAAACCCACCAAATTCAAAATCACCATATAAAGGCTGCACATTGCGTAATTGTGTTTCACCTGTGGTGGCATAACGATTATGGCCAATTCCCATTCCTCCAGGTAAAGAGGCAATCACTCTTGGGTCATCAAAGACTTCCCCAACTAACCCTAGACCACGATGTGTATGAAATTGGTTCCCGTCATAGGTCACGATGCCACTTGCTTCTTGCCCACGATGTTGCAAAGCATGTAGCCCCAATGCGGTTAACGAAGCTGCATCTTGGGTTGTCCATATACCGACAACACCGCATTCTTCGTGGAATTCGTCATCGTCGATAAAATCAAGTTCATGAGAAGAAAAAGAGGAAAGTGTCATGATAAATCCATGGTGGTTAAGGGAAAAACAGAATAATCGTAAGAGAACAATATGAGGTTAATAATCAGGGGAAACCCCTTCGTCTGGATTATGTTGTCCAGTTGCAGGCAAAGGTTCATTTGGATCAGTAATCATATTTGGATCGGTGTTTGTATTGGTTGGATAAGATGTTCTGGGCGTTTTTATCTGTGGAACAATAATATCTCTTTGCATGGAGCTGGGCAGCAAGCCGTTAATATAAACAGCACCTTGATAAACATAAGGAACCATTTGGCTTTCTTGTAAAATTTCTGGCCATTGCGCCGAAGGAAAAACAATACCACCAAAAATATAAATAATTGCCAAGGTGGCAAACCCCTTTACCGCACCACACGCAGCACCAAGCAGTCGATCCAGTCTTCCCAGAATAGAAAAACGTGTTGAGTTTTGACCAACAATCACATTAGCAAGCGTATTAATAACGATGCAACATAATATAAAAATAGTGGCAAATGATGCTATGTCAGCAATGGTTTCATTGCTAATATAAGGGGTGATCTTTGGTGCGAGGTCAGGATACCAACGATTAGCAAGGCTTGCAGCAACAACCCATCCAAACAAACCAATGAATTCTCGGGTAAAGCCTCTGGTTAATCCTGATAAAGCACTCAGGATAATTATCCCAAGGCAAACCAGATCAATCCAGTTCATATTATCTAGCACTTTATTAAGAGATCCCTTTTTAATGAAGTGTGTAAAACATATTCATAATTAAACAATGTCTTTATATCAATAGATAGTTATAAATTATTTTCGTTACACCTAGAACCTATTATTTGCCTTATCGTTATTTTTACTTAGTGAATGATAGATAGGAAGAATTGTTCTAAAATCAAATTTTATCAAAAATATTTTTGCGCTTCATCGCATAATAGACAATTACTCTCGAAATGCTCGATAAACGATCAAAGCGTTATTAACTTCAATTGTAAATTCATCCCCTAAGGATTCGTTTAATGACCCTTGCCACCAATAAATATGATTTTGTTTATTCGAAGAATATTTTAAATTGGTGGTAGTAATTGGAGTAGGGGACTGACTAAATAAAGAAACTTGTTGTTTAGAATAGCTTTCAAAGCTGGATAGAAGCTGAATAGCATTAAAAACGCCAAAATCGCTAATCATGGTGACGTTGTCAATGATTGATAGATAATTTACTAGTAAGGCAATATTGGCGATGGTGTGGTCTTCTCTTTTCCCCGTTGCGCCTAAGATAATCAAAGATTGTACGGATTGGCTTTGGCAAAATAACACCGCTTTGGTGAGATCGTTGGTATTTTGGTCTGATAATTTTATAAATTTATCTTGATATTTTATCTGATTATCTAGCGATAAAGAATCGCCATCCCCAATAATGACCTGTGCAGTAAGATGATGGTTTGATAAATTATTGGCTGCTCCGTCGCAACAGACCAGCTTGTCTTGATGATATTGTAAAATCGATTTTGGAAATAGGGTGACGGGGGAAATCACCATTTGCGAGGATAATGGCTTGTGCTGAGCTTTGGATGGTAGGCATAGGATAGTATTTCATAGAATTTTTTCCTATGGAAACTGTAACATTAGTTCAAAAAGTTAATTAAATGGTAATCTTAATTTGAAGAATAATATAAAGTAACTATTTTTTCTTTGATTAAGACAAGAAAATAGTGTTTTTGCTCAGATAAATAGAGAACGTTAGGAAATATTTAGAGGAGCAACTATTTAAAGATAAGGGGGGCGTGGAGTATACCTTATATATAGCGCAGGAAATTATTGTTAGACTTTGGCGAAACAGTTATTAAAAACTCGAATCATTAGCATTTTAGTTATATTGAGTTGAATGAGTATATCATTCTTCATTTTCCTCGCGTTTGGACAATTCCTTGTCTGTGGATAAATTGGTATCATCTTCGGGCTGCAAACGACTAGGTAATAATAAACCTGATTGATCTAAGACAGGATAAGCCGCTGATGCCACGATATGCGTGTTAGTACGTTTTAAATCACGAGCAAGTTCCAGCATAAATGACCCATAAAGGATCTGGTTTTTTTTATTGGTGGTTTCTTCTCGTAAACGACGATAATAAATAGAGTTTGCTTGATTTTCAGTTTCCCTGAAAATATCCTTTTCCTCGGCCAGCTTTCTGGCGATGGTTTCATCCTCGTTCATCAACAAAGTTGCAGCAATACGTAAATTTTGATGCATACGTTTTAACATATCTTTCAAAGGTTGCATCATCTCATCGGGTAAAATGATGCGCTGCTTAGCCATTTTATGAACCGTTGGTAAGACATTGCGATCCAAGACATCACTGGCATTGGCAATTTGTGTGCAAAAAGTAAGTATGCGTTCTGTTTGTGTTAATTCATTCCGGTTTAAAGACTCAGGATCTAATGCTGTGACGTAACTTTGAATAGAATTGGTTAATTTATCCAGAATAATATCAACTCTTCTTGCCTCAATGGCGATTTGAGGAGTTTTGCTTTTCAATGTATTATCTACCCCATACAACATTTTCTCCAATGCATCGCACAAACGCAAAGATTCCCTGATTGCGTTGCTGATAGCAAGCATAGGGGATTGTTTCAGAGCGGATTTATCAAGATATATTGGCTTAGATGGATCTTCTGTTTTTTCCTCTTTTGGACGGGGCATGATGCGCTTCAGGAACTCAGCATAAGGTGTCAAAAAGGGTAGAAATACAGCAGCCGTCACAATGTTAAAAAGAGTATGAAAATTGGCTACAGACCGATTCATATCAGGATAATAGTAGATAAACCAACGCGTCATTTGCGTCAGAAATAACATACAAATTGCTGCACCAATAACACGGTTTAATAGATTCCCTATAGGTAAACGTTTAGAGACGATATCTTTGCCAGTTCCTTCCAATACTGGGTTCAATGCTGTCCCGATATTGGAGCCAATAACCATTGCAAAAGCGGTTTCTGGTGGGATAACATTATGCGATGCGAACGAGGCAATTAATAAGACAACAGCAACAGAGGAATGCATAATCCATGTTAAAACCAATGCAATAAATACGGCGATTAAGGGCATATCTGCGATGCTGCCCAGCATCAAGCGCAAAGAGGGCTGGTTGGTGTATGGTTGTAAGATTTCTAAGAATTGATGCAGAGAAATTAAAATTAGACCCAACCCAATGAACGATCTACCTAAATCACGTACAGCGTTCATCCACCGTCTGAACATCACCACCCCAATAAGAACAAACAAAGGAGCTATGCGTGATACGTCAAATGATAACAATTGAACGATCAACGTTGTTCCGACATTCGCCCCAAGCATCACCGCCAAAGCAGAGGGAAGTCCAATGACGCCATTTGCGGTAAAGCTGGTAATCATTAATCCAGTAGCTGTAGATGATTGCAAAACGGCAGTAATGCCCAAACCCGCAAAAAAAGCTTGAATCTTGTTTCGTAATGTTTTTGATAAAATCTGATTGAGCCTTGCGCCAAAAGCACGTTGTACGCCAGTTTGCACCATATGTACACCCCATAGCAACAGGGCAACACTGCCGGCAAGATCAATAATACTAACAAAATTCAATGATAAACCTCGATTGTAAATTAAAAGCAGTTTCGCGAATAAGAATGGTGGATATTTAGGTAAAATGAATGATAAAAAAAGTCAGATAAAATTTATTTAAAATTATTAAAGTCGTTAGCATATCACCATAAAGTATGAGTAATCAATATAAAGGATTGTTTTAGGTGATATTCTTTTAGGAAATAGTTTTGAGCCCAATATCCAATTTTCTACATTTGCTTACTGGTATTAAATAGATTTAAAATGAGAACAATTAATTAATAATTATGCACACAATTTAGACGAATTTATGTTCTCCTTTTTTGGTAAAGGTTGATTAATGGAAATTATCCCCACTGAATGTTTTGATTTGTCGCCTATTGAAGGTGAAAAACTTGGTTATGTCTATATTGATAGTCAAAAAACGTCATTGTGTTTAACTGGAGAAAAATTGGAAGTTTGCATCAAATTCGATCAATATTATGTTGCGTTTATTACTTATTATAGTGATGTTGCAGATGAAAGTCGTCGTTTAGCAATTTATTTAGTTGATCAGCAGTATAATTTGTTGGATAGCAAAGAGATATTTGGTCAAGCAATAACCTATATGTTTGGTGAAAATGTCGATGATCGATTTTATGGGTTGGAGTTAAGAGAGCCTAATACTATTCTTTTTGATTTTATGTATACTAATCAACATCAATTAACTGTACACTTACATTTAGCACCAAAGAAATGTTATTTAAAGTTAAGGCAACCTCGAAATTTTAAACGAGAACGTGTCATGAAATGGACAGAATATAAAGTTTCTGGACGTGAAGGACATCAATCTGTTGTTATTAACAAACTTGGTAATGATACAAGTCCTGAGCCAAAAATAACAATGCAAACGCCATATTATAATCACGAATTTTCTGTTAAGAGCCAAATATTTTTAGATGGTAAATATACGCATTTGACATTAGATGGGACTTTTTTAAAAAATATTATAAAAATTGACAAACATTATGTATTCATTATTCGAACAATTGTTAATAATCATTGCTGGGATAATTTACATTTAGTCAGTGAAGATTTTAAACTATTGGAAAGTGTTGAAATTGATAGAGAGTATGATTTTATAAAAATCATTATAGATATGCGGTCTCATCAAGATAATAGTTTTATTATTGATTATTCTGGGGAAAGCAAAGGTTTAAAATCCCTTATTCACCGTCAACTACGTTGTTGGGTTTCAGAAAAGAAAATATTTACGGCTTTACCACTTCCAAGGTCTTTATGTTGCTTAAGATGGGGAATATATAGACAAGCAGATTCTAAATCTCATTTTCGTTTTAAAAAAGTTAAAATATATACAGAACCGTTGGTATAATTATCTTAATGCATGAAGAGAATTAAATGGAATATGTTTCTTACATAGAATTTTCTGTATCACCGATCTGTACGGCCAAAGAACCAGAATACCCGATAAAAAGCTATGTTGTTTTAAAATGGTCAAAAAACCAACATGATTATTGGTGGCATTGTATTAGAGGCTTGTATTCGGATTTATGAGTATTATTTGGTCTTTGCAACTTATGATTGCCCATTTGAAGAAGGATTAACAGTTTCTTTGCTTGATAAAAATGGAAGGCTATTGGAAACAAAAGATATTTTTGTTGCTTACTACACAGATGTATTTTTAGGTTTAAACTTATATCCTCCGAACATTATGACTTTTGATTTTTTATATAAAGGATTATGGAGAATAGAAGTTTTCCCTCCTACTGAAAAAGCGGATACATTAAAAGATCCTATATCTATATGGAAAAGAAAATTTAACATAAAACCTTATTGGAAAATGACCTTAAATGAAGAGGATGTTTTAATTCCTCTTAAAGTAAGATAAGTTATTGTCTTGTCAATCTGCTTTATAGTCGTGCTTTATATATGTATATCGCCTTGGATATTGTAAAAGTGTGTATGTGATTAATAGAGATGTAATAAGAACCCTTCTTGTTTCTTTAAATTAAAACAAGAAGAGTATATTTTTCTTAAACAATAAAATACTTGGCTTTTGGATGAAACAAAACCAGAGCAGAAGTGGATTGTTCTGGATGTAATTGCCATTCTTCAGACAAAGTAATCCCTAATTGCTCGGCTTTTAGTAATTTCAAGATATGTTTTTGATCTTCGATATTTGGACAAGCTGGATACCCAAAAGAATAACGAGAACCACGATATCCTTGCATCAAAAGTTGATTCATATCGGGATCGTCTTCACCCATATATCCCAGTTCAGAACGCATACGCTGATGGGTATATTCCGCCATGGCTTCGGTCATTTCAACGGATAATCCATGTAGGTACAGATAATCTTGGTAGCGATTATCTTCGAACCACACTCGGGTAGTGTCAGAAGCTTGTTGACCAACGGTTACAACTTGTAATCCAATAACATCACGAACAGGATCATCAATATCGCGTACAAAATCGGTTAAACAAAAACGATTAGCCCCAGGCTGTCTGGGTAAATTAAAGCGGCATAATTCGGTTTGACCATCTTCATCAAAAAGAATGAGGTCTTCACTACATGCTGCCGCTTTCCAATAGCCATATAAAGCCTGAGGTTGCAGGATATTTTCTTTTTCACATTGCTCTATGAGTTTATGTAAAATGGGTCTTAACTCAACTTTTGCATTTTCAAGGAACTCTTCCAGCGTTTTCCCTTGTTTTTTCATGCCCCATTGTAGTTGATACAACGAACGTTCATTTAGAAACGGCAGGATCGCCTTCATTTTTGCTTCTAATCGTTTTACCCCCCAAAATGGTGGTGTAGGAACCTCTTCGTCGGGAGCCATTTCTCGACGGCGTTGTGTTGATTCTTCCTTAGTTAATGGAGGAACTTCGATTTTTTCTTTCTTAGCCGCACGTTTAGGACGTTTATTCTGCACTTTTTGAGCCGCAACATATCCCTCTAAATTTCCAGATGCAATTTTTTCCATTAATGTAAGCCCGTCAAACGCATCACGTGCATAGGCAACTAATCCATTGTTTTTGCTATAAGCTGCGGAGCAATCGTCTTCAACATAAGCACGGGTCAGAGCAGCACCACCCAGTAACACAGGAACATTTAATCCTTGTTCAGCCATTTCTTCTAGATTTTCACGCATAATCACGGTGGATTTTACCAACAGACCCGACATACCAATCGCATCGGCATTATGCTCTTTGGCGGCATTAATCATATCCGCAACAGGGACTTTAATCCCTAAATTAACAACGTTGAATCCATTATTGCTCAGGATGATATCAACAAGGTTTTTCCCAATATCATGTACGTCGCCTTTAACAGTTGCCAAAACCATCGTACCTTTGGTTTCATTGCTGGTTTTTTCCATAAAAGGTTCAAGGAAAGAAACAGCAGCTTTCATTGTTTCTGCGGATTGTAATACGAAGGGAAGTTGCATTTTTCCAGAACCAAATAACTCACCAACGGTTTTCATGCCACTTAACAATAAAGTATTGATAATTTCTAAAGGCTCGTACTTTTCCATAGCCTTTTTCAAATCGTCTTCTAAGCCTTTACGATTGCCATCCACAATACGATCATGAAGCTGTTCTTCAATCGTGGTTGCAACAGGACGTGCCGCAGCTTGAGAGGCTTTGCGATCAGCAAAGATTTCTAAGACTTTCTTTAAAGGATCATAATCCTCGGTTCTGCGATCAAAAATCAAATCCTCAATAACTTTGACTTCTTCTTTGTCAATTAAATGCATAGGACGGATTTTAGAAACATGAATAATTGCAGAAGTCATACCTGCTTGTTGCGCATGATATAAAAAGACCGAGTTTAAGACGGCACGTGCCGCAGGATTTAACCCAAAGGAAATATTGGATAATCCCAAAACAATTTGAATATCAGGGAATTTATCATGAATGGCTTTGATGCCTTCCAATGTCCACAGACCTAATTTGCGATCATCCTCAACCCCAGTGGCAATGGTAAAGGTAAGGGGATCAATCATCAAATCAGACTGAGGTAATCCATAACGATCACAAGCAAATTCAACCAGGCGTGTTGCAATACGCAATTTATCCTCGGGCGTTTTTGCCATTCCAACCTCGTCAATGGTAAGGGCAATTACAGCAGCACCAAACTTTTTTGCCAAAACCATCCGTTCAGCTGCAATTTCTTCGCCATCTTCAAAATTGATAGAGTTGATAATTGGTTTCCCACCATGTAATTTTAAACAAGTTTCAATGACATCGGTGCCCGTGGAATCAATGACTAAAGGTGCATTAATAGAAGAGGTAAAACGAGGAATAATTTCACGCATTTCAGCATCTTCATCGCGCCCAACAAACGCCATACAGACATCAAGCGCATTAGAGCCTTCTTTTAATTGCTCACGCCCAACGGTAACACAACCATCCCAATCTTGTTCGGCTTGCAGATCTCGCCATTTCTTAGACCCATTGGCATTACAACGCTCACCAATAGAAAATAGACTATTTTCTTGACGTAATGGGGTGGCAGAGAAAAGGCTGGCAACAGACGGCATGGCAACATGTGTGCGTGGAATAGATTTTGGACGACCAGCAGAACCTTCATTAGTGGCTCTTTCGCGTAACACTTTGTCCATTGCAGCAATGTGGTTCGGATTGGTACCGCAACAGCCACCAATCATATTGATTTTTTGCTCTTCTATATAACGAGCCATCCAATGTCCCATTTCTTCTGGAGATAATGGATAATGAGTTTTACCATCTAAAAGCTCTGGAAGACCGGCATTAGGTTGCATCGAAATTAATCGTGGCCAATATTGAGAGAGCCATTTAATAGCCTCGCCCATTTCACGGGGGCCAGTTCCGCAGTTCATCCCCATCATTTGCACGTCCAAAGCATCAATTACCGTTGCAGCAGCAGCAATATCACTGCCAACCAACAAAGTGCCAGTCGTTTCAATTGTGACTTGGACAAAGATAGGCAAGAAGAGGCTGGCTTCTTTTTGAGCAAGTTTTGCAGCATTGACCGCAGCTTTGATCTGTAATGGGTCTTGACATGTTTCAATTAAAAAACAATCGACCCCACCATCAATTAATCCACGACATTGTTCCGCAAGTGCAGCTTCTAGCGGATCATAAGCGATGTTACCTAAGGAGGGAAGGCGTGTTCCTGGGCCAATTGATCCAACAACAAAACGTTCTTTCCCATCTTTAAAAAGGTCAGCAGCTTCATGAGCAATTTCAGCCGCACGTTTATTGATTTCACGGGTTTGGTCTTGAAGGTCAAATTCACTAAGCGTAATGGTGGAGCCACCAAAAGAATTGGTTTCCACCATATCCGCGCCTGCTTCGAAATATTGGCGGTGGATATCTCTTACCAAATCAGGTCTGGACAGGTTTAAAACTTCTGTACAATTTTCTTTGCCCCAAAAATCTTTTTGGATATCAAGGTCAAGCATTTGAACAATCGAACCCATGCCACCATCACATAGGAGGATTTGTTGTTGAAGTTTTTCAAGAAGTTTACTTTGTCCAGACATAAATAAAAAGCCTAATCATCAGTTGAGGTAAAGAGTAAAGATAGTCAATTGCAGTTTATAAGTGAAGTATATTAAAAATAGATCTTACTTTATAATAACAAGATATAAAATTAAAAAAAATTCATATAAAATAGTATTGTTTTGGATGTGAAATAAATTTATAATGATTTCATCATTTATATTATGACTGGGTAATTTACAAATCATAATATTTTAATTTGGTTAATTTTATTAGAATATTTGAAATGGTTGAATTATTGACAAATAATTGATATGTTCCGTTGTGTTTCTTTGGAGAGAGTCATTTAAGGTTAAACTGGGCATCTCGATTTCCAAGAAGCGTTAAGTTTTAGTATTATAGAGATTTTTGATGAAAGATGATCCGTGGATCAACCATTAAACACTCCCCTTCAGTCAGGATCGGGGCAAAATAAAGACGGTGCGACCCAAAAAGCCGAGCGCCTTTCTCCGATGATGATCCGTATTCGTGCCACAATGGCGGCTGCTAAATATCATGGTGTTGATCTTGACATGCGTGATCTCGCCACACAGCCAGACGAAGCTTCTCCTTCCCCAGCAACGCTTGCGCGTTGGTTGAATGGTCAAGGTTTGGTTGCAAAAGGAATGCGTTTAAAGTGGCGTTATTTGATTCGTTTATATAATTCCTCACCCGTCGTATTGATGTTTAAAGATGGTTCTGCGGGGTTAATGGTTGGGGTTAACCCAAAAAAACGGATTGTTTTTCTTAGAGATCCCTTAGGCAAAGAAACAGATGCCCCCATAGCCGTTGACGAATTACGATTGCGTCAAGCATGGACAGGGGATGTCCTATTGGTCAAAGCCAATCGGAATCTTTCTGAGGCAGATGCTGTTATTAACTTTACATGGCTTGCAAAGATGGTATTGCGTGAACGCGTTTTATTACGTGACATCAGCTTTGCCTCGATGATTATCAGTATTTTGCAAATTTTCCCTGCTTTTATCGTGATGCAGGTTGTTAACCGAGTGATTGCATTCCAGTCAACAGCGACACTTATCTCGATTACAGGTTTGTTGATTATTTTATGTTTTTATGAAATTTTAATTACTTATGCTCGTCGTGAATTAACGGCCGTTTTAGCAACAAGATTAGATTCGCGTATTTCCATTCATACTTATAACCGCTTATTGGCGCTGCCATTAGAATTCTTCGAACGCCAACAGGCAGGGCGTATTGTTGGTAAAGTATCCCAGATTTATATGGTTAGGGATTTTATTACGGGTAAGTTGCTGACAACATTTTTAGATTTATTTACGTTGATCGTGATTTTGCCGTTTTTATTTTATATCAGTCCAACGCTCGCGTGGTTAACGGTTGCTGCTGCTGGTTTGATTGGTCTTATTGTGATTTTATTCCTTCCGGCTATTACTAAACGTTTCAGGAGTCGTATCGAATCTGAAATGACACGTTCGTCAATGATGTATGAGACTGTAGCGGGGATCAGAACGGTTAAAACTTTGGCATTAGAACCCGCACGTCGACGTGAGTGGGATGAGGTGATTGCTGAGGTCTCCAAATGGCGTTTGTCGACTTCTCGAATACAAAACTGGCCCGAAACGTTGGTGATGCCACTCGATTTTTTTATTAATCGTGGTATTATCCTAATTGGTGCTTTTCTTGCAATTACAAATCCGACATCAGGGATTGATGCTGGTGTGGTTGTTGCATTTATGATGTTAGGGGGGCGTGTTGCCACTCCGTTAGTTGGTATGGCAAAGTTGACTTCGTCTATTACAGAAGTAAATACATCTCTTGGGCAAGCGGGGGATATTTTAAACAACCCTACAGAAACCAAAGCATTGACCACTGGACTTCGCCCCAAAATTGTTGGTGCTTTAGCGTTCGAGGGTGTTAATTTCACGTACCCAGGTGGGAGCAACCGTGCACTAAAAGATTTGAGTTTTTCTATTCCTGCTGGAACAATGTTGGGATTAGTTGGTCGAAGCGGTTCTGGTAAATCGACTATTACGCGTCTGCTGCAAGGTGTAAGCCGTGAATATACAGGCTTCTTACGATTAGATGGTGTTGATTTACGTGAAATTAACTTAACACATTTAAGACGCTCATTTGGTGTGGTATTACAAGACAACTTTCTATTCAGAGGAACAATCAAAGATAATATTACCGCAGGTCGTCCAGGGCTTACGATGGAGGATGTTATTCGTGCGTCACGTTTGGCAGGGGCAGAAGAGTTTATTGAGCGTATGCCGGCAGGTTATGATACCTTTATCGAAGAGGGATCTACCAATATTTCTGGTGGACAACGCCAACGGTTGGCAATTGCACGTTCTGTAATTTTGGATCCAAAATTCATGATTTTGGATGAAGCAACGTCGGCGTTGGATCCAGAAAGTGAAGCTTTGGTTAATGCCAATCTAGAGCGTATTGCGACCGGGCGTACAATGGTAATTGTCTCGCACCGACTTTCTTCTTTGGTGAATTGTGATAAAATCTTGGTTTTGGATCGAGGAGTCATGCAAGCAATTGGTAATCATGAAGAATTATTAGAGACTTGTGAAATTTATCGTACTTTATGGTTGCAACAAAACAGGCATACTCAAGAGAAACCTAATAAAGAAAAACAAAGTGGCGATGGTTTGGTGCCTGAAGGAATGTAATGATGGTTGATGATAATAAACATGATCAATTACCAAAAGGCGTTCAACCTGATGGAAAAAACAATATAGAAAACGGTTTAACTCAATCTGATGAAAATCAGACGCTGCCTAAGAAAAACACACAGGCATCCGAGATTGATAACGGGCAAGATGATGAAAATCATGTTCCAGACGGTTACTACTTACCTGATGCAGATTCTGATGATAGCTTCCAAGCGGATATGCCGATTGCATTATTGGAGTTTCATTCGCCAACGTCTGCGATAATTAATATGCCCCCGACGGCTTCTGCGCAATATATGACGTGGTTGATTGGTGGATTAGCCGTTTTTTCCTTTTTTGGAATGTGTTTATTTCCGCTTGATAAAGTTGTGTCGGCGGAAGGTCGGCTAATTTCCACGGAAACACCTTTGTTAGTACAACCTTTGGAACAAAGCATTATTAAATCTATTGATGTCAAGGAAGGCGATTTTGTTACTAAGGGACAAGTTATTGCACATCTAGATCCAACATTATCCGATGCAGATATTGATAATTTAAAAGTCCAAGTGGGTGCCGATAAAGCAGAATATGATCGTTTACGTGCAGAGGCAGACGGAAAAACTTATACTGTTGACCCATCAGACTCTTACTCTGTTGAACAGGGAAATTTATTTCTGAAACGTAAATTAGAATACGACGCGAAGGTTGCGGGCTTCGATCAAAAGATTGCCGAACAGCAAGCACAGTTAAAAAATTCCATTGCGAGCATTGCAGTGTTGCGTGGTCGTGTTAAAGTGGCCTCTGATGTTCATCAAATGCGTACAAAGTTACAGAAAGAAGAAGTGGGTAGCAGATTATCTACACTTGGCTCACAAGATACATTAATGGATGTTGAAAATAGATTAATCACTGCCCAACAAACAGCAAATGCAACGGTGAAACGTATTGAATCTCTACAATCTGAACGTACTGCATATATTGAGAATTGGAAAGGAACAATCTATAAGGAATTAAATATCGCTATTAAACAATATGCACGTGATGATGGGGATTATAAAAAGGCACGCTTACGTAAAAATAAGATATTATTAAAAGCTGAACAGGATTCTATTGTTTTATCGATTACCAAAGGTTCTGTTGGATCAGTATTGAATGCTGGCGCTCCTTTCATAACATTGATCCCTGTAGGAACAGGTCTAGAAGTGGAGGCTGCTGTTGCTGGTGATGAGATTGGATATCTAAAGTTAGGTGACAAAGCAAATATCAAATTTAGCACTTTTCCATATACGCAATATGGCGGTGCTGAAGCAGTGTTAACAAATATCAGTGCTGATGTTTTTCAACCAGGTGACATGACACAAGAAACCAACCGTCTGGGTACTGCCCCTATGAATTTTAAGAATAAACCTTTTTTTAGAGCGCGTTTAAAAATTGAGAAATATACATTACATAATGTTCCTAACTTTTTTCATCCAACACCAGGACTAACCGTTTCGGCGGATATCCATGTTGGAAAAAGGACTGTTGCGCAATATTTAATGAATGGTATTGTTCCTCAATTAACCAATGGTATGCGTGACCCTCAATAAGAGTTAGCTGTTTACTATTGATTTTATAGGAGTTTTAAAATGCGCAGATTATTTAGAATGGGCGGCGAAAGTCGTCAATCTAAAAAAATTGAGAAAATATTGGAAAAGGCTAAAGACTCATATGAAAATGAGGATTACGAAACAGCTTTTAACCAATTTTCTCAAGCTGCGTCGATGCAGTCTCCCGAGGCACAGTATTGGTTAGGAATGTGCTATCTGAACGCTCACGGGGTTCTTTTTAACCTTCGTGAAGCGGCTTTGTGGCATGAAACAGCGGCAACAGCAGGTTGGGTTGATTCAGCATATATGCTGGCATTATTGTATATGAGGGGGATACCAGAGGCACAAGAGATAACCGGACAAAATATATTTGAACCTCTTCCAGAGGAAAACTATGATAATTTACAACCTGATTTAGATAAATCGCGTTATTGGGCCAAGCAAGCAGCGGAACAAGGTTTGCCCGAAGCACAAGCATTATATGCTTACTTGCTTTCTTCTGAAACGAAAGACCCTGAAATAGTTTCTGAGGCGCTGAGTTGGTATGACAAAGCAATTGCTCAGGATTCTGCTCAAGGTTATATGGGCAAAGGATTATTGTTATTACGTTTGGGTGAAAATGATAATGATTATGCCGAAGCTGCTAGATTTTTAGAGGTTGCCGCAGAAAGAGACATGGCAACAGCATTATACAAATTGGGGGTAATGTATCAATCGGGTAGAGGGGTTCCACTTGATACCCGACGGGCGGCCGAATTATATAAAAAAGCAGCTGAAAACGGTGTAAGATCTGCTCAAGCCTTGTATGGTGTTGCGTTAAAAAATGGCCAAGGGGTAGAGCAAAACTTCATCCAAGCGGAAACTTGGTTAAGAAAAGCGGCCTTGGCAGGAGATATAGAAGCTGCTGTTGTGTTGGCAGATATGAATGGTCAAGGCAATGATGATATCCCCCCTAATTATGTTGAGGCTGCGCGTTGGTATGTAGTCGCTGCTGAAAATGGTCATGTTACAGCGACAAGATCATTGGGGTTATTGTACTTGAGGGGAATGGGGCTTCCACAATCAACTAATAAAGCCATAGATTTATTAAGTTTTGCTGCTAAGAAGGGGGACGTTATTGCGACGGTCACTCTTGGTGATATGGCAATTCAATTGTCAGACAGTAATTTGCAGATTGACGATGTCATTAAAGAGTATCTCATCCCTGGTGCAGAGCAGGGTATACAGCCAATTATGTTTAACTTGGCAGTGGCTTTATTGAAAAGCAATACGCTTAATCCTGATGCTGAAAAAGAAAAACAAGCTCGTGAATGGTTAAGGAAAAGCTGTCCAGAAGTAATGCAAGCACGATATTGGTATGGCAGAATGCTACTTGAGGGTGCGGGAGGAGAGCAAAAATCTGATGAAGCTTATGCTTGGATATCTTCTGCAGCAGAAGAAGGGATTGCAGATGCGCAAATTTTATGGGCGCATATTTTATTGGAAGGCAAAACCAATAAAGGGCAAGCCTTAGCCGAAGAAGCTCTGAAATTTTATCAAATGGCTGCAGATCAAGGCAGTGTTCCAGCAATGTTTTCTTTGGGTGCGATATATGGTGGAGGAAATCATTTAGAACCTAATCGTGAAAAGGCTCAAATTTGGTTCAGAAAAGCAGCAGAGAAAGGTCATTCGAAGGCTCAATTAATGTTGGGTCGATATTTGGCACAAGGTTTGGCTGGACAACAGGATGCAAAACAAGCACGATATTGGTTTGAAATGGCTTTGAATGCGGGGGAAAAAGAAGCTCAAAATGATCTGAAAAAATTAGAGAACCCTAATTTTATACCAGAGCTTAAAGAATCCGAAACAGCGCAGCGAATGCCAGAGAAACAAACGCAAGAATTGCCGATTTCTGAGGAAATAATACAAGAAAAATCAACTGACAAAGTTGAAGTGGCTCCAGGTTTATTTTTTGTAAAGAAAAAATAATATTTAAAGAATGATGAATCTTGTAATGTATTTTTTTTAAAGAGTGATTCATTGTCTGATCAATATAAAAAGAAACTATTAGAATATTCTAAGAAAAAAAAAGAGGGGATTGAGCGCATACGTCAAAGCGCTCAATCTGCTTTTCTGAAGGCTCTGGATCAACAAAATAAAAAAAACATTGTAGAAGCTGTTCGTTGGATGGAACGCGCCCATCGATTGGCAGAACATAACCCAAATATTACGTTTGATTTGATAATGTTGCTTTTAAAGCAGCAACGATATAATGATGCATATCGATTACTTGTGCCTTTGATAAAAAAATTTGATTTTTATAAAGGGTGGGTCGTGTTATCAATCATACATGCTCACAGAAAAGAATTCTCTCAAGCCATAGAAACCATACAATATTTATTGTCTTGTTATTGCCCAACTAAAAATTCGTGGGCGACTATAGCGCAAATCGTCACTGATGGTGGAGAGGAGGGATGTTGTGGTGTTATTGGTTCTTCGGGACAGGTATGGATTGGTAATAAAAACCGTCTGACGCTTTATGTGTTTTTAGATGATAAGTTCATTCTTGAAACAAAGGATCCTTTTTTTTCTTTACCAGAGGGTTGGGAAAATTTTTCTTATTTATCGATTGAAACACAGAATAAACCTCTGGTTGGCAGCCCAATTGATTTACAAGCTATTTTACGCACAGAAGGCTTTGTCGAAAGCGACGATCAATGTGTAAAGGGTTGGTTATGGTATCCAGCAGAAGCAGATCGTGTCTCAACAATTCATGTTTATGATGCTCAAAATACTTTATGTAAACAAGTACAAGCCATAAAAGAATTTGATGTCGCGACCTTAGAATTCCCGCTTTTTAGGGCAAAGCAATTTTATATTCCTTTGGCAGAATTTGAAGAAGGATCATATTCTTTTACAGACGATTATGGCAGGCATTTAATCGGCAGTCCGATTGATCCATTATTGTTATACCGTAAAACGAAATCCTACAGAAATATTAATAAAAAGCATCAACATTATTTGCCTGTATCTGCATATTATAAGGGGTGCAATCCGCAGATATCAGAACATTCAGGACTAGGTGTTATCATTATTATTCCTGTATATAAAGGAAAAGAAGAGACAATATCGTGTGTTCAATCCGTTTTGAAAACTTTGCCTAAGGGATTTAAGATACAACTTGTAAATGACTATTCGCCAGATATTGAACTTGTGGAGTGGTTAGAATCTCAAGTAAATCATGAAACTATATTTATGATCCATCATTTGGAAAATCTTGGTTTTCCAGGTGCCGTGAATACTGGTATGCTGGCTTGGCCTGATCATGATGTGATTTTATTAAACAGTGATACACTGGTGCCAAAAGGATGGATAAAGGGTTTATTGGATGCAGCATATAGCGGTCGGGCTATTGGAACGGTAACGCCTTTTTCGAATGACGCCAGTATTTTTTCTTATCCTTATCATGACAAAGAAAATCCTGTCCCTGAATTAAAAGCTGTTGAGAATTTAATGCATTCTGTGCAGAAGGTGAATAAAAAATTAACGATTGATGTGCCAACCGCTCATGGGTTTTGTATGTTTATTCGTCATGATTGTTTGCATCAGGTAGGGTTATTTAGAGAGAATTTGTTTGCCCAAGGCTATGGTGAAGAAAATGATTTTTGCATGCGGGCTCAACATTTAGGATGGCGGCATGTTTTAGCAGCAGATGTTTTTATTGGTCATAAAGGTGGCGTTTCATTTCAGAATAATAAAAAATCATTATCAAATCGTAATATTAAGATATTAAATAAACTTTATCCTGATTACGATCAAATGGTGATGGATTATATCGATCAGGATTTTTTACGTGCTGTGCGTCGCAAGATTGATTTATATCGTTTGCAAGCGTTTGAAAAAAGACAAAAAAAAATAGGGAAATCACTGCGATATGGTTTGTTTATTACCCATATTTATGGTGGTGGGGTGGAACGTGCTGTGCAAGAACGCGCCAATGATTGGCGTATAAAAGGGGGAACCCCCTTGATTATTCGCCCTACATTGTTAGGCGATGCGTGCCGAATAGAGATACAACTGAAATCAACTTCATCATCTAATATTAATATTGAAGATTTATATCCTAATTTGGTTTACGATTTGCCATCAGAGTATCATATTTTGCTTAATTTTTTAAAAAGCAAGCCTATCCTGATGATGCAAGTTCATCATTTTGCTGGTCATCATCCTGCCGTTCGCAATTTGTTACAAGATTTGAAGATAGAATATGAAATGTATTTACATGATTATATGGCTTTTTGTCCCAGGATATCGTTGATTAATCCACAGCAACATTATTGTGGGGAACCAAAAGATCTTGATGAATGTCAAAATTGTATTGGTGGTGAATGTTTTGATGAAGAAAAGCCAGTTCAAATACGACAATGGATTTCGCGTTCTCAAAAGGAATTCGATGTAGCTCGATCTATTATTGTTCCTTCTGAAGATACAAAAAAACGTATTTACAAGCATTTTCCAAAATTAGAAACGATCAATATCCAAGAGTTAGAAGATGATCGTCCCGATTTGTCTATAGAACAGCTTGCTTATTTTTCACAAGTTGCACAGTCTGATTTATATAAACAACCTGTAATGAATTTAAATCGATTTAGAATTTGTATCATTGGTGCGATTGGTATTGAAAAGGGATTTAATATTATCAAGGATTTAGTCCACGATGCCGATCAAAGGGAGCTGCCTTTGGAATTCATATTGGTTGGAAGAACGGTTGACGATCGTTTATTTGAAAAAACAGATCGTCTTTTTATAACAGGTACTTATCAAGAAAAAGAAGCTGTTTTTTTGGTTAAGCAACAAAACGCAGATATAGCATTCTTTCCTGCAATTTGGCCAGAAACATGGTGTTATGCTCTTAGCATTGCATGGCGCTCTGGATTGCAAACAGCAGCGTTTGATATAGGAGCAATATCACAGCGAATAAAAAATACGCAAAGGGGATGGGTTTTATCACCTTTAATGACTATTCCTGAACTAAATGATATGCTATTAACTCTTTGTAAAGGGTTATATAATAAAGAGGTAAAACATTTAGATCGTAGTTAATAATTACGCCATAATGTCGAGCTAATAAAGTCAGATGAAAAAATTTAAAAATAATAATTACGTCAAAGATAGGGAAGTATAAATGTCAGAAGGCAGAGACCAAGGCAAGCAAGGTCAACAACAAAGAGTGATTGATTTAAACGTAAATGGTCATTTGATGAGTTTAGACGCTGGCTTATATTGTATTTATCATGCACCACAACAGGCTCCAGCAGATGAATTCGGTTTCCCCGGCTTGCGTATCTCTTTGCCGCCTTTCAAACAATCAGCATATGTTTCAATTGAAACGTTTGAAAATGATGGATGGCTGGGTGCTGAAAAAAATGCTGCACTTATTCGGATTTCTGGTGGTCCTGGTTTAATTTTAGTAACTGTTTATCAAAATCCGTCCAGTCAGCTGCCTGCACCAAAATTACAAGTCGTGCGGTTAAATGACGCGCCTGAAATTGTTGACCTTAATAAGGATGCGGTTGTCCCTGTTTCGACTGTTAAAGAACATGCCAAGATGGCTCAACAAGAACAACAACAAACAGCCGTTACACAAGCCAAAACAGAGCCTGAAAATGACATTTCTATATTTGCCCATATTCAAAGAATGGGTGATGTTGCGGTTAAATTAGGTGATTGGATTGGAATTCCAGATAGCAAAACTTGGATCGAAGGTTTTGGATTGAATATTAATAAATATATCAAACCAGAAGATATTGAGTATCAAGCTTTGTTGGGAAAAGGATGGATGTCCCCATGGCACCAAGGTAATCAGTTTTGTGGTAGCCGTGGTATGGGATTACCATTATGTGGACTTGGAATTAAATTAAGCGACGAAGCTGCAAAAAAATACCATATTCGCCTGAGTGCTACGTTTGTTGATGGAACAAAAGTTGGACCAGTTGAAGATGAAACAATCTTGTCAGCAGAATCTGTTGCCCCTCTAGAGGCTATTCGATTTGAATTAATTTCTATTGCTGATGGTAAATCTGTTGGTGTTTCAACCTCTGTTTCTATTAATTCTGAATCTGAGACAGCAACACCTAAAAAAATTATTAGAAAAATAGTCCCCGCAAAACCAGTCAGAAGCAATATCAAATTAAAAACATCAACATCCAAAGAAGCCGCATTAAAAGCGATGGAGCGTAAAGTAACGACAAAAGCCACCACTAAGAAAACAAAATAAAATTTATCAAATTAAAACTTATTTTGTTATAAACATTAACGTAACGATTTTATCTCGTTTTTTTTAGATGCATGATATGAAACAAGGTAAAATATTACTAAATTGGTATCGTCGTGAAATATTTATTTATTCATCAGAATTTTCCTGGGCAATATTTACATATTGTTCAACATCTTGCTAAACAAAAAGATAATGAAATTGTGTTTATCAGCCAGCCCTCAAATGCCAGAATTCAGGGGGTACGTTCTGTTTTTTATCAAGTCCCTGAACCTGCCAAAGGGTTGCTGGCTCCTCTGGGAGAGTTGGATTTAGCAATAAAAAGAGGGGACGCCGTTTATCAAACGACGAAAACCCTCAAAAATTTAGGGTTCATTCCTGATATTATTATCGGACACCAGGGCTGGGGGGAAATGTTGAATTTACAAGACATATATCCCGATGTTCCTGTTTTGAGTTATACTGAATTTTATTATCATTCCTCTGGATTGGATGTTGATTTTGATCCTGAATTTCCAGCTGATGAAATGTTGCCTGCGCGGGTTCGGATTAAAAATACAATTAATCTTGTTTCAGCAACAAACCCAGGTTGGGGGCAAACGCCGACATTATTCCAGCATTCGACTTATCCCGATTGGGCTCAGAAAAAAATTACGATTTTAAGAGAAGGGGTCAATTTAGAGAAATGTAGTCCCAACCCATCAATTTATAAATCTGATCTAGAGTTGAAGGATTTTGTCGTCAAACCTGAAGATAAGCTGGTCACCTATGTGGCTAGGGGATTAGAACCGTATCGTGGCTTTCATATTTTTATGCGGGCATTACCAAGATTATTACAAGAACGTCCAGATGTTAAAGTCGTTATGATTGGTCGGGATCAAGTCAGTTACGGTGCCAGTTTAGAAAGTGGCATGTCTTGGCGTGATTATATGTTAAAAGAAGTGCATAATAAGTTGGATATGTCTAGGGTGCATTTTTCAGGGCAAGTTCCGTATAACGTGTTTAACAGTGTTTTGAAACGCTCTGATGCTCATATTTATTTGACCTATCCATTTGTATTATCTTGGTCGTTAAGAGAGGCAATGGCGATAGGTTGTCCTATTATTGCAAGTGATACACAGCCAGTACAAGAGTTTATTGCAAATCGTGTTACAGGAATATTAACCCCATTTTTGGATCATGATGCATTAACGGATCGTATCTTAGAAGTGTTAGAAGACAAAAAACTCGCCCAATCAATTCGTAAAGCTGCAAGAGCCGAAGCAGAACGGAGCTTGTCGATGGATGAATATATGAATAACTATGAAACATTGATTGATGATTTAATCCATCGCAGAACGCCATCCTTAAATTTAGGGAACTCGCCTGCGGATAGAGCCTTACAAAATTTCAAAAAATAATACAAATGCCTTATTCGTTAAAAGAATAAGGTATTTTTTTAATTGATATATACTTAGAATTATAGTGTTTTTAATCTTTGTACTTAAAAATAAGATTGTATTTTTCAATAAATTAATTACATACTATTACTAATCTTCTTTATTCTATATTTCCTTTCTTTTTAAAATAAATTATGAGGTTTAATTTTATGAATCGGCGGCAATTTTCACGTTCATTATTAGCTGCCTCTGGGGCAGCATTATTGACCAATCCATTACGTCAAGCGATGGCTACAGAAATGGATACAGCATTTCCAAATGTGGGCGCACCTGTTAAAATAGAAGGTGCCCCTCGTAAAGTAACCTTGGCATGGAGTGCCGATTCAATTTGTACCGCAGCTTTTCCAGTGGCTCAACAAAAAGGGTTTTTTAAGAAATATAATCTTGATGTAAATTTTATTGATTTTGCAGGCTCTGTCGATCAGATGTTGGAAACGATGTCTACAGGTAAAGCCGATGGTGCGTCAGGCATGGCGTTAAGATGGTTAAAACCTTTGCAACAAGGGTTTGATGTAAAGTTGGTGGCTGGATTGCATTCTGGTTGTTTACATTTGCTGGCTCCACAAAATGGTTCTATTAAAACCATTGCTGAGTTAAAAGGTAAAACCATTGGTGTTGGTGATATTGGAGGGCCTGCAAAGAATTTCTTTAGCATGCGTTTCAAAGAAATCGGGATTGATCCAGAAAAAGATGTAAATTGGCGTCAATTTCCAGAAGATATGTTACCACTGGCTTTAAAACGGGGTGCAATTCAAGCTGCTGGATTAGACGATCCATTGGCACATTTGTTCCAAACAAAAAATCAGCTAGTGTCCATTGACTCCAATATGGAAGGCAAGTGGCAGCATATTGCTTGTTGTGTGGTTGGATTGCGTGGGTCATTGATCCGCAAAGAGCCAATGGTTGCCAAAGCGATTACGCAAGCTATTTTAGAAGCAGGGCAGTGGGTGCATCATAACAAGATGGAAGCAGCCAAGATGTTTGAACCTTATGCGCCGAAAGTATCAGCTCAAGAGCTTGCTGCGATTTTGGAAACAGAAGGGACGCATGAGCAATCTGTTGGTAAGCAATTGCGTGACAATGTGGTCTTTTATGCAGATGAGTTAAAGAAAATTGGTGTTTTCCCACAAAGTTTAAATTCTGAAACTTATGCCAATAAAGTAACGCAGGATCTTTTCACTGGATGAAACAAATTGTAAAAAACGCCTATTGGCCTCAAATTGTGGGAGCGGTTGCATGGTTAGCAACCGCAGGGCTGACTTATTTCATTCCAAATGCTGATGATTTTCCAAGAACCACAACACTTGCTGTAGTGTGTTTGGGTATTGCTATTTTAAGTGCCATCTCTTTGCCGCTGAATAAAGTGCGTTATTATGGGGCTTGGATTTTGGCTTTGGCGCTTTTTATTGGCATTTGGGAAGTGATCCAAGCAAAATTACTCTTGTTGCCAAGACCGTTTTTTGGTGCGCCTCAAGAGTTATTGGATGTGTTTATTACGGATTGGGCTAAATTGCTCAATTCCTTAGCACATTCAATGATGTTGCTGGTGGGTGGTTATCTTCTTGGGTGTATTATAGGATTTGTTATTGGCGTTGGAATGGGATGGTCTAAACTGTTTGGTTATTGGGCGCATCCTGTATTACGATTTCTGGGGCCTTTACCTCCCGTTGCATTCCTTCCTTTATTATTCGCGGTCATTCCATCCAGCTTTGTGGCGGGTGAGTTATTAATGGCTTTTGCAGCGTCTTTTCCTGTGGCGGTTTTGACGTGGTCTGGAATTGCTGGTGTTAATCCGAGTTATTATGACGTAGCAAAAACAATGGGAGCAAAACCATTATTCCTTATTCGTCATGTGGCTATTCCTGCGGCATTGCCTTTTGTGTTTGTGGGTATGTTTATGGCGTTGGGGTCTTGTTTTTACATGCTGGTCGTGGCGGAAATGCTTGGGGTCAAAGCAGGCCTTGGGTTCTATATGCAATGGGCGCAAGGATGGGCAGCTTATCCGAATATGTATGCGGCATTATTGATTATGGCGGTGATGTGTACTTCCTTTATGACCTTATTGTTCAAAGTTCGTAACCGTCTTTTACGTTGGCAGAAGGAAAGCATTAAATGGTAGATTCTTTAGTCAAAAAGCAAAAAATTGAAATTACGAATGTCAGCCATAGTTATAGTTTAGACGATCATGACTTGCCCGTGTTGGAAGAAATTGATTTAACGATTGAACCCAATGAGTTCGTTGTGATTTTAGGGCCGTCAGGATGTGGCAAGTCAACGTTGCTGCGCATGGTGGCTGGGCTGGAACATCCTGAGCAAGGGTCAATCAAAGCCAATGGTGAAGAGATCATTGCTGCCGATCCATCTCGGATCGTTGTGTTTCAAGATCCGACATTGTTTCCTTGGTTAACGGTTCGACAAAATGTTGAGTTGGGCTTTAAGATCCAAAAGAAAAAGGATGATAAAGCCATTTCCGACATGTTGGAAATGATTGGGCTGGCAGGATTTGATAATGCGTATCCATCTCAACTTTCTGGTGGAATGGCGCAACGTGTGGCGTTGGCTCGGGCATTGGTGAATGATCCTAGTGTGTTGATTTTGGATGAACCTTTGGGGAAATTAGACAGTTTAACCCGCATTACGATGCAAAAAGAGCTGGTTAATTTATGGCGAAATAAGCAATTTACTGGTTTGATGGTAACGCATGATATCGAGGAAGCCTTGTTACTCGCGACCCGTATTATCGTGATGCGTCAACGTCCAGCGCATATTATTGGTGAGTTTAAATTGGATATGGACTATCCAAGACATCGGGATTCAGAGGAGCTTCTGAAAATCCGTCGAGAGATTTTCGGGTTATTAGGGCATAAATCTGATTGGTAGTAAGAAAGGGCAGTGTTTACTGTCCTTTTTAGTCTGTGATTAAAAGTGCTGTTGATGTATAGAACAAGCACAACGTTCTTTCAAATCTAAAGCGTACGCGTTTTAAAGTGACGGTGCCGTCTTCAATTATTCTCATATCAAAGTCTTTTATATTTTACCGTCACTCGTTAAATTTAAATTTTTGATGATGTTAATCTGTAAACGGTTTCTAACAAGTGATAATATCCGTCCACCATCGTAATAGAAATTATTATTTTTATTATTTTTGTAATAGTCAGACCAAGGATAAACTGGTTTATCTAGCACTTCTATGCTATAAACCTTATCGTCAAATCGGAAGGTAATCATATTGGGTGGGATAAGGTTAAACCTACCTAGAACCCAACTATCATCCCAAAGTTCATCTTCCTCATTCTCGTCTCTTATAATCTTTCTCTCCAAAATTCTTCCTGATTGGTTAATTAAATAAATGTCACAGCTTTTCGCCCAATTTATATCCCCTTCATTAGATGAGACAAAGAGCAAATAACGAGAGCCGATTTGAATAGCTTTTTCCAACTTGATGCCATCAACGGTGAACCAAGTGCGATGTCCATTAATACAAATGCGACTCCTTTGAAACCTAAAGCGTACGCGTTTTAAAGTGACGGTGCCGTCTTCAATTATTCTCATTGTCATTTGCTCTGCCTTTCATTTATTAATTATTCGTTATGTTTTAACCAAGAATCGGTCAGGTAAACCGCCAGCGTACTCCCGACCATGGCACCAATATATGCCCCTGGAGGGCCACCGAGCGCTGCCCCCACTGTGCCCGCTGTCCATCCCCCCACAAACATTACGCCTTGTAAGATGGCTTCATGTTCAGCTGCCGCCACTTTATCATTCGCAGTCAGAATATTGTAAATGGATATAGAAACAGAAAGATAGAATAAATATCGTCCAGTAACATCTATTACTCCATAAATACGTGTTTTCCCTCCAAAAATATTTTTCTGTCCTTCAGGGAGTTTTCTTGGAGGGTCTATAAGTTGCTTAAGAACCTTTTCTTGCGCATTACCTGCTGCTTTTCTTGCTCTATGTATGACAATCTCTTTCTCTTTATATGGCAGGTCTAAATACATTTTCTTTTGTTGTGCGGGCGATAAACTCTCCTTTATCTTTTCAACTTCCTTACGAATACGTTTTTTTCTCTCATCAGGGGATAAATGGGAGGGAAGTTCTATCGTTTTTTCAACATGTTCAGTGATTGCATAATGGGATAGTAAATATCTTGCTGTTCTTCCCTCTGGCTTTTCCTCTTTGGCAAAAGACAGACCAATAGAGTGTGTTACTTCACGAACTGCATCCATAATAAAGTTACGTCGCTTGTTCGCAATCAAATAGCCTTGTCTATATGTAATTTTACCGCGTTGGATTTGGTTTTCGATATTTTGACTCATTTTTTGGATTGCAACGGTATAAATCCGTCTGACATTCGTATCCCATCCAAGTCGGGCACCCAATGTTCCGACTGCAATTCGTAAGTCGTCAATTTCTTTGTAATATTTTTCTTTATACTGATTGTCATCATCATTAATTGTCACTGTATATTTGCGACCATTAATAGTCTCAGACCCTACTTTGTATTCCATAATAGTTTTTTTCCCGCTTTATTTGTTCACACTCATGATGATTTCTTTGGCACTTGCCTCGCAAACGCCAACTTCGGGGTGATATTCAAAATAAACATTCATAGAGCATTTATCTTGATATTGGTCTTCGGCATCAACAAAGACAGGTTCGACGAGGGCATCATCGCTATATAATGGAAAAAATGGCTTTTGATATTGTTCGAATTGTTCACTTGCCCAGGCATCATTAAACCTGATTGAAAATGCTTTTGCCATTTGTAAGGCCGGAATATTATCGTTCCCAATGAAAGTGAGTCCCATCGTTATTTGGGATCTGCACCATGTGATTTTATATTGATCTGTATATCGTGTTTCAGAACTTGAAAGGGCTTCATCACCTGTAACTTGTAAAACAATATAAGGCGGTTTTGGTGTTGAAACTCTATTCTCTAATCCTCGAATAATTTGTAGCTTTGCCCCTCTAATGGGGATTGCTTTCTGTAAAAACTTACCTACTAAATTACACATTTCTTTATAAGTTAATGTTTTTAACTTTGGGAACTTTTTATCTTTTGGGGCTTTAGCGGTGACTTTGGCAGGCGTTTTCTTTTCTGTCATTTGATCGTTTCTTTCTTTGATTGTTCTTGGAATTTTGACGCAGCTATGGCGTCGAATTGAGTTTTGGTTTCGTTTTTAGGAAAAATAGACATAAAAAAACGACCTATAAAAGGTCGTTCCGAGTATTTCAAATGTAATAATATCAATCTATTAATATAATCTCATATTTATTCAATAGTTTCAATGGATAATATTTAAACAAATATAAATATTTCCTCTTTTGGTAAACGGGATTTTGGTCTTTTGGCGTTGCTGTCATTATCGGCGTGATAGCCAATGCTGGCAACGACAATGCTTTTCAGTCCTTTTTCTTTTAATCCCAATAGCTCATCCATTTTTTGTGCATCGAACCCTTCGATTGGCGTTGAATCAATACCAATGGAGGCTGCGGCAAACATGAATTGTCCCAATGCCAAGTATAATTGGCAACTTTCCCAGCTATGTAATTTTTCATCTGTAATACTATTTAGCCCAATAAAATAGCGACGATCTTTGTCCATACTTTGGATGATTTCAGGTTTTGTAAAACGACCATCTTGTATTTCAGTATCTAAAATATGTGTTAAATAGTCATTATCCAATGATGTTTTGATACAAAAAATAATGGTATAAGTGGAATCTGTGATACGAGCATGATTGAAATCTAAAATCGCTGGCAAGATTTTATTTTGTGAAGTCGCATTATTTACAACAACAAAATGCCATGGTTGTGAATTCACAGAAGAGGGACTGTTTCTAAGGACAGTCAGTAATTTTTCCAAATCTTCGTGGGAAACAGATCTGCTTTTGTCATACCGTTTTGCGGAATAGCGTTTTTCTGAAATTTGAACGATATCCATTTCTATTTCCTCAATATTTTTATGAATTTATTAATAAAATTATCTATATAAGAGGAAACGATGTCAAATCATTCTTTTAAATAAAAGAATCAATATTTATTGAGGGCTATTATTAAAATACGCTGCCAGCCTATCGATGACTAGCAACGTATAGAGTTATATTTACATTGTGTGATTTTTAATAATTACACAATTAAAATAGACGACTACGCTCCGCAACGGCATGCAGAGTTACAAATTTGTTCAGTTTTGCAATTACAATTTGAACCACAGTTACAATTTTGATTATATTTACAGTGAGATTTTTTAATATTATTAGACATTTTTTAGTTCCTTTCTTTGATTCATAGTGACGAGAATCGTTCGTCATAACTAATATGCACTCTATAGTAACTATAGGGTCAACAGCATGGTAAAGAAAAAAAATCATTTATTTTATAGCATTGGGGATTTGTCAAAATCTACAGGAACCAAAGTAGTAACAATAAGATATTATGAAAAAATAGGACTGCTTCCTGAGCCTCCACGGACAGAAGGGGGATATAGAGCCTATACAAAAAAACATCTGGAAATATTATTTTTTATAATACGTTCAAGAGCTTTGGGATTTTCACTTATTGAAATACAAAATTTATTAAAGCTCAGTGAAAATGATATTTTGTTAAATCAGGATGTTTTAACAATAACTAAGAACCACTTAGAAAATATTAGGTCAAAAATATCATCATTACAAAAAATGGAAACAAGTTTGGAAAGCTTAATTAAAGAATGCCCTAATGGGAAAATATCTGGATGTGGTATTATCGATAGTCTTAATAACTATTCTGATACTTAGTCAGTAAGATCATAATAAAAAAACTTACATCTACAAGGCTATTTTATTCAGCAGCCTTGTAGAGCATTAAGCGTTATTTCTTAAAGTTTTTAATTGATGTTTCGATCAATTCACAAGCTTTGGCTTTATTATCCCAACCTTGGATTTTAACCCATTTTCCTTTTTCAAGGTCTTTGTAATGGGTAAAGAAATGTTCAATTTCTTGACGTGTAATTTCTGGGAGTTCAGAGACTTCGTTAATATTGGTATAGGCTGGGTGGATTTTGTCGTGTGGAACACAGATAACTTTTTCATCCATGCCTGATTCATCTTCCATTTTCAATACACCAATTGGGCGTGCGCGAATGACGCATCCTGGAATAACAGGCTCTGGGCATAAAACCAACATATCAATTGGATCACCATCAGCAGCTAATGTATTGGGAATAAATCCATAAGCAGCTGGATAAACCATTGGTGTGAATACAACGCGGTCAACAAATACTGCACCGCTGTCTTTATCGACTTCGTACTTTACTTTTGATCCTTTAGGAATTTCAATCACAACATTAATGTCGTTTGGCACGTCTTTGCCAGGAGCAATCTTAGATAAATCCATAATTTTTTTCCAATTTTTAATAAGATGAAAAAGCATAGCGAGTTATTAGTTTTTTTTCAATATATATAAGATGTTGATGATTTGCAGGTAAAGATAAATATAAAGAAGCACAATTTTTTTGATTTGAAATATTACCATATAACTATCAGTAATAATTAATAATATATGTGTAATTATAATAAATTTTCATTTCAATTAAGAATAATAACTATATTATTAATTTATTTATTAAGAAAAATGGCGTAGGTTTATAGAAAATGTTTTATTTTATTGATAACATAAGGAGTAATCATCAATGATTACGCATTTAAACTATAAACTCATTGTATTAGAAGCCAGGAAAAGGCAGATTATTAGTATCAATCCTAATGATTATTCAACCAACATCCTTTTACAAGACCAATCTGGAACGCCAGATGGTATTGTATTTAATCCTAATGACCAGCTATTTTATTGGACAAATATGGGGGCAGATTTTGATGCTTGGGACGGCTATATTCAGCATTGTAATTTGGATGGCAAAGATACAGGTTTCACGGTTAAAATCGGAGATACCCATACTCCGAAACAAATCCAATTGGATCAACGGACGAATTATTTATACTGGTGCGATCGTGAGGGTATGAAAATTGAACGATGTGCCATCGAAACTGGTAAAGTCGAATTTTTGCTTGATACACAGGATATGTATTTGGATGAAGAAAAAGAAAACAGACATTGTGTTGGGATCGCGTTGGATATTCAAAATAACCGTATCTTTTGGACTATGAAAGGACCACCCAAAAGCGGAACAGGACGCTTACTTTGTGCGCCCTTTGATTTTAATGATAAGCAGGCCGTGATTAACTCGTCTCAAATAAAAATCATCTATGACCATCTTCCAGAACCGATAGATCTGGAACTTGAATATAAAAATGATTATCTTTATTGGTCAGACAGAGGCGCAGAACCTGATGGCAATTCGTTGAATAGATTGCAGCTTTCAACCCTCAGCAATAAAGAAGTCGTTGTGCGTGGGTTTGATGAAACAATCGGTTTTACGGTTGATGCAGATCATCACCTAGCTTTCGTTGCTGATAAGATGGGGCATGTGTATCAAGCCAATCTGCAAACTAAAGAGAAAAAAGTGATCTTTACATCAGAAAACGGTGCGTTCACGGGGTTGATTAAGGTCGGGTAGTAGCCTGGTATGATGTTTGAGTCATTAAAAGAGCATGGTTTTTATATAATTGATAATGTTAAGTCATTAAGTGATGCATTGAACTTAACAGAAGCTTTGGGTCGAATACTTCCTTTAAATGGCAAAGATACACAAATATTGCAACCTAAGAATAAATTATCATCGAATTTTAAATCTTTAAGTTATTTTTATGGTTTTGATAGTTTTCCATTACATACGGACACTACTTTTTGGTCTATTCCAGCCCAATATATTATTTTCTTTTTGAAAGAGAAGGTGGATACAGGAACAGTTTTATCAAATAAAAATCAAACAGCTTTGATAATAAAGAAATATGTAAATAAATCTCCTATTTTTTTTAGAAAACAAATAGGAGGTAATGTTTATAGTTTTCCCTGGTTTGGAATAAATGACACAAGCATAATGTTTGATCCATGTTACATGCAACCAATTAATAAGGTTGCAAAGGATTTTGTTAAAGAATTACAGGATATGTTTATAAATTCTGAGATAGTAAAATAGGATGGTGATAAATTACTAGTTGTAGATAATTGGACAATTCTTCATGATAGAGAAAAAGTTTTTAGTAATAATACAAGTAGAAAACTAATTAGGTTTTATAGAGGTTAAAATGGCATATAGTTGGGAATCTTTATGGGCTAAAGCTGTTTTATTTATGCAGTATGCAAATGAAAATGATAAAGAAACTGCTCAATTTGGTATCTGGTGTGCGTTATCTTTTGAAATATTAGCGCGATCGGCTATTGCATATAAAATCCTATCTTATTAGCTGAACCAGATAGGGATCATAAAAATTTACTTGTTATACTGAACTTAGGTTCTGTTACAGAATATGTTGCAAAATCTATAGGTACCGTGCAAGTTTTAAAATTATGTGAAAGCTTAATTCCCAATTTTTTAGCAGAGGATTTAAAATTTGCAACTGCTTTTGTAAACCGAAGAAATGAAGAGTTACATACAGGTGCTTCATCATTTATAAATAATAAACACTCGGAATGGTTATATGGTTTTTACAAATGTTGTAAAATTTAATGTGAAGCTCAAGAAAAGAGTTTAAAAGACTTGTTGGGTTCAGAAGAAGCTGAGTTTGCTGAGGAAAATTTACATAAAATTGAAGATATAGCTTTAAAAAAGCTGAAAAAATCAATCGAATCATTTAAAATTACATTCGATGCTAAAGAAGAAAGTATACGTAAAGAACTCCGTGCAAGTGCAAAGGTAAATAGTAAAATATTGAGTTTCAAAGGTCGTCATAAAGTTGAATGTCCTGCGTGTCAAAGTGTGGCAACAGTGATAGGTAAGGAGATAGGAGCTAGCAAAATTGAAAATGGAGAATATGAAGTTGTTGTAAGAAGGTCTGTAATTCCGACTGAATTTGATTGTATTGCTTGTGGTTTAAAAATACGAGGATATCCGCAATTAGTTGCAGCTAAGATTGGTGATTATTATACACGCCGCACGACATATTCACCTCAAGATTATTATGGACTGATAGATCCTAGTTATTTGGATCCTTCCGAGTATTATGGTGAAGAATTTAATAATGAGTAATTTTTTCTTAAAAAAAACCTTGCAAAAAGGTTCATTTTACGGCAAATAGAGAAAGCGTTTGTGCGCCTGTAGCTCAACTGGTTAGAGCCGGCCGCTCATAACGGTCTGGTTGCAGGTTCAAGTCCTGCCGGGCGCAGACGCTTTTTATATCTATTATTTCGCCTGAAGCAAAAAATTAGGCGGGCAATTTCCCCCTATATTATATGTTTGATGGATTTTTGAAGGAGCTTCCTTACGATGGCTGGGCCTCAGTATGTTTATGTAATGAAAGATTTGACCAAGGCTTATCCTGGTGGACGAGAAGTTTTTAAAGGCATTACTTTATCCTTTTTACCAGGTGTAAAAATTGGTGTGCTTGGGGTCAACGGTGCTGGTAAATCTACTCTTTTAAAAATCATCGCGGGTAAAGATAAAGAATTTGGTGGCGAAGCTTGGGCTGCTGATGGAATAAAAGTAGGGTACTTAGAACAAGAACCCCAACTTGATAATACTAAAAACGTTGGTGAAAACGTTGCTGAAGGCTTTGGGCCTTTAAAAAAAGCAGTTGATCGTTTTAATGAAATCTCTATGAAGTTCGCAGAACCGATGGATGATGATGAAATGAATAACTTGCTTACTGAACAGTCAGAATTACAGGAAATCATTGATGCAGGCAATGGTTGGGATTTAGACCGTCAAATTGAAATTGCTTTAGATGCATTGCGTTGTCCACCTGCACATTTAAGTGTGGAAAAACTTTCTGGTGGTGAACGTCGTCGTGTGGCTTTATGTCGTTTATTGCTTGAAAAGCCAGATATTTTATTGCTTGATGAACCAACCAACCATTTGGATGCGGAAAGCGTTGCTTGGCTTGAACAAACATTGCGTGAATATACTGGCACAGTGATTTTGATTACCCATGATCGTTATTTCTTGGATAATGTTACGAACTGGATCTTGGAAATTGAACGTGGGCGCGGACATCCATTTGAAGGCAATTACTCTTCATGGTTGGATCAAAAACGTAAACGCTTGGCTCAAGAAGAAAAAGAAGAAAGTGCACGTCAACGTGCATTGGCGGCTGAACAACAATGGATCAGTGCTTCTCCTAAAGCTAGACAAGCAAAAAGTCAGGCTCGTATTGCAAAATACGAAGAAATGTTGGCGCAGAGCCAGGAAAAGTCTGGTGGTACTGCGGAAATTAATATTGCACCAGGCCCTCGTTTGGGAAGTGTTGTCATTGAAGCTGAGAACCTTAGCAAAGGATTTAATGATCGTTTGTTGATTGATGGGTTAGACTTCAAATTACCACCTGGAGGTATTGTTGGTGTTATTGGTCCCAATGGTGCTGGTAAGTCCACTTTATTTAAAATGATTACAGGTGCGGATAAACCAGATCAAGGGGAAATTCGTGTTGGTGAAACGGTAAAACTTGGATATGTGGATCAATCTCGTGATGATTTAGATCCAAATAAAACCGTATGGGAAGAAATCTCTGGCGGAACAGACGTGCTTTATTTTGGTAAACGTTCGATTGCGTCTCGTGCTTATGTTGGTGCATTTAACTTTAAAGGATCCGATCAACAAAAGAAAGTTGGCATTCTTTCTGGTGGTGAACGTAACCGCGTGCATTTGGCAAAAATGTTAAAGAAAGAAAGCAATGTTTTATTGCTTGATGAACCAACCAATGATTTGGATTTGGATACATTACGTGTATTGGAAGAAGCATTAGAGGAATTTGCTGGTTGTGCTGTGGTTATCAGCCATGATCGTTGGTTCTTGGATCGCTTGGCAACCCATATTTTGGCTTTTGAAGGCGACAGTCACGTTGAATGGTTCCAAGGAAACTTTGAAGCCTATGAAGCAGATAAACGCCGTCGTCTTGGCCCTGATGCTACTGAACCAAGCCGTATTAAATATAAACCTATTTCACGGTAATTCATATTTCGACTTGTGAAATAGATACACCCATTTCATTATAGGATGAAATGGGTGTTTTCATTTATAAGTGTGTCCAGAAAATATCATGATTTCCTCTGAGTTATATACACCAAGATTAATTTTATCCCCTGTTGGATGGCAAGATTTAGAGGATGTTGTTTCTCTGAAAACCGATAGCCAGGCCTTTGGTCACATGTTGGGTGGGGTGAGGACACGTTTAAAAGCTGAAATTGAAATGGCAGAAGATACAACATATTGGGGTTGTCACCGCATAGGAATGTATGTTGTTCGTGAAAATGCACAATTGGGTTGTTCTCGTTTTTTAGGCATAACAGGGATTCATCACCGTCAAGATGGTCGGGGATATGCATTAAGATTTTCGCTTTGGCCTTGGGCTCAGGGTAAAGGATATGCGCGTGAGGCCGCTTATGCTGTGTTAATAGAGGCTCATTTACGTGGACATGATCGTATCGTTGCGATAGCCAAAGAGGACAATATTCCGTCACGTAGAGTATTAGGAGGAATAGGGATGGTTGTCGAAGAAATCTTTATGCGACATGGAAATAAAATGTTGATGTATATCAGTAAAAACGATAATAAAAATTAATATTTATTTAAGATAAGGTTCTTATCGTTGGTTTATAATCCTTTTAATATTTTTAAAAAGAAGAAACCTACATCTGATTTATATCCAAACCGTTTTATTTTTGGGTTTGTTGATGAAATTAATGTTGTCTTTGCCAGTGGTTGGGTTTGTGATGTTAACCATATTAATGACAGATTAGTTTGCGAGGCTGTCATATCCGATACGGGAGAAGTTTTAGCTTTCGCTCTTGCAAATTCTTTCTATCATGTGGATATCCCCAGTGTAGGGGATGGAAAGAATTACTATGCATTTTGGATAAAATTTTCACGTGAGTTGACAAGTGATGAAAGGGATAAAGTTATTATTCGTATTCAAGGAACGAATACACTCATTCCTTTCGCACCTCAAATAAGGACCGTGTTTCAGCCTTTTGCTCAAATGGCGATGGATATTGTCAATAATTGTAATTTAAGATGTCCATTTTGTTTGTATGATTATTCCTCTACAAAAAAAACCTATTTTATGAGTGAGAAAACTCTGGATATTTTGCTTAAGTTACTTCCTTATGTAGATGATGGTCAGTTTTGGTTTTCTTGTCTACATGAACCAGCATTACATCCTCAATTTGAATTTTTTTTACAAAAAATTCCTCAACAATATCGTAAGAAGATTTCGTTTACGACTAATTTGGCCAAGAAAATGCCAGATAATTATTTCGAATTCCTTGCTACCTCAAACATAGATCATATTAATATATCCATTGAATCTTTTGTTCCCCAATCTTATGTAAAGTTTCGTAAAGGGGCACGTTATCAAATCTTTATGGATAATTTAGAAAGACTTGCAACAGCAATGAATTCTTTTAATTCCATAACAACAATAAATTATATTGCTATGGCATATAAGACGAATTTCAAAGAATTTCCTGAAATGTATCAGTCATTGATAAATAAATATCATGGATCTTATTTTGAAATGAGAGACACTTTTGATTTGCCTTTTATTGCCCAAGATTTCAAAGATGAGGAATTTTTATCAGAAGCAGATTGGGATTGGCTTGAGGATCAGTTCAAATATATTGATAAAAAAACGATTGCATTATACAGACATTTTAGGATCAAAAAAGAAGAACAAAAAGATTATATAGACCTAGATCCACCACCAATTCCAGTAGCTCAGGAAGTACAAGAGATCATTTTAAACAGACAATTTACGTTAAGAGTTTCTTGGGATGGGGCGATAGAAGTTTTTGCAAAAGTGGCTCCTAGTTTAACGGATCGTAAAATTTTAGAGACTAATGTTAATAACATACTGAATCCTAAGGGTTTTTACGAAGAAATACTGAAAGTAAAACAAATTTTATAAAGTATAAAATGAACTGTTTTATTTATTTTAACAGCATCTCAAACAAATGTTATTATAAACAGCAATGTTAATCTTGCTATTTATTGCACAAATTGCATATTATGATGTTTATTTTAAATTTTATTGCTTTGATTCACTTTAGCAATTTCTTTTAAAATCCGTTTGCAATATTTCGAGAAGTTAAAGATGTAATTAATGGATCAGTTAAAAAAAAGTGCAAAGCTATTATCTTTATGGCAGGTTGTAATCATTGGGGTTGCTTATTTAACGCCAATGACTGTATTTGATACCTTTGGAATTGTTTCTGAACGTACAAATGGTCGTGTTCCACTAGCGTATTTGCTCACCTTAGTCGCTATTTTATTAACAGCGATGAGCTATAGTCGGTTGGCAGCGACCTTTCCAGAATCTGGTTCTGCTTTTACATATACAGGTAAAATATGCGGTAAAGAGAGTGGCTTTATTGTTGGGTGGGCTACGTTACAGGATTATATGTTGTTACCCATGATTAATGCGTTGTTATCTGGGGCTTATCTCAGTGCGTTATTTCCAGATATTCCAACGTGGGTGTTGATTTCTGTTTATGTGGCTATCGTTACCTTTATTAATTCTCGTAATGTTAGTTTACTGGCCAATATGAATTTTATATTTGTTGGGGTTCCGCTAATCTTAACAGTTTATTTTATTTATCTTGTTATTCATATTAAACTTGGCGATGGTTGGGCTGCTGTGCTGACCACGAAACCATTATTTAATGGGGATAATAGTTTGGGACCTTTGGTTGGCGGGGCTGCTGTCTTATGTTTTTCATTCCTTGGGTTTGATGCGGTATCAACGTTGGCAAGTGAAACAAAAGATTCACAAAAAACAATCCCCAGAGCAATTATGATAACTGTGTTGGCAGGTGGGGTTATTTTCTTTATTAGTGCTTGGTTTATTCAGCTATATTATCCAACCAATGAGCTATTAAAAAATTATAAAGATTCATCTTCGCCTGAAATTGCTTTATATGTAGGTGGCGCGATTTTCCAAAAATTCTTTATGATTGCAATGTTGGTGAATACATTGGCATCGGCGTTGGCATCTCATGCAAGTGCAGCTAGATTATTGCACATTATGGGAATTGCTCGATTTATTCCAGGCCAGATGTTTAGATATGTTCACCCTAAATATCATTCGCCTTATTTCTGTGTGCTATTGGTTGGTCTTTTATCCCTAGCTGCTATTTTTTGCACACTTGATACCGCGGTTTCATTTGTTAATTTTGGTGCGATGATTGCATTTAGTGCGGTCAATATTTGTATTCTAGTGATGTTCGCTTTTTATAAAAGGCAAATTAAAACATTTAAAGATATTGCTTTGAATATTATTTTTCCTTTGCTGGGATTAACAACTGTTGGCTATATGTGGTTGAACTTACAGATGGACTCCTTTATATTTGGTCTATCATGGACATTTTTGGGATTACTTTATCTTCTTTATCTAAAAAAATATCAAAAAGAACTTTTTGTAAAAGACGATCAGACATTCTTACGAAAAGAAGAAGATGCCCTTACTCTTTAATCTATGTTACGAAACGAGTTATATTAAATGACTTTAAAACAAAAAATTGAAAAACCAGTATTAATCGATGATGCGATGATTGTATCAACAAATAACACTGACAAACAAGAAGATTGGAATTGGGTTGATGGCGATCAAAAGCCTGAACATCCAGCCAATTACTATGAAGCTACTTTGTCTACATGGGCTGGTTTTCCCAAGTTAGAACAAGAAACAACATGTGATATCGTGGTGATCGGTGGAGGACTGCTTGGTGCGTCAACAGCACTACATCTTTCAGAATCTGGTGTTGATACAATTTTGTTAGAAAAAAATCGCATTGGTTCTGCTGCCTCTGGTCGTAATGGGGGACAATTAACCCCAGGGCTAGCCCGTTGGGAAGCCGAAACAATGATTGAAAATTTTGATTATGATGAAGCATGCCGTTTATGGCGTTTTACATCGATTGAGTGTTTTGACTTAATCAGAGAAATCGTCAGTAAATATGATCTATCTGTTGATATGCGTAAGGGGCATTTAACTGCTGCAATTCATCCAGGTCACGTGGGCGCATTGGTCAAAGGTGCCGATGCTCGTAAATATCTTGGTGATGATTCTGTCAGCATGTTGGGTGAATACGAGATCAAAGAACATATTAACTCTGAGATTTACTTTGGTGGTGCATTAGACAGTATGGGCGGTCAAATTCATTCTTTGGCATTGGTCAGGGGAATGATTTATGGCTTTATTCAAAATGGCGGACAAGTTTTTGAAGATAGCGAAGTTCTTGAAATTGAAGAAACTCCAGAAGGTACCAGAGTTAGAACGGAAGCAGGCAGTGTTTTAGCAAAAAAAGGTATTGTGCTTGCAGTGCATGATTCTACTTTTAAGCTACTTTCTGAAGCAGATGCGACCATCCCATTTTATACTTATGTTGCGGTAACTAACCCTGTTGACGGTGGAACGGAAACGTTATTGCCAACCGATATGGCAGTATATGATACCCAATTCCAAATTGACTATTACCGTCCAGTAAAAAAACAAAGAATTTTATTTGGTGGACAAGGGACGGGAACGCGTTGGAATGAAGAAAAGACCATTGCGTATTTAACATCTCGTTTGGAAACCGTATTTCCACAAAGAAAAGATATTAAATTCGAATTTGCATGGAGCGGCACAACTGATCTCACCTTAAATGGTGCAACGGATTGTCGAAAAATTGAAAAGCAAGTGCCTATTTATTCTGTCAATGGATGGAGTGGTCATGGTGTTGCACAGACTGTTCGTATTGGTAAATCTATTCGTGATGATATTTTAAAAAATAATGATGATTTTGCAATGTTAGCAGCGATCGAGCATCGTTCTATTTTGTTGGGAAGACAATTATCACCTGTCGCAATTCCACTAGCAAAATCTTTGCTGGGATTACAAGGAATGATTACGCCTGGTAAAATGATTTCTTTCTAGTCGATAAAATTGATTTGCTCGTCTATATAAAGCAGCTTGACAGTCATTAAGATTGCTAAGCTGTTTTTTTATTTTGACAGCATCCCATCTATCCATCTATGTTTACATTAGTTTGTAATTTAAATCGCTGATAAACTTAAAATATTAATGATATATTTCTAGAATTAAAAAAATATAATTACCCATTATAACGTGAATATATTCGAAGTCATCGAAAGAATTTTTAAAATGACTTAACGAAAAGATGACATTTTTAACAATAAACTCCAAGAGAATGCTAGTAGCTTTTAAATCGATGGGATCGATTCTTTTTTTATCATTAAATCAATAATTTAAATAAAAGTTACGTCTATATTATTAATTTATATTTATATAATAAATTCCATGAATTTTTGTCATTTAAAACGACAATTTGAGCTGAATTTCAGATTAATTTTTTGGTTATATTTTATATTATATGAAAAGGGGGCTTGGCTCTATTGTAAAATAGAGCCAAGCACTTATACTGTAT
>NZ_CAMXCK010000007.1:0-116459 GCF_947179105.1 Commensalibacter communis
CTTTTCCTTAAATATAAAAAAATTAATTATCCCATATACTTATAAAAAATCATTGAAAATCCAGAACAACAGGAATCTACTAAATATAAAATATACGTGGAATACATAAAAGAAAAAACCTCATCACATTAAATGATGAGATTATTAAAAATAAGATTTACTCTTGAATGAATTTTAATAGCTGCTTTGCATTATGCCCTAATTGCTCTTGATTTTCTAACATAAAGTTCAACATATTGGTAACACGATCATCTGTAATCCTAAGGATCTGCTGAAATGCCTGATCTACCTTAGGCAAACTTAATAGCTGATCTACGACCTCTTGAAGTTCATATTCTTTAAAAAGATAATTTTCCAAAATCTTAGCCCCATATTTCATATGTTGCTGATTGAAGGTATCAATAGTATGCTCTTTAAATAAGCTCATATCCACAGGGCTATCTGAGTAAGCGTCTAAAACATCACCACGATATAAGCGAAGCAAAAATTCTTTTGCTGATTTAAAGTGATAATGAATTACGTTTGCTATCCCTCTATGATTATGATCCGCCCACATAGGATCATCAGAATAATTTCCAGAATTATGCGCAAAACGATGAATATCACCTTGTATCAAACGATAAGTTGCATGATATTTAGCACTCCAAACCGCATAATGGGCTCCCGAACTAATCATATACCGTGGTTTTGACATACTTTTTATCAGATTATTCGCCAATCCTATCACATCTTCGTTGATAAAATATTGAATACGCTTTGTAACAAAGTCTTTTTTATAATCCATCAGATTACTAGAGCAAGTATACTGCCAATTAAAACCAACTGCATCAACTTCGTTTCTTTCAATCCATTTCAATAAATCATGAATATTTTTAAAGCTATCACGATTGATTGATAGGAATTCATCAACATCCAGCAAAAGAGCCCATTCATAATCTAATATTTCAGGAAGTGAAGAAAACGTGTAGTTGCAAACCTTAGCCTGCGGTCTAACATCGCTCCCCATTTCATTTTTAATCCAGGTAATAACGTTAGCTTCTGCCAAAGCCTGCAACAGGGCATCGGAACCATCATCATTATTATTACTAAAAACAAAGAAATGCTCAAAACCAAGTTTACGATGCCAAGCTAGCCACTCTAAAATAGACGTTCCTTCGTTTCTTACCGTTGTCACCACACATGTTCTTTTACGTGGCTCGATAATACGTCTATAGGCACAATTCACCGCATGAGTAAAAGAAGAAAATTCATGCTTTGTAAAATGTTTTTGTAAAACATCAAACACCTGATTACATTCTATAATTTGTCTGCCTTGCCTATTTTCTTGCCAATCCAGCAGCGGATTCAAAGCATTCTTTACCCAATAGTCATCGCAAAAAACTTCTACAAAATCTTTTCTAAAATCCACAGAATTCTGCATTTCATAGGATATTTCGTTAAGATCTTTGACCCCTAAAAAAGGATAATACATATTAATAATATCGATTTTAAAATCATTTGGGCAGCGAGATTCAAGTATTCTCTTTACAAACTGAAGCCCAGGCAACCTATCAAAAACTTCATTTAAATATAAAAAGTAATCTTTTAGATTGGCTGAAATATTATTATATTCTGCAACCTCTAAAGATATCTCCTCCCAAGATAATTTTTGATCAACCATACGACACAAATGTAAGCCATAAGAAACTCTTAATCCTCCTAGATCTGCTTCTGTCGATAATGGAGGAATAGAGATCCAAGAGTGGTCTTGTAAATCATATAGCGATACAGTATGAGGAGAATACCCCCCTTCAATCCCAACGGGAAAGATTTTAGATGCAAATGGCCTGTCTCCTAGCAGCATGGGGAGATCACCATCTTCAGAAAACAAAAATAAAATACCTGGATATCTGTTTAAACAAAAAGCTATTATTTTCGCAACACCATGCTCTTCAGAAGCTACACAAATTTTTCCATATTGTTCTCTTCCATAATGATCTTTACTAGTTATTGCAGACAAATAACTACCTTCGGAATTTTTTAAATAAAAAGCTTGCATCTAACTCTGAACCCCATAGTATAATATAAATCTAAGACGCGTAATATACGCTTTCTTAAGTAAAAATGACAACTTATTTTCCTTGTAACCAAAGCAAATCACGCCAAGTGTTAACAAAAAAAACCATTACACAATTTTAACCAATTAGTAAACAACCATACCCCGTCCGATAATTTCGTTCTGGGTGACCAACCTGTGACGTTGTATATTGCACTGATATCAGATAAGGTTGCTTCTATATCCGTTTCGGGACGAGTAATGTAATTGATAATTGCTTTTTTACCAATATTTTCTTCTAAACAAGCAACAAGATGCTCAACTTTTTCCTGGCGACTATTGCCAATATTGAAAATCCCATAATCCTCTAAGTGAGAACATTCTAGCAAACTGAGTAATGCATCAATAACGTCATCAATATACGTAAAATCTCTGGAGAGATTTTGACCTGTATATAAAGTAATCGGTTTATCTTCGATAATGGCTTTGGCAAAAAGATAATATGCCATATCTGGTCTGCCCCAAGGTCCGTAAACTGTAAAAAAGCGCAACCCTGTTTGTTTTAATCCATATAAATGATGATAGGTGAACGATAAAAGTTCGGCAGATTGCTTGGACGCTGCGTAAACGGAACTTGGGCGATCTACTCTATCTGCTTCACTAAAGGGTAATTTTTTATTTAATCCATAAACAGATGAGGATGAAGCATAAAAAATTCTCTGTAAGTTAGGGAGCTGACGAGCCATCTCTAAAATAGCGACTTGCCCCATCACATTGGTTTGAATATACGAATACGGATTTTCTAAGGAATATCTTACGCCAGCTTGCGCAGCTAGATTAAAAATAATCTGAATATCAGAATGGCGTTGAACAATATGTTCCATTGCAGATACATCCGTAATATCTGCATGATAAAATGTAAAATTCTTGAATTGTTTTAATTGATCGCAACGTGCTTGCTTTAATATTGGAGAATAATAGTCATTTAGATTATCAATACCAATAACGGTTTCCCCACGTGCCAACAGGGTTTTAGAAAGATGAAATCCAATAAATCCACCCGCACCTGTTACCAAAAAAACCACACTCGATATCCTATAATTATTTTACTAGATTCAATCTATTTGTTTTAACAAAATATAGCAAATTGTCACTGTGAAATTATCATTTATATATATTATTATCTATCGTGCGGTTATAGTTACACATCTTTTATTTTTTAAACACTCTTATTTATAAATAACGCAACACGACATTTTTGTTTAACCTATTTGAAAATAAAAAATTAAGCAGCATGTCACCATACAAATACAACTTGAAGACAATATTTTACTCTTAGTGAGAAATTAGGGGCAACTTATTACAAAGTAATCTTGAATATATTAAATAATATTTAAAGTGATAACTCATTATATTATAAAAGATTTATCAACACTTTACTGGGACTCAATGTTTAACGAAATTCAAGTACAGACATTATTATATGTCAAGCCGTAAACCTGTTTTTTTGCCTTTCATTTCCCTGTCATTGATGCCCCAATTCTATTCAAATAAAAAACCATAAACTTTTCGGAGAAAATTGGATGATGTGGTTATAAGGTACTCATATTTCGACGTTTCCAGATCATTGATTAGATACTATACACGAACATTATCCTATTTTATCGTTCAACAAACAATGATAAGATGGTGCGATTTGAAACGATATTTTGAAGATCTTCTCTCTTTACTTCATTCTGATATGCGAAGATGGTATTATGCAGCAATGACCACCGCAAAGAATTGGATGTGCCATATAGATCGTTATCAAGAGTATAAAGAGCTTTCTAAACACGAAATGTTTGCCTTGGAAAAAAGCAATGATGGTTTAGCTTATGATGAAAAGATTTCATTTGAAAAAGCCGAAGTAATACTTAGCCATATCAATTTGGATATTTGCTCAATGACCCAAAATACTACGTTAAATTCCCCGATAGAAATAATTGTTGCCTATGTAGAAGGTACTCTTTCTTCCTCTGAGTTTATCAACGAGCTGTATCATAACCCAGATTTAGAAAAACTATTATCCGAGCCTATTCATATTGCCCCCTATGTAGATCAAATAGGAACGCTTTATTTATATTTACTATCGTTAGATTTAAATCATACTGGTGGCATACTCAATGCAACTCATACGCTTTCCCTCTATTTAACAAAAAAGGGAATATTGTTTAATCAATCAAAAATAACAAATAGTAATTTTGATATATATCTTAAAGTTCAGCCTAAATGGTTACAAATACCAGAATCTTATTTTCAAAAACTACTTGCTGAGACACAAGGTAAAACAGGAAAAGAATTAGAGTGGGCGTTAAAACAAAAAATCAAAGAGCATTTTCATTTTTTGAAAAAACCACCACGCTGGTTACAAGATACATTCTGGCCTATTGAGAATGATAAACCACTTATTTTTATCGATCAACTCAGTATTTCCCCACTATTTCATGATGAAACACAACTCTATATTTTTTACAATGAAGAAAATAATAGCTTTATAACGATCAAACAATCGATTTGAAGTCTATATTATGGCATCACCTATTCGATGATTAAAATTGCCAAATAGAAGATCGACCAGAAATTTGTTATAATACTTATCTATAGACCAAGGTCAAATCACTCATGGACGAACAAGACTTTATCCAAGAACTCGAGCAATATTCAGCCTTATTGACGCAACATAATGCCGAAGTTGTAGGTTGCACAAAAGAACAGATTCGAGAGCTAGAAGCCTTTCATAAAATTCAATTACCCACATTTTATAAAATATATTTACGTTATTTTGGTGTAACCGCAGGAACTCTCTTTTTAGGGAGCGATGCTTATTATGATTGCCTCATAGGTTCAGATAATATTACCCAAGGATTCATCGAGTTACTTCATGAAAATAATATCACTCCACCCGATCATTTATTCGCTATACTTTTACACCAAGGGTATGCAGGCGAATTCTTTATCACCAAACCTTATATGGATGACCCTATCATTTATAATTATTGTGAAGGCAGAAATATCCAAGAAGATTCTTTATTTAGCAAGAATATCCTTAGATTCTTTCAAGAACATATCGACTATTGGAAAAAAGGAATCATCAAAGCATCATAAATTTCTCGAAATAATATTGGATATTTGCTTTATTCACTTTTTCTAAAATAACTGCCTTAGAATCTTGAAAATATCCATTCGTTTTGATCTCTACTTCACATTCTTGTCCAAAACGTGCACTGTCATAAAAATTTATATAAAACTCTTGATGATCCACAATAATTGTAAAATTAAGTAAACAGCCCTTAACCTCAGATTCAAACTCGTATAAATCATCATACCAATGTGGAAATATGATTTGCATGTTACCCTGCCTTCAATGTGACCGTTATATTATATTATTTTATTAATAATTATTAATAAAATATTAAATTAATTAATATTATCAATCATGCTTATTTATATTTAAATCGATAAGTATCATGAATAATAAAAATATATTTTACTATTGAATTTCAAGTAAAATATACATATCCTTAATACATGTTATTTAAAGGAGATCTATTTATGCCTAAAACTAAATTATATCCTACATTAAACAACCTTCCCTCTAATACCAAAACAGTCGTTATTCAATTATTGAACGAACGTCTTGCAGACGGTCTTGATGTGGCATTGCTAACCAAACAAGCACACTGGAATATGAAAGGCCCTCAATTCATCGGCGTTCATGAAATGGTTGATGGTTTCCGTGGAGAGCTAGACGCATTTAACGATGATATGGCTGAACGTATTACAGCTCTTGGTGGAACGGCTTTTGGAACTTCTCAAGATATTGCTCATACCTCAAAAATTGCCGCTTATCCGACTAACATTGTTAAAGTCGAAGATCATATTGAAGCTTTGATTGAACGTTACGGCACATTTGCAAATGCAGTTCGTAAAGCTATCGATGAAGCTGATGAAGCTGGCGATGCAGATACTGCTGATTTATTCACCGGGATTTCAAGAGCACTCGATAAACAATTATGGTTCTTAGAGGCTCATAAACCAGTTAAATAGGTCGTCAACCAACTTTGGCAATCAAAAAGAATCTTTGTATAAAATTACAAAGATTCTTTTTTTATTTTAAATGATTCTATTTCTTTTTATTCTCTTGTTTAACTACAGACTTCTTTTCCGTAATTGTCCTAGGTGCATCGAAAGCAGGGCTTTCAATTTTATCACCTACTGTAATGCCTAATTTCTCTGTAATTCCGCCTTGTAACTCTAATGTTGCAATCACTGCACCCTGACTACTAATAGGGGCTAAACTGTAAGGAACTGTATTTTCTGCAATGGCTCTAATGTAATGGTTCATATCAATAAAAACCATATCCAAAGGCACTACTGTATTTTTCATCCACATATTGCTGACTTGCGGAGCTGGCCAAACAAATAACATTCCGCCATTTTCTGGAATGCTTGTTCTAAACATTTCACCAACTTCTTGTTGCATTGGGGTCTTGGCAATTTCAACTGAAAATTCGTGCTTTTGACCGTTTTTTGTCACAATAGTCAAAGGCTGCTTGGCTAATTCAGGTTGAGCTTTTGTAATTTCATGTTCGATAGACTCTGCCATCGTAACAGAAACATTTCCAAAACTGGTCATCATTACAGAAACCAAGACCAACGGTATAAAATGCTTTTTCACTATTATATTTCTTTCTTTAAATCAAAAATGGATTATTCAATTTTTCATAACCAATCGTACTACCAATACCATGACCAGGCAGCACATAAACATCATCACCCAAAGGTAACAATTTGTCTTTAATTGTTTGTATCAACAAATTCCCATTTCCATAAGGGAAATCAGCACGTCCAATCGTCCCTTTGAATAAAACATCCCCTGTAATCATAAAACGCGCTTTGGCTTCATAAAAAACCACATGACCTGGAGTATGACCTGGGACATGCAAAACTTCAAATTCCATACCCTCAAACGATAAAATTTCTTGATCTTTTAAAAACCGAGTTGGGTTTACATTCTGAACATGCTCTGCACTGGTGCCGAAACCTGCTGCATCTTTTGCGACTTTTTCTAATAAAAATTGATCTTCGATGCCCGGCCCCAAAATAGGAATTTCTCTTTTATATTTTTCTTGTAAATATTGTTGTAAAGCTGTGGTAACACCAACGTGATCAAAATGACCATGAGTTAATAAAATGGCTTGTATGTCCACATCATCTGCTTCAATAGTCTCGATAACAAAGGATAAATCGCCACCAGGGTCACTAATAATACCTTTTTTAATATTCTGATCCCACACCATCATACAGTTCTGGCGCAACATGGTAACTGGCATAATCTCTATTCTCAGAGATGCAATTGAAAGGAACAATAGATATACTCCATTAATATAGAAATCTTTCTATAGCTCTTACCATAGATAACGTCCTTGGCTTAATAAAATAATAAAATGAATGATCTATTTGAAATATATGTTCAACTATTTTTGTTGCTTCATTACATCAAAAAAACACACAACATCTTCAAAAACTAGAAAAAAATCATTAGATCAACATTTTATCTTGACCCAGACAATCATGACCCGTAAAAAATAACTACATTTCCACAATTTAGATAAATAATTTAGGGTTGCCGATGAAAAACGTCTACGTGCATAATTATGCTAAAACGAAATTAACCTCATTTCTTTTAATGTTTTCATGTATGGTGTTTTCAACATCATATGCACATGCACGTTCAACACATCATAATACAAAAAAAGTAACACACCATAAAAATGCAGGTGTACATGTTCAAAAAGCTTCTGCAACAAGCAAAAGCAACCATCATTCTAAAAAAAATAGCCATTTTAAAACACGCAAAGTAAGCTATAGACACAAAGGTTATCGCCACGGTGGTGGACACGTCATCCAATGTGTAACATTTGCACGCTCTGCCTCTGATGTTCAATTATCTGGAAATGCGGGAAATTGGTGGGCTAACGCTGCAGGTATTTATGAGCGTGGAAATACACCAGAACCAAACAGTGTTCTAAGCTTCCGCTCAACTCGTAAGATGCCTTATGGACACGTTGCTGTTGTTACACAAGTTGTCGATTCTAGAACGGTTATTATTGACCAATCTCATTGGGCACAAAGAGGCATCAGCCGCAATACCCCAGTGATTGACGTTTCCCCAAATAATGACTGGACTGCGGTTCGTGTTGCAACCAATGGTGATAAAAGCACTTTTGGTAGCATTTACCCAACCCATGGATTTATTTATCCAAACGGTGGCCGAAACGTAGAAACGCAGAATGTTTCTACACAACGTAAAGCGCCAAAACGCAATATCAAAACATGGTCTGCAGATGCAGCAACCACCAAAGGATATTCAAAAACAAATACACAGGTTGCTTTAAGCCCCAACGTATCTGATGATTTCTTTGCTGACGCGCCAGATCGCTCAATTCGATAGTTTAAAAATCAGGGGCGCCCTTGGCGATGATAAGGGTGTCCTTGTAGAATAGTTTGTACTCTATAAATCTGTTCAGCCAGTAAAATACGAACTAACATATGGGGCCAAGTTAAACTCCCCAAAGATAAAACTAAATCAGAACGTTCGATTGCAGCATGATGCAACCCCTCTGCCCCACCGATTAAAAAAGATATTGGCCTGGATTCCTCGATCCATGTTTGCATCTTGTTTGCAAAAACCAAACTGCTATAATTTTTTCCACCTTCATCAAGGCTAATTACAACAGAGCGATCAGGCAACGCATTTAATAAAGCTTGTGTTTCTTTTAATTTTGCTTCCTCGGGGCTACCTTTTGCCTCATTCACTTCGATAATTGAAAGTCTAGGGCGAATCCGTTTAGCATATCGATCCACAAGCTCTAATTCAGCTTTATGCCGCATTTTTCCTACAGCAATAATTGAAAACATTATTCTTGAGGTTCTTCAGTTGATGCTTGAGCAGCATCCAGAATCTCTACATTCCAGATTTTTTCAATATTGTAATATTCGCGTGCTTCTCCACGGAATAAATGAACAATAATATCCCCTGCATCCAGCAAGACCCAATCCGGACTTTGCTCCATAGTTGTTTTTTTGATGCCTTGTTCGAATAGTAATTTATCCAAATGGGTTGCCATTGCCAAAATCTGACGATCCACTTGGCCACTTGCAATAATCATCCGATCTGCAAAAGATGCTTTTCCAACCAAATCAATGACGACAACATTTTCTGCTTTATCTTCTTCCAAAGATTCAACCATCAAAGCCACAACTTGATTTAATCTTGCATCATCCAATATTGATACTCTCTTTGCAGCTTTTTCAGGGCCTGTTTGCACAACTTCTTTGCGTGAAATTTGTTCATTCATATTATTTATCCTTTTTTTGATCTAACTTTTATTGTTCTAATAACTGTTTGCGTTGCTGTCTTAACGCAGTTGCTGAAATACTATTCTCTGGTGCTGGAACAAATACCCATGCTGGAGGTTGGAAATCGGCTAATATTGTCGCATAACGAGAAGGCAACCGTGCTTTTCTGACCCATTGAGCTGCCTGCCCGTTTAATGCACTATATATATAGGATGGTCTAGGGAAAACCGCCATAGGCACAATTTTTAATATTTCTTGCCAGTGCGACCACAAAGCCATTTGTGCTAATCCATCCGCCCCCATTAACCATACAAATTTACAGCATGGAAAACGTTGTTTTAACAAACGAATACTATCGCAACTATATCGTGTATTTAATCGACATTCGATATCCGTCGGAAGCAACCGTCGCCCTGTTATACGCTCTTTGACCATTTGATATCTTTCTTCAAATGGAGCCATTTCAGTGCCAACTTTTAACGGGTTTCCTGGCGATACCATTAACCATACTTGGTCAAGTTGAAGGAACTTTAATGCCCGATTGGCAAGCTGCAAGTGTCCTTCATGTATAGGATTAAAAGAGCCTCCGAATAATCCGACTCGTATATTTCTGCGATCTCCCCAAGTCGGTATTGATGTCATTTAGGAACGCACCTGACCATCACCATAGACTTCATAACGATAGCTGGTTAATTGCTCTATTCCAACGGGCCCTCTGGCGTGTAATCTTCCAGTAGCAATGCCAATTTCTGCACCAAAACCAAACTCTCCCCCATCGCAGAACTGGGTTGACGTATTCCGCATCACCACGGCACTCGGAACCGAATCCATAAAATATCGAACGGCTTGATCGTCTTCGGAAAGAATTGCTTCGGTATGACCGCTGCCATATTTCACTATATGATGAATCGCCTCATCGATATCTTTCACAACTGCAACCGACAAAACTGAATCCAACCATTCCGTGGCAAAATCTTCATCTGACGCTGGTTCAATTACTTGGGCTATCTGACATGCCAGTTGATTGCCGACAAAACGACAGCCAAGTTTTTGTAAATCATCAACTAAAATGGGTAATAATTCATTTGCAATCGCTTGGTCAATCAAAAGCGTTTCTGTCGCCCCACAAATCCCTGTCCGACGCATTTTTGCATTCGCCAACACTTTTCGAGCCTTTTCGAAATCTGCTTTTTCATGAATATAAGTATGACATAGACCCGCAGCATGCGCCAATACAGGAACTCTTGCTTCTTGTTGAACGAACTTGATTAAAGAATATCCTCCTCTTGGAATAATCACATCAATAATCCCCACTGCATGCAACATATCCATGACATGTTGACGATTACTGTCGGGGGGCATTGCAATCGAATCAGGATTTAATCCTGCGTCAATCATCCCTTGTTGCATGGCTTTATGAATCGCCATAGAGGTTAAGTGAGTCTCTGATCCACCCCGTAAAACGATTCCATTTCCTGATTTAATACAAATCCCAACGGCATCAGCACCCACATTAGGGCGACTTTCGTAAATCATCCCAACAACGCCCAAAGGCACTGACACACGTTTAAAATGCAAGCCATTGGGCCTATCCCAACTGGCCAATTCTTTTCCCAAAGGATCAGGCAATTCGGCAATATCTTCTAATCCTTTGGCCATGGCTTCTATACGATCATGCGTTAATGTCATGCGATCTTTAAAAGCAGCAGAAACATCCGCTTTCGCCACTTCATCACCATTGACTGCTAAAATCTCAGCTTCAGCAGTACGTAATGCTTGGGCTGCACAACGTAGTGCTTGATTACGTTGTTGAATATCGGTACGTGCCAATTGAAAAGCAGCGTCTCTGACATTTTGTGCTAGTTCTTTAATTGTTAAAATCGTATTTGAACTGACAGAGACCATTGCTTTACCTTTCATTGACCTGCTTCAATATCTGAAAAATTGATATTTTCAGTAAAGCAAATTATACGTTGAAACGGAAGAGTAAAACATCACCATCTTTGACAATATATTCTTTTCCTTCGATCCGTGCTTTACCTGCTTCTTTGGCACCTGCTTCACCTTTAAACTGCACATAGTCAGCATAAGCAACCGTTTCACAAGCAATAAAGCCACGTTCAAAATCATTATGAATAACTGCAGCTGCTTGAGGGGCTTTGGTTCCTTTGAAAATTGTCCAAGCTCTGGTTTCTTTAGGACCACAGGTAAAATAAGTAATCAGATTTAACAAATGATAGCCCGCTGCAATCACCCGATCCAGACCACTATTTTCCAACCCTAGCCCTGTAAGGAACTCCATTTGGTCTTCTTTGCCTAATTGGCTGACTTCTGCTTCAATATCTGCAGACACAATCACCGCTTCTGCCCCTTGTGTTTTAGCCATTTCTAGAACTTTGGCTGAATATGCATTCCCAGTAGCTGCGGATTCTTCTTCAACGTTACATACATATAAAACAGGCTTGCTGGTTAACAGTTGAAGACGCGCAACCGCTTTTTCTTCACCTGCTGGAATCACGTCACGAACAGGTTTGCCGTCTTGTAGAGCCTTGATTAAAGGTTCAACCAATTCTAAGGTTGCTTGTGCTTCTTTATCATTTCCACGTGCTCTTTTTTGCAGCGCAACAGTGCGTTTTTCAAGGCTTTCAAGATCAGCAATCATTAATTCAGTTTCAATGATTTCCGCATCACGAATAGGGTCTACAGATCCCTCTACATGGGTAATATCATCATTATCAAAACAACGAAGCACATGAATAATTGCATCCACTTCACGAATATTCGCAAGGAACTGATTGCCCAGCCCTTCGCCTTTAGAAGCCCCTTTGACCAATCCAGCAATATCAACGAATTCTAAACTGGTTGGAATAATTTGTTTAGAGTTCGTAATTTCGGATAGAATATTCAACCGTGTATCTGGAACAGCCACACGACCCACATTCGGTTCAATTGTACAAAATGGATAATTTGCTGATTGTGCAGCAGCCGTTGCTGTTAATGCGTTAAACAAAGTTGATTTACCCACATTCGGCAACCCAACAATACCACAATTAAACCCCATTTTTTATTCCTTCATTAACAAAGAGACTTTGGTCATAAATCCATCCATTTTTTGTTCTACTAATAACGGTGCTGCTTTGGCAACCGCATCAATAAATGGATCCAACCATTCCTGATCTTTTTTTGAAAAATTGCTTAATACATAACTGGCGACTTGTGCTTTGTCACCAGGATGACCTATCCCCAGACGCACACGCCAATAGTTTTGATCGCTTAACATTTTATCCGTTGAACGCAGACCATTATGTCCTGCGGCACCCCCACCTTTTTTAATTTTTACGCGGCCAGGTGATAAATCAAGCTCATCATGAAAAACAACTAAATGTTCCAAGGGAATTTTATAAAAAGCAATTGCTTGTTGGATACTTTCCCCAGAAAGATTCATATATGTCATTGGTTTTAACAGGAGGATCTTTTCACCACCAATATTTCCTTCGGCAACTTCACCCCGAAAACGCTTACGCCATGGTGAAAAACCATGGCATTGCGCGATTCGATCGACCGCCATAAAACCAATATTATGGCGGTTTGCCTGCATTCCAGACTCAGGATTACCAAGCCCAGCCCACAGTAACATGATCTATTCTTTCTATATTTAAAAGAAAATTATTCTTCAGATGCTTTTTCTTCAGATGCTGCTTCTTCAGCTTCAGCTGCTTCATCTTCTACTTCAACAGCTACTGTTGGCGCAGCGATTGTAGCAATCACGAAATCTTCTTCATGTTGGTTGGTGTGGGTAACGTTTTCTGTTCCTTGTAGCTGTGACCAGCTAATAGTATCATGAAGATCCAAGCCAGAAATATCAGCTGTGAATGCTTCTGGAATATGATCCACATCACAATTAATTTCAACAGAGTGATAAACGGTATTTAATACACCATCACGTTTAATACCTGGGCATTCATCTTCACCAACAAAGTGAACAGGAATTTCAACACGGATTTGTTGACCAGCAACCATGCGTTGGAAATCAACATGTAATGGACGGTCTGTTACAGGGTGTAATTGTACTGCACGCATTAATGCAACAGATGTTTTTTTACCATCAACAACAATTTGGTATAATTGAGAACGCCATGAACCATGAAGTTCACGCATAATTAAACGTGGGTCAATCGCAATCATTACAGGTTCAGATTTACCGCCATATACCACGCCAGGTACAAGACCTTCACGACGTGTTGCGCGCGCTGCCCCCTTACCAGCCTTCGCACGCACTTCAACATTTAACTCTACAAATTTTTTCGCTGCCACTTTAAAAAACTCCTTAATATAAAAGGCAAAAATAAACACCAACCTCCAGGGGTGCTGGTGCAAAGTTACTCTTTAACGAAAAAACACTGAAAAAGCAAATATCTTTATAGAAAAGTTAAGTTTTATTGATCTTCTTCGGTTTCATTGGGTGGAGGAAGCAGTTTATGATCGTCAGGAGGTGGTAGTTGTGGATGTTCCGCAATATCTATTAAATGACCAAAAGACCTCATTACTTTATAAAATAGTTTGTAAGCGTATTCTAAGTTCTTACATCCTGCGCCAATAGCATAAGTTGTATCAACAAAAGCCATTTCAAATTTCTGTAAAGATGTTTTTGTTTGATCCAACTCTTTCTCAAAAGCACTTAACTTTGAAAATATAGAATTTCGAAGTCTTTCATTTTCTATATTTGCGTTATCTAATATAGTTTTAATCGTAACTACATAAGTGCGTATTCTACCCTTCCACTTAGCGTCAAAACAATAGAGCAATCATCGTCTTTTAATTCATTTAAAAATTTTATATTTTCAATTTGATCACAAATAATGAAAGCATGTTCAATGCAATCTTCTATAGGATGATTACTATTTATACTTTTTATTTCTTGAATGTCATATGATCGAGCTAACTTAATAATCTCACTTGATAATTGTTCAAGACCTACTCTGACTACCTCTCTATAAACACTGTTCTCATCATAACGTGTGCATAATCTTGCATCCTACTAGCTATAAGAGACATTTTATCTAACGCATTTTGTGGTATTTTTTCTTGCATTTAAAATACTACCTTATTCAACACTATAAAACGCTAAAACAACCAATAACCTATAAAAAAAGCTGCTTATATTTCTATAAACAGCTTTTTTATCAATCGCTTATTCTAAAGGCAGCGCATGCAAATCCCACACACTTCCCCCATTTTCAGGAGGGCGCGCGCACATTGGTTGAGCATTGGGCAAGCGAACATTGACTTTCAACCCCATCAAGCAACGTAATGCTCGGAAAACCCCACCATGAGCAACAATTAAAACTGTCCCATTTTGCGCTTTACAAATAGACCGATTCACTGCCTCTGCAATACGATTACATAAGACCGCAAAGGGCTCTGCATTTTCAGGTGTAAACGTTCCCGCAATCCAATCGTCATACCATGGTCCCATTGGCTGTGCTTCTTCAACCCCAAAGCAAACTTCTTTCAGTCCATCATCCAACTCGATTGGCAATGTCACGCCGACTTTTTGTTTAATAATATCAGCTGTCATTTCAGCCGTTTTACGTGCACGTCCCAACGGAGAGCTGACAATCTGGGTAATCGGTAATTCCAAATGATCCCAATGATTCGCAATTGCATTCCCCGCAGCCACCGCTTGGGACAGTCCCACTGTATTTAACGGAATATCAGTTCTGCCCTGTGATAAATTACGTGCGTTCCAATCTGTTTGACCGTGACGCAGATACCAATATGGACGAGTCAGTAAAGCAGACATTATACAAACCTTTTTATTAAATTAATCGAACAAAGAAGAAACAGAACTTTCATCCGCAACGGCACGAATGGCTCTGGCTAATAATTGATTTAACGAGATTTGACGTATCTTCGTCGCTGCGCGAACCGCATCTGTCTCGAGAATACTATCGGTTATCACCAACTCTCCCAACACAGAATTTTGCACTCTTTCAGCTGCACTGCCTGATAATACGCCATGCGTTACATAGGCATCTGTTCCCTCTGCCCCTGCATTAATCAATGCCTGCGCCGCATTACAAAGCGATCCACCACTATCGATAATGTCATCGACTAAAATACAATGACGACCTTCAACATTCCCAATGACGTTCATCACTTCGGACACACCAGCCCGTTCACGCCTTTTATCAATAATGGCTAAATCAACATCCAAACGTTTTGCCAATTGACGTGCTCTGACCACCCCACCAACATCGGGTGAAACGACCATTAAGTTGCTTTTTCCTGCATATTTCTTCTTGATATCTTGAGTAAATAGCGGAGCTGCATACAGATTATCCACAGGAATATCGAAAAAGCCTTGGATTTGTCCTGCATGTAGATCAAGGGTCAAGATACGACTTGCCCCTGCTTCAACCAACAAATTCGCAACCAATTTCGCACTGATTGGCGTTCTGGGGCCAGATTTACGATCTTGACGGGCATAGCCAAAATACGGCATCACCGCTGTAATACGTCTAGCAGACCCTCGGCGCAACGCATCCAACATAATTAATAATTCCATCAAATTATCATTAGTTGGATAGCTGGTGCTTTGCACAGCAAAGATATCTTCGCCACGCACGTTTTCGTAAATCTCTACAAATACTTCTTTATCTGCAAAACGCTGTACAGAAGCATCGCATAAAGGCATTTTTAACTCTGCGGCAACAGCTTCTGCCAATAAACGATTACCATTCCCAGAAATAATTTTCATCAACGCAACTCCGATATCAATAAAATATTCATCTAATTTACTTTTTACTTGTTAATTCTGGTGGAGCAATAAGACCTTTATTCGCTCCATTAGTTAATGGTTTCTCATCACGCCCAGAAAAATTGCTGATTACACGCTTTACGCCCCCTGCGGCTTCTTCCCCAACAGCAGAACCCGTATCGCCCCAATATACATCTAAACTATGTGCAGGCACATCATTAATTTGCATCACTTTCCCTGCTTCTTTACCAGCTTTATCAAGAATATGCCATGCAATTTCAACATGTTGCACCGGATTCCCTCTGGTTCCAGCAGCACCATCGGTCACACTCACTTTACAATCGACAATATAATCGGCTTTATCTTGCTTTGATTGTATTTCGTTTGATTTATCTTTTAGAGAAGTCACAAATTGTCTGGCAATCACAATATTTCCATCCCCTGGTGCCCCTGTGACCCCTTTGAAATAAATCTGAGCAGGGCGATTCTTTAGACTATGAGGGTCTTTTGCCATGACCCCAGCCTCTAACCCTTTTAATACATCAGTCACCACTGGGGCTGTTTGGCTTGCTACTTGTGCCAAGATTGTTTCATTACCACTGGCCCAATCCTGTACTGAAACAGGCATCATATCACGGGTGGCAGCGACTTTCCCATCAGGGGAAATGACACTAAATTGTGGAGTAACGACACCATCCTTGGATTGCGCTTTCATCATTAAAAGCCATTCGCCTTTTTGAGCAGTCCCAACAACAGGAGGCACCGTCTGATCGGTCATGGCTTTGACCATATCTTGAGCCAAGATTGCAGAATCTTTTTCGGTTAATAACGCTTCTGTTGGCACTGGAACGATTAATCGTGCTGGCGGAGGTGCCGTTAATTTCCCCCCTGCTGAGCCTTCTTTTTTCTCAAAAGGATGAGGCATCGTTACGCATCCAACCAAAGGGATCATAACCAATAAGCTCAATCCTACTTTGAATAAAGAGGTTCTCTGAATATTCAACATTTATTATCCCTTTTTATTACAAGCAATCACTGAAATCTGATGCCCCAAAGGTCCTCCACCAGCGAGTGTCCGACGACGGTGACTAAAGAAATGGGTTTCGTCCCCTAATGTATCTCTGCCTATTAACGCAGCAATGGCAACACGTCGCCTTCTTAAACGATCAACACAGTAATGCCCTAAATCAAAAAGATATTGGTCGTCAGTCACGTGTTTGAAAAATACACCGGCATGAGCATCTAGATCTAAAACTTGCTGTTTCATGTCTTCTTTGACCTCATAGCGAGAACCATCAATACAAGGTCCCACCACAGCAATAATTTCGTTTGTTTTTGCGCCCAACGCTTCCATCTGCATAATGGTTTCTTCTAAAACTCCACCCGCAGCACCTCGCCATCCTGCATGTGCAGCCCCAACAATACGCCCATCGAATGTTGTAAATAACACAGGACCGCAATCAGCTGTCAAAACGCTGACGGCAACATCTGGATCATCGGTAACACCACCATCGACTTCACAACGATCGCAATTTTCTTTGGTAACATGCATGACTTTGGCACTATGTACCTGCATCCCGCCCCATAAATATTCATCAGACACCCCAATATTTTGAGCAACACGATGACGATTTTCCTGAATGTGTTCTGGCTTATCTTCGGTTTTAATCCCACAATTCAACGAAGCATATCCGCCTTGGGACACGCCCCCTACTCGTGTAAAAAAGCCGTGTCGAACTTTATCTTTCAGCAAAGAGTGACGAATCACCAAAAGCTCAGAACTCATTTATTTTATTTCCTTATTTAATTCAAATGCAGGAGGTATCGGTAAATCAGGATGCATAATCGCCATAACTTTGAATAGATCGCCCATTTCACTGGGGTCTATTAAGCGATAAACAGCCTCTGCAATTTGTTTTTGTTCTATTTCCGTAGCACGTGCTGCTAACATTTTTGCTCTGACAAGTAATCCTAGTTGTTTTAAAAACTCACCCTGAGTTTGAATACCATAAGCCCGCGCGCCTGTTGCTATCACAATTTCTTTTAATGCTAAAAAATCAACATGAGCCGTTAAATCTGCTTCACCAGGATCAATAAAAGGGGAAACTTTTTTCCCACCCGCAATAGCTTGCAACGTATCACCCCATACAGGGCTGGCATATCCATAATCAATAAACAACGCTGCCCCACCGTCTTTATATATTCTTTGTGCTACATTCTTGATAATATCTTGTCCAGCTTCACAGACCTCGACAATATCCCCATCTTTCACGGGACGTTGAAAGATGGGAGCTTTCGGCAAATCGGCTACTTGTTTTTGGAATAATTGTCCTTGATATACATAATGCTCTGCCCATTCACCAGAACTTACTTTTACAAATTGACGAATAGGCAGGGCATCTAAAAACTCATTAGCCACCAAAATCATCGGCTGAGAAGGAATAGAATCAATGGAAGCATACCAACGCACGGATATATCTGTATGATATGCAATGGCTTGTTTTTGTATTTGCCGCAACCGTTCAGAGGTTTCGACAAAAATAACCGAACAATTTTGATAAATATCAGGTGCAGCTTGGCGAATGACGCGCAACATATCTGCCATTAATGTGCCTTGACCTGGTCCAGCCTCTACTAACGTGATGGCTGAATCACCAGGCATAGCGTGAATAACTGCAATGACCCACGCCGCAATTAATTCGCCAAACATTTGGGAAATTTCTGGTGCTGTTATAAAATCAGCAAAAGGATTTTTTTGTCCATAATAGGCAGCATTCGCAGCCGCCATAAAGTGATCCAGTCTGATGGGTTGACTGTTAGTCATTCTCGACGGTTAACCCTTTAAGTTTAGGAAGACGGAAAGATTGCCAAATAAAGAATGATCCCGCAATAACCATCGGTATACACAAAATCTGACCCATTGTAATCCCCCCAACAATAAACCCTAGGAAATCATCTGGTTCACGGAATAACTCACAAAAACTGCGTGCAATCGCATAACCTAGCAAGAAAATCCCAGACAGTAACCCTGCATGTTCACGAATGGATTTACGATAGGCTAAAATCATCATAATGCTGAATAATACAACCCCTTCCAACAGACATTCATACAGTTCAGAAGGATGTCTGGCACCCACTACATTTGGATAAAACATTCGCCATGGCAGCCAATCAGGGGCAACTCGTCCAACCAATTCATGATTAATAAAATTGGCAAAACGCCCCAAGCCCAAGCCCAATGGTACCACTGTCGTTACACGATCAGAAAACCCAAGGAAGCTCAACTTATATTTACAGCTAAATAAGATCAGGGCAATAATTACACCCAACGCGCCACCGTGAAAGGACATGCCGCCATGCCAGACTTTAAAAATCTCTAAAGGATGAGGCAAATAATATCCAGGTTGGTAAAAGAGACAATATCCCAATCGCCCCCCTAAAATTACCCCAAGTGTTGCCCATGTTAGAAAATCATCGACTTGCTCTTTAGTTGCGACAATCGGGTCTTTACGCACCAAACGACGCACCAATAACCATCCGCAAATCAATGCCGTGATATATGCCATTGCATACCAACGAATGGATAATGGACCAATCTGTAGCATCACAGGATTAAAATTAGGATAATACAATGGACCAAACATAAGCAGCTTTATCTTTCAATGAAATAATCAAAAAAATTATTTACAGGTAAGAATCTGATTTACGCAAGTAGTCGTGAATATATTGTCCTATTCCATCCTCTAATGATGTGAATGATTTCGTATATCCAGCTTTTCTTATTTTATCCATGTTGGCTTGCGTAAAATATTGATATTGCCCTTTTAACGCCTCTGGCATTTCAATAAAATCAACTGTCTTATCTACATTCATTGCACTACAAACTGCATATGCCAAGTCTAAATAAGTTCTGGCTTGTCCTGTCCCACAATTATAAATACCGCTGATCGCAGTAGGATTCTCTAGGAACCATAAAATCATGTCAACCACATCCCCAACCCAGATAAAATCACGGGCTTGCCCACCATCAGCCAAATGAGTTTGATCTGATTTAAAGAGTTTTGGAGCATTTCCTTGGACAATATCGTCAAACTTTACTTTGACAACTGAAATCATTTTTCCTTTATGATATTCATTTGGCCCATACACATTAAAGAACTTTAACCCTACCCACTGTGGGGGAGTAGGTTGATGATTTCTTACCATTTTCAATATTTGCATATCAAAAACTTGTTTAGACCAACCATATAAATTCAAAGGTTTTAACTGATGAATAATGCTGTGGTTATCTGTGAATTCCGAGGCTTTATTCGCCCCACCATAGGTCGCAGCAGAGGACGCATAGATAAATCTGACCTGATGTTCAGCACACCATTTCCATAACTTCATCGATAAATCGACATTGGTCTGCCAAACCAAATCCCCATCACGAGCAGTGGTTTCACTAATTGCGCCCAGATGAACAACAGCGGTCACATTTTTAGCGGTCTTTAGAAATTCGTCTAAGGCTTCTGGCGCAATCACAGCATCTGGAGCATGCTTGGCAATATTACGCCATTTCCCTTGATCCCCTAGCCAATCAACGATAATTGTTTCTTCTTTTAACGCATACAGCTTGGCTTGTAAGCAAGAACCAATAAATCCAGTCGCACCAGTAATAATAATCATAATATGTTTCGAATACAAAGATTGTAAGTTAAAAACCAAAGACAAATTTACAAATTGCATGATACCTAGCTATAATGAATTATACTAGTCTCTATATCCACTTTTTTAACTGGGAATATAAATTATGTCTGATCCTAAAAAAATATTTGGCGACGCGTCAAAAGCCGCTGGCAGTGCTTTTTCTGTCTTTGGCGGAATCAAAGAGGAAATCTCTGGCATTGTCAAAGGACGCGTGGATGAAATTTTATCAACATTGCACCTTGTACGCCGTGAAGAATTCGAAATTATGACCGAAATTGCTAGCCGCACCCGTTCTGCACAAGAAAAATTAGAAGAACAAGTGCAAGCACTAGAAGAACGCCTTGCAAAACTGGAAAATAAAAATCAATAAAATCGACTTTGACCATCGCTATTTTATTGAAAAATAAAATCAAGCCCGTCATCCTCTTTTTGAAAAGGAAACCTTAAATGGATATCATTGAATGGACAGATTTTGAAAAAGTCGTGATGGTTGCTGGCACCATTATCAAAGTCGAAGAATTCCCAGAGGCTCGGAAACCTGCTTATAAAGTATGGGTAGATTTCGGAGCCTATGGCGAACGCAAAACCAGCGCACAAATTGTCAGCCTTTATACAAAAGAAGAATTAATCGGCAAACAAATTATCGGTGTCATTAATTTTCCAGAAAAACAAATCGGTTCTTTTCGATCACAATTTTTACTAACGGGGTTTGAAACAGATCAAGGGATCGTTATTTCAACCATTGAACGCCAAGTTCCCAACGGAACAAGGATCTCTTAATTTATAACTCATTAAAGGAATTAACTCATGGCAAATTTACCCTCTATTCTCTTGATTGGTTGCGGTCATATGGGACATGCAATGTTAAAAGGATGGTTGAAAAAAGGGCTAGAGACCTCGGTTATTGTTCATCGGCACACACTTGAGTTACCGTCACCGCATCAACATGTACAATCCATTGCCGAAATTCCCAAAGCGTTCAAACCCAAAGCCATTATTTTAGCCATGAAACCTGCCCAAGCTGCGGAAATTATCCCTTCTTTGGCACCTTGGACAAAAGAAGCTGTTATTTTATCTGTCTTAGGGGGACGTGATCTTACTTGGCTGAAAAACCAATTTGGAGACCATCAGCCTGTCGTGCGTGTTATGCCAAATACTCCATCAGAACTTGGGCTAGGAATGACTTCTGTTGTTGCTGACCCGACAGTAACCGACCAACAAAAACAACTTGCGGATGATTTATTGCATGCTGTTGGTGAAGTTGCTTGGCTCGATTCAGAAAAAGAAATGGACGTAGCAACGGCAATTGCAGGCTGTGGTCCTGCTTATATTTTCTTGTTGGCTGAATTATTACAAAAAGTTGGTGAAGAAAAAGGACTTTCAACAGAGTTGGCTCGCTTATTGGCAAGACAAACTGTTGTTGGGTCAGCAGCGCTGTTGGGCAATTCCAGTCAAGAATCCGAAATATTACGCAAAGCCGTCGCAACACCAGGGGGCATTACAGAGCGCGCCGTTAATGTCTTAATTGATTCAAAAGCATGGCCTGATTCTTTATCCAAAGCCATTCAGGCCGCTGCTGATCGATCAAAAGAAATGGCTTCTTAATTGCAATCAATAGACTTATTGTGATCAATAAGTCTTTCATAATCTTGGACGTATACGATGAATAACGAAGAACTAAACCTGAGACTTCTTAATAGTGCAATGAACATTGCTGCAGAGCAAGGATGGAACCAAATGTCTATTGTCGAAGCTGCACGACAAGCAGACATTCCCACTCATACAGCACGTCAACAATTCCCATGTAAATCATCTTTGCTGCTATACTTAAATCGTTTAGCGGATGAATCTGCATTGGAACAGGCCTATCACGGCCAAGTTGTGGCAGATTATTTATTCGATTTATTCATGAGCCGTTTTGATTTTTTCCAAGATTATCGAAAAGGTCTTATCTCTGCATTGCATAATTTGCCTTTTAACCCTGCCCTTGCCGTTATCATGGGCGTTGCAACCCAGAACAGTATGAAGTGGATTGCAGAATCAGCACAAATTAGAACAAATGGAATCAGAGGACTTGCTTGTATCAAAGGATTAACAGGCATCTGGGCACTCAATATACGTGTTTGGATCAAAGACGATACCGCTGATTTATCACAAACGATGGCATCCCTCGATCAAACCATTAAAAAAGCAGGGAAATTTGCACCTTATTTTGTCGTAAAAAATGACCATTTAGCACCAGAGAACCAGCCTGAACATCAAGATGAGCCCTTTATTTCTGAAAAAAATGAATAAAAATTAAAAAAATGCATTTTTCCTCTTTACGTCCATAAAGAAATCGTCTAAAAGTTGCTTCGTGACCAACGTTGGGGTGTAGCCAAGCGGTAAGGCAGCGGATTTTGATTCCGCCATTCGGAGGTTCGATCCCTCCCACCCCAGCCACTTAATCAGCGCATATATAGCTTTAACAATTTATATGCTTTATAGTCATATTTACTCCCTAAATTTTAACACTATTTTTATCCTATGTAATCCGTAGACTCTATACTGATAAAAACCGTATTTAATACTATTATAATATATTATGCGTTTTTTTTTATAAAATGCGTGATTATTTGCACACAACTAAATATTTAAAAATTCCCAATGAAATTCAACTTGTTATGTTTTTTTATTTATTATAAAATCGATATTGTCTCATATATGCATTGAGATAATATCGTTATATAACATTATGGTGATTAAAATGAGAGAACTTAGTATCGTAGAAATTCAAACCGTAGCTGGTGCTGGATTTATCAAAGATGGTTTGTCAAGCATCGGCGGAAATGTCGGAAATTTCGGCTATAACTTAATCAGCTCATATCTAAATGTTCAACTTCCTGTTCTAGGTAATGTAAACCTCTCAAACTTACTTCCTACCCTAGGAAAAGATGTTGGGACTGCTATCGGTTCCCAAGTCGGTGGACAAATTGAATCCACACTTACCAGCCTTCCATTAGTTGGTGGTGTAATTGGTAAAATACTAGGATAATTTCTTAAAAATGTATGTAAAATTAAATTTTACATACATTTTTAGCTAATACTGTTCATGATAATATCTTTAATATAATTGTTAATACCGTTAGTATACCCACTTACTCTACTCTTTTTATTTATTGAAATTATCATGACAACTTGGTTTACATCAGACACACATTTCGATCATAAATCTATTATCACTTTGTGTAACCGTCCCTTCAACAATGTTGAAGAAATGAACCAAACATTAATATTGAATTGGAACAAGTCCGTAAAACCAGAGGACGAAATTTATCATCTTGGCGATGTTTGCTGGTCAAAAGATGCTTCCCCGCTATTATCCCAGTTAAATGGAAAAAAACATTTAATTATTGGAAATCACGACTCCAAAGCTATTCAAGGAGCATCGGAATGGACATCCGTTCATCAATATAAGGAACTGAAAATAGAAGGAACTCATGTCGTTTTATTTCATTACCCTATAAGAGAATGGGCTGGATTTTATCGTGGCTCTATTCATCTATATGGTCACGTGCATGGTTCCATTGAGCCTTATGAAAATGCCTATGATGTTGGGGTTGATGTCTGTAATTTTGCACCTGTTGATTTACATTCACTTCTTAAAGAGAAAATAACTCCATCATAGACTATATTCTCATCAACTTAATATTTCATATATAATTTTATCTAATTTCTAAGTAAAATAGTGGCTTTATATCCAAAAAAATTCAATTTCAATTATCATGGCTATTTAATTCCTTGTGAATTATATCTCCCTCATCCTTTAACCAAAAAACCGAAAATCTCTTTATCTATAACCCCTGAACAGATTCTCAGAATCCGAGCTCCACAAAAAACGCCCCGTACATATCTGATTGGCGTTATCGAAAAACATGCAAGTAAGATCGTTCAGCATATAGAAACACAGCAAAACCACCTGAAGAAACGAGAAAAGCTTCAATTTATACAATCTGAAAAACATCTTTTTCTCGGAAAGTATTATCCTTTAAATATTAAAGAAAATATTCATTACAAACCCAATATCCAACTTATTGATGGTATACTAAACATCAATATACGCCAGAATACCCCACAAAAAATTGAGCGTCTGTTGGATAGCTGGTATCGCTTTCAAGCACTTGATCTATTTTTCAAACGGATTCTTGTTATAAAACCTTCCATTCCATGGATCGATTGGGAGAACCAGCCACCAATTTTGCGTATTAAAAAAATGACCAGTCGATGGGGCAGTTATATTAATCGTTCCCCCAGCATCATAACATTAAACCAACATTTAATTAAAGCACCCTTGTCTTGCATCGATTATGTCATCATACATGAGCTATGCCACGCAAAAGAGCTTAATCACAGCAAGAAATTTCATGCCTTAGTTGCCAAAATCATGCCAGATTGGAAAATCTACCAATCACAACTGAAAGAACGAGCATCTTTATTGCTTTACAATGCTCAATCAAAGGCAGAAGATAAATAGATTAAAACGTTCATTTATTTTATTTTGTAGCATGAAAATTCAATTACCTGCTGGAATACGCTCTTTACGTGGTTTAACCTTACCTATTGCTTTTAATGATATTATCGCAGGGATCTTAGTTTCAAGTGTGGCTATTCCTGTTGGGCTGGCATATGCAAATTTAATGGGTGTTCCTGTTATCATTGGATTATATGCCTGTATTATACCAGTTCTGATTTATGCAATCTTTGGGTCTTCACCGTTCTTGATTGTTGGTCCTGATACAGCCGTCAGCAACATCGTTGGGGTCAGTTTAACGGCATTTGCTTTGACAACACCTGATGCAAGGATCCAAGGTGCGGCAGCGATTGCTATTGGGGTGGGTATTGTCAGTATCATTGCTGGCAAATTGCGATTTGGATTTATTGCCAATTTTTTATCTCGCCCAATTTTGACAGGGTATTTAGCAGGTATTGGTATACAACTAGTCATTTCGCAATTATCAGTTATCACGCGTATCTATAGCCCCCCTGGCAATTTTTTTGAGCAAACTTTATTCTTTATCAACCATTTATCATCTATCCATTGGATGACGTTTGGATTGTCTATCATCTTTTTCATTTTTATTAGGGCTTGTACCTATTACAAACCTTCAATTCCTGCACCTATTATTACTGTAATCATTTCTATACTGCTTTCATGGGGATTTAGTTTAAATCAACATGGGATTATGATGCTTGGCACTTTACCCTCTGGCTTACCCAGCTTCCACATTCCCTCTTTTAATTTCCCTTTAACTGATTTTATCGAAACGATTATCGCAATTACACTTATCAGTTTTTCCAGTGGTATTATTACCGCACGAAGTTTCGCAGCAAAAATAGGCCAACAAGTCGACGGAAATAAAGAACTGATTAGTTTTGGGGTTGCAAATATTTGCTCTGGGCTATTTCAAAGCTTTACAGTCACAGGGGCAGACTCCAGAACGGCTGTTGGTATAAACTCTGGAGGGAAAACCGCACTGGTAGGAATCAGTTCAGCGATTACAATTGCTCTGATTATTACTTTTTTTGCTCATCCGCTCAGCTTTTTACCTTCCGCAATTCTGAGTGTCATTCTGATCTCAACCGCCATCAATCTTATTGATGTTAAAACTTTTCGCTTCCTATCAAAAGTCAGTCACCGAGAAGCATTTTTTGTTTTATTAACTGTGTTAGGCGTATTGTGGGTAGGAATTTTACAAGGTATTATTCTTGCAGTCTTTATCACTCTGCTACACGGCCTATCTCTCTCTGCCAAACCAAGAGACACCCAACTAGGGATGCTGCCCAATACCAAAGAACTTGTCAATTTACATTTAGAACCAACAGCTGTTCCTGTTCCTCATTGTATTATCTATTTGTTTGAAGCCTCTGTTATTTTCTATAACGAAGAATATTTTTCTAATCGATGTGCAAGTATTATCACGCAATATGACGAACAAAAAATCCGTTGGTTTATTATTGATGCCTCTGTAATGACCCAAGGGGATGCAAGCACTTTATATGCTTTCAATCAACTTTGTGTTCTATTACAAAGCAAAAATATACAACTTGTCATTGCTGGAGGTCATTATGAATTTCGTAATATTATCTATAAAAGCGACCTAATTGAAGAAATAACTGGTAGGAAAATCTATCAATCAGTTGAAATTGCCTTAGATGAAATCAATAATCTATATAAACCACCTGTGGAACCACTAACTTATGTCTAAAAAAACATGTCTGTTTGCCAGTTACACGCAATCCACTATTCTGCCTAATGATGTAAAACATTACTTAAAAGCATTATATGATTGCGGATGGGAAACACACTTAGCTTTGTCTGGACAGACCATTTTATCCGAAGATACGGAACATTTTTGCAAACAACATCGCATTACCCCTCATCTACGTCCCAACGAGGGCCTTGATTTTGGCGCATGGCAAGCGTTAATGCAGAAGAATGTCATACAAGAGGCAGACCATATTTTACTGACCAATGACAGCACCTTTGGCCCTTTATATCCCATGGATACGATCTTTTCCCAAAGATTAAATCAGCCAATTGATGTTTGGGGGATGGTTGAAACTTTAGAAATTAATTGGCATTTTCAATCGTGGTTTTTATGTTTTACCAATCAAGCATTTCATCATGAAAAAATACAAGCACTATTCAACCTACCTTTTAAAGACATGCTAAAACCAGAAATCATTCAAAAAGGTGAGCTTGGGCTGGGAAGAATATTACAACAAATTCCTAATTTTAATTATGTCGGACAATGGTCGAAACTGAAAAAATATCCGCTGCGAGATCCTCGACAAACTAACCCAATGCATATGGATTGGTATAGTGTAATTGCCTCTGGTCAGGTACCTTTTATTAAAAAAGAAGTCATTCGCGATAATTATTTTGGGCTTTTCTGGCTGAATTATTATCGAACGCTGTTAAAAGATAATACTTATTTTCCTTTGGAATATGTTGATGATTATTTGAGACAGTTCCCAAATAGACCTTTACCTCTAGTACCAAAATGGAAGCGGTTTTTATACTTAATCAGCACTTACGATACCAAACTCGCTTGGAAATATTTCCTAAAACAAGGGATTGCTTGTCCTATCATAAATCCACCTCACAAATAAATAGCGTAACAAACATTACTTCACTTCAAAAAAGAGTATTTTCTTTGAATCTGCTAAATTAGGTAAAATGCCATATCCATAATAATATCCGCCATTATAGATTCCCCGCCCACCAAATGCAAAACGAGAAAAATTAGCTAGGATACCAAACGTGCCATCGATACTAATGCTTGGGGATGGATATGGAAAACGAGTTTCATTCCAAAGATCAATGTGACCTCCCGTTTGATTTTTGCCCCAATAATTGGAAAAAGCAATGATTCCTGTCCTGCCATAAACTTTATTTTTCCAATCTTTGCCTGTGATATTTTCAGCTTTTCCCAATCCACAAAAGGGATATTTCTGCAACCATAATGCCATTTCATCAGCGCGCGTTGCAACAGACAAACCATCAATGACAATCCTGCCAAGCGTTTGACGTCCAGGCGCAGGGTTGATTGTCTTTTGGGAAAAAGATCTCATATCCACCCCCACGCGATGTAAAGTCAAACTTAATCTAATTGCACACTGATAATAATATTCAGGGGCAGGATTTCCTGTCTCTGCATTTTCCCATAAATCAGAAAAGCGTATACATTGAGTTTTGTGTTGTGAAGAAGAATAATTATTAGCTCCCAGGCTATCATTGATCCCATATAAGAAGCAAACGCAGCCCACAATTATTCCTAAGGAAATTCGATTTATCTGTTGCATTCTGAATATCTTCATAAAAATCAACGGCTCATTTCCATAAAATCACATACTTGAAATATTTATGAGACAGAATTTGATTACGACATTTCTTCTTTTATTTGTCGATAATATTCCAATAATTCCTCAGCTTGACCTTCCAAAGTTGCTATTTGATCCTTATAAGGATTTTCATAATAATCGAACATAGAGGCTTTATCCAACACCTCTTCAATTACGTTCACAAGCTCTGAAACATCTCCTTTTAAAGAAACGTAATTTCCATTTATTCCATCAATTACATCTTCAGATTGACCACCTGGATGACTACAAATAACCCATACGTCTCTCAACAATGCCTCGCGAACAGTTAAACCATAACTTTCTTTCCATTGCGAAGGAAATAATAATACATCAATACCATAAAAGAAGTCATCTTTACCTGCCTCATCGTACGGCGGAACAGTCATCACTTTCCCTCTTACGTTCCAATTGCTGACATCAATAGGAGGAAATCCCATATCAACTTTACTATCGATAATCTTTAGTTCCCAATCTGATCGAGATAAAGATTTGAAAGCCTTTTTGATAATAACAGCACCTTTGATGACCTCATCCCCAGCTACAAAACCAAATCTTATAGGAGCGTTTTTAGGGCGCTTTGGTCTAATTTTTTTAGGTCTTACGATGCCATTACGATTTACTTTAATCAAAGATTCATCAACATCATTTGCGATGTAAAGTTGACGATGTGTTTCACTGGGACTCAGTAACAAAGCAGCTGCTTGGATTCCCTGTTGCATCATCATCATGCGTTCGGTCAGATATCGAGACTCTGGTTCACATCTCTGACACGCCTGCAAGTCAATTCTCTTTTGAAAACAATATTGCCCATTTGATTTAACCATGAACTGACGATTACATAACCACCATGAATCATGTAAAGTAATGATATAAGGGATATGCTTACTTTGACAGACCAACAACATTTGTAAACCCATATTCTGTATCGAGTGAAAATGAACGATATCAGGTCTCTCAGCGGCTAAAACCATTTCAAACGATTCAATAGTTTCTATATTATTAAATTGCTGAGATGCGTGTGCTGCTGGTGATAAATCTGCAGAATAAACTATGATATTCTCTGATTGATATCTACATAGACCTCGTTTATCCCCTTGAAGAGGTCTAGTCGTAAAGACTGTTACTTCGACATTATTGGTTTCATGAATACGCCGCGCCATCTCCTCTGCGACAAAGGTAGCACCCCCAAATGAATATGGGGCATAATATACGTTAACAACTAATATTTTAAGATTTTTATTCACAACGCGCTGAGCATAACCAAACACTGGTTCAACTTGTCGAATAGTAATCTCATCAGGAGAATAGTAGGCAACAACATCATGATATGCTTGTAAACCTATCGTTTGTCTTATTTTAGCATTCTCAGCAAGATATAATATTTTTTCTTTCCACTCTTCTGCCGTATTCGCGAGCAGCCCATTCTCTTGATCGCGAATTATATCTTTAAAGGCTTGTCTTGGCGAACAAATAGACGGAATGCCTAAAATTGATGCCTCCAAATATTTTATATTACTTTTTGCATCGTTGAAAAGAATGGGTTCCAATGGTGCAATGGCAATGTCCGCCTGGGCTAACAATTCTAAATATTGCTCATAAGATTGAGGAGGAATATACTTTATTTGATGAATACACTCTTGGAATGTAACGGGGAGTTCAAGCTCACCTATGATCCATAAACGTAGATTAGAATTATGTTTCAAAGCAGATAGAATACCGCTAGAAGCAATCAGAAAATCTGCATTATGCGTATTTGTACCAGACCCATATACAATTACAACTTCATCAGAATACTCGGATGTTTTTTTCTTTTGAACACTATTAGGATATAATTTCTGAGCAATACGCAAAGTGTCTTTGTCTAGCGCATTTTCAATCACACAGACTGTTCTTAATCCAGCTTGAGACATAACATCTGCCAAAGTTTTGGTTGATGCAATTGCACGATCACAAGATAACATTGTTTTACGAAATAAATCTGCACCAAAAAATAATAGATCTTTCTCTTCGGTTGTAAGATGGTGCATAAAACCGCATTCTGCATAACGATCTTGATCTACAATCAGATCATCAACCTCCCACCAGGGACTTAATCCTAATCGTTTTGCTTCATTAATTTGCTCTGTGACATTTGGAAACGCAGGAACACGATAAAATATAACTTCTTTACAAATTTGTAAAAATGATAACGTCGTTTTTTGTTCACGCCAATCAACTATCTTAACATCCCAACCCAACCGCTCTAAATGTTCCGCTTTTTGTTGAACGCGATACTTGTAACATTGTGGCAATGTCACTTCTGCTATAATTAGTATTAATGAATATTTATTTATCGAAAAATCATTAGTAAATTGATCTTGATAAATTCTATTTAACTTATCATCAGAATGATTTTTATTTGTAATTAGAGCATTACTTTCTAATTTAGTCTTTAATTCGTTTTTCTCAAAAGAAAGCTTACTTACTATATTTTTGGTTATAGGAAAACGAAATATAAATTTATTATAAATCCCTTCTATACCGTCTTCTCTATATATTTCTAATAACCGTTTTCTTACAATTTTTAATGGGTATTCTTTAAAAAATTTCCCTTTAGCAATGTATCCTAATATTCTGACAGGTAACGTAATTTTCCAAGAAAGCGATTTTTTAATTCGAGCAATCAAAATATCTTTATCATTTATTTCACTTTGTAGGGCTGATAATTGTAAAGCAGATAATTTCAAACTATTTTTATAGCTATCCAAAATCTTATTTTGATTTTTATTATTCATTCAAATTTTCAACCTAATTAAAACAAAAAAAGCCAGCTACATAAGTAACTGGCTTTTAAGTAAAATCAAATATAATTATGATGATTTAATAGAAGGGTTACCAACATCAAACTGATTTACTGTCAAATCAGATACAGAGACACCTTCGACTGTAATGGTATGACCATTCAGATTTAATACTGCATCACCTTTATCATTGTTCTGAGAATTACGCAATAATTCTGCAAGGCTATCGCTATCAAGACCAAAATTGTAAAGCGCAATTTTGTTGTTACTTCCGGTGTGAGAAAAATCTTTAATAAGCGTTTTTCCGTCTTCAGAATTATTTTTATCAAACATAAAGAAGTTATCACCAGCACCACCAGTGAAAGTAGAGTTCCCTGTTCCACCAACCATCACATCGTTGCCAGAACCACCAGTAGCTACAAAATTAGTGCCACCGCCCCCAACAATTGTATTTGCATAAATGGATAATCCAACTGTTGAACCAGAAGCATTCAATGTCTCATTACCAGCATCAGCAACAAACAAACCTGCATCATTGCCAGTAGCATTCAACGTATAATTCAATTCATTAGCACCAAAGCCAAGAGCCTGCCCTTGTGTATTTGCTAAGGTGTTACCTTTACCATTTAAGAATGTGAGGGACTGACTTGCATTAATCGTATTTGAATCACCTTGAACAACTTGTAAGTCACCTGTTGCTTGAACAGTGCTAGATAGACCACCAGCCATATGGTTCAAACTAGAATCGTATGATCCATCGAATGTATAGTTACCATACGTACCACCTTCAATTGTACTACCACCACCAACAGTGACTACGTTGTAAAAACTGGTATCACTAACAGAAGCACCTTTGTTGATTTCGACAGTCGCATGATAATCCTTATTACCCCCGCTTAGAGTAACACGATTTTGTGCCGTGCTACTTTTGGAAGCAAAAATGCTATCTTCACCCTCAGAACGTACTTGGTTGCGAGTCCCATATGTAATATCAATAGAGTTTACACCAGTAGATGCATAAACTGTGTTATTACCACTACCAGTAACAATGGTATCGTTCCCAGTTCCAGTTCTAATATCCCAATTACCACCGTTGACGGTGTTGCCTCGAAAATTAACATTACTCTCAGCATTACCTGCAGCGATCTTTCCGCTTTCTTGACCGGCCACATAAGTGAAGCCACCTGAATTACCAGCCACAACACTTACATTTTGGTTAGCATTCATTCTTTCTGAGTTGATAGCAACAGGCGCATCTAGAGAGTATTCTGTTGTTGCAGTTTCCTTGTAATTTAAAGGATCTGAAACATTATTGAAACCGCCTACGACTATGTAATCATAACCGTTACCAAGATTATAGGCACCACCAGCAGTGATAATCCCATACCCAATTTTATCAGTAGGTGTTTCCGACTCTTCTGGATTCGCTAGTAATTTATTATTTTGATAATAATTTTTAATATCTTCACTAAATTGTTGTGCCAATCTATAAGCCTGTGAACCATCTAAAGTCACAGATATGGCGTTATCGCTTCCGCCAACAACAGTTATTCTCTCACCCATTTCTACTTCACTCTATTATTTTTCATTATTACAATTTTTATAATTTATTATAAACATTGGCATGCTTATCTCTTAACTTATACTATACACATATATAAATATCAACATTAAATTAAACAATAACTTAGTCTTTTGAATAACTAAGTTATTGTCAGCAACTCAATAGAATTACGCAGTTTTAACGCTAGGGTTTCCAACGTCAAATTGATTTACTGTCAAATCAGTAACAGAAACGCCTTCAACCGTAATCGAATGACCATTCAGATTTATTACTGCACTGCCCTGTGCATCATTCTGTGAGTTATGCAACAATTCTGTAAGGCTATTCGTATCAAGGCCAAAGTTGTAAATAGCAATTTTGTTATTGCTTCCTGTTTGTGCAAAGTCCTTGATAACTGTATTACCATTTTCAGAAGTATTTTTATCAAACATGAAGTAGTTATCACCAGCACCGCCAGTGAAAGTGGCGTTCCCTGTTCCACCAACCATCACATCATTACCAGAGCCACCAGTTGCTACAAAGCTTGAAGTAGCACCAGAAACGGTATTCGCATAAATGGACAATCCAACCGTTGAACCAGAAGCATTCAATGTTTCATTACCGATATCGGCTACGAATAATCCTGTACTATTACCACTTGCATTGACCGTATAATCAGAACCTTGCGCACCAAATGCAGCCATTTCCCCACTAATGGTGATTGAGGTTTTGTTAAAAGAGTTTAAAAATGTCGCTTTGCCATCAATTCCATAAGTATTCCCATCACCGTGAACAACTCTTACATAAGCATCAGCACCGCTCGCATTGATTGTACTATCGGTTCCGCCTTGGTACGTATTTTGACCACCGTTATTGAAAGTAACTTGTCCTTCGACCCCACCGGTAATGGTACTGTCTTTACCGATTGATAATTTATTTTTGCTACCATTACCGCCATCTAACACTAACGCACCATCACCAAGATTAATGTCAGAATTCGAACCATTTACAGTTACTGATTGATAGTTTGATGCACCAGTAATAGTATCTTCACCTTGCAAATACAGGCTATTAACACCAGTCCCTAATTGAATTGTATTTTTGCCTGTACCTGTATTAATTCTGTTATTGCCATTTGTTGTTGCAATAGTAGCATCACCGTTACCTGTATAAATAGTCCAAGCACCCGTTTGATCCGCACCGTTGAAACTTAAATTGCCACTTGTATTTACAATTTGTCCAGATTCGTTTCCTGCATTATAAACAATACCAGACTTTCTGCCTGCCAATACATCAACAAAATTGTTATTAAAACCATTATTATTTAATACTACTGAACCAGACTGAGCATCTGTACCATCCGCCACAACTATATAATCATATGCACTTGGTAATTGATACATACCAGCTTCTGTGATAATCCCCACAGGAGTAACCCCTGTTGGAACATCGGGATTACCAGAAGCGGTTCCAATATCAAAAGCTTGAGCTTTTCCTGTTGCAATACCATTATTAATATCATTTTGTAACTGTGTCACTGCGCTTTCATCACGCTTAGTAACATCACTACCTAAGTTTATAACATTTCCATTTGCACCAGAAATTGTAACTGTAATGGCCATTTTTTTATACCTCAACGTAAATACTTGTTAACTATCTCTTGCTCTATGCCTTAGACCTCATAATGGACCTTTAAGTACATTACTCAATGATAAGGTTTACAAATCAAGAATAACCCTACTGATCTCAACATATATATTTATAGATTGATATTAAAACTTAAAATAATCTTATTGTTACTTTCTAATCTTCGTTTCAAAATCAATCTAAAATTAATATTCAATTCGATATGGTTATTTTCTCTCATAACTCCCACACATCATATGAAAAAACGCACATAAAAAGCAATCTTTTTGTTAAAGCAACCTTTTCAAATAAAATTTTTTTTATTTATTTTTACATTATATGTATTTAAAGTCACACCATTATAACAGATCAAACCGCAATTAATAGAACAAAATTAACACCGTGTGGGAAACATTATTATGACTCAGGTTCCTTCCTCTTTGGATACCATTTCTTTAAAAGAAATGTTACATTATCAGAGTGAGTATTTCTTTTCGTCTTTTCCCACGTCACTTAATAGTTTACATCCTCATCAAACATTTTTGACTTGGCTTTTAACGAAAACACATCCTCAGAAAATAGCAATTTTCGATAATACAGAACAGGGTACACAGGCATTTTTTTGCAATTTAGTACAATCACTTACCATAAATAGCGAATGTTATAGCAATATAAGCCAGTTCAACAATCCCCAACAAATTAATACGCTTATCCCTCTAACGCCAGAGATAGATTTCACCGCGTTTTCTGTAATATATATAGATATCAGCAATGACATTATCAAGAGCAATCCCCTTTTATCATTTGCAGAACAAAGCATTCCAGCAGATACGACTTTTATTTTTAATAATTTGTATTGTCAAAATTCGATTGCTAAACAAAATCGTTACTTGATTAATCAATGGAAAATACAATATCCGTTTCTAGAATTCTCGCACCATCAAGGATTAGTAATCTTACATACTGGTGTGCCAACATGTAAAATATTGAACGAATTATTTGCCTTAAAAAATACCCCCAAACTAGAATATGCTTTTAAAAGGCATTGTGCTGTCATAGATGAATATTGGCGATTAAAGCTTAATTCCAATATAATAAACAACATAAATACAAAAAAGCAGATCGTAGAAGCAAAAACAGAAACATATCTCTTACAACAAGATATTTACTATCGTGAGAAAGCACTTCAAAAGACCGTCGAAAAGAGCGAAGAGACAGCACAAGAAAGAATCTCAGCTTTACAAGAAAAGCTAGCGGCGCAACATAATCAACTTAACGCATCAACCCAAGAGCTACAGAAATTTGACGATGCTCTTCGTCAATTCACATTGTGGAAAGAGAATACACAAGAGAAATTAAAAAGCATCGAATATTTATTAGAAAAATACCGCTTTATTACGTTTTTTTTTCCAAAGAAACTACGACAACTTCTGACCTTTTTGCCTGCGCCAGAACTTCCTTTACCCGACAAAGAGCATCGTAACATAGATCCTTTAATTCTAGATAGCGCCATTGAGTCCCCTTTAACTCGAGAAGAATCTGTCCATCGTCCTTGTCACATTATCTTTATTGCTGGTGAACCTAATACCCCTGGTGTTGTTTATCGTTGCCATCGTAATGCAGCAGCATGCATCATGGCTGGACACAAAGCCAAAGTTATTCATGCTGCTGATATTTCCCCCCAAGATATTGAGTGGGCAGATATTCTGATCCTATGGCGAGTTGAATTTAGCGGTCACATTCTTGGAATTATTGAGTTGGCAAAAGAATATAATACATTAACCGCATTTGATGCAGATGATATCGTCTTTAAGCCTCACTTTGCCTATATTGAAATTATTGATGGTATTCGCACTATTGGTACGACAGAAGCAGAAACATCTCGTACCTTTGGAAATATGAAACAAACTCTGATGCGCACTGACTTTGCAGTTGCCACAACTCAAGAAATGCGCGTGCATATGGCGCAAGAACTCATTCCAAAACATGCTGGCCCATTGGTATTTACTCTACCTAATATTTTTGATGACGACTGTGTGCGCATTTCACGTTTTTTCAGTCGTATTAATAAAGCTCACAAAGATGATAACTATATCAGAATTGGTTATGCTTCTGGCACACGCACCCATCAGCGCGACTTTGCTTTGGTCACCCCTGCCTTATTATCAATTTTCAAAAAACGCCCTCAAGTCCGTTTAGTTTTATTCAGAGAACCTGATAACCATCGCCCTATTCTTCATATGAATGAATTTCCAGAATTGAATGATTTTCAGGATCGTATTGAATGGCGTGACACGGTTCCTTTAAAACAACTACCCCAAGAGTTAGCACGTTTGGATATTTCCATCGCACCCTTGGAAGCGGATAATGTGTTCTGTAATGCCAAAAGCGAGCTTAAATTCTTCGAGGCTGCATTAGCGAATGTTTGCTCTGTCGTATCTCCCACAGGGCCGTTAACGCGATGTATTCAACATGAAGTCACTGGCTTTTTAGCCAAGAACACAGAAGAATGGGAAGAATATTTACTAAAACTCATTGATGATCCTTCTTTACGCCAACAAATGGCGCGAGATGCTTATCATGACGTTTTATGGAATTTCAGCATACAGCGTCAGTCGCATCTATGCGATACAATGCTTTTAAGCCTCACAGGAGAAAAAGGGGCTGCGCAAGCAATGGAAACGATGATTGCACGCAAAGAATATAAAAATCTGAGTATGCCCATCATTCCAGAAAGCGAAATCCTATTCGACCATGATGCGTTACAAGAAGCCGAAGTTACCGTCATCATTACGTCATACAATTACAGCCAGTTTATTATAGAAGCGATGGAATCAGTCAGGGCACAGACCTTAAAACATATTGATATGATTATCGTCGATGATGGTTCTGCTGATGATTCCGTTGATCTGATTATCGCTTGGGCAGAAGAGCATAAGAACCGTTTCAATCGCTTGCAACTTCACCGTTCCCTCAAAAACACAGGGCTTGGCGGTGCAAGGAATATTGGCATTGCAGCAAGTGAAACCCTTTATTCCATGCAACTTGATGCCGATAATCGTTTGTTACCTAACACATGTGAAAAGCTTTTAGAAAAAATTAAAAATACTGCAATTGGATATGCTTATCCTCACTTGCGTCATTTTGGTGCTGGTGAAGCAACAGGTGGGCATGTGCCATTTCATCCTTTACGATTAACCGTTGGGAATTATATTGATGCTATGGTGATGTTAGCCAAATGGGCATGGGCAGCAGCAGGCGGCTATTATGTGCAACGCGATGCAATGGGTTGGGAGGATTACGATATTTGGTGTCGTCTGGCTGAATTAGGTATTCAAGGTACTCAAGCAAAAGACGCTATAGCTGAATATCGAGCCCATTTTTCTTCTATGACCAGCACTGTCACTGAACAAACATACCATAAACCCAAAGTGACGTCGTACCTTGCCGAACGACACCCTTGGATTAAACTTGTCTTGCCCGAAGAATCCCCATGGATCAAGAAAAAGAACAACGAATAAACGATCGGCCTATATTCTTGTAATATAGGCTTTTTTTATCAACTAAAGAAAGATTACCTCTGTTGAAAAAAATTCTTTTCATTGCACTCATATTGTTCCCTTTTTCCGTTTTAGCACATGCACCGCAATTTGCTAATTATCTTGTTACAGAAATTTATTCTGGGATAAATCATTCCGCTATACCAAATCAATATTACGATAATAGCTTTTCTGAACGCCAAGCTGCTTTGGAAAACGAAAAAGTAAATTATGCAGGACATTATATTATTTATACAAAACAATGTGGAAAAGATTGTATTACAACTTATATTACTGATGTCAAAACAGGGCAAGATATCGCCAGTCTAGGCAACGCTTATAAAAGAGATAAACAATATCCTCAATTCTCAATTGAACACAAGTCTGACAGTAATCTTTTAATTATCTCCAACCCTAATCCCTATCCTGCTCCACCGCCACCTTACTCTAAAAATAAAGAGAAAATCCAGAGCGTTACATTAGCTTATTGGATGATAAATCAAAGCAAATTGTTAAGACTCAATTATTATGACTTTCACCAAATAGAACAAAACAAAGCCGATTTTGATCAATACTGCAAAGAGTTAAATAAAGATAAACCCTTTAGAGGGACTTCGGATTTTTTATGCATTTATCCCAACAAAACCATCAAAGATATACATGAAAAACTGAAAAAACATTCATCAATTAGACATTTTCTGAAATATCCTCTCCCAAAAATCGGGAAAACACGATCATATGTATTTAAAAATGATGGGGATGACCTAGGAATATCTTACGAATGGTTTTCTCACAACAATTTAAAAATCATTATTAATCAATTGAGTGTTGGCAAAACAATTTATAATATTACTCAAAACAACAATACAGTAACCGTTCAAATCCATACAGAGCAGAAGCATAACAAAATAAATTTCTATAAATGATGTTAAATTTATCGTAACGAAAAAATTAAAACAGATAATCATCAACCAGTTAATAAAAATACGAGACTAAAATGTAATTTTTATATATATTAGCAGGTAATAAACATTATAGGGAGATTTTCGATGAATCTAAAATATGCTTTACTTGCTGCTGTTGGTTTTAGTTGTTTAACTAGTGGTGCTTTTGCTATTACCCCTGCACCTCAACCACAACCTCAAGCGATTACACCTCAAACACAACCGCTTACCCCTCAACAACTTGAAGTGGTGAAACAAAATGCAATCGCTGGAAAAGATTTAGCCAATCAACCTAATATGACCCCAGCATTATTAGAAACCATGAAACAAAGAGCTAATCAAGGTGACGTTCAAGCTCAAAGCATTTTAGGGCAAGTCTATCAACATGGAAAATATGGGGTAAAAAAGAACCTATTCACAGCCAGAGATTGGTATGAAAAAGCTATCAAACAAGGCAATGTCCCATCGATGATTAACCTTGGTGATATGTATCAAAAAGGTATGGGCGTTCCAAAAAGCTATACAAAAGCCAGAGAACTCTTTGAACAAGCTGCTGCTAAAGGCGATGCCGTTGCCCAATATAACCTTGGTGTTATGTACCAAAACGGCAGAGGCGTCAAAAAAGACGGCCAAAAAGCCATTGAATGGTATCAAAAAGCATCTATGCAAGGATATGGCGACGCATTTAACAATACAGGCGTTATCTGTGAACACGGAATTGACGTTTCTAAAAGCAAAGAAAAAGCTGAAGAAAACTACAAAAAAGCTTGTGAATTTAAAAGCAAGCAAGGTTGCATAAACTATAAAAGACTACATGATAAAAAATAAGTAAGTCATACATTAATTGACGTTTTATAATACTGCAAAGTCACCTTGGCTTTGCAGTATTTTTTTGCCTAATTCTAGAAAACTATAAAAAATAAAAATTTTTGTAATAAGTGTTTAGATGCATTAATTTCATATAATAAAATTGATTCAATAAAGGAAATTACAAATAAAGTTAAAATATACCTTGTTTATTGCTGTTGGATTAACTTGTTTTACAAGCCACGCTTTTGCTGAACAAGAGTTGTCGCTAGAAAAACTTGAATTAATAAAACAAGATGCAAACAAAGGAGTCGCAGAAGCACAGGAACTTCTTGCTGAACTATATGAAAATGGTGATAATGGTATTGAGAAAGATCCTTTTGCAGCTAAAGAATGGTATGAGAAAGCTGCTCAACAAGGAAACACAGATGCTATGATTGGCCTCAGCAACATGTATCAAAAAGGAAATGGGGTTCCACAAGACTATGCTAAATCAAAAGAAATTCTTGAAAAAGCAGCAGAGCAAAATGTAGCTGCTGCTCAATATAACTTGGGAATATTATACTCAAAAGGTCTGGGCGTTCCAAGAAACTATACAAAAGCCATAGAATGGTATCAAAAAGCTGCTACTCAAGAATATGGAGCAGCATATAATAATATAGGTGTAATGTACTACGCTGGAGCCGGCGTTCCAGTAAATATGACAAAAGCCAAAGAATACTATAAACAAGCCTGCTTACATAAAAACATAAAAGGTTGTAAAAATTATAAAAAGTTAAATAATTAATAATTATTTATTCTTAGTCTTTATACTGTAAAGCAATGTGGTCTTTACAGTATAATCGCAAACTCCTCAGCCCTCTGGCACATTCTCTAACAACTCATTCACCCAAATCGTGGCGTTCCCGTCAGAGGGTGCGCGCCAATCTCCACGTGGAGATAACCCTCCTCCAGCAGAGACTTTGGGTGAATTCGGCATAGCAGAACGCTTAAACTGACTGAATGCAAAGAAGCGTTTAACAAAAACCTCTAACCAGTGGCGGATTTCAGATAATGGGTAGGCTTTCTTTTTCTCTTCTGGAAAACCTTCTAACCATGTACCTTGTTGGATATCTGACCAAATAGAATAAGACAAAAAAGCTACTTTTGAAGGTTTTAATCCATAACGTAATATATAATATAAGTTAAAATCTTGCAGCGCATAAGGGCCAATTTTTTGCTCAGTACTTTGCAGAGTTTTACTATCCTGGGATGGAATTAATTCTGGTGAAATTTCGGTATCTAGAATCCGTTGTAGAATATCCTCTGCCTCATCAGAAAAACGCTTAGATTGAATGACCCAACGAATTAAATGTTGTATCAATGTCTTAGGTAACCCACCATTCACGTTGTAATGCGACATTTGATCGCCCACACCATAAGTACACCATCCTAATGCTAATTCAGATAAATCGCCCGTGCCAATTACAATGCCATGATGATGATTGGCCAATCTGAATAAATAATCTGTTCTTAACCCAGCCTGCACATTTTCAAAGGTTACGTCATAAACGGCTTGACCTTCTGCATAAGGATGCTTCATATCCTTTAACATTTGTTCAGCTGCGGGGCGAATATCCAAACATTCCCATTGAATACCCAAGGTCTCCATCAAAGCTTCAGCATTCTGCTTAGTTTCAGAGCTTGTCCCAAATCCTGGCATGGTATAGCCTAAAATAGCATCCCTACCCATTTGAAGCTCGTCAGCAACTTGAACTGCCACTAATAGAGCCTGTGTGGAATCGAGCCCACCTGAAATCCCAATGACCAGCTTCTTTGCTCCAATGGCTTGGATCCGTTGCTTTAACGCAGCAACTTGGATCATATAGGCTTCAAAGCAATCTTGTTCTAATCGGTGCGCATCTGAAGGCACAAAAGGAAAGCGTTCCAAAGGTCGCTTTAACCCAAACGTGTCAAATGAAGGTTTCAGTGTAAACTCAATCGTGCGATATCGATAACGCGCAGATTCATTTTGATGGAAACTGCCCATTTGCAACCGTTCTTGACGCAAAATATCCAAATCTATATCTGCAATTAAACAATTTTGCCCTTCTGGGAAACGATCGCTTTGCGCCAGAATCTGACCATTTTCTATGATTGATAATTGTCCATCCCATGCAACATCCGTTGATGATTCCCCTTGCCCTGCTGCTGCATATAAATAGGCACAAATCCCTCGGGATGATTGAGCTTGGCATAACAATGTGCGTTTTTCCGCTTTGCCAATGGTAATATTACTTGCAGATAGATTCGCAATTACCGTAGCCCCTGCAATGCAAGCATGGCTGCTGGGAGGAATCGGCACCCATAAATCTTCACAGATTTCAACACCCATTACAAAATCAGGATAATCAATGGCGGTAAAAAGTAAATCTACCCCAAAAGGCACTCTCTGCCCCAATAATAATATTTCCTCTTGTGAAATATGCTGTCCACTAATGAACTGACGAGCTTCGTAAAATTCACGATAATTGGGTAAAAAGGATTTAGGAACGATCCCTAAAAGATGCCCTTTATGCATTATTACGGCACAATTATATAGTGCACCTTTGAATATAATCGGAGCACCAATGACTAAAACCGAAGTTAACTCTTTTGTCTCATCACAAATTTTTCCAATAGCTTTGACGGTTGTTTCGAGCAAAATCTGTTGTAATCTGAGATCTTCTATAGAATAACCTGTCAAAGAAAGCTCAGGGAAAACACATAACCCAGCCCCTTCTTGGCTCGCCTTTACCGCGAGCTCGATGATATGTTGAGCGTTCGCAAAAGGATCAGCGAGTTTCACAGAAAAATTACATGTCGCTCCTCTTAAGAAATTATGTTCATAAAGAGAATAAAAATTTTTCAAAAGAAGCGCTCCTTGAAGGCGTTATAAATTAAACTTTATATAACTTAAACCAAATAATTAACGAAATTTTCCAGAACAATTTTTTTCAATTTGATTACTAATCAGCACCCATATTAATAGAACAAGTGAATATAGCCCATTCATCATTGTCAAAGAAATAGGCAACCAGTCAAATAAATAAGATGGTAGATCACAAGGTTTATGAGGACGATCGGGCATTTCCATAAAGCGTGTTGATAAATCTTGAGTATTGCTTGCAACCGCATAACATTCTGGTAACGGGCTGGCCCACCATCCTTCTTCCACACCAATATGAACAAAGGATAACCCAAGACTAGCTACTAGAATCAAGACAATGATCGCTTTTGCCCACGGAACCAATGCTCCACGAGCCATTAACAACAATATTCCTGCAGCAATTAAAATACGATAGAGCCAACGCTCCAGCAAGCATAAACCACAAGGAGCCATATTCCATATACTTTGTGCCAACCAAGCAAATCCCAAGGCAAACAGACCTGCAAGAATTATCGAGATTCCTACAAGATTATTAATATGTTGTCGCTGTTGATAAGACACAAAAAAAACTTTCAGAATATAATTAATCGCAAACCGTTACATTTTACTATAAAACTAAGCAATCCAACAATTAGTAAATTAATATGAATCATATTATTTATAACAAATAAACCGTTATACACAAAAGCTTAATGCTTTATTTATTATATATTCTGTATAATCTTAATGCTGAGATTGAATAGAACGTTCCAAAGATTGCTCTATATCATTTGGCGCATTTTGCCCCGTTTGCCCTGTTGTCGAAGTTGATGATGGTTTTACGACGAGTGGTTTACTATCTATCTCACCAGCACATCCAGCAATACTGACATTATAAAGAGGATGCTCAAATACAGATACCCCAGGTTCTGCCACAAAAATCCACGCATTAAACGGATTCATAGGCAATTTGCTATCTTTGATAGTTACAAAAGCCGCACTATCTGGTGATAGATTCTCAGGTCTGACAACACACTTGCTAATGGAAATGGTTAATGTTTTATATTCTGCAGTTCCACCGACAGGAATAGTCAATGTCGTAACGCTAGATTCCAATTTATTCAACACACGAATTTTTGCTTTGGGTTGGCTATACCAAATATTTTCTGACACAGATTGTTTAGCATTATCAGATGAATTATCAGAAGGAGCAGCATTCGCACTCATCCCACCAACTGAAAATAAACACATCAATAAAACAATAGAACTATTTTTCACACCATTGGACTCCGCAACTGATCCACTATTTGTTTTAATATATTCCGCATCGCCTGTTCATCGACCCCCATAATCATTGCATCATCAAAAGAGTCTCGCATCATTTGCCGTAGTTCTGCATAATTTTCATTTAAAATTTTAATTTTTTCTTTGCAGGCAACAGGCTCTTGATTCGATTGAACCCATATAGGATACTCGATCATTTGATAACTCCTTACTCTAATTTCGAAGAAGGAGCCGTCTCTCCTGTCGGTTTATTATCTGATTTGGTTTTATTATCGGTGACAGAGAAAATAAATTTACTCAGCAATTCTTGCAGACTAATAGAGCCTTGAGTATGGCTTAAAAATTGTTCAGGTTTCAAAACCGCATCATCGCCACCAGGTGAGAGATCAATATATTTCCCACCCAATAAACTGTCACTGGTAATCACTGCTGCGGTATCGACAGGTAACCGAACATCAGGACGCACTGTAAAGGTAACCGTCGCTTTGAAGTCTTTAGGATTTACTTTTTCATGGGTCACTTGACCAATCGTAACCCCCGCCAGCTTAACATCTGATCCAACGCTTAGTCCGTCGATATGTTCAAACGAAGCCTTTAAAGGGTATCCACTGTCTTTACTCTGCCCATGTCCAATAATGGCAAAAACAACACTGGTCAGGAATGCTGCAATAACAACAAACCCTGTAATGAGTTCAAAAACTTGTCGTGTGTTTTTTGAAGAAGTAACAACCATTATGACTAAACTTTACCTATTCTTCTGGAGACCAGCTTTCGTAATCGCCAGTTGCTCTTGCCCGTTTCCCGCCATCATAATCGCTACCTTGTGGATGATATGCTTTGGCAGTACCTGTGGCATTAGCATGATATGGTGCTTGCCATGGATGGCGTTTTGAAACAGGAACTGCCGCATCCGCACCATGATGCAACCATACCCACCATTCAGGAGGAACCGCAGAGGGATCCTCGCCTTTTTTATAAATAACCCAACGCTCATGACGGAGCTCCCCACCGCCAAGGCGGTTTTGTTTACGAGATTCATAATACGAACGCCCGTCCGCGTCCTTGCCAACCAAGCGTCCTTTAAACATCGTGTGAAGGCGTGTTCCAAATGTTGTCATGATCCTAGTTCAGTATATACATCTATTAATAACGATTACTTCAAATTCTTGTATAGAATTCTCTTAGGTAAAAATATACCCTTTTCATCAAAAAAGAGCAAAAAACTTTTTTAATTAAATTTTTTAGTCAGTAGTTATTCAGTAGTTATATAGTACAGCTTACTTATTATAAGGATAATTGATTATAGTCTTATCCTATATATTAAACTCTCGTTGATAAGACCCAAAGTGCATCAATAGCACCGTTGTCCTAATATTATTGGTAGAATAAATTTTATCCACAATATCCACTATATCCATAGGGCTGTATAAATATTTACGCCATTATCCTGCTTATATTTCATATAAAAAGTGATTAGACTTTATCTATTATGAAAGCACAACATCTTTGGAATGGCGTTAGGATGCGCAATCTGCAAACTGCGATTGACCCCGATGCACCTTTATATTCTGTCACAATCCCAGAAGATTGGGAAAGCAACGCAGCAACGGCGATCCTTCAACTATGCCCCGAGCATCTGTTAGATGTATCCCCTATCAAAGCTGAGATTTTAACGGCAAATTGGTTATTGCCTCTTTGTGAGCAAACCGATCAATTCACCATGCATGATTGGGAAAAGATCCTTTTACAAAGACAGGCTTGTCCGAATGCCAGCATTTGGAAACATGATACCAGCCAAAAATTAGGGATTACGATTAATCTGGCGGCTTTTGCCTCTGCTGAGACTGGGTTTGACGCCCAATCCTATCGGCATGTATTGCAAATAGCAGTTGAAACGCTGCGCGTTTTATATAGACAACAAGCCAATTTCATGAATGGCGAACTACCCTTTTTAGAATTAACAGAGTCTGTGCATCCTAAAAATGACGATCACCAATTAGAGCTGACCCCTCAACCGAGCGCTGGTATTCTTTACCTTTCTAATTTAGATGCGTGTTTGGCCCAACTTGGTTTTGACTATGACAGTAATGACGGCAGAGATATCGCCTGTTGCTTAACCTGTTTTGCTACTTTATTAGCCAATGCTGGTTGTGGTGCTGACTTCTTACCTTTATCCCCTGATTGGAATGCGTTACCCGAGCTTGCTTCAACCGCCAAAGATATCTGGGCATTGGCTTCTGATGAGCCACAATCTCGCTTGGAACGAATTGATACCAGCTTTTCTTTACCTGGCAACCCAAGTGACCTTTTGCTGGGATCAGAAGCATGTGGATTGGCACCAATTTTTTCCCCTTTAAGAGAAGATGGTTTCTTAAATTTCAGTACATTGGCCAGATTGGCCCATAAAGGATTAACCTTAGAATCTGCTTTGGCAGCCTCTCTTGCTGGGGAGCAAATTCTAACGCCACCTTCTATGCAAGCCCATTATGCCATGCACCAAGCATTGGCAGGCTTTGTAACCCATATGCCTGCAAGACCGCATCAAATTACCTATCCTTTGTCAGCAAAAGCAATGCTGACCCGTGGAACGAAAGTGCCTCTTCCTCCACGTCGTAAAGGAATTACCCAAAAGGCAAGTATTGCTGGCCGTGGACTATTCCTACGCACTGGGGAATATGAAGACGGAACCCTTGGCGAGGTCTCTATTGCTGCGACAAAAGAAAGCGCAATGGTCAAAGGGTTATTAGAGAGCGTCAGCCAAGCTGTCAGTATTGGTTTGCAATATGGTGCTCCTTTGAAAGAATATGTGACGCAATTTGCCTATAGTCGATTTGGAATTGCTGGCACTGTAGAAGGCGACCCAAATGCTTTATATGCAACCTCATTCCTTGATTATAGTTTCAGAGTGCTGTCAGACGTTTATTTAAATGAACCCCTTGCCGATGCGCCCAATAATTTACATGTTGGTGAGGATATGGTTCCTATGTTACCTTTGGAATTACCAGAGGATGATGAAACTCCTCCTTCTTCACCGCATCCTCGTAATCGCAAATTCAAATTGGTTAGTTAAAGGAAAGCAGTATGCCAACCATACAAGAACGCCTGAAAGCATTAAAAATTATTCTGCCAACTCCTGCTGCACCCGTAGCAAATTACGTACCAACCGTGCAAACTGGAAATAATTTGATCATTTCTGGTCAACTTCCTTTGGTCGATGGCAAATTATTCGCAACAGGCTTATTAGGCAAAGATGTCGATGTCGATGCTGGTGCCAAAGCAGCCCATTTTTGTATGATCAATATCCTTGCACAAGCTCAAGCTGCGTTAGTTGACTTGGAAAAAATCAAGAGACTGGTTCGCCTTGGTGGCTTTGTTGCCAGCGTTCCAGAATTTACTCAACAGGCGGTTGTTATGAATGGTGCCTCTGACCTTGCTGTTGAAGTCCTTGGCGATGCTGGGCGTCATGCACGCTCTGCTTTTGGAGTGGCTTGTTTACCCATGAATGCGTGTGTCGAAGTCGAAGCATGGTTTGAATTAAAATAGTTTAAACTCTATTTTGACAATTTAAAAAGCCCTTTTACCATCACGATAAAGGGCTTTTTTATTGGTAACAATCATATTAATCAAATTGCATTTCTGGTGGATCTTTTTTAAACATATCCGTTAAAAATGCTAGATAAATAATACCAAGACATAACCAGATTATACCCAACGTAAATGCGAGTTTATCCAGACTAATAAATAACCAAAAAGTTGTTCCTAACCCTATTACCGGAAAAATGAGATAAGAGAGAAATTGTAATCCAGAACGTTGTTTTTCTCTGACCCAAAAATGATTAATAACTGATAAATTGACAAATATAAACGCTAAAAACGCCCCAAAATTAATAAAAGATGCAGCGGTTAACACATCTATTTGGGTACCAATCAACGCAATCACGCCACATAAAAGAATATTATTAGCAGGTGTTGAAAAACGATTATTTAATTTCCCAAAGAAATTCTTTGGAATGACGTTATCCTTCCCCATCGCATATAATAAACGTGACGCACTTGTTTGTGCAGAAACACCAGACGCAAATTGCCCAACCACTAAACCGATCAGAAAGAATGAAACAAACACATCCCCACCAATTTTTTTAGCAATTTCCATCGCTGCGGAATCAATATGTTGAAACGCAAACGAAGGATGAGCCAATTGCACAAAATAAGAGGTGACAATGAAAAGAACACTGCCTGCCAACGTCACCAAAATAATCGCTCTGGGGATTGTTTTTTGTGGGTCTTTTGTTTCATCAGCAAGTGTCGTAACCGCATCAAACCCAAGGAATGAATAACAAGCAACTGCCCCACCGGCCAAGATATAGGATAAATGTGCATGTTCATTCCAAAATGGTTTTAACGAAAATAAGGGCGTTGTGCCATCCGTTGTTATATAGTGAATGCTCAAAGCAACAAATGCCGCAATTATTAAAATTTGAATAATCATTAAGAGACTATTCACACTTTTCGCAAATTCTAATCCAATAACATTAATCACCGTTGTCACAACGATAAAAGCAATCAACCAAATGCTCAAAGAAATACTTGGAAACGCGTCATGCAAAAAAGAAGCCCCAATCAGCCAGATCACCATCGGGATAAAGAAATAATCTAGTAAAATAACCCAACCCGCTAAAAACCCTAGTTTATTACTGATTGATTTACGAACATAGGTATATGAAGACCCTGCAACGGGATAGGCTTTGGCCATATGGCTGTAACTTAATGCGGTGAAAAACATCGCAACAGCAGCGGCCAAATAAGCCATTGGAACATTGCCTTTGGTTTCATTGGCCAGCTCTCCAAATGTTCCCAAAACAATAATGGGAGCCATGTAAGCCACACCAAATAAGACCACCGCTGCTAATGAAAGAGTTCGTGTTAAATGAGGCACAAGTTCTTTTCCTAAAAAATATATCGTTTAAAAAGAAGTCCAAGAATAATTAGGAAATAATCCAGTCTGAATGCTTGGCATGATGTTGTTTTTTGTGACCCGTTATTTGCATTCTGCGTTCTTTTAAATAATTAAATTCAGTTTCAAATTGAGTCATATGTTTAGGGTCTATCGTCATTCTGATGTGACATTCCTCACGACCAGCCTCGCACAGCAAATGCCCCATGGGATTGACCATGCAACTACCACCGTGAAAAACTAAATCATCATTTCCATGACCTACACGATTAGTCATCACCGCAAACATATGATTCTCTTGCGCTCTGGCCATAATCGCTGTGCGGTGGGTTAACCCATAGGGATCCATATTCCCATTGGTAACGATCAATAATTCTGTTCCTAGCTCTCCTAATGCACGGGCAGATTCAGGGTATTCAATATCAAAGCAAATCAAGAATCCAATTTTAATGCCTCGCCATTCAATGCAACTATACCGATCCCCGGCATCAAAAATACCATGATCCGTTAGCCATAAATGCGTTTTACGATAATAAGCAAGCAGACCATCCTCTGGGGTAATAAACACGGTAGTATTATAAAATTTACCCTCGTGTTCCTCTGCCATGCCAATCGCAGTGGCGACATTCTTTTCTTTGCAAAGTGTTTGTAATGTTTGAACATGAGAACCGTTCAAAGATTGTGATATTGCTTTTAAATTCTCGTTGGTTGGAAAACCACTTAAATAAGTTTCAGGAAACACCAATAAATCGGTTGAAGCTGCACAATTCATTATGGCATGACATGCTTTGCCTAAATTATACTCAGGATCTCCGTCCTTACATTTCAATTGGACTAATTCAATTTCTATCATCTTAATCTTACTATTTTACTATAATTACAAAATATATAATTTTATAATAACAAACTATCTTTCTATAATAAGAATAAAATATAATATTTCAAAAGTAATATTAATGTGTAGCGTATGCAACATACTATATGATGGAAAAAATCAGAACTATTTTGAGGTTTTGACTTGTTTATTTTTAACTAATTGTAGCCCTGCCTTTACGTTCAATATCAACAAGGCAATATTAATGCCACCTACTATCAATTCAATTATTTGTATAAATACAAAAACAAGATCAAATTGTTCATGAATTGCAAGATACCGCAAATAAAAAGCACAAGGAATTAAAATCACCAAGCCATTAAATGCAATAAAAGGCATTCGTTTTTTCTTCTTTTGAAGAATAGGTGTTTGCAACTTCCCCGCCAATTTAAATCCTGTTCCCCCCACGATCATCAGTGCAGGAATAAGCAAAATGAAGCCGTAAGGAATGCAAGATTTAACATTTTTTATATAGTCAACATTACCCATTAACTCTGTTATCACCGTTGAAAACCAAAAGATCATCAACATCGTTAAAGCAATGATTCCAGCAGTCCTATGTGAGAAGGATAACAGAGATTTCTTGGTCATTTCATCGCCTCACTTTTGGTTATCATCTGCGTTAACACATTGACGGTACTATCAATATCATGAGGGTTTAGATCTTGAAAAATGGTTGTAGCCATTTTATTCCATTCTATATTAATGGCGTCAAAAGTTTCCTCACCTAAGCTTGTCAGTTGAAACAAAAAGGATTTTTTGTGCGCTGGATTATGAAGCTGTCGGATGTATTCCAGCTTTAACAACTCATCAATCGTTCGTTGCACCGCTTGGCGGGTTAACCCCATCAGTCGAGCAATATGTGGCACGGTTAATGCGGTATTTTCCAGCCGTATTGCGCCCAACACTTTCCATTTTGAGGTCGTCAATCCATGCTCAGATGCCAACTGATCGCCGATCAAGCTGATATCGTGATAGGCTCTGAAAAGTCCAATAATAATTTTATTTTGTTGAGATATAGTTTGCATTGTCATAATGACAACAATTTAACAATATGACAATATATTGTCAATATATTGTCATATTGTTAAATTCAATTAATTTGAGTTTAAACCATAAACTCGACTTCCTAATTTTTCTTTATACAAATTTTCATATCTACATACTTCTTCACTACTCATCCCTTTTGGTAATATGAGTAAAATAGAAAAAGTAAAATTTAAATGCTGATTTTCATTTTGTTCATAAATAGTCTTTAACTGCTTGTTACCACCATGTTTTGTATAAACATAATCCGTCCATCGTTTCCACAAACCACCTTTATTACCATAAGCAGAGCCAATATATTGTTTGCCATTAGAATTATCACAAATTAAATACACAGCACTAATACTCGATAAAGCATAAAACCAATCTTTATTTGCGTCTTGGTTTTGAACCAACCGTTCTAACTGAGCAAAAGATAAAATAATATTATCGTAACCTGGAAAATTACCAATATAGCCAGGAGGATAAACCTCTATCAGTTGTTTTTTATTATGTTCATTAAGATATTGATGCCACCTTAACGTAGCTTTTCCCCATTCAACAACAACTCTGAATTTTAAATCTTGAAAGATTTTAACTTCTTCAAGTTCATAGAAAAAACTATTGCTCGGCGTTAGCGTGACTTGCCCGACTTTGAAAACGCTCCAAAATAAAGCTTTAGTCCCTTCTAAACCTACAAAAGAAATAATATAATATATATTCTTAAAAACCGCATTTGGTTGATCCTCTTGATATGCAAAAAGTGATTTCTCATCAATATAGTTCTGAGTTATCTTTCTATACTGCTACCGTGAATCTTTATGTCTAACATATTTAATTTTATAATTATGTTTAAAAAAATCTGGATCATAAGCTGATATTAAATAACAAATATCAAGCATTATAAATTACTCCATTGAATTACTTTGAACTTTATATATATACATATCAATAATCAACATTATACATACCATTAAAAAACCCTAGAACTAATCATCTAGGGTTTTTCATACATAATTTAAAAAAAACGAATTAACGATTTCTTATAAAGAAGGGTTTTAATTTAACAAGAAAATCAAATACCATTATCAATGCACCACACGCAAAGAGAATATCACCAAACATTCTCATCCATTGCCAAAGAGTTTTAGTGTCATAGAATGAAAGGCTTCTTGCGAAATTCAAACCATGTTCGTAAACAGCATTTAATTGCGGCCAGCCCACTGGGAAAAATGTTAACCAAGTCCATAAAACAAGGGCAATATTAAATAAAAATAATGCAATATATCCCCATCTCTCTATAAACGGATATTTATTTCCAGCGGCATAACGTAGACAGAAATAAATCATGCCCAAGCCTAATAATCCAAAAGCACCAAACATTGCAGTATGTGCGTGATTAAGCGTCAAAGACGTTCCGTGTTCATAATAATTAGCAAGAGGAGCATTAAGAACCCCGCCCCCAAAAATACCAGCGCCAACAAAATTCCATACTGCTGCGGCAATAATAAACATATAAGCAAGCTTATATTGAAATTCATTATGTTGATTAATAATACGATATTGATCGACAGATTCGATGACTAGCAATACTAAAGGCAACACTTCGATAAAAGAGAACATACTTCCCATTGGGATCCAAATAGAAGGTTCACCCGCCCAATACATATGATGCCCCGTTCCAATAACACCACCAAGAAAGATTAAAATTAACTCAAAATAAACCGTTCTTTCAGCCAATTGACGGGAAACCAAACCAATACCCATCAACAAGTAAGCAGTCACGCAAGCAGCAAAGAATTCAAAAGATTCTTCAACCCATAAATGCACAACCCACCAACGCCAAAAATCATCCATCGTATAGGATTTTCCAACTTCAAACATCGGAATCATGCCACAGACATATAACAAAGCAATATTGACTGTTGAAATCCAAAATAAATGTTCAAGGCGAATTTTACCGACAAAAAATGACCTCCGCGCCTCCTGCCAAATATGTTTATTTGGCCAAAATGCACGAAAAACAAGATAGCTCCATAATAAAAGCGCGCCAAAGAAAGCATATTGCCAATCCCGACCAAGTTCTAAATAAGAATTCCCTTGGTTTCCTAACCAGAACCATAATTTAGGCATATATCCCATAAGGCTGAAATAATTACCAACAACGATACCAGCAATTACGACGACGGAAGCATAAAATAGAATATCGACCAATACCCCTTGAAATTTTGCTTCTTTACCACTGACAATTGGACCAAGAAACAATCCCGCTCCTATCCACGAAAAAGCAATCCAAACAATGGGTGTTTGCAAGTGAATACTGCGCAAAAAATTAAAGGGCAAATATTCTCCGATCGGAAAGCCATAAAAGTCAGCACGCTCTGAATAATAATGAGCCATTAATCCGCCCATTAAAATTTGTATTAAGAAAATACAACCTACAAATATAAAATATTTTCCAACTTTTCTTTGACTAGGAGTTAAACCATTAAAGCCTGCAATGACTTGATCCATGGCTCCCTTATCTTCACCAGATAACCAAAGTTTGTTAATCAAGATAACAAACCCAAATCCTGCAAAAGCAAAGCAAATACCAACCCACGTCCATATAAAAGTTTCAGAAGTTGGTACATTTCCAACAATCGGCTCATAAGGCCAATTTTGTGTCCAAGAAATATTACTGTTAGGACGATGTCCAACAGAGGTTAATGCTGTGTAAATAATAAAATCAGACGTATTCTTTGCACCAACTGCATCCAAAGATCTGGCGCGGGAATATCCTGCCTTTGGATCATCTTTGAGTAATTGTTGAGACAATTGCTCTCTTACATCGGCAATTGCTTTGGCAAAAGGGGGTGCAATTTTTACATCTTGCTGAGTCAAATCAACGCCATGCAACATAGATTGCATTTGTTTTTGAATACGAAACTGTTGATCCTCTGGCAGCTTTTCATAAGAATTATTAAATTGTTCTTGCGCTAGATAATTCTGAGTGGCATTAGCAAGCTCAACCAAAGCTAATGCGGTATAATCAGGACCAAACATTGAGCCCATACCATATAAACTACCATAATCAATCAAATCTGCTCTTTGAAATCCTTGTTTCCCAAGATATATATCATCTTGGGTGATTATAGTATGATTGTCTATAGAGCTGATCTTTTGAGGAATAGGCGGAGCATGATCGTAAGTATAACCAGTGGCCCACCCCATTAAAATAAAACAGCATAAAGCCGTAAATAATAATATCCATTTCAAGACTCGGTTAACGGGATTATTATTTAACCGTTCGAGATCTTCTGATGTCAGATGGCTAATGACACCATTTTTTGCATAGTGTTTCATTTGTTTTCTTTAATTAAAATAAATTAAACATGTATTAAAAATACACTTTTTAATTATCATAATTTTTATAAAAACAAAGCCCTTTCTTTAAAAAGAAATCAATTATTTATGTAGTATTGTAATTTAATCAATAAAAAAGGATTGAATAATTTCAACCCTTTTTAAATATTCTATAAAGGAAAGCTTTCTCTTGCTAATGTTGTCAAAGCAACAATACCAGGAAGAGCCTTGCCCTCAAGCCACTCTAAGAATGCTCCACCAGCGGTGGAAACATAAGACATATCATGGATCACGCCTGCATGTTTCAATGCAGAAACTGTATCCCCACCACCAGCAACACTTTCCAGCTTGCCAGCTTTGGTTAATTTCGCAGCTTCTTGAGCCACAGCGTTGGTTGCTTTGTCAAATGGTGTAAATTCAAATGCACCCAACGGACCATTCCAAACCAATGTTTTTAGTTCAGTAAGTGCTTTATTCAATAACTCAACCGTTTTAGGACCAACATCTAAAATCATTTGGTCATCAGGCACTGCGTTCACATCGACGGTATGAGTCGCTGGGTCATTTTTCAATTCAGCTGCAACAACAACATCCACAGGAAGAAGGATTTTACATCCTTTTTCTTCCGCTTTTGCCATTATATCACGTGCTGTATCGTGCATTTCTGCTTCTTGCAATGATTTACCAACCTTAACGCCCTGAGCCGCAAGGAAAGTATTTGCCATTGCCCCACCGATGACCAACACGTCAACTTTAGCAATCATATTGGATAAAAGGTCAAGTTTCGTAGAAATCTTAGAACCACCCACAATCGCACCGACTGGGCGTTTTGGATTTTCCAATGCACGGCTAAGCGCATTGAGTTCATTTTCCATCAAACGACCCGCAAAAGAAGGAAGATATCTTGTAACGCCCTCTGTTGAAGCATGTGCACGATGAGCCGCAGAGAACGCATCATCGACATAATAATCTGCTAATGAGGCCAAATCTTGAGATAAAGTTGGGTCGTTCTTTTCTTCACCCGCATGAAAGCGAGTATTTTCAAGTAAAAGAATATCGCCATCTTTCATTGCATCCACAGCTTTTTCAGCATCTGGGCCAATGCAATTATCAGCAAAAGCAACCGGCAACTTCAAAATAGAAGCCAATACTTCACCAACCGGGCGCAAAGACATTTCTGGAACCACTTTCCCTTTAGGACGGGCAAAGTGACTACATACAATAACCTTAGCACCTCTTTTTACAAGCTCTTGGATCGTAGGTGCGAGCCGCTCTAATCTTGTCGTATCAGAAATTTTGCCATCATGGACGGGGACGTTCAAATCGCCGCGCAATAAGACTTTTTTACCTTTACAATCGGCAAGATCATCAAGCGTTTTAAATGCTTTTTGATCAACCATGATTATTTGCTTCCTAACAATACTGCTGTATCTGACATACGGGTTGAGAATCCCCATTCATTATCATACCAACCAGCAACACGGATCATTTTACCACCTTCGATAAACCCTGTTTGAGTTGCATCAAATGTTGAAGAAACGAATGTATGGTTGAAATCAGAGCTTACCAATGGCTCGTCATTATACGCAAGAATACCTTTTAATTCACCTTCAGCAGCATTTTTGAAATATGCATTTAATTCTTCGATTGATCCAGGAATTTTGCTTGGAACGAATTCTAATGCAACATAGGAAACATTAGGGGTTGGAACGCGAATGGCAATCCCGTCTAGTTTTCCTTTTAATTCAGGAATAACCAAAGCTACAGCTTTTGCTGCACCTGTTGTTGTTGGGATAATATTTTGAGCAGCAGCACGTGCACGATGTAAATCTTTGTGCAATGTATCCACTGTACGTTGATCACCTGTATAAGAGTGAATGGTGATCATGCTACCAAATTCGATGCCAACGGTGTCTTGTAATACTTTAGCAATCGGAGCAAGACAGTTGGTCGTACAAGAAGCATTAGAAATCACAGTCATATCGCCTGTAATCACATGTTGGTTCACACCATACACAATTGTTGCATCAACTTCTTTACCTGGTGCAGAAATCAATACTTTACGCGCACCTGCCTTTAAAAGCTCACCCGCTGCAGCTTTGCTTGTAAATAAACCTGTACATTCCATCGCAACGTCCACACCTTGTAGGGGAAGTTTGCTTGGATCTCTTTCTGCAGTGATTTTAATCGGACCAAAAGTTTTACCTGCATGCTTGATGGTCATTGTGTTATTTTCAACCGTAATATCTGCAGGAAGACGACCATGAACGGTATCATATTTTAATAGATGTGCGTTTGCTTCTGCACTGCCGAGATCATTAATTAATACAACCTCTACGTCCGTACGGCCTTTTTCAATAATACTACGTAGTACTAAACGACCAATACGACCAAAACCGTTAATTGCAACTTTAATAGCCATGATTATAAAATCTCCTTAAGATATATAAGTTACTTAGAACTTAAAAACATGTTCCGTAAATTTATCAAGCTTTCAATATCATACTCAAATTTTGAAAATCCGTCACATTTTTTTAATGAACTAAAGGTTAAAAATTGACTTTTTTTATCATTTGAAAATTCTTGATTTTCTAGAAATAAATTAATCTGAGAGCCTTATTGTAAACTTGTCAATAATTTTTTGATTGAAATCGAAAATTATAAAGCAGAGCCATAGTTACACGTTTTTTTTACAAATAGAAGATTGTATTAAATTTTATAATTTCTTATGATGGTAAATCTGTGTGTAATTTATGCTGGTATTGATAAATTATTTTTAATTTCATGTTTATTTTGCAGGTAATCTTCTTTTGAATATGATAAAAGCAAAATTCTAAGTGCATAACTTATCTAAGCTCCTTTTTTAAAAAAAAGAACTCTTCAGTCAAGATCGTTTGTAAATAGTATAAAACATGACCAGATATTCTCAATTCATTCTCAGCACCAGTTGTCTTTTGATGCTAGGTGCTTGTCAACTGATTGACCAAAGAACCTTTAACCCAAGTGCGGGACGCAAACCTATTCCATATGTTCCACCCGCACCCCCTGCGCCACCGCCACCAGCACCGCCGATTGAAATTGTGCAAGGCACGCCTTCTGAACAATGGGCCAAACCTTTAATCAGCTTGGTCAAAGATGCTCTCCAAAGAAAATCAGATGCGATGTTCATCGTTACGATTTTAACCCCAATTTCTCAAAGCCCAGACGCACAACAAGAACAGATGCAAAAAACAATTCAACAAAATGCTGCAGATATTGCAAATGCCATCGTCAAAGCAGGGGCAAGGCCAGAGCAAATCCATATGATTGCAAAAGCAGATGGTTCCGTTCAAAAAAATGTGGTTCAAGTAACGATCCAATAACATACTATTTAATAATAAAGCGCTTTACATCTTAATAATAAAGCGCTTTACATCGTTATGCACTTGGGAAAGAGTCTTTATTATCTTTATAGGAGTAAGCTTCAGTGACAGAGCATGCGAGACCAGCGCATCCTTTTTACGCATATTGTCAGACCGCATTACAAGAAATCGAAGAGCAAGGACGTTATCGCCGATTTACCTCGTTAAGCAGACGATCCTCACAATATCCTGTATACGATCAAGGAAACATCAAACAATCTGAAAAACCAGTAACAGTATGGTCGTCCAATGACTATCTAGGAATGGGTGTTGAACCCGAAGTCATGAATGCAGCCATCTCTGCGATCCAAGAATATGGTGCGGGTTCTGGCGGAACCCGTAATATTGCAGGGACACATCCTTTGCATGTAGCTTTAGAAGCTGAATTAGCCGATTTGCATGGAAAAGAAGCTGGCTTATTATTCGTGTCTGGCTACGTTTCGAACCATGCCAGCCTGCAAACGATCTTGACCAGCATGTCTGGCGACTGGATAACGTTTTCTGATCAGCAAAACCATGCCTCTATGATTGCTGGAATCAAAGGCGCTAAAAACTCGCAATGTATTATTTTTAAACATAATGATTTAACTGATTTAGAAGAAAAACTTGCCTCAGCACCCACATCTGCACCTAAATTGATCGCATTTGAAAGCGTTTACTCAATGGATGGGGATATTGCTGATATTAGTGCAATTTGTGCATTAGCACGCAAATATAATGCACTGACCTACCTTGATGAAGTTCATGCGGTTGGATTATACGGCAACCAAGGTGGTGGTATTTCTGAACGAGATCAAGTCGCAGATCAAGTCGATATAATCGAAGGCACCTTGGCCAAAGGATTTGGCGTTCATGGTGGATATGTGACTGCGAAAAAAGAAATCATTGAATATTTAAGGTTGGCTGCTTCTGGCTTTATTTTTACCACTGCACTGCCCCCATCGATTGTTGCCCCAGCCCTGGCCAGCATCAAGCTGGTTCGCCAACAGCATTGGCGGCGCGAGAAATTATTTGAACGCGTTCATACGTTTCAAAAGAAGCTAAAAGCCGCTGGTATTCCCTTTATACAAACAGAAAGCCATATTGTGCCCGTCATGATTGGGGATGCTGAACGCTGTAAAGAAATCAGCAGACGCTTGTTGGGCGAATATGCTTTGTATGCAACTCCGATTAACTATCCGACCGTTCCAAAAGGAACAGAAAGGTTACGGTTAACGCCTAATCCATTTCATACTGATACCATGATGGATGATATGGTCAACGCATTAAAAGCACTGTTATAAAATAAGAAAGCGACTATACTCTTTCGAGTTAGTCGCTTTTTTTAACTCAACCCTATCAAGTAATTAATTACTTTCCGCAGGTGCAGCAGATTTATCTTTCAAAATCGTTTTCAGCGTATCATAGCTGACTGCACCAGGAATAATCTTAGACGCATTAATCACCAATGCTGGCGTTCCGTCAATGCCCAAGTCACGCAATAATTTAACATTGTCTTCTAATGCTTGCGTTACAGAGGCTGCTTTCATGTCTTGGACTAAGCGATCACCATCAAGCTTTTGTTGTTTAGCAATCGTTTTAATAGTGTCTTCAGTAATTTCTTCTTTTGAATCCATGATTGCTTTCATCATCAAAACATACCCATTTTGACGCGCAGCAGCAGCAATGGCTCTTGATTGAAGTTCACTATCTTTTCCAAGAATAGGAACCACTTTAAAGATAATTTTTACATTTTTGTCATCTTTTGCCAATTGAATCAGCTCAGGAAGCACTTTTTTACAGTAAGGGCAACGTGGATCAAAAAATTCTACGATCGTATTTTTAGCATTTGGATTGCCGATAATTCCGTCGGTTGGTAACACATTGTTCAGAACATTCTTCTTATCAGCAAGTGTTTTCGTTGCAGATTCTGCTTTTTGTTGTATTCTGGCTTTCTGAGCAGAAACGACGGCATCTTCTAATATAGTAGGATCTTTTTTTAACGCATCACGAACAATAGAAACGATTTCTTTGCGTTGCTCTGGACTAAAGCTATTCGCATTTTGCGCATGAGCAGAAAGCGACGTAAAAGCTACACCCGATAATAAAGTGAGGGATAGTGGCAAGTAAAAATAGCGCTTTAACGGCGACAATATCATTAAAAATCTCCTAGAATGGGTCAGTAAATTTATTTTAAGTTATATAACATTATACAGGATTATCATTGTTATGTTATAAAAAAAAACTTATCAATAGAATTGGTATTCTATTTACTATTTACGGTAAATTTTAAACCTGATTTTTATCTGGTTATTCATCGGAGAGCAACCGCGTGTCTAAGCGTCATCATACCTTGTATAGTCATTCTTTTTTTAAAGCTTGCACCTTTTTAAAACAGCCTGTTCATTCTTTTCAAACCAGCAATAATTGGTTTAAAAAAACAGGAACGATTGCCTTATGCTCAATCATGGCTTTGTCTGTCACTGCCTGTGGTGGTGGCACGGGGCATAAGCCTTTAAAAAACAAAGCCATGCAAGATCGAGTCACTGGATATGTCGGCAGCATCGCTGCGGATGAACCCCAAGCAGCAATGGTTGCTCGAGATGTTTTGATCAGAGGTGGAAATGCTGCTGATGCAGCCGCTGCACTAGGGTTTGCACTGACTGTAACCCTTCCTTCCCGTGCGTCTTTAGGCGGTGGTGGTGCATGTGTTGCATATCGTCCAGAACAACCTGCTCAATCTTTCCTTTTCCTTCCTCAACCAGGGGCGATCAAAGGAAATGCCGACCGACCCGCTGCAATCCCAATGATGGCACGTGGATTATATTTACTGCAAGCCAGCAATGGTAAAGCTGATATTAACGATATTTTACAAGTAACCAGTAATTTAGCTGCCAATGGCGTTACTGTGTCCGATATTTTTGCAAGTGATTTAGCTTCTGTTCAAGGGCCTTTATTCCAAGACCCAGCCATGCAAAAATTGTTTACTCGCAGAGACGGTGCAACTTTACAAGCGGGTGACATGCTATATCAACCTCGTTTAAAAATTATTTATGATCGCTTAACTACTGCTGGAATTTCTGATTTATATATTGGTTCTTTGGCACATAGTTATATTCTCGGGGCACAAAATGCTGGTGGTGGCTTGAGTGGCGCTGATTTCCGAAATGCGTTACCTGCCACAGCTCCTGCTTTATCCCTTGCGCTTCCCAACAAAGAAACGCTTTATCTAGTCGCCCCACCTGCTGACGGTGGTCTGGGTATGGGCATGGCATGGAAAGTGCAAAGCAACGCTTTGACCACTTCTCAAGGAACGGTTGCCTCTTGGCGTGCCAATAATCCAGTCTCTTTCAGTAAGAAAGATATCTTAGCACAAGAAGAAAAAGCACAAGCGTTACTGAATGAAGGTCAGGCCGGGGACGGAACGTTGCCATCACTTCCTGCATCTACCTCCTTTACCGTGGTGGACAGAAATGGCGAAGCAGTTTCTTGTGCCTTAACTATGAATAACTTGTTTGGAACAGGTCGTATTGCAGGAACAACAGGCATTGTCATAGCTGCTTCTCCGAATGCTGCCCCTCAACCATTATTAACTGCTGGCATTGCCACTTATAAAAATCGCTTCCTTGCTGCAATCAGTGCATCTGGGCAAAATGATGCCGCTGCCGCTGGAGCAGAAGCCTTAAATAACTTACTCAGTTCAGGCAAAAATACAGAAAACTCTGCGATCGCACATCCAAATACACCACAAGGACGCGTGAATGCCGTGTATTGTCAAGATGGATTACCTGGAAATACCAACAAATGCCGTGCTTATACGGATCCTCACGGTGCAGGATTGGCGTTAAGTAAACGATAAATAGTTTATAATTTTATGCTCTTTATAAATGTCACTTTCTGCAAAAATGAAAGTGGCATTTTTTATAGTTATAATGTTTAAGTATTCTAGTCTGACCTGATTTTCTAAACTTATTGAAGGGTTATATTTTTAAAACTTTAGCAAATTCTGCATCGTTAAATTATTGCATCCAGCATATTGATACCTATATATAATCAGATATTAAACGACTATTATTATTACACTTTGGTTTATTATTAATGGGGCATATAAATCCCTTTGTTTTTTATTTTTGCAAAATATCAAAAAGAAATCTTCTCTATTTCTTAAATAGTGAATTAAGACTATACTCTATTCAAAATATATCGTGAAATATCCAACGCTCACGGTCTTAAAATCTCTTTTCTTTGAGTAAGATATAATCGTCAACGTTAATAACAAAAGAGCATTGAATTAAATGGATAAAAATAAAGCATTAGATGGCGCTTTGGCACAAATTGAACGTGCTTTTGGTAAAGGTTCCATTATGAAAATGGGTGAGAAACCATCTATTCAAGTGGAAACCATTTCAACAGGGTCTATTGGATTAGATATCGGGTTAGGAGTTGGTGGGGTTCCCAGAGGGCGAGTTGTCGAAATTTATGGCCCAGAAAGCTCTGGTAAAACAACCATGGCCTTACACATCATTGCCGAAGCTCAAAAATTGGGTGGAACATGCGCGTTTATCGATGCGGAACATGCTCTAGACCCTGTTTACGCTCGCAAATTAGGTGTCGATATTGATAATTTATTAATCTCTCAACCTGATGCTGGTGAACAAGCCCTTGAAATCGTCGATACATTGGTGCGCTCTGGTGCTGTTGACGTTCTGGTCGTTGATAGTGTTGCGGCCTTGGTTCCTCGTGCAGAATTAGAAGGCGATATGGGCGACAGTCACGTTGGACTACATGCCCGTTTAATGAGCCAAGCGCTTAGAAAACTGACAGGATCTGTTTCTCGTTCTAATACTTGTTTAGTGTTCTTGAACCAAATTCGTCAAAAAATCGGTGTTATGTTTGGATCTCCTGAAACAACAACAGGGGGTAATGCCCTTAAATTCTATGCCTCTGTGCGTATGGATATTCGTCGTATTGGTCAGGTCAAAGATAAAGAAGAAATCTCTGGCAACCAAACCCGCGTTAAAGTGGTTAAGAACAAAATGGCTCCTCCTTTCCGTCAAGTTGAATTCGATATTATGTATGGCGAAGGCATCAGTAAAACAGGCGAGCTGATTGACCTTGGGGTGAAAGCTGGAATCGTTGAGAAAGCTGGATCTTGGTTCTCTTGTGACGGTCAACGAATTGGACAAGGGCGCGAGAATGTCAAACAATTCCTGCGTGATAACCCAGAGATGGCGCAAAGTATTGAACAGCGCATCCGTGAAAAGTCTGGAATTGTCAATGATGCATTGATGACCGATGATAGTGAAGACCCCTCAGCAGATCTATTAGATGAATAATTCTGCTTTGGCCTAAAGCGGCATCATTTATCATCATAAAAAAAGCCGATTATTGGATCGGCTTTTTTAATATCAGCATTGACTTTCTATATTATTCTTCTTTTTCTTCAACAACTTCAGTCGTCGAAACTTCTACATTCGTATTGCCAACTAATCCTGCTGCAAATTCTTCAGCCGAGAAATCACGCAAATCTTCAGCTTTTTCACCAACGCCCACAGCATGGATAGGCAACTGAAATTGTTGAGCCAACGCAATCACAATCCCACCACGTGCCGTGCCGTCTAATTTCGTAATAACAAGCCCAGACACATCGACCATTTCTTTGAAAATACGAACTTGTTCAATCGCATTTTGTCCTGTAGTAGCATCCAACACCAGCAAAACAGAATGAGGAGCAGTCTCATCAAACTTCTTTATAACACGAATGATCTTTGCCAACTCTTCCATCAACGCACTTTTGTTGTGTAGGCGACCAGCGGTATCGATAAACAAAATATCCGCAGCTTCATTCTTGGCGCGTTTTAGTGCTTCAAACGCCAATCCCGCAGCATCCGCACCAGGCTTGCCAGAAATCACAGGGGCACCGACACGATCACCCCAAATCTGTAATTGCTCAACCGCAGCCGCACGGAACGTATCCCCTGCCACCATCATGGTTTTTAACCCTTGATCGCCAAAATATTTAGCCATTTTGCCGATTGTTGTTGTTTTCCCAGTACCATTCACCCCAACCATTAAAACGACATGAGGTTTTAACTCTGGATTAGGCTTAAAAGGAACGGTGACAGGCTGTAGAACCCTGGCAATTTCTTTGGCCAACGCGTCTTTGATTTCTTTATCCGTAACCTCTGATCCAAAACGGGTTTTACGAAATGTCTCAATCACATTTTCCGCAACTTCTGGACCGAAGTCAGCGGCGATCAGAACTTCTTCTAATTGGGCTAAGGATTCTTCGTCCAATCGACGCTTTGTAAACACAGAAGTCAGGTTCGTACCTAACTTTTGTGTTGAACGAGATAAGCCTTCTTTTAACCGTGAAAAAAACCCGAGTGCCATTTATCTTCTTTCCACCACTATACCATCAGAATTACCCGCAATTACACGGGCAGAAATTATTTCACCGGGGGTTGCGAGTTCCCCTTGCAAAGTCGCAAATGCAAATTGTTCGGAATGCCCATGATCTGGGGTTTCCATTAAAATATGAACGTCTCGACCAATCAAAGATTCATGAAATTGTTTTGATGAGTGACCCCCTAATTCTCTTAATTTTGCAGCTCTTTCTTTACGTACTGCCACTGCGACCGCAGGCATTTGTGCTGCGGGTGTGTCTTTGCGCTCGCTGTAGGGGAACACATGCAAATAAGGGAAAGCTTGTTCTTTCAAGAAGTCATAGGTTTCTTGAAAATACACATCATCTTCGGTTGGGAAACCTGCAATAATATCGACACTTAACCCAATATCTGGACGAATAGAGCGTAATTTTTGAACCAATTGATCCACATCCGCTGTCAAATGACGACGCTTCATACGTTTTAAAATCATATCAGAGCCTGCTTGCACAGAAAGATGCAAATGAGGCATTAAACGAGGTTCAGTTGCCAAGAGTTTCCATAATGTCTCGTCAAAACCAATCGGGTCTATTGACGATAGACGTAAGCGTTGTAACTCTGGCACGGCTTTTAAAACAGCCTTACATAAATCCCCCAAAGCCAGCCGATCGTCTTTGTCACTTTTCCAAGAGGCAATATCAACCCCTGTTAACACTACTTCTTTGTAATCCCGTTCCACCAATGCTCTGGCTTGATCGATTACGCCCTCAATCGTTACAGAGCGAGACGGCCCACGACCAAAAGGGATCACACAGAATGTACAACGATGATCACATCCTTGTTGGATTTGCACGAACGCTCTGGTGCGACCTGTAAATTCTGTTACAACTTGAGCAGCCGTTTGCTTAACAGACATAATATCAGAAACTTGATTTCCAGAAGCAATTGCTTCGTTCGTCCAATTTTCTGCCTGTAATTTATCCTCATTCCCCAAAACTTGAACCACGCCAGGAAGTTCTGACCATTTTTGAGGATTTAATTGTGCGGCACATCCCGTGACGACAATTCGCTTTTGATCATCTTTACGATTCAAACGTCGAATAGCTTGTCGTGCTTGTCGTTCTGCCTCGGCAGTCACCGCACAAGTATTCACAACAACAACATCCCCCAGCCCGTCTGCGTATTGCCCCATTACTTCACTCTCGTAACGGTTCAAACGACAGCCAAAGGTCAGAATTTGAGGTTTTTGCGGTGTCTTATCGCTCATAAAGGATAATTATCCAAATCAAATTGACCTGTGAAGGAGAAATGAACTGCGCCAGTCATTAACACATTGTTGGTTTCTTCGTCCCACTCAATAATTAAATTGCCACCGTCCATTTTGACTTCACAATAACGATCTGCAAATCCACGACGAACCGCATTTACCACAGACGCGCACGCACCAGAACCACAAGCCAAGGTCAATCCTGCCCCACGTTCCCAAACACGTACACGCATGCTTTGGCGATCCAGCATTTGCACAAACCCAATATTGGCACCTTCTGCAAATAAAGGATCTTTTTCCAACATTTTGCCAGAAAAAACAGGATCAACTGTCGATAAATCTTCTACAAAGAATGTCGCATGAGGATTCCCCATAGACACGGCTGCTGGATCGCCTGACAAAGGCAGATTCAATGTATCCACGTCACGAGACAATGGAATATCTTGCCATTTCGTTCTGGGTTGTCCCATATTGACTTTCATCGTATGGTTATCGATCACCTCTACTGGCAGTAATCCTGCATTGGTTTGCAAGGTAAATTCTTTACGTTGATATTTATGATGCAGCCAACCAGCAACGCAACGTGATCCATTACCACATGCGCCAGCTTCATCGCCGCCTTCGTTAAAAAAACGCACATAGATATCAGCGTTACTGTCCTTTGGTTTAGAAAGAACGATTAATTGATCACAACCAATCCCATAACGACGATCGCATAAAGTTTTGATTCGACGTTCATTCAATTCGATATTATTAACAGAATTATCGATAATGACAAAATCATTGCCAATACCGTGCATTTTATAAAAAGGAATGTTCATTATTCTTCTAAATACAGTTATAGACTATAAATTCAATTTACCAACAAATTATAAAAAGCGCTAACTTTTTACATCATGAACCACTTAAAAGATTTTCATCCCCGATCTTTCGACATCGCAAGTAACGAAAGTGACCTTCAATATTTTACAAAGCACTCTGTTCCTCCTATGTTGGATCAAGGTGGTTATAAGGCAATCGAAGCCTTATATCACACTCTGATACAAGAAAGCGATACTATTCTTGATCTTATGTGTGGTTCCGACAGTCATATGCCCAGTGAGGTTCTTTGTGAAAACTTGATCGGCATTGATTTAAACCCTCAGGCTCTAAAAGAAAATAGTGCGTTAACTCGCAAAATCACACAAGACATCAACGATAAACCAGAGCTTCCCCTGAAAGATAATAGTGTAGACTATATTTGTTTATGCTGTGTTTTTGAATATCTGCGTCATCCGTTTACCACACTGGAAGAGTGCTTACGGGTATTAAAACCTGGTGGGCGGATTATTATTTCCTTTACCTCACGATTTTTACCATTGCGTGCCACGGCTTTGTGGCAAGCATTAGAGAATCAAGATCGTCAAGGGCTGATTAAAGTATTGTTGACCCGCGCAGGATTTACAGACTGCGATCAAGGTGAAGTCCACCCCCCAGAGGATCAGACAGTTTGGAAAGATCCGATTTATAGTGTGGTGGCGAGGAAGGCTTAAATCAATATTTTTATTAGGGAGATTTAATCATGTTTTTAGTTTCTACATGCCCACACTGCCAAAGTAGTAAAGTAACTTTAAATGTCAGAGGAGCCCATCAAAGCTTTTCTGACCCTAACAATATTTATATTTTTGCAATATGCAAACATTGCTATGAGCCTACTATATTTTTAATACACGACACCCCTCATACTGCCTCATTAACTCCAGATCAAATTATTGCACACGACCATACAAGTTTAGAAGATTTCTACACAATCGAAAAAATCATTCGCCTACCAGAAAATATATTATATCAATGTCCAGAACATGTCCCTGATAGCATTAAAGCCAAATTTAATGAAGCTGCAAAATGTCATGCGTATGACTGTTTCTGTGCAAGCGCTGCAATGCTACGACTTTGCTTAGATACAGTTACAAGAGATTTATTGACGGAAGAAGCAGATAAAAAGAAAAGTTTATATAATCGAATAAACACTCTATTTAATACCAGAATTTTCTCTGAAAGATTACACGTATTTGCTGAACAAATTCGACTAGACGGCAATACTGCACTTCATGAAGGATTAATAAATACGAATGATTTGGAGGATCTTTTTGATTTTACTATTTTCTTATTAGAAGATTTGTATACTTATCGCAAAAGAATGAATCTTATCATAGAGAAACAAGCACAACGTAAAAATCAAGGAAAAACCTCATGAAACGCCAACCCACTTTCTATATCCCTCATGGTGGAGGGCCTTGTTTTTTTATGGACGATCCGCATGATGTATGGACAAATATGGGGAATTTCCTTAATAAACTGCCTCAGCTATTGCCGCAAACGCCTGACAGTATCGTGGTTATTTCAGGACATTGGGAAAATACACCAATTAAAATCCATGCTGCTGAAACCCCCTCTCTCTATTATGATTATTATGATTTTCCTACACATACCTATGAGCTGACCTATCCTGCTTCTGGCAATCCGCAACTGGCAGGGAAAATTCAAGCTCTCTTTCAAAATCAGAATATCGAAACAGAGTTTGAGTATAAACGCGGGTGGGATCATGGGTTATTTATCCCTTTGAAAGTGATGTTTCCCGAAGCCAATATTCCGATCGTTCAAGTCTCTTTGCATCATTCTCTTGACGCACAAACTCATATTGAAATGGGTAAGATTCTAGCACCTTTACGTGATGAAAACATCCTTATTCTTGGCAGCGGAATGAGTTACCATAATTTACCGTATCTCTTTTCTCGACAAGAAACAGAACAAGCAAAGCAATTTCACCAATGGCTGACGGATACGATCTCAACGCCTGATATTCCACAACGAAATCAAAATCTTGCAAACTGGCTGCAAGCACCAAAGGCGCTGTCTTGTCATCCTCGAGAAGAACATTTACTCCCTTTAATGGTCGCTGCTGGAGCTGGGAATGAGGACATAGGGCAATGTATTTTCAAAGATACTATTTTCCATAAACCCATCACGGGATATCAATTTGGATGAATAGATTACTCTATGAAGAAAATGATTTTATTCCTTTTATTGTTAGCACCGATGGCTTTTGCGTTTGCAAAACCGACAAATATGACGATTGTCGTTGATGCCGCGTCGTTCAAAAAAGCACAACCTGAGACAATAACATCAGATGGCAAAGCCTATGCAGACATTGATAATGACACGATAAACGATGTGATTGAGTATTCTTATAATGCATCAGCACCACCCGTGGCATGCGCTGACGATAATCACTGTATTGTTCAAAATCAGGCTCTGAATTCATACCCCACATTGACCTTTCATGTTATTCTTAAAGGGCCCAATGCAACGATTCCTGTCAGCTATATGTGTACAACCATAGGAATTATGAACTCAATACATAATGGGATGAAAGATATCTTTTGTGGCCCGTCATTTATTTTGCAATGGAATGGCGAAGATTATATCATAACAAAATGAAAATTCTGACCATAAGGTCATATTCTCCATGAATGCTTCAGATACTGACAACAAAAAGAGTATGAAACAATGGTATTTTCATAAATACTATTTTACATGAACTTATCATAGGATATTGATATAGAGGCATCATGATTAATCAGATAAAAACATTGATACAAAAAATAAAGAACATGATGATGAAGTAGAAACTGGGCAGCCCGTTGATCTTACTACGATTCAGCAAGCTGAAACGATTTTGGGGATTTCTTTTCCAAACTCGTACAAAATATTTTTACAACATTTTGGATGGCTTGGTATGGGTGGTGGAGCTGGTTTATCTGGAGTGTTTCCAAACCAAGTGGATACTTCTGGTGATGTTGTTTGTTTTATAAAATATTTAAGAGACGATATTGACCTGCCTCATCACTTTATCGCTTTGGAATTTGACGAGGGGGATTTAGTACTTTGTATTGATTATTCTTAATTAAATCAAGAAACACAAGAAGTCCCTATTTGCTTTTTTGATCCTGGCCGAAAACCTATAAATAAATTGAACAATTCGTTTAAGGATTATCTAATAGAATATTTAGCTGCTGGTCTGCAATAATAACATTCCTATCATCCTACAGCTAACTCTCTTTACTATAAGATCGATAGACATATAGCTTATTGATGAAGATTATTTTGTATATTGGCTGGTAAATGAATAGGTTTTGGAGCAACTGGTTTTTCTGAAGGATTCAGATAAAGCTCATTAATCAATCCACCGATCAGCACTGCAACAGCAAGCACTGCTATCTTTACAAGATGTTTTATTAACCTAAATTCGTTTCCTTTTTTCGCTGCTTGTTTTTTAGCAAAAGGAATAGCAAGTAGCCCGAAAAGAATCACTGCGATAACAAAGATCATATTCAACACATCCAACTCATCTTCAATAAGAAAAGCCTTATTCATTACAGGCTTTTCTTTGCTTCAATCATTAATTAGCATTTGGATATTCTGTGCATAGTAAACGATAAGGTGCTTCATCCTCTTCAATTTTAGGAAAACGTCCCATCTCATCATAAAAACGATTATCATGTTCATCATCATTACACATAGAAACTTCGCCCAATAAAACTGGGCCTGTTCCTTTTTCAATCTCGAAATCATGATACATATAAGGATAGACGGTAATGCTTTCCCCTGGTGTTAATTTAACCTGAGAACCTGCTGGAACTTCTCTTTCCCGACCGTCACAGTGAACTTTGACTGGATTGACTTTGTCTAACGCTCCATCTTTGGTAGAATTGTACACACGAATCAGCACGTTCCCGCCTCCGCGATGAATAATATCTTCCATTTTATTCCAATGGAAATGCATAGGGGAATATTGACTTTCCTCTAAATAAAGTAATTTCTCTGCGTAAGTTTTCGTATATTTTTTATTTTTTAAATTACCATTACGCAATGTAATTAACGAAAAGCCAATCTTGTTAAAATCCCCTTTGCCATAGTCGGTAACATCCCAACCCAATAAATTATCACGAATCTCATCATATTCTTGATTTTTATCCGCCCAATCTTTGGGGGTAAAATGACAAAATGGAGGTAAAGAAAAGCCAACCTTTTCAATCATTCGTTCCATTGCTTTGATCGCTTGATTAATTTCTGAACGTTTCATGAGGGTTACTCCTTGATATTTCTTTAAAAAAAATATATTATGCAGTAATCTTTGCAGATTAATTTAATCTATCACATTTTGGTAAAATCGATTATAGATAAAAAACCAAAATATTTCATATGACATTTCAGGTTTTAATGTATTTGACTGCTCCCACAATCATCCTGCCTTTGCATTTGACGATCACCTCTCCTTGGATCATCACTTTTACAATAGTGACTTATCCACTTATGTCTCTCTTTTCTTAAATTTTAAGAATAAATAAACTTTATCGGATTTTTAGATGCCGTTTACACAAATCAATTCCTCACTTGCTCAAGCTCTTGAAAATAAAGGTTACAAAACGCTAACCCCAGTTCAGCAAGCTGTTTTAGAACAACAAGATCCTCATCAAGATCTGTTGGTTTCTGCACAAACAGGATCAGGAAAAACCGTAGCTTATGGTATTGCTATGGCCCCAACTCTTTTGGGAAACAAAACACATTTTAGTGCACCCAGTGCACCACAGGCGCTTATTATTGCCCCTACTCGTGAACTTGCGCTGCAAGTTCATCAAGAGCTTACCTGGCTCTATGCAGATACAAATGCAAAAATTATTACCTGTATTGGTGGAATGAATGTTCGCAAAGAATCTTTTGCATTAGAACGTGGCTGCCATATCGTTGTTGGAACGCCTGGTCGTCTATGCGACCATGTTCGCCGCCGCCATTTAGATTTGTCTGACTTAAAAGTCATGGTTCTGGATGAAGCAGATGAAATGCTTGATCTTGGTTTCCGTGACGAGCTTGAAGAATTATTATCTGCTTGTGCAAATGAACACAGAACGTTGTTGTTCTCTGCAACCATTGATAAAGCAATTGAATCATTAGCAAAACGCTATCAAAATAACGCAATTCGTATTAATACCGTTTCAACAGCTCAACATATCGATATTGAATATCATGCCGTTGTTACTCATCCTAAAGAAGTCGATAATGCTGTTGTCAATCTATTGCGTTACATCGATAGTCCAACAGCAATGGTATTCTGTGCAACTCGTGAATTAGTCCGCCATATGCAATCTGCATTGATCGAACGCGGATTTTCTTGCGCTGCATTGTCTGGTGATTTAGGACAAGAAGAACGCACCCAAGCCATTAAAAGCCTACGCACAGGACAAGTTCGTGTCTGTGTAGCAACCGACGTTGCAGCACGTGGTTTAGATTTACCAACATTGGACTTAGTTATCCACGCAAGCCTTCCAACCAATCACGCAACATTACTTCACCGCTCCGGACGTACAGGGCGTGCTGGACGTAAAGGGGTTTGTGCATTAATCGTTCCAAACAGCCAACGCAATCGTGCTGAACAATTATTACGCAAGGCCAAAGTGGCTGCTACTTGGGAAACAGCACCAAGCATCACTGCTATTCATGAAAAAGATAATGAACGTTTGTTAAATCATCCTTCTTTATTAAACAGCAAAGAGGTTCTTGGTGAAGATCAAATCTTAATTGATCAACTTACTTCTAAATTTTCTATTAATGATTTAGCGAATACTGTTATTTCTTTATATCGTACTACAATACCTAACCCAGAAGAAATCACCCCTATTTCTCTTGAAAATAGACGCTCCGTTGGTTCTGACAGAGAAAGATCAAGGGATGACAGAGGCCGTGATCGCGATGGTCGATCTGATTCACACTCTTTTGAATCAGGCAGCTGGTATGAAATGCCCGTAGGACGCAGTGATAATGCCGATCCAAAATGGTTAATTCCAATGCTTTGTAAAATTGCGAATATCCAGAAAAAAGATATTGGTTCTATTCGTATTTCTGACAGAGCAACTAAATTTGAAATTGCTGCTGATAAAGTCGCTGACTTTAACAAATCTATTTCAAGAATCAAAGATGATGAAGTCCAAATCTCTCCATCCACCCCTGCTGCTCCCTCTGAAGGAAGAAGAGAAGGCGGATATAAAGGCCGTGGCGGTGGTGACCGCAGAAGAGATGGCGGCGGAGGAAATGGACGCGGAGGATATGGCGGCGGCAGAGGCCGTGATAAAGAAAGAGGTGAAAGAGGCGCTGAAACAGGCGAAAGAAGAGAAAGAAGTGGTGGTGGCGATCGCAGAAGATCAGAAGGTGAACGTTCTGGTAAAAGAAGACCATCTGCTGCTGCACCATCCGCTGCAAGAGGTAGCGCAAGCTCCTCTCGTAAAAGAAGAAAATAAAAATTTAGCCTTTAAAATCGGTTAGATTTCAGAGCCTATCAAAAAAACCATCTATAAAGAATTATAGATGGTTTTTTTATAGATATTATCAATATCAACGCCTGTAAATGCTTGAAAAACAAATAATCATATTGTTTCGGAACATATTGTCTTTTCAAAGTATCTATATAAATTTTTCTCTGCTGTACCATAGACCGCTTTGTATAAGCTTTATTTTGATTTCTAGTAGTTTCAAGAGTTTATTTCTTGCTCTAGGCTAATTATACTATCAGCTATCCATACTAAAAGTAACAATCGCTACTATAAAAACTCGTCTATTGAACCCATTTGTTCCATCAATCTATTCATATAGACGACACAAGTCTTTATATAAAAAGGCCTATTTAATATAGGCCTTAATAATAAGTTGTATTTCAATAATTAACTAACTTATTTTTGTTGTGCTGGGGTCATATTTTGGATCTGCACACCCATTTGCTGTTTAGCTTTTTCCATATAGACTTTTTTCTGTTCTGGAGTCATTTTATTAAAACGTTCCATTTCAGCTTTTGCCTTAACTCTTGCTGCTTCAAGCGCTGTTTTTTGTTCTGGTGTTAAATTCTTTGAAATACGATCAAACTGTTCATCCGCTTGTTTTTGAGCTTTTTCCATGTATGCTTTTTGTTCTGCTGGTGTCATTTTATTAAAACGATCCATCTCAGCTTGTGCTTTTGCCTGAGCGGCCACAACTTCTTGTTGTTGTTCTGCTGATAATGCAGGCATTTTCTGTGGTGTTGCAGAAAGAGTAGCAGATGGCGCTTGACTTTGAGCCTGAGAAGAAACAGTGCTAATGGTTACGAACGCACTGAAAACACCAGCCAAAAGGATCGCATGTTTTGATAACTTTGTCATAAACAATTACCTTATAAAATAGAATGAGAACAAAAATTCGAAATGAATACCAGATCAGCTTTATTTAAAAACTTCATTTATTCAATAGAAAAATGAAGCTTTTAAATTTTTATTTTGGCTAAACTAGCGACCAAAAGGACTTGATAGATCTTTTACATCACGTTTTGTGTTATTTTTCAGATCTTTCCATTGCTGGCGTTGTTCTTTTTGTCTTTGCACAGATTGTTCTTTTCTATCTTGCATATCTTTTTTGAATTGATTTTTCTTATCTTCAAATTGCTTTTTTTGATCTTTTAATGGATCTTTATAGCGATCTAGTTCTTCTTGTCTTTGTTTTTTTTGAGCTTCGAGTTTATCTTTGAATTCTTTTTTTTGATTTTCTAAACGTTCTCTTTGATCTTTACCTGCATTTTTATAACGATCTATTTGATCTTGTTGCTTTTGCATACGATCTTGAACATTTTTATTATGTTCCGTAATTTTATTATGCAAATTATCTTCTCTTTGTTGCAAATTCTGTAACACACCTTGGGCATTTGCTTGAGATACAGCACCCACTGCAATAAACGCACTGAATAGACTTGCTGTTAATAAAACTTTTTTTGATGTCTTTGTCATAATTTAAATACCTTATTCTCTAATGAACTTGTGCATAGAAAAGTCTATAATTTAGGCGACAATAAGGCACTATTGTAACAAATCCTCTAAAAATATAGTGAACCGTAACGAACTATTATCATAATAATAGTTTTTGATTGGTCTATTTTTTTAGATTTATTCTGATAGGATATTATTTCCAATTATCATTTTTACTAATCTTTAATGTTCTTGTCATAGGTAAGCTTAATCCAATGAAAAAACTTTTCTTCACGTCATGTCTTACCAGTGCCTTGATATTATCTTTGAACCTCAATTCATTTGCACAAACCATTTCAAAATCTTCTTTGAAAAATACACCTTATGTAGAAAATACCGATACGCAAACTGCCCAAAATCGCTTTGCCCTCTTACCCCAAGACACAATCACGCATCATAAATTAACCCTTGCAGATCAAACCATTCCTTATACAGCGCATGCAGGCACTTTATTCATCCGTAATGACAAAGCAGAAATCACCGCAAAACTATTCTTTGTCGCCTACACAATGAATAATATCAAGGACTCTAATCGCCCAATTTCGTTCTTTTTTAATGGTGGGCCTGGAGCAGGCAGTTCTTTTTTAAATTTGGGGGCCGCAGGGCCAGAAGTGATTAATTTTCCGCAAAATAACCCCACAGATGGCGCCCATGCCATCAGAGAAGCCAACAAAGATAGCTGGTTACCTTTCACCGATATGGTTTTTATTGATGCCGTGGATACAGGATATAGTCTTTCTGCGGATCCAGACAAAGCCCCTAAAGATTTTTATATTTCAAAACAAGATTCAAAGACTTTTGCCAAAGCGATTCAACTCTATTTATCCAAATCTGATCGAAAAGACCCACCTGTTTGGCTAGTCGGGGAAAGTTATGGTGGGTTACGATCTATTTTGGTCGCCAATGATTTGCAAAAAAATCAAAATATTTTTGTCAGAGGCATCATTATGATTTCCCCTGCCATAGAAATGGGATTTTTAGATCAATCGGATAACCCTATGGCAAACGCTTTTATCTTGCCCTCTTACATTGCCAGCCATCTTGAAAAGACTCAGCAACTTACAAGCGATAAAATCAAAGAAGCCTATCATTATGCGATGAACGACTATCTTGCAAAAATCATCAATCCCATTCCCACCCAAAATCAACAAAATTTTTATCAAGAACTCAGCCAAAAAACAGGATTGCCTACCGAAATCATAGCGCAACATAAAGCTGTATTAGATCCATCTGCACATGACATTCGCAGCCGCGATGGGAAATTACACAGCCTTTATGATTATACACTGACCATTAATGATCCTTATCCGGATGGGACGAATAATGAAGACAGTCCAGAGCCTGTTTTATCAGGGTTTGGCAAGGCTTATGGGGGCATGTTTGCAACCTATGCAGCGCAAGAGCTTAGGTTTCAAACCCCTTTAACGTATAATTTATTAAACATGCCTTTGAATAGTAAATGGAGTTATACAGATAATGGATTTTCTATCGTCCGTGGGATGCCTATTCTGCGCAAACTAATGGCGTTAAATCCATCAATGAAGCTCTTTATTGCCCATGGTTATTTTGATTTAGTTTGTCCTTTTGCCTCTTCTCAATGGATTATCAATCAGATGCCTGTTAACCAAAACCGTATCAATTTAAAGCTCTATAAAGGCGGTCATATGTTATATACAAATCCTGATAGCAGAGCAGCTTTGACCCATGATGTTCAGCAACTTTACCTGCAAGATCAGCCTGCTGCAAAATAATGTTTAATCGTTTTTTGAACTCTATCCCATTGTTGATTATGAGGTAAACCGAAGCGCAACCAATGCTCATTATATTCAAACTTTCGTACCCAAATGCCTTGAGTGGCAAGATATTCCCATAATGCTTGTGCCTTTGGGTATTCAATCAATCTAAATAAATGCGTGCCTCCAACAACTTGACATTGATGCGTTTGAAAAAGTTGGTCTAGCTGTTTTACTTGCAGTGATAATTGATGCTGAGACTCCAAAAACCAAGATTGATCTTGCAAAGCTTGTAATCCGATCTGTAAGGCTACCCCACTGACAGCCCAAGGCCCTAACATTTGTCTCACTCTTTCTATACGATCAGGGTTAGATAATAAAAATCCTAAACGCACCCCAGCCAATCCATATGTTTTTCCAAATGAACGTAATATCGTCAATGCAGGATGAGGTAGCAAACTGCCTGCACCCTTCCCTTCAAAATCCATGAAGGCTTCATCAATAATCAAATGGTTCTTAAACTGCGCCCAGTAATTCGCAATATCTTGAAGCTGAGGTTTTGAAAATAATCGCCCATCAGGATTATTGGGATTACAGATAACGCCTACCACTTGATCTTGTGACGCAAACTTCATCAATTCTTCTAACGAAGCCACTTGATGCACTGGAATCCCCGCCTGCTGCCAAGAGTTAACATGTTCCATATAAGTCGGACATAATATACAAACCTGCTTTGCCTTAAAGATATAAGGCAATAAAGAGATCAGAATTTGCGTGCCAGGGGCTGCAATCACATAGTTTTCATCCTTTGCCCCGTAACAGTGTGCTGCAATTTTTCTTAATTGTAATTCATCGTGAACACTCGGTAATTCTGTCCAACGTTCAGTCGAAATTGATGAAAATGAATAAGCATAAGGATTAATCCCCGTGGACAAATCAATCCAAGGCAACACAGATTCAGGAAATTGTTGTTTAGCTTCTTGTAACTGTCCACCATGAATCATTGTGATTTACGCATCCTTTTTATAAAAATCTGATATAGTCCATCTATCGAACTTTTTGCATCATGTCATATCAGAACTAATGAAAAAACTATTTATTTATGTTATCCAAACACTGCTTTTACGCCATTTAAAAATAATGGCTATTGCTATTTTAATTGACGCAATATGGGGTGACCCTAAACAAATTTATAGTAAAATTCCGCATCCCATTGTGTGGATAGGCAATTTGATCGGTTTGTTAGATAAAAAATTCAATCATCCCACAGAGGCACCTCAACAACAAAAAAGAAAGGGATTTATTGCTCTCGGGTTGGCAGTAACCATTCCGAGTATAACTGGTTATTTGTTACAAAAAATCATCTTTAACTTTCTGCCAAAACCGATTGCATATCTTATTTCTGGAATGATCGGCAGCATCTTTGTTGCCAGACGATCTTTACACGAACATGTTCAAAACGTAGCAAACGCACTTGACCAATCTGATATTAACCTTGCCCGTCATGCAGTCAGCCAAATTGTCGGCAGAAATACTGAACAATTAGACCAATCAGGCATTGCCAGGGCTGCTATCGAAAGCCTTGCTGAAAATTTCTCAGATGGTGTTACTGCCCCTATATTCTGGGGGTGCGTTGGTGGATTACCTGGGATTATTGCCTATAAAGCCATTAATACAGCCGATAGTATGATTGGACATAAAACCAAAAAACATTTATTTTTTGGATATGCTGCTGCTAAAACAGATGATTATGTGAACTATCCAGCATCTAGACTTTCTGCATTATGGATTATTTTGGCAGCCAGCAAACACCCAATCGCTGATTTTCAATTTATTGTTCATGAAGCTAAAAAACATAATTCGCCCAATGCTGGATGGCCAGAGGCAGCAATGGCAACTTGTTTATCCATTTATCTTGCAGGGCCACGTCAATATCAAAATACCGTGATTAATACCCCTTGGATAGGCAGAGGAAGAAAAACAGTAAGTAAAAGTAATCTCAACAATGCATTAAAACTATTTTCATTAGCTTGTAATTTATATTATTTATTTGTTTTATTATCGTTGTATGTCTTAACCAAAAGTATAATTACTAAAAATTAATATTTTTATCAAGTAATTAAGATTTCATTAATAAATATTACATTTTATTATTACAAATAATTAATTAATACCATATAATAGTTATTGACAAACTGTAAATAATGAACTTTTTTATCTTCTTTATCGAAAAAATCTTATTGCCAAACTACATAAAATAAGGATATACATAAATATGGTTATCATTTACTGGCTTTTATACCAGTAATCAATAACTGCAGACTACTTAGAGATTACCATCTATTTCCTTTACTTAATCTCTTTTATTAACTACCTAACTACTTAACTTGACCTCTCTAATCATTTAGGGAGGTTTTTTACATCAACTATATTGTAATAAAGTTTCTATAGTTAGATTCTGTTCAATGTGCTGGGCCCACTGATCTAAATGATCTTCGATTTGTGATAAAAAATCACAACTGCTCGTGCAAACACCAAAATAATGCAACAAAGCTTGACGTGCTTGATTATGGTGAAAAATTCCATGTAGGTAAGTTCCTAAGACCCGACCGTTACTTGAGATAACCCCATCTAATTTTTCTTGTTCTAATCTAGCAAAAGGGGTGTAAGCACCATGATGGACTGTTGTACCTAAATGCATTTCATATCCTGAACAATATATGCCCTCAATAAAAAGCTTGCCTTTCACTTCATTTAACTTTTTAGAACGCTCTAATCTCGTGGATATATTTATTAATTCTAATCCTTTAATCTGAGGCACTTCCCCTTCGATACCATGTGGATCAACAATCTCTCTGCCCAGCATTTGATATCCCCCACAAATCCCCATCACATAACCGCCCTGTCTTACATGAGCCTTGATATCAACGTCCCATTCGGTTTCATATAAAGCTTGTAGATCATTAATTGTTGTTTTAGATCCAGGAATAATAATCACATCCGAGTTTTTAGGAATAACATCCCCTACTTTTACAAAATTTAATTGAACGTTTTCCTCATATTTTAACGGATCAAAATCATCAAAATTTGAAATCGTTGGTAAAAGTAAAACAGAAATAACGAGCTTGCCTTGTTGTTTTTGATGAGTAACAGATTTTAAATCTGCAGCATCTTCGGCTGGCAATTGACTGAGTTGAGGAAAATAAGGAAGTAATCCAATATTTTTCCATTGCGTCTGTTGGCTGATCCATTCCATTGCTTCTGTAAATAAAGAAGGATCACCCCGCATTTTATTCACGATAAATCCTTTAATTAAGTTTAGATCATCTGGCGGTAAAACTGCATGCGTACCAATAAGGCTCGCAATAACGCCACCGCGGTCAATATCCCCGATTAAAAAGACAGGTGCTTTGACGGCTTGAGCAAACCCCATATTGGCAATATCATGTTCTCTTAAATTAATTTCTGATGCAGACCCTGCCCCTTCGATTAAGACAATGTCTGCTTGTCGCGATAAAATTTCAAAGCTCTCTAATACATAAGGCATTAACTGAGATTTTATAACTTGATATTCTCTGGCTTTGGCTGTCCCCCACACTTTACCTTGAACAATGATCTGTGAACCAACTTGACTTTGCGGTTTTAACAGAACAGGATTCATATGCACACTGGGTTCCACACCACAAGCCATCGCTTGTAATGCTTGCGCACGTCCAATTTCACCACCTTCTTTGGTGACAGCAGCATTATTAGACATGTTTTGAGGCTTAAAAGGTAAAACCTTAAAGCCTCGTCGCCTTAATGCTCTGGCAATTCCAGCAACCAATACCGATTTACCAACACTGGAACCTGTTCCTTGGAACATCAAGGCACGTACCATTAAAATTCAACTCCTTTTTGAGCTTTTACACCTGCTTCAAAATGATGTTTAACCAAGCTCATTTCGGTTACCAAGTCTGCTGCATCAATGAGCTCTTTCTTAGCATTGCGCCCTGTAATAACCACATGCTGCATGGAAGGTCTATTCCGCAAGCCATCTAAAACCCTTTCCATCGCAATATAATCATACCGTAATGCAATATTCAGTTCATCTAAGACGACCAACGCAATTTCTTCATCTTGCAAATACTTCAACGCAACATCCCAGGCTTTGGCACAAGAGGCAATATCTTTTTGCTTATCTTGCGTATCCCATGTAAAGCCCTCACCTAACGTATGCCATTCTAATAAATCGGGGAACCTGTCTGCCATTTTTCGTTCACCCGTTTGCCACTCTGGAGCCTTAATGAACTGAACAACGGCACATTTGCGACCATAGCCTAGATTTCTGAATACTAATCCAAAGGCAGCTGTCGATTTCCCTTTGCCAGAACCTGTATGCACCATCACCAGCCCTTTGGTTTCTGTTTTAGAAGATACAAGCTCTGTTTGTAACTCTTTTCTTTTCTGCATTTTCTTTTTATGCAACTCAGCATCATGGTCTGTCATTATATATCCCTCTCTTGTGATTTCATCTTCATTGGATAGCCCGCCACGATAAACGTAAAATCATCCGCAATCGAGGCTATTTTTTGATGTAATATCCCTGCATAGTTCCGAAAAGCCCTTGCCATGGGTTCAACGGGAACAATTCCTTGCCCAACTTCGTTACTGACGATAAAAATATCCCCACCGTACGATTGCAAGGCGTCAACGAGCTGTATGGTTTCTTGTTCTATATCTCTTTCATCCATCATTAAATTCGTTAACCATAATGTTAAACAATCTATTAAAATAGGCGCATGATTTGGTTGCTTTAAATAATCTGCTATTTGAATAGGCTCTTCAACAGTAATCCATCCCGTTCCTCTACGCTCTTGATGATGTTGTATCTTTTGTTTCATTTCATCATCCCAAGCTCTGCCCGTTGCTAAATATATCCAGGGTTGAGCATATTGTTTCATTTGCATTTCTGCATATTGGCTTTTCCCTGATTTAGCACCACCAAGAATAAAATGAATCATCACATTCAACTTACTTTTTAATTAAATTTACAAAGAGGCTCATAATATGCCTATAATTAACCAACATTCAACATGAACATTTTATTCCGTTTAATAGATTAAGGACAAATGAATAATGAAACCAAATATTTTACAACTTGTTCCGATGAATAAATCTATCCAAGAACAAATCAATCAACAATTTACCAATCATATTCATATCGACGATCTGCCTTCTGCTGATATTTTAAGCAAAGTCGAAGCAGTGATTACGAATGGGGTTATTGGCGCGCCGACTGAAATGCTAGATCAATTGCCTAATCTAAAGCTTATTACAGTTCATGGGGTTGGGTATGATAATGTCAACATAGAGCTCATTAAACAAAGAAATATTAAACTGAGTATCGCGACCAATGCCCCCACACAAGACGTTGCAGACATGGCGATTGGTTTATTATTGGATGTGGCACGTCAATTAACATTACGGGATCAATTTATCCGTGCTGGACGTTGGGAAAATGAACGTTGCCCTTATCAAGGCACTTCTGTTTCCAATAAAAAGATCGGCATTATGGGCATGGGCCCAATTGGCAGAGCCATTGCACAACGAATTGCTGCGTTCGATAACGACGTTTCCTATACGGCACGTCATCAGCACACGGATGTACAATGGAATTTCGTGCCATCTTTATTAGAGTTAGCTAGACAATCCGATATTTTGATTATAGCAGCCAGCGGTGGGGATAACTCTCGAAAAGCCGTCAATAAAGAAATTATCGAAGCCATCGGTGAACGAGGCTTTTTAATTAATATTGGTCGTGGCGTAACCGTTGATGAAGAGGCTTTGGTCGAATGTTTACAACAAAAGAAAATAGCAGGTGCTGGACTAGATGTATTTGCCAATGAACCGCATGTTCCACAAGCATTAAAAGACCTGCCAAATATCGTAATGGCTCCACATTCTGCAGGTGCAACCTATGAAACATCTAAAAAAATAGCAGAAAAAATATTAAATTCATTGGGATTATTCTTTGCAGGAAAACCATTGCCTGATGAGGTAAAATTATAATATCACATGTTACAACCTGATATTATATCTAGCGTAGCAATTTAATACATCAACAAAGCCATCTGAACTTAGGAATGGCTTTTTCTATTGTTTCCTGTAAATATAGTAAATAGCGATTTTTTAAATAAAAGCAACAAACGTTAGTTATTATTATATATAAAATAGTCATATGACTGGTTCTAGCTACTTTCGAAAGGCCAGTTTTTTAAATCAAAATATTTTAGATAGACAACATTATTTTTTAATAATATTTATTAATCACAAATTTTAATATTGATCTCTAAAACCTCGAGATGTTGGATATTTAGTGAAAAAATACATTTTATTATCTTGAGGAATAGACAAGTTAAATATTCTGGTTTTACTATTATATAAAACCAAATCATACTTAGTATAAATTTTCTTTTCGATGATATCAAGCAACGAAATGACCATATCTTCAACGATACCATTATATTCAGTAATTAATGTCATTAACTCCTCAGGAAAACAATATTCTAAAAGATTTGCACTATAATAATAGTCAATATTCCCTTCCTTTTGATAATTAATTTTTGCGTAAACTCTTTGCTTAGTTAAAGAATATATATAATCTATCATAATCCACTCTTCTATTTACGACATTGGTCAAAACCATCTGCATATTTCTGATTAAATGATAATTTAACGGGATGCTCGTTTAAATCTGCTGAATTATTCCATAGAATATGGTTTGCCACATCATATTTAATCCAACCAATAGAGGTGAAACTCGAATTATCTGGTTGTCGAGTGACATCATAAATCACTTGTGCTGTAATCATGCTAGGTTGATCTTCATCAATCAATAAATTGATTTTATCCTTAGTCACTTCACGCACAGGAAAATTACTGCTCCTAACCATTTCAGTGAGATAGCCATAACAATGAACAGGCTCTTTTGCTTTGGCTATCGTCGTAAACATTAATAATGTTACAATACTTATCCTGATTGTTGGTTGGCAAGTCATCATTCTATCCTTACTTCAAAACAAACTATTTTATTCATATCACAACCATAAAAAATCATAAAATCCCTATAGTCTTTTAAAATAATAAAGACTATAACCCCATTTGATGGTTCCGTTGGAATAATAGGGAATATAGTGCAAATCTATAGCTGCCCCCGCAACTGTTAATAGTTGGTTATTTCTGTAATCCCACTGGAATATATATTCTGGGAAGGGTGAAATAATGTGCATACTATGAAGTCAGGAGACCTGCCATCATCATTCGTCAACGTGAAACCATTGGGCGGGGTGCCTCGATGGGATAAAAAGATGCCATTATTGCCTCTTTTTTCTTTTCATAATGACATGAACATTACCGTAAGGCATATTTCATGTTTACCGCTATTAAACAACTTTTTGATGAGAGCTCACCGAATTTAAAAGCTCGCATCATCACCATTTATATTATCTTGGCCATTATTAATCTTGGGGCTTGGATATGGGCATTCATCGCTTTTTATGACAGTCCGACTTTGCTCGGCATTTCCTTAACCATTTACTGCCTCGGGCTACGACATGCCGTGGATGCCGATCATATCGCGGCGATTGATAATGTCACCCGAAAATTAATGCAAATGAACCAAAGACCTGTCTCTGTTGGTTTCTTTTTTGCCATGGGACATTCAACCGTCGTTTTTATTGCCGCAGCCTTGGTTGCGATTGCTGCCAATACATTAAATAATTTTGGCAGTTTTCAAAAATATTCAGCCATCATCGGAACGTTAGTTTCATCGACCTTTTTGCTGATTATTGCAATTATGAATATCTATATTTTTATCTCAATCTATAAAACTTATAAACGCGTCAAAGCAGGTGGCAATTATATTGATGAAGATATGGATCTTTTATTGAATAATCGTGGTTTCTTATCACGACTATTTCGTCCAATGTTTAAACTGGTAACCAAAGGATGGCATATGTTTCCTTTGGGGGTATTATTTGGCCTCAGCTTTGATACCGCAACCGAAGTAGCCATGTTTGGTGTGTCCGCAGCCCAAGCTAGCAAAGGCGTTCCTATTGAATCAATTTTGGTCTTTCCTGTTCTTTTTGCCGCAGGAATGTCTCTGGTGGATACATCTGATGGCATCATGATGCTCAAAGCCTATGATTGGGCTTTTGTGAAACCCATGCGTAAATTATTCTATAATATGTCCATTACATTGGTTTCAATTATTGTCGCTATTTTTATTGGCGGTGTCGAAGCTTTGGGATTACTGGCCGATCAACTGGAATTAACAGGATTTTTCTGGGATTGGATCAGTGCGCTGGGAAGTAACTTTAATGATTTAGGCTATGCCATTATTGGATTATTTATTATCGCTTGGCTGATTTCTTATATTGTGTATAAAAGACAAAACATAGAATAATAAAACAACCGTCTATACAGGATAGAAAAATGCTTTATCCTGTATAAAATAAAGGATCATTTGATTGATCTTGGCGTATAAAACCATGTTTTTTGTTGGGTCGTCAGTAATTGACTATATCGACTGCCAATCAAAACAAGGGTCTGCATATTCCCCATAGAGGCTTTGGCATCTTTCAAATTGGTAATTTCAATATGCTCATTTTCTCTGGAAATCGCCTGACAAAATGCTACAGGAATATCCAAGGGCAACTCTTCTCTTAACAACTCAAATGCTGTATCCAACTGCCAAGGACGTGCTTTGGAAACAGCATTATAAAGCGCAATGACAAAATCAGCTTGAGCAGCCAATCTGAGGCGTTTGAGAATAACTTCCCAAGGCTTTAGATTATCAGACAAGGAAATCGCACAAAAATCATGTCCTAATGGTGCACCCAACCGAGAGGCAGCCGCAAACATGGCAGAAATTCCAGGTAAAACCGTCACTTCGGTTTCTTTAAACGATGGATCACCATGGTCAATCGCTTCAAAAACAGCACTCGCCATCGCAAAAACGCCTGCATCGCCAGAGGATACTACACCAACACGATGCCCTTGCTGTGCCAATAATAATGCATGACGCGCACGGTCTAATTCTTCACGATTGTCAGAGCTATGTTTTTGAACTGTATCGGGCACCTGAACACGCTGCACATAAGGACCATAGCCAATAATATCGGTTAATGTTGGTAATAAATCAGCAACCTCAATGGTTAGTAAATTTTGATCCCCAGGACCTAGACCAATAATATAAATATGTCCACTCATCAGCGTTAAGATCCAGCAATCAAAATTAAAGAGAAATACGGCGCTTTAGGTTCTGTGTAGTGTGTTAGAGGCATCATTTTCTCTGCAGCTTGAGTGCCACGTTCAATATAAATGGCTTTATCAATTAAACCTGTTTCTTGTAAGGCTTGTTTTACTTTGGATAAATTACGCCCCATTTTCATAATCACAGCCGCATTACAAAGACGAAGTTTAGCAATAAGCTCTTCCAAAGGTAATGTCGCAGGCAAAACAGTGAGCGTCTGTTCATATTTCACGATCGGTAATTGAGCCGCGCTCCAACATCCACTCATCGCTGTAATACCTGGGACAATATGCGTCGTATAATTGGGCTGTAATCGTTCTAAAATATACATAGCTGAGCCATATAGCAAAGGATCGCCTTCACATAACAACACAACATCTTGATTTTTTTGTAGATATTGCTCGATCGTTTTTGCTGACTGATCGTAAAATAAACAAAGAGCCTGCTTATATTCATCACTTTGATGAGGAATTTCGGTCGTGATGGGATATTCAAAACGCAATTCGTAATGATGTGAAGTTAACATATCATCCGCAATTTTTCTTGCGTGACCAATTTCACCTTTTTTAGCAAAATAGGCATAAAGCGTGGTTTGTCGTAAAATTCGTTCTGACTTCCGTGTTACCAACTCAGGATCGCCCGGGCCCATGCCCAGAATATATAAATGCCCATGCATCCCTTTATATTTCCTGTTTCTGTGCCAACGCATTAATTGCAGCTACCGCCATCGCACTACCCCCTTGACGATCCTTCACAATCAAATAAGGGACTTTTCCCCATTCTGCCAAAGCATCTTTTGATTCCATTGCCCCCACAAAACCAACAGGAACCCCAATAATCGCCGCAGGATATGGAATTTTCTTTGCTTCCAAAAGATTGATTAAATGAAATAAGGTCGTTGGGGCATTTCCAATTACAACCACCGCGCCTTCCAAAGCATCTCCCCATAAGTGAATCGCAGCCGCGGAACGCGTATTTTGTAAAGTTTGTGCAAGCATTGGCGTATCAGGATGGTTTAATGTGCAAATAATTTCATTATTTTTAGGTAATCGCCGTTTCGTAATTCCATGCGCCACCATCTCGGCATCACAAAAAATCGGTTTGCCTTGTTGTAAAGCATTCTCTGTCGCGGTAATGACATCTGGATGAAACATAAGTTGTTCAGTAATTTCAATACGACCACAGGCATGAATAATCCGCACAGCAATCCTCGCTTGATCTTCTGTAAATTTGGATAGATTAGCTTCACGACGAATGGTTGCGAAAGATTGCTTATAAATTGCTTGTCCATCATGGATATAGTCATATAAAGGCATCAATAACTACTTTTCTTAATGAGAAGAAAGAAATTCTGTTTGTAGCAAATTGATAATTTCTGTCAATTTGAGATTTTGATAAGGCGTTTCTTGATCGGCTTTACCATTAAAGATCAGATTATATCCTTCTTTCGTCGCACAGAGGGTAATAGGATTTATCTGAGGTGAAGCACAGCCTTTGGCGCAGCCAGATATATGAATCATGCTTTTCTGATTTTTCCAAATTGGAACCAAAGAAGAAACAGCGTCCATCGTTGCTTGTTGTCCTTGTATACAAAATGGTTTTCCTGGACATGTTGTCATATACAATCTGGGATCGTCTTGGGTAATTATGAAATCAGAAAGAGCAGGCAAAGCCTCTGGAGAACAATGAGGCAAAATAATGCTACGCCATGGTGTAAAGCGAATAGTCCTGTTTCCATATTGATCTGCTATAGCTGCCAAATGCAATAACTGACTTGCCCTCAACAATCCAAAAGGAACCCCTAAATGAACGATTGATGTTGCAGAAAGCTGCGATGAACCAATTGGTAAAGCATTATGTTGATGAATATTTATATACTTAATGGTTGGGTGAAAATTTTGCTGTAAATAAAGTTGCACATTTCCTGAGTTTAATAAGCGTTTTAACTGATGCTTCCTACAAAATTGTATGATTCCTAAGATGATTTTGACTAAGTCTTGGCGTGAACATTGTATAACTTGTTCGTTCTGCCCAAGTTGAATAATCCAATGCCCCTCATAAAATCGAATATTCACATCTGCATAAATGTTTTGTAATCCGTAATACTCTCCACCATCAATCAAAAAGCTGAATTTTCCTGTTAAAGGGTGAATATCTGGATGATCTTCTAATCCATTTTGTAATTCAACCGCAATAGCATAGGCTTCAGGATTCCGGGAGGAATCAAGATCCCACAACGGCGAGATCATAATATTGCGCTTTTCCTCCATCATCGCATCATTTGATCCCAAATGTGCTTTGATAATCCGAGGGATAGCAAGATCAATATTCTCACGCGTGAACCCACGCAATTGTAAATTTCCTTTTTGGGAAAGGTTTATATATCCATTCCCGTATTGTTCAGATAATTCCGCAATAATCTTTGCTTGTTCGCTGGTCATTGAGGAAAAAAAAGGTTTAATCCTACACAGGAAACCATCCCCTGTTTCCATCGGCTTATACAAAGAAGGACACCATCCTCGACGAATATGATTCATGTCTTATTCTTCGTCCAAGATCATTGCCACGCTGTTTGAACGCGGATGCCATAACCCACGGTCTCGTGCTTCTTTAAAACGATTTTGTATGGATTTTTTAGCTTCTTTATTGGCGTGTTCTAAAAAATTATTCACCGTTTCATTCCCTAACGTTGCTTCAAAAACCAAATTAAACTGTTGATCAAAACGGTGGGATAACGTTGCTGCAAAACCAAATAAAGCATCGACTGAACGTGCTATTTCCGCAGCCCCTCGATAATGATGCTTCATCATAGAATTAATCCAAACAGGATTAGCAACGCGCCCTCGTGTAATGCGATTGACCTCTTCCACCAACAATCGGATTTTAGGCGTTTCTGCTTTGGAAGTATCGGCATGATATAAAGCTGGGCGATTATCAAATAGCTCGGCTGCGGCTGCAAATCCCCCTTCGTGAGCGGCATAATCAGGACTATCTAATAAATCAATTTCAGCATGATCTTGACTATGGAAAAAGGCTTGCGTCGTTTTTAATCGATCAGAAAGCCCTTCTTGGTTATATTCCCCCGCTTTATCTCGACCATAAGCATAGGCAGAGTTCTTTAACCATGATTCACCAAGCTCTTTTTTCTCTTGCCAATTGCCAATCGTTAAAGGTTGCTCAATTCCTGTGCCATAAGTACCCTGAGCCGTACCAAATATACGCGTTAATACCTGATGTTTATCTTGATCAGGTGTCGTTTGATAAAGACCTGCCAACGGATTCCATTCCGCAGGTTCTTCTCTTTTTGCAATTGCTTCAACGGTTTGATCAAAATTATTGATTTGTGCTTCGAATGCATCTCTGAAAAAACCAGAAATTCGCAAAGTTACATCTACACGCGGTCGATCCATCTCTGGCAAAGGAATAATCTCTATGGCATGCACTCTGCCTGATGTTGGGTCCCATAACGGTTTGGCACCCATCAGAATATAAGCCAAAGCAAGGTCTTCACCGCCAGTTCTAAGGTTCGTGCTTCCCCATAAATCGATGACAAGATGGCGCAAATGATCGCCATTTTCTTGCATATATCGCAGCAATAATTGTTCGGCTGCTTTTTGCGCCAACAAATAAGCGGTTTGAGTGGGAATAGATCGTGGATCAACTGTATATAAATTACGCCCTGTTGGTAAAACATCCAAGCGTCCTCGTGTGGGCGCACCCGCAGGGCCTGGTGCTATAAACTGCCCTGATAATGCGTTTAACAGAGCCGATTTTTCTTGCTCTGCACATTGGCCAAGTTTTTGTTCAAGTTCATGAATTTTGCCAGGCGCATAGGCTTTGATATTCTCTAAAAGTTGATCTTTTTTGACTGGAGGCATGCCAAAAATATGCAAGCCTTCTCTGATCTGTAAATCTTTCACATCGCATAAATACGCATCAAGATGGCTTAGCGCAATTTCATCGCCAGTTTCCTGACGGTTAATGCCAGTTTCACTTAGTAACCCGCAAGTTTCCGCCTTATCTAAAATCGCACCAATAAGAAGCTGACTACGCCTGCGATCCAATCCATCCGCCTCGGCATAATCGTCAATTAGCCGTTCTAATTCCGCTGCCTCACCACTTAATATCGCTTTATTCACAGGGGGGGTCAAATGACCAATCGTCACAGCACCCAGTCGTCTTTTCGCACATGCGGCTTCACCTGGATTATTGACAATAAAAGGATAAATCACTGGCACCCCACGCAATAAAGCAGCAGGCGCACAATTCTCGGATAAAGCAGTTGCTTTGCCAGGCAACCATTCCATCGTGCCATGCGTGCCAAGATGAATCATTGCATCAATCTTCTGCTTTTGTCGTAACCATAAATAAGTGGCAATATAACCATGCGATGGTGGCGTATCTGGATCATGATATAAAGTTTTATGATTGTTTAATGTGGCACGTTCAGGTTGAATAGCAATAATAATATTTCCAAGGGTAAAATGACGTAAACTAAAGCACCCATTTTGAACGGTTTCATCATCTTCGATCAGAGGCCAGGTTTTTAAAACAGTGTCTTGAAACGCTACCGGAAGTTCAGAAAAAAGTTGTTTATACTCATCAATCGTTAAAATAACAGAAGCTGCTTTTTGACATAAACTATCGGTTAACTCGGTGATCGAAAGAATAGGCTCGGAAAGCTCATATTGCTCCTCTTTTAACCATTGTAAAATATAGTACAAGCTGGCAAAACTATCCAATCCCACCGCATGTCCTTCTTGGCCACCAACACCAGGATAATTGGATAAGAATAACGCTATTTTTTTATCTTTGTTTGCTTTCGTGGCAAGGTTCATCCATCCCATCACACGATCAGCAACCAGTTCAATTCCTGCGGGATAAGGATCATACTGGATTTGATCATTTGTCTCTTTTTTGAACCCAATAGCTGTCGTTAATAACTTTCCATCCAACTCTGGCAATACGACCTGCATCGCAAGATCGGTTTGAGACAAACCACGAAAGCTGCTTTCCCATAATTCTTTTGTATTTCCTGGTTGTAAAACTTGTAACACAGGCACGTTTGTTTGTTTAAAAAGCGAGAATTCTGCATCTTGTTGAATAGAGAAATAAGTCGCATTAACGATGACTTTTGGATTGATTTTAAGAAAAAAATCTGCAACCCAGCAAGAAACCATCGGATCTTTTAAAGAAGAAATATAGACCCCTTTGATATTGACATTTTTCTCGGCAAGCTGAGCAGCCAATGCAGCAATGGGCTGGATATTATCAGCCAATAAATGCGTGCGATAAAATAAAATAATGACAATTGGCTGATTTTCTTTTTCGGGCAATGAGAAGGAATATTCGCCGACCATTGGTAGATTTTCAGGGGTGGCTTGATAGGATTTTTGTGCAAGATAATGTGTTGTTAGTTGCAAGATATGCATAAAATTATCAATCCCGCCTTCATAAAAGAACCGTTTATATTGCGCTAATAATAAAGGAGGGAGCGTGCAAAGCATATCTAATTTTGGATCATCATATCCTTCACCCGAAAGAACCAATAAAGGGATGTGATGGGCTTTACAAGTGGCAACCACTTCCTCTGTGCCATAGCGCCAATATTCAATGCCACCCAACAGCCGAAGGATCACAAATTTTGCTTTTTTTAAGGTCTCTTCAACATAAATATCCACCGACATTGGATGACGAAGCCGCTTTAAAGGCACCAATCGAATGGAAGCATTTTGAAACTCTGACTTTTCCAAACAATGCCCCATGATATTGAGGTCACTGTCTGAAAAAGATAAAAACAAAATATCCGCTGGCTCGTGTTGCAAATCCTCAGCAGGCGCTTGCTCATCCAAAGTTTTAATTTCACGAACCAGTAAATGCATTTAGAGTCTCTTTTAAAATATTAAGTAACTCATTAAAAAAACGTCCAACCTTTAACATTTTCAAATTGAATATACGGTTTTATTTTTGTTTCAAGATCCATAAGGTTTTTCTCAAACTCCCTCAAAGCATTCACAGAATCTTTGTGAAAAATATCCGAATTAACTTTACTTCTATTCGCATTTTGGCTGATATATTCTCGATAACCCTCAATTATACCACCATTTCTGTGCATTTTAGTTAAAATTTCATAAATAACATCATCTTCTTTAAAAAGAAATTGTGCTTCCCTACACGATTTCATTAACTCGTATGTATACTTTGCTATTTCCTCAGGTTGTTTTTTATAAAGTGCCCGATAACAATTTAACGCAGTTACATAAATGTTAAAACGCCGTTCGTATAAATCAAGTTTGACTTTTGCACTCGCTATTTTCATTTGAGAATAGGCAATAATACAAGTAATCATACCTATAAAACCAGTTGAAATAGCTACAGCTAAAGTGACATAATTACCCATTTTCTTTAGCCTTTCTTAAAATAAATCACATTTAATAGCTATTTCGTTTTGTTTTGATAATAACTAAAACTACTCAAACACTATTGCAACGCAGCTTGAATAGCATCTTGATCTATCCCTGTTTCGCCAATAATAATCAATTTACTCTCACGACTTTCATCTGCACGCCATGCGCGATCAAAATGATAGTTAAATCGCTGTCCTACACCGTGAATTTCTAAACGCATAGGTTTGTTGGCAATATTCACATAACCTTTGATCCGTAGAATATCATGTGTATTGGCAACTTGGATTAATTTTTGAACCAATGTTTCTGGATTATCCGCAGTTGGAATCGTTACCACAAAACTGGTGAAATCATCATGCTCGTGATCTTCACCTTCCCCATCATGGTGAGATGGACGAGACTGTAAATCATCTTCTGCACCCGCATTAATACCCAAAATAATTTCAGGATCAAGTTTTCCATTCGATGCTTGGATGATTTTAACTGCTTTAGGAATTTCTTTTTGAATATCTTGCGTTAATTGTTGTGCTTGTTCTGGTGTAATTAAATCAATTTTATTTAAAATAATCAAATCAGCAGAACAAAGTTGATCTTCAAAAACTTCATGCAAAGGATTATCATGGTCCAAAGAAGGATCTTCCGCCCGTTGCTGTGCCACGGCCTCAGGATCATCCGCAAATTGTCCAGCTATTACTGCAGGAGAATCAACTAAAGTCACCACACCATCAACGGTCATTCTGGTTTTAATACTTGGCCAATTAAACGCTTTGATTAAAGGCTTTGGCAATGCCAATCCAGAAGTCTCAATAATAATATGCTCTGGTGGATCTTCGCGATCAAGTAAAGCTTCCATCGTTGGCAAAAACTCATCGGCGACTGTGCAACAAATACACCCATTTGCCAATTCCACGATGTTATCTTCGGTGCAGCCAGGAACACCACAATTTTTTAAAATATCCCCATCAATGCCCAAGGAGCCAAATTCATTCACAATAATCGCTATTCTTTTATGCGTTGTTTTTTCCATTAAAGAACGCAACAATGTGGTTTTTCCTGCACCTAGAAAACCAGAAATAATGGTGGCGGGAATACGAGTAGATTGCATCTGTTGATCCTGTCTTTGTCAGTAAAATATTAATCAATGAAGTTTACTGTTTTTATGTCGGGAATAAAAGAGAGGATTACCATGTAATTTTTAAAGAAACATGTATTCATTATTCTATGGAAAAAATTGCTAACTGCGATTTTATATTGTTGTTTCACATTATTTTATAGATAGGTAATTTTTTCCCAGTTATATTTACTTTTTAAAATCATTTTCATAAATAAAATCATAACAGTCTAACAATTTTCATTTTGGTTGCTTCCTTACAAAACGATTATACAACATAATGATGGAATTATCCCTCGGTCTATCTCTGAAGATCAATTTAATAATATTGACTGGTTTACCCAATATTGCTCTGAAAACTTCTTAAATTCAATTACGTATCTTCCCCCTGAACAACATTGGAACAAAGACATCCTCTTTTTTGGAAACTATGATTCAAATTCTATTACTATTTCTTATAAATATCATCAAATCCGTGAAATTTATTGCAGAATAGATATTCGATCATCTTATACCGAAATAGTGAATAAGATTAATAATACCGTTCAGTTAGGTTCATTGATTACATTCAATGACTCATTAAAAATTATTGGTAATACAGAACATTCTCTGCTTGATGCAATCGAAGAGTATTCTGAATATACTGTAAGGTTTTTTAAAGAAAGAATATCAAATATACAATGATTACATTTTCAGAGAAAGCTTTGATATTTATAATCTTACTGGATCAATATTGTAAAACTTCAAAAATTCTTTAACCAGTAAGTATTTAATTTCTTGTTCAAGAAACGATTATATTTATTGCATAAATAGAATGTAATTATAGCAATTATATTACTATAAATAAATATATTTTAAAATTTCAATAAAAGTGATTTGAAGTCAAATATGCAAATGTTACTTTTATAACAAGGGTATTCCTTTATTACTTGCTGCATAAATTAACATTTCATTATGGGTTGATCTGTATGGTTACTAAATATTGTCTGAGAACTGTATATATATATTCTGCTTTTCTATTAAGCTGTCATTTTACTACGAGTGCATTTGCAAAAACAGATTTTGCAACGAATAAAGACAACATAACAGGGGCACAAACTTCCAAAGATAAAGAATCCATTATCAAAAATAATGTTACCCCACCCGCAGAACCCATACCTTATCATATTGATACAGCCTTTGACCCGGACGAAGAATTATTTTTTACGGGGGCAAATAAATATCTAGAGCAATATGGTGTACAATTTGGGCTGAGCTACATCGGTGAAACCGTCGGTGTGGTTCGTGGTGGTAAGAAAAAAGGGGCTGATTATGCGCACGAAGTTGAATTTGCATTGGATATGGATTGGGACAAATTGATTGGTTGGAAAGGATTTTCAACCCATTTAATTTTAATGAATCTTGCGGGACGAAATGCTAGCACAGATTATGTTGGCGACCCATTCATGCAAGCCCAAGAAATCTATGGCAGCAGTAACGATCGTTTTTTACGCCTATATAATTTATATGCAGAACAAGCATTATGGAATAATAAAATTAACTTAAAAGTAGGACGTTTTAATCCAGGTGATGATTTTGCCGTCAGTCCCTTTGCCTGTGAATATGTTACTGCTTCGACCTGTAATCAGATGACCAGTATGGGTTCACAACAAGGATATTCCGCATGGCCAAACAATGTATGGTCAGGCAGGATAATATATAATTTTTCTGAACAATTTAGCTTTGCAGTTGGTGCATATGAAAGCACCCCCTTTGGTGAAACAGGACAAGGCGGCTCAGCAGGACTATCATGGGGAACGAAACATGCGACAGGCGCCTTTATTCCCGTTGAATTTAGCTATATCTCTAATTTTGGCAAGAAACAATTAAATGGATATTATCATATTGGTGCTGGGTATGATACCACCAAATATGATACTTGGTCATCTCAAGTTTCGGAAACTGGCAAAAGGGACAATGCTTCACAATATTGGATCATGTTTGGACAAATGATCTACAGAAACGACCCAATGGACAATCATGGTTTATATGTCTTAGCCAATTGGAACCATCAGTCTCCATCTACAAGCAGTTTCAAAGATTTTTATAATATTGGTTTGCTAGATCGTGGTTTTTGGCATGCACGGCCTTATGACCAAATTGGATTTATGATGACCTATTATACCATTCCACGCTCTTTAAGACGTGCACAACGTTATCAAATGTCCCAAGGAACCACCTTTATGGAAAATGGCACGTTCAGCCTATTGAATAATGCCGAAGCCGCACAAACGAATGCTATGGTATTTGAAGTTAACTATGGCGCGGCGGTATATAGAGGAATTAAAGTTATGCCCGTTTTTGAATATTTTCATAAAGTTGGAGCCTACAAAAATTTGTATAATGATGCTGTCGTGCTGGGTGTTCACGTAAACGTTGTCTTTTAATAAAAAGATTGACCTCAACACAATTAAGATAAACAAAATATCATTGTATCTTGTTTATCTTAACTTTTATTTTTGTTATTGGCATTGATTGTTTTCTTGAAATACACTGACTCTACTTTCTAGAACATTCCGTTTTAAATAAGCAGCTCTTTTCAAGCGACCTTTTTTTTGCTCTATTTGTCCAAGTATTCATTTAGTTCCCGTATCATCAGATATATTCGTCGTAGGCGACAAGTAATGTTGACCCACAATTGTAATATTTTTATCGAATAAATGAATTGCCTTTTGATAATGTCCAGTAGCTAACAAATCATTTGCTACTTTCAAATCGGCAAGTATACCAAGGAATTGCTGGCAACTTAACTGTTTTTGTGAGGCTTTGGAAATAACAGATAATTGAGGGAAAGAAGCATTGTGATATATTGCTATATAATCCATGATTATTCCTTTATAAATATAATTTAATATAATCGATTTAGTCTTAACCACACGACATCTTGCTAATTTAAAATACGCAAGCCATTTTCTGTACCATGGAATCACATCGGTTCCTAATAATGACAAGATAACGTTGCATCTTTATCTTGTATAAAATATTTTCATCCCCACACAACGTGATACTTTACAAAAAAAAATATTTTAAAATTTGAATCTCAGTGTGAATTAAACATTAAAACTACTGAAAAAATTTATTCATTTTAAATCGTTTTATCAATCACAGGTTGATTCAAAGACAAGAATACTATTTAATTGTAAAAAGATATATTTTATAATAATTGCATGATAGTAATATATAAAATATATTTATTACAGATACATATACAATGATCTTTATCGTGATCGTCAATAATCCATATTTAATTTTTTCGTTTGATTAAATAGAACAAAACTTTATCATCAATGATGTCAAGAAATAATACCGACTGCTTTCTTTATTAAAAACAACCTAAGGAGCATACCAATGAGTAAAAAACTTACAGGTGCCAGTGGTACCCCAATCGCAGATAATCAAAACTCTCGCTCAGCTGGGCCCAGAGGCCCAGTCCTTATCGATGATTTTCATTTGATCGAAAAATTAGCACATTTTAATCGTGAAAATATTCCAGAACGTCGTGTCCACGCCAAAGGCGCAGGTGCGCATGGTACATTCACAGTGACCAAAGATATCTCAAAATATACTTCTGCAAAATTATTTGATACAATTGGTAAGAAAACCCCTATTCTCTCACGTTTTTCGACTGTTGGTGGGGAAAGAGGATCTGCAGATACTGCCCGTGATCCCCGTGGATTTTCGCTTAAATTTTATACCGAAGAAGGCAACTGGGATATTGTTGGAAACAACACGCCTGTATTCTTTATTCGTGACGCGATTAAATTTCCAGACTTCATCCATACACAAAAAAGAGTGCCTCAAACAAATCTCAAAGATCCGAATATGATGTGGGATTTCTTCTCTCTCTCCCCCGAAGCATTACACCAAGTCACGATCCTATTCTCTGATCGTGGGATTCCTGATGGGTTCAGATTTATGCATGGTTACGGCAGCCATACCTACAGTTTGATTAACAAAGACGGTGTTAGAACATGGGTGAAATGGCATTTCAGAACACAACAAGGGATCAAAAACCTTGATCCTAAAAAAGCCGCTGAATTAGATGGCAGCAACCCTGATTACGCAACCGAAGACTTGTTTAATGCCATTGAAAAGGGTGATTATCCGAAATGGGGTGTCTATATTCAAATTATGACAGAAGAACAAGCAAAAAATCACAAAGATAATCCTTTTGACGTGACCAAAGTATGGTCTCAAAAAGAATTTCCTTTGCATGAGGTTGGTTTTTTTGAATTAAACCGTAACCCAGAAAATTATTTTGCCGAGATCGAGCAAGCTGCCTTTGCACCAAGCAATGTAATTCCTGGCACAGGCCTTTCCCCTGATAAAATGCTTCAAGGTCGTGTATTTGCCTATGCGGATGCTCAACGTTATCGTATTGGTACCAATTACCAACAATTACCAATTAACGCGCCCAAATGCCCTTATGCAAATTATCAACGTGATGGTGCAATGCGTTTTGATAGTAATGGTGGTTCAAGCCTAAATTACGAGCCAAACAGCGACCCCAATGCCCCTAAACAAACCAATGATCCAAATCCATTATTTCCTGCTGATCTTTCTGGGGCAGCTGGTATCTATGACAACAGAACTGATGGCGATTACTATAGTTATCCCGCAGCATTATTTAAATTAATGAATGCAGATCAAAAAGAACTGCTGATCAATAATATTGCTGAGTCTTTGCAATCAGTTAAAAAAGAAACTGTGGAACGTGTGTTGGCACATTTTGTAAAAATTGATCCAGAATATGGCAATGGCATTGCAAAAAAACTGAACATAACACTTAAATAATTATCGTCTATATTAGAATATACGAATCAAATTTTCGTATATTCTATAAAATTATCCAAAAATGTTGTATGATTACTACGTAACTTAGATAAATTACAAAGGACAAATATCTATGAGTACCACATTTTTTATCCCTTCAGTCAACGTTATTGGGGAAAATGCTTTAAGCGATGCCGTGCCACATATCCAAGGTTACGGCTTTAAACACGGGTTAATCGTGACAGATACTTTCATGAATAAATCTGGTGCGGCACAACAAGTTTCTGACTTGCTTGGAAAAGTAGGCATTAAAACATCCGTCTATGATGGAACCAACCCAAACCCAACCGTAACAAATGTGAATGATGGGCTAAAAATCCTTAAAGCAAATAACTGTGATTTTGTTATTTCTCTTGGGGGTGGATCGCCTCACGATTGTGCAAAAGGGATTGCCCTTCTTGCAACAAATGGTGGGGAAATCAAAGATTATGAAGGTTTAGACGTTCCCAAGAAACCTCAACTCCCACTTGTCTCGATCAACACAACTGCTGGCACTGCCAGTGAAATTACTCGTTTCTGTATTATTACTGATGAAGTGCGCCATATTAAAATGGCAATTGTGACTTCTCAGGTCACCCCTATTTTATCTGTGAATGATCCTGCACTAATGGCTGGTATGCCTGCTGGACTGACTGCTGCGACGGGTATGGATGCATTAACCCATGCTGTGGAAGCTTATGTTTCTATTGCTGCATCCCCAATTACTGATGCTTGTGCATTAAAAGCAGCCACTTTGATTTCTGAAAACCTACGCACCGCTGTTAAAGACGGCACAAATATGGTTGCACGTGAAAACATGGCTTATGCACAATTATTAGCTGGTATGGCATTTAACAATGCTTCATTGGGCTATGTTCATGCGATGGCTCACCAATTAGGTGGCTTTTATGGTCTTCCTCATGGTGTATGTAATGCGGTTCTTCTTCCTCATGTCGAAGAATATAACGCACCAAAATGTGCTGGTCGCCTAAAAGACATCGCCAAAGCAATGGGTGTAAATGTTGATAATATGAGTGACGAAGAAGGGGCAAAAGCTTGTATTGCCGCTATTCGTGCATTGTCAAAAGATGTCAATATTCCTGCAAACTTAACCGAACTTAAAGTCAAAGTAGAAGATATCCCAACATTGGCAACAAACGCATTAAAAGATGCTTGTGCGGTTACAAACCCTCGTGTGGGTAACCAAGCAGAAGTTGAAGCAATCTTCAAATCTGCGATGTAATTTTTAATTACATAAGTTAGTAAAGAGCGTCATATTCGAGAGAGTATGGCGTTTTTTATGATATTTGTATTTGTGGTATAATTATAGTTTCTAATTGTGCTTTTGTAATGTCAATTTTTTTCAGTTGTTGTTCTATACGATTATCATGAAAGTTACATAATCCCTTAAATATATTATAATCAGTAGGATTATATTCATATGAGCTAGAATGATTAAACTTTTTATCCTTGAAATATGAGCTTCCACATTTATATACAACACCGCTAGAAGCATCAAAAGTCCGATTTATACTTTCTTCCCATCTAAATCGGGTATTCTCTATATCTACCATATCATTTTTCATAGTTGCGATATGATCTACAATGAAAGTATTTTGACCAAAAGAGTAAAAAATCTCTTCAGAGATTGAAAGCAATTTACTTCTAGCATCAAAAAATATGTTGTCAGAAATATTCACCTTTGAATGATCTTTAAAAAAGAAATAAGCCTCATTCCACCGTTTAAATACTTCATACCTTCTATCTCGAATATCTAATTCAACTTTCTTCTGGGCAATATCGGCTTGTTGCTTCTCCAAAGCTAATTGCATCTGAGATATTTTACTTTGACGCTTTGATATTATAAATTGGCCGAAAGCAATCGCTATACCAAAAACACTAATAATAATAGGGCCAATTGCCTTAATAACATTAATCCATAAATACAAAGACGACATAGAAATATTCATTTATTTACTCTTTTCAAATCAAAAGTAGCTTCACTCAATTATAAACGATACCATAACAAAATAGCCACGGCTAAGATAACCGTGGCTACATAAAATAACTCAACAAAAAAATAAATTAATCAGCCAGATTCATTTTATTAATATGAACCGTTGTTTTCACGCCTTCATTAGAAAGTGCGTCAGGTTTCACAGCAATCGTATAAGTACCTGCTGGTAATTCCCAATGATGGGCTTTGGGTTCATAATTCGCAATCGCTTGTAAAGCCAATGGAATTGAAACTGTTTTTGTTTCCCCTGCCTTTAACGCAACTTTATCAAATCCAAGCAAACGACTGGTTGTGCCATCTGGTATCGTGCCATATACCTGAACCGCATCCGCACCATCTTTGTTACCTGTATTTTCAACCGTAACTTCGGCTGTCATAGTTGGGTTTTTACCAGATAAATTATTATTCAAGGTGATCTTGTTGTATTTAAATGTCGAATAAGATAATCCATATCCAAATGGATAAAGTGGCGTAATCTTTTTATCTTGATACCAGCGATAGCCAACATTGGCTTTGTCGACATCCAAACTAAAAGTCTTAATGCCTGATAAATCAGGCTTATCTTCTTTTACAGGATCATCTTCGTTCCATCTTTGCCCAGCATTGGTAATTTTAGGATATGGAACTTGTGCCAAAGATTTAGGCCAGGTAATAGTTAAACGCCCAGATGGATTGACTTTACCAAATAAAATATTAGCAATCGCTGTCCCGCCAGAGGTTCCTGGATACCAAGCTTCAACCACTGCATCGACGTTATTTAACCAAGGCATTTCAACAGGATTTCCTGTTTCCAAAACAACTATAACGGGTTTTCCTGCTTTAGCAACCGCTTCAATTAACAGATTTTGATTGCCAGGCAAGCTCATATCTGCATTATCGAAACTTTCAGCACTCCATTTGGTTGCAAATATAATCACAACATCTGATTGGCTGGCTAATTTAACCGCTTCATCAATATTGTTTCCTTCAGCAAATTGTATCTTAGCCTTTGGAGCCAATGCTTGAATTGCTTTCATGGGTGAGGATGGGAAATAAGATGCAGGACCAGGCCATGTTTGCATACTGGTAGGATCAGTAATATTCCCCCCTCTTGCTGTGACTTGAGAAGAACCACCACCAGACAGAACACCTTTATCAGCTTTACCACCAATAATCGCAATATTCTTCACTGTTGCTGCTAATGGTAAAATATTCTGTTTATTTTGAAGGAGTACAATCCCATTTTCTGCGACTTTCTGTGAAATAGCCTCATGCGCAGCGACATCTTCGGATTGAGTCGACTTTACGGCTGGATGGTCATAAGCTCCAACTTGAATTAACCCATATAATACACGATATGCCATGTCATCAAGACGGCTTTGTGGAACCTCACCTTTAGCAATGGCTTCTTTTAAATCTTTACCAAAATAGATCTTATTATCAAACTGGTCGGCAGCAGATTCTTGGTCTAATCCTGCATTGGCAGCTTTAACTGTACTATGACCCGCCCCCCAATCGGTCATAATATATCCCTGATATCCCCATTCTTTTTTAGGAAGTTGTAATAAATAGCTATTTTCACAACTATAATCCCCATTCACTTTATTATAGGCACACATAATCGAACCAGGATTACCTTTTTTAATCGCAATTTCAAAAGCAAGTAAGTCTGATTCTCTTCCTTCTTTTTCACCAACCTTCATATCAATTTTTTTGCGGTTGGTTTCAATATTATTAAACGCAAGATGTTTAGCCGTTGAAACAACATGTTGACTTTGAACACCTTTTATTTGCTCTGCACCGATATTTCCTGCCAAGATCGGATCTTCGCCAAGATATTCAAAATTACGACCAATTCTTGGATCTCTGGTTAAGACCATACCACCGCCTAATAGAACATTAAAGCCACGATGAAATGCCTCTGCACCTGTCATCTTCCCCGCTTCATAAGCAAGGTTTCGATCAAATGTTCCAGACAAAATTTGACCACTTGGTAATGAAGTAGCAGCATCGTTTGGACGAATATGATTTGGATTAGTGACCCCTAGTCCAGCATCAGTGATTTGTTGTGCTGGGATACCTAATCTAGGGATACCCGCAACATAAGCTGCACTGCCCAGAGCGCCCTTGGGAATAGGTAAATGTTTAGACCCATTATCAACCGCATACTGACTAGCAACTAGTTGCAATTTTTCATCTTGTGTCATTGCCTTAACTAAGGCTTTTGCACGAGCTTCTGCGGAAAGAGATGTGTCTTTCCAACTTGCTTCTTCTGCATGTCCAATTGATGGAACACTAACAAGAATAGATGACAGTAAAAATAACTGAGATAATTTCACAAGAATGTCCTTCTATAATCAAAATATATTCTACTATTAGCTTATATTTATTTCGAACAGTCAATATTGATTGAGGGTTGTACACGTTATGTTGTTATAAGAATACAGCCACGGCTAAAAGAACCGTGGCTGCATAAGAATTCTACTTAATAAAGAATATGATCAATCAGGCAGATCAATCTTATCCAAGTGCATCGTTGTTTTTAAGCCATCAGTAGACAGCGCATTTGGTCTGACAAAAATTTCATAAGACCCTGGGTTAATTTCCCAGTCATGTTTTTCAGGAAGATAATGAGACAAACTGGCCGGAAACAAGGTCACTGCAACAGTTTTTGTTTCACCTACTTTCAAATCAACCTTTTTAAACCCAAGTAAACGACTTGGTGTTCCATCAGGCATCTTTCCATAAACCTGAATAACATCAGCACCGTCGCGCTTTCCTGTGTTTTCTATCGTCACATTAGCCGTAATTAAATGTTGATCTGATGTGAAATCTTTAACAACGTTAATTTTTTTATACTTAAAAGTTGTATAGGATAAGCCATACCCAAAGGAATAAAGAGGCGTTAAACGTTTTTGTTCATACCAACGATATCCAACATTCGCACCATCTTCATTTAAGTTAACCGAAGAAACCAGTTGGTTATGTGCAGAATATTGTTTCACATTTAACTTTTGTATCGCAGGCATATGCCCCGCACCAGCGATATACGGATAAGGAACTTGACTTAACGCTTTTGGCCATGTGGTTGTCAAACGTCCAGATGGGTTTACTTTGCCAAATAAAATATTAGCAATAGCTGGCCCGCCAGAAGTTCCCGGATACCAAGCTTCAACAACAGCATCAACATTATTTAGCCAAGGCATTTCCACAGGGTTACCCGTTTCCAAAACAACAATCACGGGTTTGCCTGTTTTCGCAACGGCTTCAATTAGTTGATTTTGATTACCAAACAATTCTAGATTGGCACTATCAAATCCCTCTGCACTCCATTTAGTGGCAAAAACAATCGCCACATCAGCATGACTTGCCAATGCAACAGCTTCTTGAATATTATTTCCTGTCGCAAAATCAACTTTTGTATTTGGTGCCAGTGCTTGAATCGCTTTCATCGGGGAAGATGGAAAATAGGAAACAGGCCCTGGCCAACGTTGTGTTCTTGTTTGGTCAATGATATTACCCCCTCTAGCCGTCACCTGAGAAGATCCTCCTCCTGACATTACGCCCTGATCGGCCTTACCACCAATAATCGCAATCTTTTTAATTTGAGGAGATAAAGGTAAAACATTATGAGAATTCTTTAACAAAACAATCCCATTTTCCGCAACTTTTTGTGAAACAGCTTCATTTGCTGCAACGTCTTCGGGTTGATTTGATTTATAAGATGGATGATCGTATGCACCAACATCCATCAAACTATATACAATCCGATAAACCATATTATCCAAACGACCCTGTGATACTTCACCTTTTGCAATGGCTCGTTTTAAATCTTTACCAAAAAACACTTTTGTATCGAATGAAGCACCAGATTCCTGATCCAAACCTGCGTTGGCAGATTTTTCAGTACTATGCGTTGCGCCCCAGTCTGTTAAGATATATCCTCGATATGCCCAGTTTTTTTTCGGTAATTGCAGCAAATAACTATTTTCACAACTATAATCCCCATTGACTTTGTTATAAGCACACATAATTGCACCAGGTTTCCCTTGTTTTACTGCAATCTCAAAAGCCAACAAATCTGATTCTCTTGCTTCTTTCTCACCAATACGCATATCAACCTTCATACGATTGGTTTCAATGGCTCCAAAAGCAAATTGTTTTGCTGTGGCAATTACATGCTGACTTTGCACCCCTTGAATCTGAGCTGCTGCCATGTTGCCTGCAACCAATGAATCTTCACCTAAATATTCGAAATTGCGACCATTTCTGGGGTCTCGAACTAATACAGCTCCCCCACCACCAAGAAGGACATTAAATCCTCTGTGATAAGCCTCTTTACCCATCATCTGACCCGCTTCGTAGGCAAGATCTGGATCAAAAGTTCCTGATAAAATTTGTCCACTGGGCAACGAAGTCGCAGCATCACCAGGTCTTACATTTTGGGGATTTGTAATGCCCAAACTTGCATCGGTAATTTGTTGCGCTGGAATACCTAAACGAGGAATACCAGGCACATATCCCGCAGAACCTAAAGCTTCTTTCGGAGTAGATTCGTTTCCTGGCCCACCATGAACCCCATAACGACTAACTACTAATTGTAGTTTTTCCTCTTGTGTCATCGCTTTGACTAATGCTTTTGCACGAGCTTCTGTAGATAATGAAGAATCTTTCCATACTGGCTCGACAGATAATGCTAAACTAGGCATGCTTACAAGCATAGAGGACATAAGAAAAATATGGGATATTTTCATGATGGCAGCCTTTATAAAATAATTAATAACGTATTGATATATTCTACTCTTAAAATTAAATAATCGACTAAACAAATCAACAAAACAATTTAAAACCTTTTTCGCAAAATTTATAAATAAAAAAGGCTTTAATAACTATTTTAACTATAATTATTAAAACCTGTCCTTTTATTACTTATGTCTAAACAGTTTGAATTAGAAATCTATACGACTTTTAAATCCTAAGAATGCAGCATCTTTGATATTTTTTTGCGCATTCGGATGAATTTCATACTGGAAATCTGGTTGAAAACGAACACCTCTATATACATGTATAATATAGGTTGCTTCAAAACTGGTTTCAGAGGTTTGTATTCCCGTTGCGTCACCAATATTTTGAATAGGGAAACCATGCGCCAAATTATAACGCTGTGCATCACGCATTTTACCACTCATAATTTGGTGTATAAATAAAAGACCAAAAGCATCCATCGGTCTGGCTTTCCAAAAGCCTGTATTAATCATCCCAACAATGACTTGATTTTGACGTTGAAATGTCAAAGGGTTACTGTGAACAAAGCCAACATAACCAATAACACCATTTAAATCGCCAGGACCATTACGATGAAACATCTGATCCAATAGCAACCATTCAACATCACGACCACGTTTCCAACGTTGATCGGAACCGTTCATTGCTGTAATTTTTTTTCCATTCAATCCGCTCCCCCAAACAGGATAAGAGGACGTATCATAAGCAAAACCAGCTTTGTAATGACCAACCAGATCATTTTTCCCCCAATGTGGTTCATATCCAACTTCAAGTGGGAATTCACCACCAGCGTCACTGCCCGTTCTGACCAATGAAGCCCAACCAGCACGATGTCCGGAGGCATTACCATAGGCCGCACGACTGACTTGAAATATTCCAATACGAACATAAAAATGCTCTATAGGACGAAATAAAGTTGTCATGCCCCATGTTGAATCTGGCCAAGCATTAAACCCAGCTGCTTGTCCGGTTAAAGGTTTGGGGTTACCGCACAGACCGTTATTCATAAAGTAACAGTGAATTGGACTGGTCGCATAAAACCCGCCCACACTTGTACGTCCAAAAGAGGTAACGATCTTACCATCCATAAAATATTTGTCATTATAGAGGTTAACAAGTTTGGCTACAACATTTCCACCTGCACCATATATTTCTTGAACAGAGGTAATATTTTCACCAACCAATTTACTGACGGGTGATCCATAACGACCCAACACAGTCATATGAGAAACTAGCCCATCTGTTAGCCAGTTTTTGCCAACAAGGGTACTCCAGTCAACATCAAGGTTGGCATCTACAGCGCCTGCATTTGTTGCGCCCTTTTTCTTTCCTCCAGTAATATTGCCTGCAAATTCGTTTTGATTATCTAAATTTAAGTTAATACCACGTTTATAAAGCCAAGGATTAATCCCACCCCACGTACCAAACAAATGCTCTGGTTGAGGAAGCAAAGGATTACCCTCTGTTTTTAAACGTTCAATATCTTTGGCGTTACTTTGGACACGACCGATTGCTGTTTTCCAGTCTCCACCCCCACCTGCTGGCACTAAATGCCAATCTGTTAATCCATTCAAGGGTGAGTTATCATCTGTGAACTCTTCTGTTGATGGTTTATTCTTTTGTCCATCTGCTTTTGCAGCAGAATCAAATAAAACCATTCCCCCCATAACTAGCAAACAAGACAGAAAAGAAAATTCTTTTTTCCGCAAAAGGCTGGGTTTATTCCAAAATAATGCCATATTTACCTATTATCGTCTTTAGAAGTTAAAAAATCACTAAATTAACAAAGCAATAAAGACAATCACTCTTTATACAGGTGCTTTATTATCTAGAATGAGCCAAGCATTATATAAATATAGTTTGCTCAACTGTCATAGTAAAATTAATGTAATTTCAGATCATTAAAACGAAATAAAAACATACAGTGTTAAAATAGAAACAACCATATATTTACATAAATTTAATGGCAACAACTTTGAATATAGGTGGGGATAAGTTGATAATTCTTTTAAAGAACATATGGCTCCCGAAGTAGGACTCGAACCTACGACCGAGCGATTAACAGTCGCTAGCTCTACCAACTGAGCTATTCGGGATCAGCCATGCACACTCTATAGCCTAATTTGATATTAATGGTAAAGTGTTTTTTTTAATTTTTTGTATTTTTTTTTAAATTTTAGTAAATATATCTTATGAATATTCAGAACAAATCTCAGAAGTCTTTAATAACACGCAGAAAAACACTCCTTGGTCTTGCTGGAACTTTTTTCCTTGCAGGCGGAAGTGGATATACATCTTACCATTTTATTACTCATAAAAAAAATTTGATTGGTGAATACAAACCTCAATCTATTCGTATTGCATGGCCAAAAAGTGAAATCGATTCACTGCTAACAATTGCCCAAACAGAAGATTTCTTTCAAAATTATGGTTTAAACGTAACAATCCTGCCCAATATTCAAAACCACCTACAAGCATTGGATGCTTTTAAAAATAATATGTGCGATGCAACCGTTTTATCTGTTTTAGATTGGTTACCTAATCTTTTAGCTGGAATGCAAGCTCGGCTATTGGTTGGCATCAGTGGTGGTAATTTCCGTCTTCTGGTTTCTAAAAAAAGCCGAATCGACAGATTAGTTGATTTAGCAGACTTAAAAATCGCAACACGCCGTCATGCAGAAAAAGAACGTCTTTTCTTTTCCATTTTATTAAGGCGTAAAGGACTAAACCCTGAACGAAATATCAAATGGGTTGAAATGGAAAAAGAAGAATTATTACCAGCATTACTGTCTAATCAAGTACAAGCTATTATTGGATATGACCCTTTTATGTGGGAAATCTTAAGTAATGCCAACAAACAAATCTTTGAATTGGCTGGCAGCCAGACTGGCAGCTGGAGCTCCAGAGCCAATCGGATTCTTGGCATCAGCAACCAATTTTTAGAAAAGAATCCCGATATTGCTGTGCCTTTGGCATTGAGTATCCGACAATCTTCGAAATGGCAAACGCAGCATTTACAAGAAACTAGCATATTGCTTGCCGACGAATGGAAGGGTATGAACTCTAAACAAATTTTACAAATGTTAAAAAATGAAAATCAAAACATTGCCCCGATCAATAATCAATTATGGGAACAAATAGCTCAATATATTGATGAGTTTAAACTGTTAGGAAAAGTTCCAAACAATCTGAGTTCAAGTCGTACAGCCAGACAATTTTGTTTGCCCATCAAGACATAAAAAATCCTCTTTCAGATTACTTTGAAAGAGGATGAAAATGAATCATTCAGATTATCAATCAATTTGTTTGTTTTTAATCTTTTCTGGCAAAATACGTAATAGTAATTTTGTTAAAAATGGTGCTGTCTTGGGTCTGACCAAGCGACGATCATAGCCGGCAAAACGACGATCGTTTTCAGCAAGACATAATTTTAAAAATTCTTTAAGTGTCGTCTTTTCTTTTCCCAACTCAGCAACACCATTAATGGTAAAGTTATTGTCTTCGTAATATTCCTGTCCATCAACGTCGACATCTTTAATTAACCCCATACGTTCATAAATTAAAAATGCATGGACGGCCCATAGTTTAACTTCGAATTTTGCCCTTTTTAATAAAGGCATATTTTTACGATGCCAAGCAAGCCAATTCGCAAAAAGCAAGATATGACGACACTCTTCTTGCATTACGGGTTCAAACGTTTCAATAAGCTCTTTTGTAAAAAAACCAGACTTTTCAGCAATAGCAAATAAACCAAAAGCAAAAAAACTATCCCAACATTCGCTAAATCCTGTAACCATATAGGCCCATTCTGCATCTTTGGGTGCTTGGTATTCCTGCTCTTGAGCTAGGGGAATACCATAAAATTTGACCATATCCTCAAGAACTTCTTTATGGCGGTTTTCTTCCCAAGCATTTCTGGCGATGGCATCTGCCACTTCGGGATCAAGCAATTCATTTACAAAAGCTGCCATTCTAAGACGTGCTTTACCTTCTGTGTGAACAGCAATATCCCAGATCGGCAGACTTTTTAACCGATTAATTTCTTCTTCGCTTAATTTTGGCCAATCCATAAAAGTAGGTCTATAGGGGTTAAATGTCTCACGAAACATCTGACACATTGCCTGCTTGTGCTCTTTACTACCGATTTTTATCGAGCCAGGAATAGCACTCATCCAATGGCGTACTCGATAATTCATTTCCTCTAACTCTTTATCAGATTTAGGCTGAGGTAAATCGTGCAAATTTTCAGGTAACTGCGTGTAAATCACTTCTAAATTAGACATTTAACCAAATCTCCCTCAATGAAATTATTTTAAGTCAGACCATGTATGAATAATTTTGCTGACTAATCCATATTCAATTGCCTCTTTTGCGGACATCCAGTAATTGCGGTCTGTATCTTTTGCAATTTTTTCATAAGAATGACCAGTTTCCTTGGCAAAAATATAGTTTAAACGCTCACGCATTTTAATAATTTCTCTTGCTTCAATATCAATATCGGTCGCTGGTCCTCTGACCCCACCCATAGGTTGATGGAGTAAAAAACGCGTGTTAGGCAAACAGAAACGACGTTCTTTGTGACCTGCAGCAAAAATCAACGCGCCAGCAGATGCAACCCATCCTGTACCAATCATATTCACAGGCGCATGCGCATCAACAAAGCGAATCATATCGTGAATGGTATCGCCACTTTCAACATGACCACCAGGTGAGTTCACATAAACATCAATTGGACGATCAGAATCATATGCCAAAGCCAACAGACGCGCGGTTACTTCCTTGGCTAATTTGTCATGAACTTCACCAAATATTAAAATTTTGCGCTCTTTAAAAAGTTTGCTTTCCAATACTGAACTGGATGGGGCTGAATTTTCTTCCTTTTCATTTTTTTCTGAGGGATTTACGGGTTCTTCTGGATCATTATCATCTAAAATTATCGCATCATGCGACGTCGTTTGCATAAAATTCATTTATCTTCCCCTTAATATTACAAAGTCAATAAAACATATAAACTGCATATAAATACATTTGTTGCTAATCCTTATACACTTCAACAATCAGAATAGAAAATAATTTAGTGTTCTTTATATAAAAACCACTATTTTTTTAATATATTTTCTTTTGGCCATGATTTTTCATGATTATTTTCCAAGTGTTGCAAAAGGAAAATAGCGTATTCGTAAAAAAACCTATAATACTATTAAAATTATTTAATGCTGTTTTTAAATTTAAGGTTCAAAAGAGTGTCCTTTATCCGTCAACCAGTTTTTCGATATAGTTTATTCATCGGTTTTTTAGGGTTAACAAGCTGTGCAAATAGTCCTGTTATTAAAACGCCCGTGGGCTGGTACCACAATATTGAAGGCGGGATCGTCTCACAACCTCGCCTGCCTGTCCCTGGAAACGATCAATCTTATCCTTATGTTGGATTAACACCAACCCAACCCCCTGCGCTGCCGTCCCCTGCGTTAAGAAATGAAATTACGAACTCATTAACCAGGGATAGAACCTTATCTGATTGGCAAAATACGGTTACACCTCTTGAAATTCCAAAAATTCCAGCTGCACCTCAACAAGTAGCAGACAATAAACAAGCACCCCGTACAGACCAATCAAAAACAACAGAAAATAATCAAAATTCACAAACATCATCCGCATCCTTTGACGCTGTTGGACAGGATCCAACACCTCCTGATCCGAAGCAGCCAGATAGTCCACCACCTAAAGAAACAAAAAAACCAGAAGAAAAACCCAAAGAATCGAAAAAAGAACCCTCTCCGGCACCTGTGCCTGTGGTAATGCCCGCTCTGCGCGCACAAATTGATAATCAGACTGTTGTCATTCCTGAAATTCCTGTGAACCCACCTGCGCCCTCGAAATTTCCTGGTTTTAATATTCCTTCTGATGCGCATCTCCCCCCTGCATTTCAACCCGCAGCTTTACCTTTGGAGGCTCCAAAGGGAGATTTAATCACATTTCCTGTTGATTCAGATACACCCAATCCTAAACAAGATGGGCTTATCAATTCGATTGCTTGGCAACGCCATGGACGCACCATTTTTGTTCACGGATATGGCGATGCTTATTCAATTTCACCGGATTCACAGTCAAAAGCATTATCTTTGGCATTATTACGTGCAAAAACAGTTGCAAAAATGTTAATTGCTCATAATGTACCAGAATCGTCTATTGTCATTCGTGCACATGCTATCGGCCATGGTGTCCGAATTAGAATGGATGAATAATTTATTATTTTAACATTTTCACAGAATAGAGTTTCCTATGACCGAAGAATTTCATCGCATACGCCGCCTCCCTCCTTATGTCTTTGCAGAAGTTAACGCGGCGAAAAAAGCGGCACGTGCGCGCGGTGAAGACATTATCGATCTCGGCATGGGAAACCCAGACAGCCGCCCACCAGAACATGTGGTGCAAAAATTAGTTGAAGCAACTTCATCCTCTCGTGTGCATGGATATTCCGTAAGCCGTGGAATTCCTGGTTTGCGTAAAGCATTGGTCAATTATTATCAACGTCGTTTCAATGTATCTTTGGATCCAGAAAACGAAGCAATCGTGACATTGGGTTCCAAAGAAGGCTTGGCCAATTTAGCATCCGCTATTACCAGCCCAGGGGACACAATTTTAGTTCCCAACCCATCTTATCCTATTCATCAATTTGGATTTATCATTGCAGGCGCAGCAGTGCGTTCTATTCCTGCAACACCAGACGAAAATATGCTCGAAGCCTTGCATAGAGCGGTTCATCATTCAATTCCTAAACCCACCGCGTTGATTGTGAATTTCCCATCCAATCCAACATCTTATGTTGCAAGTTTAGATTTCTATCGCGAACTGGTCGCGTTTGCTAAAAAAGAATCCATTTGGATTCTATCAGACCTTGCTTATGCAGAGCTGTATTATGGTGACCAAATTCCACCTTCTATCTTGGAAGTGCCTGGCGCGAAAGATATCGCAGTCGAATTTACTTCTATGTCAAAAACCTATTCCATGGCTGGCTGGCGCATTGGTTTTGCCGCGGGTAATCCTAAACTAATCGCTGCTTTGACTCGCATTAAATCTTATCTCGACTATGGGGCATTTACCCCTATTCAGATTGCTGCGGTTGCTGCATTAAATGGCCCACAAGATTATATCCAAGAAATGCGTGATCTCTACAAAGATCGCCGTGATACCTTGATTAAAGGCCTCCATAATGCGGGGTGGGATGTCCCTTCACCACCAGCATCTATGTTTGCTTGGGCACCTATTCCAGAGCAATTCAAACATTTGGGCAGTGTCGAATTTTCCAAATTACTCCTGAAAGAAGCACAGGTTGCTGTCGCGCCTGGATTGGGCTTTGGTGAATATGGCGATGATTTTGTTCGTATTGGTTTGGTTGAAAATACCCAAAGATTACGACAAGCTTGTCGCTCTATTAAAAACTTTATGAATTCTCATTCGAAATAATAAAGTTAAACGAATATCTATATATCTATCGTAACCTGGAGAACATTTTATGAGTAACCCGTCTGTAAGCAAACCATTAAAACTGGGAATTGCTGGTCTTGGAACCGTAGGAGGTGGCGTTGTCCGCCTTTTACAAGCCAACGCCAATGCCGTCACCCACAAAGCTGGTCGTCCTATTGAAATCGTGGCGATCAGCGCTAAAAGCAAAGCAAAAGATCGAGGGATCGATTTATCCCATATTCAATGGGTTGATGACCCAATGGATCTTGTTTCCAATCCTAAGATTGACGTTGTTGTCGAGTTGATTGGTGGCGCCAACGGAATTGCTTATGATTTGGTTTGTGCAGCATTAAAAGCCCACAAAGGCGTGGTTACTGCCAACAAAGCATTAATTGCTTTACACGGCGATGAATTGGCAAAACTTGCCGAAGAAAAAAATGTTCCACTTTTATTCGAAGCAGCGGTTGCAGGCGGAATTCCTGTTATTAAAACCATCAAAGAAGCATTAACCCCAGACCGTTTGAAACGTATTGGTGGGATCTTAAATGGGACTTGTAACTATATTTTGACTGCCATGGCGAAGACAGGTTGCGCATTTAATGATATTCTTAAAGAAACTCAAGAACTGGGCTATGCCGAAGCAGATCCTTCGACCGATATTGATGGATTTGACGCCGCGCATAAATTGGCTATTCTAGCCAGCCTAGGTTTTGGACATACGATTCACTTTAAGGATGTGTTTGTTGAAGGTATTCGTGGCATCAATCCAGACGATTTACACTATGCCAAAGAGCTGGGATATACCATCAAATTGATTGGAATTGCACAACAACACCAAGATAACCGTATCGAATTACGTGTTCATCCTGCTTTGTTACCGTATGATACGCCACTTGCACGTGTAGATGGTGTGACCAATGCGGTCTTTACCGAAGGCGAATTTTCTGGCCGATTAATGTTAGAAGGTGCTGGTGCAGGAGAAGGGCCAACTTCCACCGCAGTCAGTGCTGATATTATTGATATTGCCAGAGGTTCAACCATTCCAATGTGGGGAACCGATTGGAAAGAGTTAACACCAGCGACCGTTGTCTCTCGCAATGAATTTGTCAAAGCCTATTACATTCGATTAATGGTTCAAGACAAACCTGGTGTTGTTGCGGATATTGCAACTATTCTAAAAGAACATAATGTGTCTTTGCGCAGCTTACTACAACATGGTGCAACCAATGATACTGATGATACACCTATTGTACCTATAATTTTAGTAACGCATAAGACCAAAGAAGAATCGTTACTGCAAGCCTTACAAGCCATTCAAAAACTACCAGTTATTACAGAAAAACATATTATGCTTCGTATTGAAGAAGCATAAGCAGTTATTTTAAGGATATCATTTACTATGCCTCTCTCTTCTCCTACGACTTCAACCTATACTGTTTCTGATCGCAATCTTGCATTAGAACTTGTCAGAGTAACCGAAGCTGCTGCTATTCAATCATTTAGCTGGATTGGCCGAGGGAAAAAGAACGAGGCTGACAATGCCGCAGTAGAGGGAATGAGGCATGCATTTGATACTGTTGCCATTTCTGGAACAGTGGTCATTGGTGAAGGTGAAATGGACGAAGCACCAATGCTTTATATTGGTGAAAACGTCGGTTCCGGTGGCCCAAAAATGGATATTGCTGTTGATCCATTAGAAGGAACCAATCTGACTGCTAAAAATCTTCCTAATGCGATTACGGTGGTTGCCTTGGCTGAAGAAGGCAAATTCCTTCATGCTCCAGATATCTATATGGATAAAATAGCAATTGGCCCTGATTATCCAGAAGGCGTGATTGATATTGATAATTCTATTGAAACCAATTTGCGTAATCTTGCCAAAGCAAAAAAAGTGGATGTTTCCGAAATTACGCTGAGCGCATTGGACAGAGACCGCCATCAAGAAATGATTGCCAAGGCTCGTGAAGTCGGCGTGCGTGTCAAATTACTTTCTGATGGGGATGTGGCTGGGATTATTGCCACTTGTATTCCTGACAGCAATGTCGATATATTCATAGGTTCTGGTGGTGCTCCCGAAGGAGTATTAGCAGCAGCTGCACTTCGATGCTTTGATGGGCAAATGCAAGGGCGTTTACTGTTTGAAGATCAATCTCAGATTGATCGTGCCAAAACAATGAGCGAAGGCGATCCTCAAAGAAAACTCTTTTTAGAAGATATGGCTAGTGGCAATGTATTATTCTCTGCAACAGGCGTTACCACGGGCGATATTCTAAAAGGCGTTCAATGGAGAGGAAATTACGTATGGACCAATTCTTTGGTAACACGTTCTCGCTCAAAAACGGTTCGCTTTGTGAATGCACGCCATAATATCTTAGCAAAACCAATGGATATTAAATAAATTTAACTGTTAGCCAGTGTCTGAATTATTAAAAAAACCTTCTTCTGAAGCACCGCTTGCCCTGAATATACAACAAAGCCTTTCTGGGCGGCGGTGGTTATGGCGTATGCCATCCTCTTGTGATCCAACTGCGTTAGATCGCCATGCTCAACATATCGCTCAAAAAGCCTCGCTTTACGACATCGTTGGCAGGATGATTGCCGTGCGTGGGGTATCGCCCCAAGCAGTGGAGCATTTCCTTGATCCAAAGTTAAAAAACTTATTGCCTAACCCTTCTTGTTTGAAAAATATGGACAAAGCAGCCGATCGCATTGCCAAAGCCGTTATTCAACAAGAAAAAATTGCTATTTTCGGGGATTATGATGTTGATGGTGGATGTTCTTCGGCTATTCTTACGCAATATTTTAATGATCTTCACCTCTCCCCTATCGTCTATATTCCTGACCGAATCAAAGAAGGATATGGACCCAATATCCCCGCCTTGCAAAGCCTCATCGATCAAGGCGTGACATTAATTATATGTGTCGATTGTGGGGCTGCTTCACATCAAGTATTTGATGCAATCCCCCAAGATAAAACTGACATTATTGTACTTGACCACCATAAATGCGAGACAGCACCTCATATTTTCGCCAGCGTCAATCCGAATCAATTAGATTGCGATTCAGGATTAGGGTATTTATGTGCTGGTGGGGTCAGTTTTATTGCTTGCATCGCCGTTACCAGAGCTTTGCAGCAGCAGCAATATTTTGAAAATCATCCAAAACCTGATCTTTTCAACTTATTAGACTTAGTGGCACTTTCGACAATTTGTGATGTCATGCCATTAACCGGCTTAAATCGTGCGCTTGTCACGCAAGGGTTGAAAGTTTTAGGGAAAAGAGAACGGATTGGCCTTGCTGCCCTTTTGGAAGTCTCGGGCGTACAAAAAGCGCCTGATGCATTCAGCTGTGGTTTTGCTTTAGGTCCAAGAATTAATGCTGGCGGTCGTATTTCCGAATCTGATTTGGGATTAAAATTGCTGACTTGTCATAATCCTGTAGAAGCCCATCAATTAGCAGAACGCTTAGACACGATTAACAAACAGCGCCAAAATATTGAACAAGGTGTATTACAACAAGCAACGGACTTAGCATTAGAGCAACATGAAAAGGGCTCGCCTGTTATTCTATTACATCATAGTGACTGGCATCCTGGCATTGTGGGGATTGTAGCAGGACGAATCAAAGAACAAATCAACAGACCAACCTTGATTGGGGCAGAGCTTTCAGATGGGACGATCAAAGGGTCTGGACGTTCCATTGTTGGACTAGATTTAGGCGCAGCAATTATCGCAGCCAAGCAAGCAGGGTTATTATTGCATGGTGGTGGTCATGCTATGGCTGCTGGATATAGCTATCACAAAGATCAAACAGAGGCTTTGCATCAGTTCCTGAATGAATATTTATCCAAAGCTGCTGACGCACCCAGTGTCGTTGATTTAGAAGTCGAAGGCGTCACCACTGTTGCAGGGGCTACGGTTGAGCTGGCCAAACAAATAGAGAGTCTGACCCCTTTTGGGAACGGAAATGATGAGCCTTTAATTGTGTTATCTCATGTTCATATTCTGCGCTCTGATAGAATCGGCAAAGACAGCAATACATTACGGTTAACACTGCAAGGGGAAAATGGTGCCAGCATCAAAGCCTTGATGTTTAAGGCCGATCAACATCCGATTACGCCATATTTAGAGGATTATAACAACCGTCGCCCTATGCATTTAGCAGGATGGTTGCGCACAAATAGCTGGAATGGTCGTGAAAATGCAGATTTTTTCATAAAAGATGCAGCTTTTGTATAAATTGTCCTTGACCAAAACCCAATTGCCATGTAAGTAGAACCTCATTGCCTCTGTCCCGTTCGTCTAGAGGCCTAGGACATCGCCCTTTCACGGCGGCAACACGGGTTCGAATCCCGTACGGGACGCCAATCATTAAACAATGATTGTTGGTGTTTATACTACATAGCTCGTTCTGCTATTCAAAAAGAACATATTGCCTCTGTCCCGTTCGTCTAGAGGCCTAGGACATCGCCCTTTCACGGCGGCAACACGGGTTCGAATCCCGTACGGGACGCCAATCATT
>NZ_CAMXCK010000008.1:0-70120 GCF_947179105.1 Commensalibacter communis
CAGGCTCATAACCTGAAGGTCAGAGGTTCAAATCCTCTCCCCGCTCCCAATACTCCAAATATCATCAGTTTAAAGCACAGATAGTGACGATATTATGTTTTCATAGATTGATAGATAATCATTACAAATAGGTCGCTATTTAGATTTATATTTGATCGTCTGGAAACTTGTTTTTTACATTTGGAGGAAGCGTCTCTTAGTTCTGAATTATCTGTGACTGCTACAAAAGTGAAATTAGCTATTAACTTATTGGTATAATTCATATCCACTCAAAATATCGATTTCAGAATCATTAAGTCCATTTATAATAATTATCCCGTATGCAGCAACAGTCATGCCAATTGTGTTGATGTTACTTGACGATCCTTTTTTTAACTACAAGTTGTCCTAGTGAGTTAAATTCTCAGTGTTTTTTTCAATAAAACAATAATATGCGGTGACAGGTCAATTGCTTCACAATTTGTATCTCGAATTCAATTCCAAGACGCTGCCAAGTGTATTGACCATAATTATTGATGTTACTCGTGAGTGAGGCTCTATGGTTACAATACCAAATTCACCGTCCAGACTTGTTTTTGAGCTTGCAAGTCTAAAATTTTATAAGCTGGATAGAAAAGCTGATGAGACCTCGTTAATATTGATAAGGTTGATAGCTAAAATGTTGGTATTGAATTTGAGTCTAGATTTTTTGTCTATCAGTTCATGTTGGTAATAATCTGTGATAAGATTATCAAGTTTATAGTCTGAACAAGGTTTTACCTTAGTTTTCAAGATAGTCCCTATTCTAGGTTATCGAGTTCGAGTGATCACTTCGATATCGATATAGAGCTATTATATAATTTTGAATATTTTTATTATTTTATTGCAACAAAGAATATTTAAAAGAATGCTGTTAGTTTGCGACGCTTATAAAGTTAAACTCCATCGAAAATTTTATTGGATATAGATATCCATATCCAATGCAGATGTTCTCTATTCTTTAGCGATTGGTGTTTGGATAGAAGTTGTATTTTGGTTGCCCTGGATATTAGTAACTGTTCCTTTTACTGTATTAACAGCTTCTCTGTTCATCAAAGCACTATACCTAATTTTAAATTGTATAGTTTGTCCTGGTTTTATTTGGCGAATACGCCCTTGTTCACGTTCTATGCTAGTGGCATAGGCGTAATTTGTGCCAGGTTCGATACCAGTGACGTAACCTTGTTTTTCTGTATCTGTATTCTTCCAAAGAGTTAAGTAGGGAAGTTCATTAGTATTAAATTCTATTGAAACGCCTTTATTTGCATCTTTGTTATGTAAAGCTGCTAGAGTGTAACCATTGGCATCACTATAAGGAACGATGTTAAAAACCATTTCGTCAAAATTCTTGGTAGGTTCTAAGTAAGTTGCCCAATCTTGCAAACCTTTTTGCGCGTAATCATTAAAAGGGCTAATTTCTTTAATTGGGGCGATAAACTGTGCATCTTTTTCCAATAATGGTTTGCTGAAATTGCTGTGATACATAATTTGATAGTCACGAGGGTAATCCGCATGATTGGTTAAACGATCATGGATCGTAAAATTGTAAGTATCAGGAATATAGGAAAGTTCCGCAATGGTTTGCAAATCAGCTTTTTTAAAGGTGCTTTCTTCGATTAAACCTCTGACTTTGATTTCATAAGGTGCTATTTCACTGATTTCAATTTCGACTTCAGAAGCTGGCGTATTGCCTGCTTTGCCATGTAAGGTCAGCATCTCTCCATTTTCAATTCCTGGATGACCTGCCCATTCAAAGCCACATCGGACCATCATTTCGTTAAATCCTTCTAGCCATCCAGCACCGTTGCGGCTCTCAAGATTAATAAAGGCAGGATTAACGACTTCTTTAACTGGAGAATCCCAACCAAAGCGCATTTCTTTACCTGTGACATTCATAATACTCATCCCTCTGGTTGGGCTGAGAGTAATGGTTAATCCATTGGGGCTGGTGAGTATAATAATCTTGGAGCCTTCTTGTTTGCCACCATGGAGAATTTTTTGCTCAATTGTAAAATAAGTATCGATAATGCCCAATTGTGTGCTGTCGATTTTCCAATCTCCGACCTCAATATTATGTTCCGTACTGGTCAAGGTAAATATTCGTGCGTTGGCTTTGGTAGAGTATAACGCGGGAGAAACACTGGCAGCTAAAGATTTATTCATTACATATTCCTTTATATTTTCATAATATTTAATGAGTTAACTGTTCTAAAACTTCTTGAAAATTATCGATATCAATTATACCTTCATAATTATAGAAATCATCTTTTTCTCCAATAATATGCGATAGAAGAAAAGGTGGATTGTGATCGATATCAGTAACTCTGAGTTGATTCCAATGTGGCTTGATGTAATAGTTAAAAGCTTGGACAAGGGCACATTGATCGATACACCAATTGAGCGGATTTTTTGGATCATAGGCGTAATTTACATATTGTTTTAAGAATTGTAAAATGAACTTGGTTTTTTCTAAATCGCCGAGATATAAGATACCTGCTCCGAGACACCATGGCTCTCCCGAGATTTGATTGCCTTTTTGATCAAACGCATAAATACGCAAGCCAAAATCATATTTAGTTTTGATGTCTTGCAATCTGGTATAAAAATCTGGGTAAGCAAACGCATCAATATCGATAATAAAGGTTTGAGTTGGATAAAGTTCAAATAATTCTGGGGCAAATAAATAACGAATACTTGCAAAATAAGCCCCATCTTGATAAGGGCATAATCCATAACCGAAGGTTAAATAAAAATTAGGAATATAGAGATGAATATGCGCTGCGGTCTTGCGTAAAAATCTGATTTGTTCTGGGGATGGATTATCAAGACATATACTGATGACAGTCTTTTCCTGATAGTTGTTTTGCACATGAGCTTTAAGCAATGAAAAAAGAAATTTAGGAAAATATCTAAAATATTTAAAATCACACCCTAAGATAATAGAGGTGTCAGGATGATTCCCTTTTAAGTCAGCATAAGACCATTGCCACATTTTTAATTGAAATGGATCATTGCCCTCTTGAAGTGATGGAAATTTGTTTATTTCCTCATCAGACAACCATGTATAGATGCCACAGTCCGCTGTGGTAAAAATAATATTTTGTTCAATAGAAAGTTTTTTAGCTTGTTTAAAATGCAAGTCAGCTTGTTTTCGGTCCTGTAATATCCAAGCAAGCCTGCCCATACATAAATGATACCACGGACTGGCACCATTTTTATCACATTCAATCTCTAATAATGTCGTTAACTGGCCGTTATCTATCCACTTTAATGTATTACAAAACATCACAAAATAAATGCTATAGTAATATTGTATAATTTGATTTTTATTTGTTAAATCATAGGGCAATACGAATATATTAAAGTCTCTTTGAGTGAGAGGTAAATTAAATTCTTTCAAGAGGCTATCTATGAAAAATACACAGTGTTTTTTAAAATTTTCATCCTGTAAACGGTTCAAAATATGCTTTCTTTGGGTCTCAGAGGTTTGCATGCTTTGTAACATTTTTTCGATTCCTCGCATTGTTGCAGGAATATTTTGTTGTTTAAAGTAAAGAACCGCTTGAAAATAATGATATTCACATTGGTTTGGATATAATTTTATTGCCCAGTCTAGCAATTGAACTGCTAGTGCATAGTTTTGGTGAAAAGCGCAGTATTTGGCTAATTCTTTAATATTATTAACGCTACTTGGGTTTTGTTGAAAACCTTCAATAATAGGAGTGATGTTTTGTAAAGAGTGATCTAATAACACAGGCGGAACGAAATCTTTGTTAGAAGCTACAAAATTTACAATATCATTGGTTAAACAGGCAATATCAGTCACAGCGCCACTCTTTGAATACAGAAAATATCATAATCATTTTAATATATCATAATTATATAATGAAATATTTTATATTTAGCATTTGCTTTGTATATATTGATAAAGCAGGATATACGCTATTATTTAACTATGAAATTCTTAAATATGATATTTTGTCTAGTTGATGAAAATTAAGAATTTATATAGATTCAATCTTTATTGTTTTATACCAAAAAACAGTAAATTTTAAAAAGAAGTTATTTTTCTTGTATTTCAAGTCAATATAAGAATTCTTGTTACATTTGGAATGGTTAGAATGGATATTATATCAGATCGTCTAAAACAAATACAGCCAAGTCAAACATTGGTTATTTCTGCTAAAGCGCGTGAGATGAAGGCAAAAGGACGTGATATTATCAGCCTTTCTGCAGGTGAACCTGATTTTGGCACTCCCGAGAATATCAGCCAAGCAGGGATCAGAGCTATTCAAACTGGACAAACGAAATATACAGATGTCGGAGGAACCTTACAAGTTCGTCAAGCTATCGCAAATCGTTTGAATACAGATTATGGTTTGGATTATACAGCTGATGAAGTAGCGGTTTCCTCTGGCGGTAAGCAAGTTATTTTTAATGCGATGATGGCCAGCATCAACTCTGAAGACGAAGTTATCATTCCAACCCCTTGTTGGGTCTCTTATCCAGATATTGTGACGTTGGCTGGGGGCAAGCCTGTAATGGTGGTTTGTGACGAAAAGACGACAGGATTTAAATTGCAACCTCAACAATTAAGAGAAGCAATTACAGAAAAAACAAAATGGTTAATTATTAATTCTCCTTGCAACCCCACAGGTGTAACATATTCTAAAGAAGAGTTGCGGGCATTATGTGATGTTTTATTAGAATTCCCAAATGTATGGATTCTGACAGACGATATATATGCGAAATTGACGTATGATGGGTTTGTTGCTTCTACAATCGTTCAAGTCGAGCCAAAATTAAAAGAACGCACTGTGACAATGAATGGCGTATCCAAAGCTTATTCTATGACAGGATGGCGTATTGGTTATGCTGCTGCTCCAGTAGAATTTATCAAAGCAATGATGAAGCTTCAAGGGCAATCGACCACTAATGCTTGCTCAATTAGCCAAGCGGCAACGATTGAAGCAGTTTCAGGACCTCAAGACTTTATACAAGATATGACCAGCACCTATCAAAAACGTCGTGATATTGTTTTGGAGCAACTCAATGCTACTCCAGGTCTAAGCTGTATAAAACCAGAAGGTGCCTTTTATTTATTTCCATCTATTCATGACTGCATTGGTAAAACATCAAAGAGTGGTGTTAAGATTGTAGATAGTGAATCTTTTGTAACCGCTCTGCTTGAAGAAGAGGGCGTAGCAGCAGTTCATGGAGCAGCCTTTATGATGGAAGGTTATTTTCGTATTTCGTATGCGACCAGCACTGAATTGTTAAAAGAAGCATGCACGCGGATTAAACAATTTTGTATGAATCTTCAATAGAACGAAATAGGTTTATTTATGGCTGTTAACTCTTCACAAACTGAGCCAAGCCTTTCTTTGAGAATGGAAGGGTTCGAAGCCCCAGCAACCATTGCCATGTCTATGCGTGCCAGAGAACTGGCCGCACAAGGCAAGGATGTGATTTCCCTTGCCTTGGGGCAACCTGATTTCTTCACCCCCAGAGTGGCATGTGATGCTGCTTATGAGGCTGCATTAGAGGGGAAGACAAAATATACACCGATTGATGGTGTGTTAGCGTTAAAACAGGCTGTTCAAAAGAAATTCAAACTTGAAAACGGCTTGGATTATGCGTTGGATGAAATCATGGTGGCAAATGGTGCCAAGCAGATTTTATTTAATGCATTGATGGCAACGTTAAATCCTGGGGATGAAGTGATTGTTCCTGCGCCTTATTGGACAAGCTATCCAATTATGGCAAAGTTTTTAGGTGGCACTCCTGTTAATGTAATGTGTTCAGAAGAAAATAATTTTTCTTTGAAAGCAGCAAATTTACGCAAAGTTATAACCAATAAAACTAAATGGCTGATTATCAACTCTCCCAGTAATCCTACGGGTGCGGTTTGGTCAAAGCAAGATTTGCTGGAGATCGCAGAAGTCTTGCGCGATTATCCTCAAATTTGGATGTTTGCGGATGAAATATATGAACATCTGATCTTTGACGGGGCAGTTCACTATTCGTTGGCAGCCTTAGCACCCGATTTAAAGGATCGGATTTTAACCGCTAATGGTGCATCAAAAACCTTTGCGATGCCTGGCTGGCGTGTGGGATATGCGGGTGGCCCGAAACGCTTGATCAAAGCGATGATGAAGATTCAAAGCAATTCGACCTCAGGCGCATCCAGTATCAGTCAGGCTGCTGCAACCGCAGCCTTGCATCATTGTGCGAAGGATGTCGAGGAAATGAGACAAGCCTACGATCGTCGTCGTATTATGATGAAAGAGGCTTTCTCAAACATGCCTGGTGTGACCTGTGCCGTGCCTCAAGGGGCATTTTATGTCTATCCTGGGATCAAAGGCTGCCTTGGTAAAACCAGTGCAGGCGGACGTAAAATTGAGAATGATCAAGATTTTGCCGAAGCTTTGCTAGAAGAGCAATATGTTGCTGTCGTTCCAGGCCATGCTTTTGGGTTAAGCCCATATTTGCGGATTTCTTATGCTGCGGACGATGCGGTGTTGGAAGAAGCTTGTAAACGTATAGGATATTTTATTGACACTCTAAAAGCATAGTAGAGTAGTTGATTGTAAAGTAAAATAAGGTATATTTATTGTAATTATAAATATACCTATTTAAAAATAATGACGTTTAAATAATAATTTCATTTTACCAAAATAATTGATATAATATAAATGCATTTATTTAATAGTAATTAAATGCATTTTATTTAAGAAAATTATTTTATAAGGTAAATTTAAATGACAATTTTTAACCGTGATTGTAAATATAAAGAATTAGTTCCTGAAATATTTAAAGATATTCCTAAGCCTCCTACGCATTCCAAAGCATTGATTATCGGCTCAGGTTTTGGTGGTGCTATTACTGCTTGGCGTCTTGCACAAGCAGGTATTGCCTCTACAATTTTAGAAAGAGGATCATATTGGCCTATTTCTAAAGATAGAGAAATCTTTACGAATGAAGTTTTACCCGATGGTCGAGGGTATTGGCATAAAACAAAGCTTAAGCAATTAAGTGGGTTGCCTGCTATTGTTGATGATTTTGGTGGGGTTATGGATGTTACCAGTTACGAAAATATTGACGTGTGGCGTGGTGCTTGTGTTGGCGGAGGATCCATTATTTATACAGGTGTTATGATTCAGCCTGAAAAAAAATATTTTGATGCTTTATTCAAGGGTAAGATTAGTTACGATGAAATGGATAAAAAATACTATCCATTAGTTAGAAAAATGTTAAATCTAAATCCAATGCCTGATGATATTTATAAGTCGAGTCCATTTGGGCATTCTCGTGTATGGGATAGCCAAAGTGTTAGAGCAGGATATCGCCCTTATTCAGTTGATTCTGTTTTTAATTGGGATGTTATTCGTGATGAACTTAATGGAAAAGTCAGGAAATCAGCTATTGTTGGTGAAAGTACACTGGGAAATAGTAATGGTGCTAAATTCGATTTAACGCAAAATTATTTAAAATATGCTCAAGATAGTGGTCTAGCCACGATATATCCAGGACATCAAGTCGAAAATATTTCTTATAAAGGGGGTATTTATGAAATTGATGTAAAAAAATTAAATCCTCAAGGTGATGAGATAGATCGTTATAGGTTAACATGTGATTATCTCTTTATGGCAGCAGGTTCTATTGGAACGTCTGAATTGCTTGTAAAAGCAAAGGCACTTAAAACACTTCCTTTGTTAAATTCTTATGTGGGTAAAGCATGGGGAACAAATGGTGATGCTATTGTTGTTCGATCTATGTCATTTTCAGAAGGGCTTGTTCAGGCAGCACCATGTGCATCTAAAGTTGATGATGAAACAATTGCAGGCATCCCCGTTACTTTGGAAAATTGGTATGCTCCAGGTATTCCTGTGAATATTGGGATCGTTGGTTCTTTGGGAATGTGTTATAATAAATCCCGTGCTAATTTTCAATATAATTCAAAAACGGGCAAAGTTGACTTGTTATGGACGAAAGCTAATTCTTCTGAAACAGAAACCGCAATCAGAAAGTTAAATGATAAGATTGCTAAACATTCTTTGGCCGTTCCAGGAGTACCTTTGATTATTGATGATGTGCGTGCAGACTTTACAGCACATCCTTTAGGAGGGGTTAACATCGGTGAGGCAACAGATAATTATGGGCGTGTAAAAAGCTATAAGAAACTATATGTTATGGACGGAGCCTTAATTCCGGGAAATACTGGGCTTGTTAATCCTAGCTTAACAATTTCAGCATTAGCAGAACGTAATATTGAAGCAATTATCAAAAATGATTTTAAATAAATAATTGTATAGACCTATTTCTGATAATTCGGTATAGGTCTTTTTTTTGGTATGTGTCATGGTCGTTTATATAAAGGCGATTAATATCATGTAAATAGTATTCTTTTGAATCGTCTTTTCTCAGATTGCCTCTATTTTATTATGAATATCATCGTTGCTTTGGGTTTTTAGAATCAAACAGTGCCGCCAACTCTTGCATCATTGTGCCACCTAATTGTTCAGCATTCGTGATGGTGACGGCATTTTGGTAGTATCGAGTGACATCATGCCCAATGCCAATAGCGGTGAGTTCAATGTCAGGTTGAGATTCAATGCGAGCAATCATACGTCGTAAATGCATTTCCAAATAATCTGGATTATTACTGGACAAAGTGCTGTCATCGACTGGCGCACCATCGGAAATAATCATCAGGATTTTACGCTTTTCTGGACGAGCGCGGAGGCGTTGCCAAGCCCAATGCAAGGCTTCTCCATCGATATTTTCTTTGAGTAATCCTTCTTGTAACATTAATCCCAGGTTTTTACGTGCATGTCGCCAAGGTTGATCGGCGGATTTATAAATAATATGACGCAAATCATTTAAACGACCTGGTTGCGCAGGTTTACCATTTTTAAGCCATTCTTCACGGCTGCGCCCGCCTTTCCATGCACGGGTAGTGAAGCCTAAAACTTCGACCTTGATAGCACAACGTTCCAAGGTTCTGGCTAAGATATCGCCACACATGGCTGCAATCGTAATGGGTTTACCCCGCATAGAACCAGAATTATCAATTAACAAAGTAACGACGGTATCTTTAAACTCTGTTTCTTGTTCATATTTATAACTCAGCGAATACATAGGATTAGTGATAATGCGAGGCAGCTTGCTGGCATCTAATAACCCTTCTTCTTGATCGAAATTCCACCGTCGTCTTTGTTGTGCCATGAGTTTACGTTGCAGACGATTGGCAAGCTTCGCAATAATATTCTGCATTGTTTGGAGTTGTTGATCGAGTTGTTGTCTTAGGAATGCTAACTCTTCCGCGTTACAAACTTGATCGGCAGAAATGATTTCATCAAATTTTTTGGTATAAATATGATACCTAGCATCTTCCACTTCACTTAAAGGCGGCAATTCACCTTCTTTGGGGCCAGCAGGGGTGTCTTGTGTTTCGAATCCTTCCCCTTCATCAGCATCAGAAGAGTCATTACTATCGATCCCTTGGGCGACCTGAGGGGATTGTTCTTCTGGTTGTTCTTGCTCTTGTTCTTCTTGTGTATTCTCTTCCGAAGGATTATCTGATGTTTCAGAAGAATCTGGATTTTCATTCTCTTGGTCATTAGAGGAATCTTGTTCTTTTTCCTCTAACTCTTCCATAAGCTGATAGGCTGTTAATAATTGTTGAGATGCCGCAGCATAATCTTTTTGACTGTTCATATGCTGAACCATTTGGTCCAGTGCTTCTTCACCACTTTTTGTTAAGCGATTGCGCCATAGTTGAACAATGCGTCGAGAAGCTTTTGGAACAGGTTCACCCGTCAACTTTTCTCTGGCTATTAGTGCTAATGCTGTTTGAGGAGGCAGTTGTTCGGCTTTGTCCATTCGTGCATGCCCTTCGGCATGGCTGTTATATTCTTGAACAGATCGTAAGTTAGCTGCCACCCCTTGCATGTATCGACTTCCTAATGCCTCAACACGAACTTGTTCCAATGCGTCGAATGCAACTCTGGCATCGGCGATTGTGGGTTGAGTTGTTTCGTGTAATTTTTGGTTGTGATATTTTAATCTTAACGCAATTGCATCTGCTGCGCCCCGTAACTGGTTCATCATGATGGGATCATGAATTTCAGGTGGGGTCGGTAGATGCACAGAACTTGGATTGATTGTATTTTGTGGGGTGTGATTGCGTAAAGAAGATCCAGAATAAAAATGGATGTTTGTATCTTGACGGCCACTGAGTGCATGAATCACCCCGATCGTGGCTTGTTTAAATTGTTCGGGGTTATACTCATTGTTATCTGGAGGAAGTTGAGGGGAAGATTTGGGTGTTTTGGACTCTTCTGACATAAGTTCCTCCTGTGATAGATTAAGTTAGATTAAGTCAGCAATTAAGGGATTAGTATTAAAGCAGCGTTGATAATATTCTGCAACTGTCTGACGTTCTGCTTCGTCACATTTGTTAAGAAATGTCAGACGGAAAGCAAGGGGTAAATCTTTGAATATCTCAAAATTTTCTGCCCAAGTAATGACTGTTCTTGGAGACATTACGGTAGAGATTTCACCTGTTGCAAAGCCATTACGTGTCAAGTTTGCTAATGCCACCATTGAATCGATCATTTGTGTTGATTCATGATCGTCTTTGGTAACTCCCATTTTAGACATAATAATCTTGGATTCTTGTTCATGGGGTAGGTAGTTCAAGGTTGCAACGATGCTCCAACGATCCATTTGCCCTTGGTTAATTTGTTGAGTGCCATGATAAAGCCCCGTTGTGTCGCCTAGACCAATCGTGTTGGCGGTGGCAAATAAGCGGAAATAAGGGTTGGGGCGAATAACTCTATTTTGGTCTAATAAAGTTAACTTTCCTTCGGCTTCAAGGACACGTTGAATAACAAACATGACGTCAGGACGACCTGCGTCATATTCATCAAAAATCAATGCACAAGGATTTTCCAATGCCCAAGGCAATAACCCTTCTTGGAATTGGGTAATTTGCTTGCCGTCTTTAAGAACGATAGCGTCCTTACCAATCAGATCAATACGAGAAATATGGCTGTCCAAGTTGATACGAACGCAAGGCCAGTTTAGGCGAGCTGCAATTTGTTCGATATGAGAGGATTTTCCAGTTCCATGAAACCCTTGAACCATAACACGGCGATTATAACGAAAACCTGCCAAAATGGCTTGAGTAATCTCTTTGTCAAAGCAATAGCTGGCATCAAGGTCAGGGACTAGGGACGTTTTAATTGAAAAACCTGGAACTTCCATATCCAGATCAATATTAAATGTCTTTCTGACATTATACTGAACATCAGGTTCAGAAAGAACAGAAGTCGAGGGAAGTTCAGCGTTGAGGTCTTGTATTGGCTGTGCAGGCTTTTCGGTCATTCTTTAACAATCCTTTTGCGTGGTTTTTCAGTCATTCATATAAGTAATGAAGTATAAATTAGACTATATTTCAACAGAATTCATTAAATGAGTTCTTAATTGTGAGTAAGCAGCGTTAATATTTTTAAATTGTTCCGTTAAGCTTTTGTCTTTATGGTTCGTATCGGGATGATATTTGCGTGCTAAAACGGTATATCGTTTTCTTAAATCCTGTAAAGAAATTGGCCAAGTTAGTTCTAGAGTTTTCAAAGAATGCTGTAACTCTTTTGGTGCTTTAGGGACTTGTGGACTGGTTTGTGTATTGTTGAAACCTGGATGGTCTTTAAATACTCCCAAAGAATCTTTGAAATATTGTTCCTTTAGAAGATCTGCTTTACCTAATTGTCCCAATTTCCAAGACGGCTTATCCCACACGGTCGAAGCTCTGAGATGATTTTCAATTTGAGCGGGGGTCATCCCTTTACAATAATCCCAATTTTTATTGTATTCTCTGATATGTTCCAAACAAAACCAGTAATAATCATTTAATTGCTGACGTGATTTGGGGGCTTTATATCCAGCAGGCTGATCGCAACTAGGCATGTCACAACATTTATTGTTGGGACAATCAGGATCAGGATCAAAGGCACGAAAACGTTTTTTATGAGCAGTCATTCTATAAGAAATTGTTAAATTTTGAAAATGTAAAAGAAGCTACTCATATCATATTATATTAAAATCATAAAAAACAATATGTCTATGACGGTGATTACTCTAAATAAAAGAGGCTAAGCCTTTATAATAATTTTATAAAAAAATTCGAAAGAGAAAAACTCTTAATAATCAAATTTGTTTTGCTTTAAGGGAATTGCAGCTATGATGACAGTTCTTATTAAAAAGCATTTGAGTATATCGAATAAAAACTAAAGAGGGAATAACATGAAGTGGATGCGAAAAAGCATATTTCTTTTGCTACCAATCTTATTGGCAGCCTGTCACGGTGGAAAAGAATTGCGTCCAACATGTGAGCTAACAGCAATTTCACAAGTGGAATCTAGTTTGAACAATCCCAAAGGATTTACAGGACAATTCACGCAGACTTGGCCTGATGGGGGAAAATCCACAGGGCGTATTATCTATGAGCCAGGTAAATTAAGATTGAATTATGATTACCCATCTCCAATGGTTGTGGTTGCCAAAGATAAAAAAATGGTGGCAAAGGATTTCAGCAACCAATCTGTGACCCATATCGGATTATCCCGTAACCCGTTGGGATTGATGCTTAAAACACCTGTGCATTTGTCTAATCCTATCTTGGTCACAAATATTCAACACAAAGATGGAATGTTACAAATCTCATTAGCCAGTTCAGATAATCCATCACAAGGATTATTAACATTATTATTTACAGAAGCCGAGGGCAAGTTGGCCTTGCGCCAAATGCAAGCAGTAGATGTAAGAAAACGGCGCAGCATTATGGATATTGAAAATGTTCAAGAAGGGATCCAAGTTCCAGCAACCTTTTTTGCTTATCCTGATGGGCAATAATACTTATGTGAACAGTTTTTTTTCTTGCAGTGAATAAGGGAAAATATAATTCCATTGTTCAAGTAAAACCTGATCCACCTCATCCATAGAACATTTCACCCCTAATTTTTCCATACTGGTAACGCCAAACTCAGCCAATCCACAGGGAATAATACCAGTATAATCGTTTAAATTGGGGGATATATTGAGCGCAATTCCATGCCAACTGATCCAACGCGTTAATTTGATACCTAAGGCCGCAATTTTTTCTTCTTTTTTAGTGATCGGGTCAATGACCCATAATCCTATACGATCTTTGCGCTTTTCCGCATGAATATTAAATTGCCTTAGGGTTAGGATAACCCAATCTTCAATAGCATTTACAAACGCATGAATATCTCTGGATGGGAAAGCCTGATGATCCTTCCTCAGATCCATCATTATATAGATAATACGTTGTCCAGGCCCATGATATGTCCATTGCCCACCGCGATTTGTATAAAAAGTGGGATAATTTTGTGTGTTGATTAAATCATAATCTTTCGCTGACGTTCCCGCTGTATATAAAGGGGGATGTTCAAGAAACCATAAGCATTCCGGTTGTTTTTCATTATAAATGTCTTGTACATAACGTTCCATATGCTGTATCGCATTGGGATAGGAAACAAGTTTTTTACTTTTTTGTATAAATATAGGATGAAATGCCATTGCATGAAATCTTTTGATCGGTTATAGAGATACCATATTCGATGATACCACCATATAGAATGGTTGTCATGTGCGGTCGTGGCGGAATGGTATACGCGCAAGCTTGAGGTGCTTGTGGGGGCAACCCCGTGGAAGTTCGAGTCTTCTCGACCGCACCATATTTTCCAATTGTCAAAAAAGAGTGATTTTCCTTTTCTTGTATCTATTTTAAGATATAGTGATGCTTTGAACTTAACCATCAACAGAGGAAAACATGGATCAAAAATTTAAACAGGAAGCACTCGATTATCATCAATACCCAAAGCCAGGGAAATTAACGATCACGCCAACGAAAAGAATGGCAACACAACGTGATTTATCCTTGGCATATTCTCCTGGTGTGGCCGCTCCGTGTTTAGAAATTAAAAGAGATCCTTCATTAGCAAGTAAATATACAGCCAGAGGTAATCTGGTTGCCGTTATTTCAAATGGTACGGCAGTATTAGGATTAGGGAATATTGGCGCATTAGCAGGTAAGCCTGTGATGGAAGGTAAAGCGGTTTTATTTAAAAAATTCGCTGGTATTGATGTTTTTGATATTGAAGTTGACGCAACAGACCCAGAACATTTTTGTAACGTTGTTGCTGCATTAGAACCTACATTTGGTGGGATTAATCTGGAAGATATCAAAGCACCGGAATGTTTTGAAATTGAGAAAAATTTACAATCTAGAATGAGCATTCCCGTATTTCATGATGATCAGCATGGAACGGCTATTGTTGTAACCGCAGCATTGGTGAATGCGCTACGCATACAAAATAAAAAACTTGAAGACGTTAAATTGGTGACTTCTGGTGCTGGCGCTGCAGCCATGGCTTGTGTTGATTTGATGGTTGGTATGGGGTTGAAGGTTGAAAATGTAACCTTAACCGATATTGATGGTGTGGTTTGGAAAGGTCGTGATCCAAACATGCCAGAAAACATGGCACGTTATGCCAAGGAAACGAATGCGCGTAAATTACAAGAAGTTATTAATGGGGCCGATATCTTCCTTGGATTATCTGCAGCAGGTGTATTGAAACCAGAATATTTGGAGCATATGGCACCAAAGCCTATTATTCTGGCATTGGCTAATCCAGAGCCAGAGATTACACCAAATGAAGTCAAAAAAGTCAGAACGGATGCTATTATCGCTACGGGACGTTCAGACTATCCGAACCAAGTCAACAATGTTTTATGTTTCCCTTTTATTTTCCGCGGTGCTTTGGATGTTGGTGCCAAACAAATCAATGAAGAAATGCAACATGCTGCTGTATATGCATTGGCACAATTGGCAACTTTGGAAGCCAACGAAGCCGTCATTGCTGCTTATGGTGGAGATGCGCCTTCTTTTGGTTCAGAATATATTTTACCAAAACCTTTTGATCCAAGGTTAATTTTGCATATTGCCCCAGCCGTTGCAAAAGCAGCGATGGATAGTGGTGTTGCTACACAACCGATCGAAGATTTCCAAGCTTATACCGATCATTTGCAAGAGTTTGTATTTCGTAGCAGTCAAGTCATGCAGCCTGTTTTCGAAGCTGTACGTAGACAACCTGAATTGAAAAAAATTGTTTTTTCAGAAGGGGAAAGCGGTCGCGTATTACGTGCAATACAAACATTAGTGAATGATAAGCTTGCTAAACCGTATGTCATTGGAAATAAGGAACTTATTCAGGCAAAAATTAATAGTCTTGGTTTAAGTTTACGTGTTGATGAACATGTTGGTGTTTTCGAACCTAATAGAAATGATCCATTATTACAATCTTTGGAAGATCCTTATAAAAAACTGGTTGAACGGCAAGGGATTCCCCCGTCTTTGGCTTATGAACAACTTTATCGTCGTAAATCTGTAATGGCTGCTATGTTGTTAAGAGAGGGTCATGTTGATGTTTCATTAATTGGTGGTTATGGAGAATGGTATCGACACTTTAAATATTTAAAAGGAATTATTCCAAGACGTCCCGATGTTAAAAAATTTCATACTATTTCAGCATTGATTCAATCTAATGTTGTATTATTTATGGGAGATGCCTATTTAAATCTAAACCCATCTGCGGAAGAAATTGCGGAGTTAACTTTGTTGGCTGCCGAAGCAGTTTCTAAATTTGGTCTTCCCCCACGTGCAGCATTACTGTCTTATTCTTCGTTCGGAACAGGTAAGTCAGGTTCGGCTCAAAAAATGCGTGAAGCATTGGAAATGATTAAAAGTAAGGATCCTCAATTAGAAATCGACGGTGAGATGCAAGGCGATGCAGCACTAAGTCCAACGGTGCGTAATCGTCTGATTGATGATTCACCTTTGACAGGTAATGCTAATTTGTTAATTATGCCTTGCTTAGACTCTGCGAATATAGGTCTTTCTCTAAGTCGTGTCGTTGGTGATGCGTTGCAAATTGGTCCAATAACTCTTGGCGCAACGAAACCGTTACATATTTTAACAGAAAGCACAACGGCACGTGGAATTGTTAATCTTGCAATGATTGCCATTAAACAATCATTATAATTATTATATTTAAATGCTCTATTTTCTTTCTTTTAAATAATAGAATAGAGCGTTATTTCAAATAGTAACTTTATTCAATAATGTGTGAATACCGTCCTAAAACTCTTATAAAACTACCAATTTTTAATCGAAAGTATGGTGTTTATTAATTTTTTTAGATAATAGATGGGTGTAATATAATATTTATTAATATAGATAGAAAGTAAAATACTTTAAACTATTAACAGTTTTTGGTATATCTAAATACAAATGAAAACTAAATTAAGGTAAAATTTTGTGATTAAACCTCTACGTAAGGCTGTATTGCCTGTTGCTGGATTTGGTACGCGCTTCTTGCCTGCAACTAAATCTATGCCTAAAGAAATGTTGCCTGTTGTGGATCGTCCATTAATTCAATATGCAATTGACGAAGCAAGAGCTGCTGGCATTGAACAATTTTGTTTGATTACTGCACGTGGTAAAGATTCTTTGATTGATTACTTTGATGTTGCGTATGAGTTGGAAGATACATTACGTCAAAAAGGTAAAAAAGATGCTTTAGAAGCATTGCAACCATCAAGCATCCAAGCAGGTTCCTTAACCGCATTGCGCCAACAAGATCCCTTGGGATTAGGGCATGCAGTATGGTGTGCACGTACTTTCGTAGGGGATGATCCTTTTGCCGTATTATTGCCAGACGATTTGATTTTAAGTGAACGTGGCTGTTTATCGCAAATGGTAGAAGTATATAATCAGTACGGTGGTAACGTTGTTGCTGTTTCAGAAGTGCCAAAAGAAAAAACCTCAAGTTACGGTATTATTGATGTCGCTTCAGATGATGGACATTTAGTAAAAGTATCTGGTGTTGTTGAGAAACCAGAACCAGAAGATGCGCCTTCTAATTTATCCGTTATTGGTCGTTATATTTTGGCGCCAGATATTATGTCTCATCTTTCTAAAATGGAACGCGGTGCGGGCAATGAAGTGCAATTGACCGATTCTATGACAAAATTAATTGGGCAGATGCCGTTTCATGGGTTGCGTTATGAAGGCACACGTTATGACTGTGGCAGTAAAGCTGGTTTCTTAGAAGCGCAAATTGCTTTTGCTTTACAACGCCCAGATTTGGCATCTTCTATGCGTCAAATCTTAAAAAAATATGCTCATGAAGGTGAAAAATAATGGAACATCAAAGAAATATTGATTCCAGTATTCTGCGTGAATATGATATTCGTGGTGTATATGACAAAACTTTTTTCATCGAAGATGCTTACGCAATCGGACGTGCTTTTGGCAGTCTTATCGTACGGAATAATGGCAAAAAAGTTGTCGTTAGTTATGATGGACGTGTCAGTTCACCTGATTTAGAAGCGGCTTTGGTTGATGGACTAAAAAAATGCGGATTGGAAGTTGTTCGCATTGGTCGTGGTCCGACACCAATGTTGTACTATGCTGCCACAATGATGGAAGCAGATGGCGCGGTGATGGTAACAGCCAGTCATAATCCAAAAGAATATAACGGCATGAAATTCATGTTGGCTGGAAAATCTTTTTTTGGTAAGCAAATCCAAGAACTTGGCGCTCAAGTCGCTAAAGGCGATGTTGTTCCAGAGGGAATTGGCAGTGTTCGCAAAGTCGATATCGTTGATGAGTATGTCACACGTCTTTTAAAAGATTTTGGTATCACTGATCGTAAGCTAAAGGTAGTTTGGGATAATAGCAATAGTGCTGCTGGTGAAGTATTAACAAAATTAGTACAACAGCTTCCAGGCGAACATATCGTATTGAACGGTACGATCGATGGTAATTTCCCAGCACATAGCCCAGATCCAACCGTTCCAAAAAATTTAGTACAACTTCAAGATGAAGTGGCTAAACGCCAGGCTGATATTGGGATCGCGTTTGATGGTGATGCAGATCGTATTGGTGTTATTGATGACAAGGGCAATATCTTATGGGGCGATCAGTTAATGATCGTCTACAGTCGCGATATTTTACCTGATAATCAAGGCGCGACCATTATTGCAGATGTCAAAGCAAGCCAAATTTTATTTGAGGAAGTAAAAAAAGCTGGCGGTAATCCATTAATGTGGTGTACAGGGCATTCTTTGATTAAATCAAAGATGGCAGAAACCAAAGCATTATTGGGTGGGGAAATGTCAGGGCATATTTTCTTTGCTGATAAATGGTATGGTTTTGATGATGCACTTTATGTAGCGGTTAGAACCTTGGATATCGTTAGCCGCTTAAAAGGGCCACTTTCTGAAATTACAGAGTCATTACCAAAAGCGATTTCTACGCCTGAAATTCGATTTGATTGTCCAGATGATCGCAAATTTGATGTGGTTAGAGAAGTTGCTGCTCGTCTGCAAGCTGAAAAAGCCGATGTCGTCACAATTGATGGTGTTCGTGTGAATACTGCTGATGGTTGGTGGCTACTAAGAGCTTCTAATACTCAAGCATCTTTGGTTGCAAGAGCTGAAAGCACAACAGGCGACGGTCTTGAAAATCTTAAAAATGCACTAAAATCTCAATTGAGCGCCTCTGGGGTAGAATTACCAGAAGTCTAAATTGAATATTAAATGATTTATAATAAAGGCGCAGCTGTAAAGGTTGCGTCTTTATTTATTTATAGGGTATTATTTATCTTTGAATTGCATAGATGTTAGAGATATTTAAAGAAGATGACTGTACCTGTTATATTTAATCGCAAACTTGTTCGATATCATCGTGACAGGGCAGCATATCATCATGAGACAATACAAGATATTGTTCAAATTGGTGCAGACAGATTATTAGAACGCTTGGATGATATTCAACGTTCCTTTACGGATGTATTGGAAATTGGTGGAAGAGGGGTCGTCGCCCCTATATTGCAATCCAAGGGAATGAATGTTGTTTCTGGCGATTTATCTCATCGATTGGTTTCCATAAATTCAGCACCGTCAGTTTGCTTAGATGAGGAATACTTGCCTTTCAAAGCGCATAGTTTTGATTTAGTGATTGCAAACTTTAATCTACATTGGGTGAATGATCTGCCCGGTTCGTTATTGCAAATAAAGAACATATTACGCCCCGATGGTTTGTTTTTAGCATCAATACCGATATTACCGACTTTATCGATGTTACGTCATGTGATAACAGAGGAGGAAATGGAGTTGTGTGGCAGAGTTTTCCCTCGCATATCGCCCTTTCCAGATTTGCGTGCTTGTGCCACCTTAATGCAGCGTGCAGGGTTTGCTTTGCCTGTCGTAGATAAAGAAGAATTGCTTTTAGTCTATCGCTCAGCAATGGCGTTAATGAAAGATTTGCGGTTTGCTGGTGAAACAAACGCATTGATGGAGCAGCAAAAGACATTTACGAACAAAGATTTTTTGGCAAGTTGCATCACTAAATTGCAAGATCAAAATGAAATAGCCGTTCCTTTGCATTTTGCAGTGTTAACAGGATGGGGGCCAGATTCATCGCAGCAACAGCCCTTACAGCCAGGACAATTCTCTGTGTCTTTGGAAGACGTTTTAAAAAATTAAAAGAGTTAAGGCTTTTAAGTTCATATATTGCCATTTAAGCGATCTTTAATATCTATTTTTAATTTGTAAATGATTAATATTCTTGTCTATTGTTGAATAGAGAGAAGTAATGCATATACTATTATTGACATTATTTTCTTGTGAAAAGGATATCCAGAGAATGCAGGAATATATCCCAGTTATTGATATTTCTGATATCTATCAAAGTGATAAAAATAAGCATCTGCAAATTGCGCAACGTGTTGACGAGGCATGCCGTCATTCAGGCTTTTTTTGTATTACAGGGCATCATATTTCACAGAAAGATATCCAAAGGATTAAAACTCTTGCTCGTCATTTTTTTAGTCTTCCGATGGAAGATAAACAAAGTATTAGTATTCTAAATAATCAGATCTATAGAGGGTATAGCAGTCATGAGATGGAGCAGTTAGATTACCAACGTAGTATTGATTACAAAGAAATATTTGATATGGGCTATCACCTAGATGCTGACCATCCTGAAGTGCAAGGAAAAGAGCCTTTTCGTGGTTCTAATCAGCACCCAGAACATTTGATTGCAGGCTGGACAAAGCTGTTTGAGACACATTATCAAAATATGACAGAGCTTGCTAAAGTGTTGTTTCGAATAATTGCTTTGGGATTAAAACTAGAAGAGAATTTTTTCAATGATATGTTTTTTGAATCGTTAAGCACCTTTAGAATTATTCATTATCCAGGTTTGCCCAAGCAACGTAATCGCGTTGTTTGCGGAGCGCATACAGATTATGGGATTTTAACGATTCTGCACCAAGATGATGTTGGTGGATTACAAGTGAGAAGTAAAGATAATCAATGGATTGATGTTCCGCCAATCACTGATGGTTTTGTGGTAAATATCGGGGACATGATGGCGATGTGGACGAATGATCGTTATAAAAGTACCTCGCATAGAGTATTAAATATTGGTCAAGATCGTATCTCTATGCCGTTTTTTACGGAACCCCATCCAAGTCAACTGATACAATGCTTGCCGCAATGTTCGGACGAACAAAATCCACCTAAATATCCTCCTGTGATTTGTAGGGATTGGTTATTGAAACGCTTTAAAGCGGCTTATAATGGCTAAGTAGATATTAAGAAAGCATAAAATATGTCGAACATAGAAAACCCACTGGTTTTTATAAGTTATACAGTAAAAGATCGTGAAAGAGTGTTGCCTTTTTATAATTATCTTGACCAGTTTGGGATTAATGTTTGGATGGATTTTAAGCGATTAAAAGGTGGGTAACAGTGGGATTTCGAGATTAATAAGGCATTTCGGCAAGCTGCACTGGTGATTATTTTCCTTTCTAAAAATTTTGTCGAGAAAAGAGGATATAATCAAAGAGAAGTTAAAATGTCTCTTAAAAATTTAGAATAGAAATTAGATGATGATATCTATATTATTCCTGTATTATTGGATGATGTAGAACAAGAACAGATAGAACGACCTGTTGCTCTACAGCATATACAAATGATTAATGGATATCATGCTGAGGATAAGGAACAAATATTAGATTCGATTAAAACGCAATTTGAGAAAATGAAGATTGAATTAAAGCATATTCAAGAAGAGGCAAAAGTATTTTAGACCGTCAAACCTGTTAAAAAAAGTTGGGATGAGTTTCCTGGATATAAGATCAATTTTGATTTTATAGAATTTCAATCAAATCTCTATCAAGATATTCATTATATAGCTAATATTATTAATGGTAAGCTCAGGGAAAAACTTTTAGAAACCATGTCTTATAGATTTGAGCAAGACATTAATTATTATCAAGATGAATATCGTCGAGATTGTTCAACTGACTATAGAACATATCGATATGAGGATAGGCTGCATAATGTAAAGATCATAGGAAATATTATTTCAATACAGTATGATTTTGATGCATATAGGGCAAGTGGAAACCACGGAACACAATGGACAGAATATTATAATTTTACGTTAAGTCCTTTAACTAAAATAGAATCAATTTTATGGTTATTAAAAGATGAAGAAAATGAGTTTTCTGAGTTGCAGCAGATTGTTAGAAATAGATTAATTCAATATTTACACGCGGACGATGATGATTGGCAGATTGTAGATGGGACTAAGTTTTCTGAGGATCTAAATAGCTTTGCTTTGGCAGATCGTCATATAGAATTTAAGTTTCGTAATTATCAAGTATGTTGTTATGCGCAGGGTAACCCATCAATTTCTATTTCTTACGGTGAAATAGTTCATTTACTTTCTAAACATGCCAAGGTGCAGTTGGGTTTAGAGAAAAATTAGATGAATTTATATGTTTTCCAAGAATGTTTATTTAAAATACCTGTCGATAATGCTATAAAATCAGCAAATATTTAGATTTTAGTATGAAAAGAGAAAAACTATGGCAGAAAAAAAGGTGAACAAAGTCGTTCTTGCCTATTCTGGCGGATTGGATACTTCAGTAATTTTGCGTTGGTTGCAAAAAACTTACGAATGTGAAGTCGTCACGTTTACTGCGGATTTAGGGCAAGGTGAAGAACTCGGGCCTGCACGTAAAAAAGCTGAAATGTTTGGTGTAAAAGAAATCTTTGTAGAAGATTTACGTGAAGAATTTGTTCGTGACTATGTTTTCCCGATGTTTCGTGCCAATACCTTGTATGAAGGTCAATATTTGCTTGGAACCTCTATTGCACGTCCATTAATTTCAAAACGTCAAATTGAAATTGCTGAACAAGTGGGTGCTGATGCGGTGGCTCATGGGGCAACAGGCAAAGGAAATGACCAAGTCCGTTTTGAACTGGCTTATTACGCATTAAAACCAGATGTCAAAGTGATTGCGCCTTGGCGTGAATGGGAGTTAACCTCTCGCACCCGTCTGTTACAATTTGCTGAAGAAAATCAAATTCCAATCGCACATGATAAACGTGGGGAAGCACCATTCTCTGTTGATGCGAATTTGTTGCATTCTTCTTCTGAAGGTAAATTGTTAGAAGATCCAGCTGTTGCGCCAGATGAAATCGTTTTCCAACGCACGATTTCTCCTGAAGATGCACCTGATAAAGCCACTGAAATCACCATTGATTTTAAATCTGGTGATCCAGTAGCGATTAATGGGGTGGCAATGTCCCCAGCAACCTTGCTAACTCGTTTAAACGAGTTAGGTAAAGAAAATGGCATTGGTCGTTTGGACTTGGTTGAAAACCGTTTTGTGGGCATGAAATCCCGTGGAATTTATGAAACCCCAGGTGGAACCATCTTGTTATTTGCTCATAGAAATATGGAATCTATTACCTTAGATCGTGAAGCTGGGCATTTAAAAGATAGCATTATGCCTCGTTATGCTGAATTGATTTATAATGGGTTTTGGTTCTCTCCAGAACGTCGTATGTTGCAGGCTTTAATTGATGAAAGCCAACATTCAGTGAATGGTCGTGTGCATTTAAAACTTTATAAAGGTAATATTATCCTGATGGGTCGTGAAAGCCCCAATAGCTTATATGACATGCGTGTGGTAACCTTTGAAGATGATGAAGGCGCGTATAACCAAGTAGATGCGCAAGGCTTTATCAAATTAAATGCATTACGTTTACGTCTGGGTGCACAAGCAGGACGCCGTGGTGGCAGTTTATAACTCTGTAAATAGGAATTGACGATCATGAAAAAACTCTTTGCTTTTGCGGCTCCAGCATTATTGGCACTCTCTTTGACTGCATGTGGTGGTGATAAAGACGTTCAGTTAACTTCTGATCAATTTATGAAAAAAGTTTCTGCTGAGTCTGGTGTGAAAACACTCCCCAGTGGTTTAGCTTATCGTGTCATTAAATCAGGGGATCCTAATGATGCATCTCCTACCAAAGGTGATCTTGTTTTGGTTGAATATGAAGGGCGTTTGCCTGACGGCGTGATTTTTGATGCTTCTGATCGTCATGGTGGTGGATTGATGCAAATGCCAGTCGACGGGTTGATTCCTGGATGGATGGAGGCATTGCCGATGATGCATCCTGGTGATACATGGCAGTTGTTTGTTCCTGCTAATCTTGCTTATGCAGATAAAACTATGGGAATTATTCCTGCAAATAGTCCATTAGTCTTTAAAATCCACATGGTTGGGGTTACAAAAGGCTCTGGTGACAATGGTAGTAATTTAAGATAAAGGTATTTCATTATGTCTAAACCGTTAGGAAAAAGAGTTTTTTCTGGCATTCAACCCACAGGGATTCCTCATCTAGGAAATTATTTGGGAGCTATTCGTCACTGGGTTGATATTCAAGAAGGGAATGAATGTATTTATTGCCTTGTGGATATGCATGCGTTAACGGTTTGGCAAGATCCTGCACAATTGAGAAAGCAAGTAATTGAACAAGCAGCGATTTTAGTTGCAGCAGGCATTGATCCACAAAAACAAATTTTGTTTAATCAATCAGCGGTTTCAGCGCATGCGCGTTTGGCATGGATTTTTAATTGTGTGGCGCGTATTGGCTGGATGAACAGAATGACCCAGTTTAAAGATAAAGCTGGTAAAAATAGAGAGGCTCATTCCGCTGGCTTATATGTTTATCCAAATTTGATGGCGGCTGATATTTTGGCTTATAAGGCAACTTGTGTGCCTGTTGGTGAAGATCAACGTCAACATCTAGAATTAGCCAATGATATTGTTCAGAAATTCAATCATGATTATGAGACAGATTTCTTTCCAGAAGTACAAGGCTATATTCCGACAACCAGTGCTCGTGTGATGAATTTACGTGATGGCAGCAAAAAAATGTCCAAGTCTGATCCTTCTGAACAAGGGCGGATTGAGTTAATGGATGAAGATGATGTCATTGCAAATAAAATCAAACGCGCCAAGAGTGACTCTGAACCTTTGCCTTCGGAAAAAGAAGGGCTGGAAAATCGTTTAGAAGCATTGAATTTGGTTTCTATATACTCGGTGATGTCAGGCAAAACAGTTGATGAGACGTTGCGAGAATTTGCAGGACAGGGGTTTAGTGGTTTTAAAACCGCTCTTGCTGATGTATTAATTCAACATATTGCGCCTATTCGTGAGCAAACAAAGAAATTATTATCCGATCAAGCGCATATTCATGCTATTTTGAAACAGGGCGCTGAAAAAGCGTCAGCGATTGCAGAGCCTATTGTCTCTGAAACAGAAGCAATTGTAGGATTTATAAAATAATGATGATGAAACAGCAAACGAGTTTTCTACAGATTCAAACACACGGTCAAGGGCTTACGATGTTGAATGTAGACATATCAAACTGGATTCTTAAAACAGGAATTGTTACTGGTTTGCTGACTTTATGGTGTAAACATACGTCTGCATCTTTTATTGTGCAGGAAAATGTTGATCCTGATGTGCGCCATGATATTTTGCACTATTTGAATGATTTAGTGCCTGAAAACCGGTCTTATTTACATAATAGCGAGGGTAAGGATGACATGCCTGCTCACATTAAGACAATATTAACTCAAACACATCTTTCTATTCCAGTAGTGAATAGGCAAATGGTTTTGGGAATGTGGCAGGGTATATATTTATTTGAACATCGTAAGCATCCGCATTTACGAGAAATAGCACTGCATTTACTGGGCGAATAATATTTATCGTCAGTTTCTTTTTTTTTGTATAAAAAAGCAGAAAGAAATTAATAATAATTTTACAAAATTTTCTTGATTTTCTTATACCTCCGCGATGTCTCATGTGTAATCATATAGTGCTAGACGCTGGACAGGTATGTGCGCATTGTTTTAAACAGCTGCATTTTATAGAGTTTCCATATTGTCGTTTATGTGCTCGTCCATTTGCTTCGCAGGATGAAGCAGGGAAGAAAAATATTTGTTTAGATTGCGATACTTCTTACGTTTCTTGGCAACATTGTCGGGCAGCTTTTGTCTATAACGAGGGTTTTAAAAAATTGATTATGCCTCTGAAATATGGCGATCAACAAAAAAGCCTTCAATTCCTTTCATATTTCATGTATCGATCCGCTCAAGATTTAATTACAAAAGCAGATTATATTATGCCTGTTCCTTTACATAAAATGAGGTTGAGATATCGTAAATATAATCAGTCTGCTTTATTAGCATGGCAATTGGGGCGTAAGGGCAACACTAGGGTCTTGCCTATGGGACTAATGCGCATCAAAGAGACCATTGTTTTGGGCCACCTTAGCAAGAAAGAGCGACGAGTATTGCTCCAAAATGCTTTTATAGTGCATCCAAAATATAAGCAATATTTAGAAAATAAGAGAATTATATTAGTAGATGACGTGATGACGACTGGGTCTACGATGGCGGAATGTGTGGAAACGTTATTAAAGGCAGGCGCAAAACACATTGATATTATTGCAGCAGCAAAAGTCAGTTAACGTAACAAAATAGATTTTAATTCATATAGAGGTCTTGTTTTGTAGTTATGTGTTGTCTATGTTTTATAATATTATGTATTTATTAGGAGTTAACAATGGCTAAAGTTGAAATTTACACGCAACCTGGTTGTCCGTATTGTCAAAAGGCGTTGATGCTTTTACAAGCTAAGAACGCAGATTTCCAAGAAATTAGTGCTCCCAAAGGAACTCCACAACGTGAAGAAGCAATTAATCGTTCCGGAGGAAAAACAACAGTACCCCAGATCTTTATTGATGGTAAGGCGATTGGTGGGTGCGACGATTTGATGGCGTTGAATCAATCTGGTGAACTACAAAAATTGCTTGCAGTCTAATCAGCTTTATTTTTTAATTACAGGTTAGTTAAGTAAAGGCGGTAAAATTTTATGTTATATATATATATCAAAATTAAAACACTAAATTTTATCGCCATTCTAATAATTTTATTGTTTACTTTCTGTAACGCTGTTTTTGTCAAAGCACAACCAGTCAATACTATTCCAGAGGTTGGTTTATGGGCTACTAAAGAGAACGATGGCGTTTTTAACATTTATGCTTGTGGTCAAAAATTATGTGGTCGTTTTGTTGGAATGCAATATACAACGTCGATGCCTCCTGATACCAAATATGGGCATTCACAATGCAATTTCTTGATGTTGCGTGACTTCGAGCAAGATAAATCTGGAAAACGCTGGCGAGGGACGATATTAGATCCAAGAGATGAAAAATCCTATAATGCTAAAATATGGCTTACCAATAAAAATGAGCTACGTTTGCGTGGCTATTTAGGAATTAGTTTATTTGGTGAAACACAGGTTTGGCATCGTTTTACAGGAAAAATACAATCTCATTGTAAGTTGTCAGATTAGGGATTAAAGCCCGTTTCTTGCGGAGCTCTTAAGACGTACTTGCAAATTAAAATGGTCTTTATTAGCTAAAGATGGTTATCGTCATGGTGCGATCCAATAAGTGTACAAAAATTTATAAGCATAATATATTAAAATCGGACGAAGGGATGATCGATAGAAGCTATGGTTTTCGAGAGGAATCGTGTGAGGCTTTGGCAAGATGTGGCACTTTTTAACGCGTAGTTAAAATAAGATTTGGATATGGGAGGCTGTATATTCGGATTTTATCATGACTTTGATTGAAATTATGAGGGGTTATAATAACATAAATTGTGGTACAATTATGCAACGATAAAGTGTACTAAATATTCTTGTTTTTGGCTGTATCGTTGGTGAGCTTGTAAAAGCTCATTATCTTAAACTCATTAGTTCGAATCAAGACGTAAGTCTATGGAATAAAACGGAATAATTTTCAGGTAGAGGTGGAGATTTCAATGTTGTATGCATAAAGTTCATATTCACGCGGTTTAAGTATATTATTGATATTACAATGTTTTATTTATTCATTTCGAAGTTGTTATTTTTAAATAAGAAGTAAAAACAATTTTTAATCAGTATACTCAGAATTAAAACCTTTAAGTTTTCCTTATCTATATTGATGAATATATTGATTTTATTAATAAAGTTCTATATACTTAGTGTGTATAAACATTTATTAACTGTAATGTTAATGATTGTTGGATAGTTTATCTTGCAATGTGTAGGTTAAGCTATTTTATTTTGTATGGGCTTTAAAAGGGGGTGGGCATGGCTTATGTAATGACACAAGTTTTTTCACCAAAAGAAAAGTGGGGAAAACTTACTAAGTCAGTAAAAGAGCAAATTTTACAAAGAATGATTGTAAATTTGTCTTCTTTGGCAGGCGGAAATTTGGTGCGACTTATCGCGGCTGGGCAAATTGATGGTGGAATTCCTAGGGTGGTAGACTCTGAGTTTTACGTCGTTTGGTCTGTTGAATTAAATGAAATGAGTAAACATATTGCACAACATTTACGTGAAAGTGAATGGAATGAATATTTTGACGTTGTGAACGTCGGAGGGCGCGCTCTTAGTGTTCCTGAATTTGCTGATGTAGTTTTGGCAGATTTAGAGAGATCGTGATCTTTGCGGGTATAAGCGATTTAAAATTTTCACCAAGTGAATAAAATAAATAAAACAAATAAATATAATAATAATAAATAAAAATACAGAAATTGAATAAAATAAAGTGGGTTAATAGTTAGTTTTAAGGTATTTCAATGTCTGATGATAATATAATATCAAGTAATGAACAGTTGGCCACTGTTGCAGTTGCAACAGATGACAACGTTTCTTCTTCATTAAGTGATTTGGTTTTAGGAAGTTCCGCAGGCAGTCTTGTCAGCGGCGGTTCATTAAGTAGTGATTCATTAAGCAGTAATGGTTCGGCTGCTTTATCTGATTTGGTGTCTGCAGGTGAGTTGGGGTCTGATGCTGCTGCATTTACTTCTATGTACAGTGCTGCGGCAACGTCTATGTTGGATCAAACTTTCTATGCAGGATCTTTGAATAGGGCTGCCCAGCTTAAGACAGCAGGGATGCCTGACTATAATGTCGTTAGTACTGTTGCTCGCGCGTTAAATAATGTCACTATTAGTAATGCTCCTAATGTTGGGGATACATACAAGTACACCTATAATGCAGTGCAGTCTGTGACTGCATATGCTGGCATTGGTTATAATGGTTCAGGTCATGCGATTTATCAGACCAATTCAGCGATAAGCGTCACCAGTACTGGTGTGACGCAAATTGCTGCTGGGAATAGTCTGTTAGTTGGTAGAGCGGGTGCGACTGATGGGACGGCTAATTTTGGCCTTCAATACAGACCTGATGGTAGCGCCAATTTTATAATGGATCAGGGGTCTTATTTAAGTGCCAATGGTTACGTTGGTGGTGTTGCCGATAAATCTCAGGCAGGAGCGGCTGTGGGTGCTGGTGACAGAGGTCTGCGTACGGGTAACGTTTTGGCTGCTGATAACGTAAGTGCCGATGTTGTAGGTGACTGGGGGATTATTGGTGATGCCGCGACAGGATTAAATCCCACAACCAACAAATTTGGTAAGAATGCCCATCTTAATATCGGTGGTAACCTTGGTATCTTCATGAATGCCTCTGCAACTTATGACGAAGGGCTGCAAGTCAATGTAGGGGGAGGTATATCAGCAGGTAGTGGTGTGTTTGTCGGCTCCGGTGGTTATATGTCAGTGGGTAATAATGGCAGATTTAATATCACTGGTGGTATGGGTGCTGCCTATTCTGGTGGGTATACTGGAAGCAATGCAAGAATGTATTTAGGGAGCGCCAATAGCGTCCACTTAGATCAGGCGAACTGGGGCAACTTTGCCGCGCAGGCCGGTGCCGTTATTTCGGCTGGTGATGATTTTAATTTGCGTGCTTTAGAGATATCTGTTGGATATGGTCAGGTAGCTAGCACGGGTGGTATTCTTGGTGATGATCCTGCGTCTATGATTATCGGCAGCAACGCTATTATCAGTTTGGCACAAAAAGGTTTGTCCGATAATGGTTTAGAGTTTTATTTGGGCTCCGATGGCGCGATTGTAGTGGATGGATCTGCTGCTAATGCTATCTCAGGAAATAAATTAATTATTGGTAATGGTGCACAAATCGGTGCAAGCACAATTTCTCTGGGGAATTATGCAAAAGATTACTCAGGGGTGGATCCTCGGTCAAGTCCGCCGGTTGCAATGAGCTACTCTTGGTATCATACGGGAAATAATAACAGTATTACTATTGGCTCAGGTGCTACAATTAATCTTTCTGGCGGTATTGAATTAGATGGAAATAATAACGTTCTAACAATGAATGGTGGTGGTACTAGTGGTAATATTTTAAACGCTGGTTATATTAGTGCAGGTCGTTTTTACCAAGAATATCAGATACCGCTTGTTAATAGCAGCTCTACTGCGGGCGGAACTAAATATAACTATGTATACGACAATACTTCTGGTGCTAATGTAACATTTGGTGATGGGTATATTATTACATTAACCTCTGGTATAACTTCTACTGGATTAGCAAATATACCAGTTATTAGTAACAATGGTAACTTGATGGCGACTGCCAATAGAGATATATTTACATTTGGTAGTAATGTTACATTAAATGCTAACTCCGTTGTCGTGGGTGATTATTCTCTCGTAGCATCAAATACAAAGCCTGGTGTAAATCCCTTTGTTTTTTCCAAAGTGGAATTGACGTCAGGGGCCTCCTTAACATATGGAAATAACACTAAACTAAATCTATCTGGTGCTGTTTTATTAAATGGTTCTGGAAATGCGATGAGTTTTGGCGATCAGTTGACGGCCAACGTCTCAACAATGTCGTTTGGTGTTGGTCCAGCAGGTGGCGTTCAGCGTAACAATATTTTCTCTGCGGGTGCTCTTGCTAGTATTACGGTATCTAATGGGCTAAGCAATAGTTTAGTTAACGGAACGTTCAGAGTTAATAATAATGGTTATATTCATCTTCTTGCAGGTGATTATGTTCTGAATGGTGCGGGAACGGCTGCAGCTTCTAACAATAATGTTGCAATGGGAGATAATAGCCAATTATTGCTTGATACAGGGTCTATTTTGGTTAGTGGTCAATGGCAAACCTTTACGATGGGAGCTACCGCTCAAGTTTCTGCTAAGGATTTTAATGTATCAGGTACATCTCAAACACTATCTTTTGGATCTAATACAACTGTAAATCTAAATGGTGCTACTTCTTTTGTTGGTTCTGCCAATAAACTGACTTTCGGTGATAATTTAACCTTTAATGGAGCTGTGCAAAATCTAACTAATGGCACGGGCTTAAATGTTACTGGTAAATCAGAAGTGCTTACTTTTGGTAATTTAACGAGCATGAATCTGCATAATGGTAATTTTTTATTACAAGGTTCTGCTAACCAAATGAACTTTGGTACTAATTTTACCTTAAATGCAGGTTCAATGTATCTTGGTAGTGATACGACATTAGCGGGTACTCAACAGGGGAATATTTTCTCTGCGGGTGCTTCTGCCAGCATTACGTTAAGTAACGGGTTAACCAACAGCCTTACATCTGGAACGTTCCAACTTAATAACAATGGATATATTCATCTTCTAACGGGTGATTATGTGCTGAACGGATCAGGGACGGGCGCTGCTGCAGCTGCTAATAATAAAGTCATAATGGGGGATAACAGCCAATTATTGCTTGATACAGGATCAATTTTGGTCAGTGGTCAATGGCAAAACTTTACAATTGGTAGTAGTGGGAAGGTTGTTGCGAATACGTTAAGTGTTGGTGGAACTTCACAAACTTTCACGTTTAGCAATGGCGCTAATGTTACTTTAAATGGTGGTCTTGTTGTCGATGCGAATACAACGACGATGACATTTGGTAATGACGTTGCATTGACTGTTGGCACTTCTGGTATGACATTTAATACCTCAACCCAGTTTGCTGTTGGTACAGGTGGTTCTGTTGACGTTGCAGGTGATATCACTTTTGGTTTGAATGCAGCTAGAACGACATTTAATGTCGGGGCAAACAAAACCGCATTTAATGCTAGGAACATTATTCTGAATGCAAACAGCCCAGCGTTAACGTTTGGTGCAGGGATTAATTATGGTGTTGCTGGATGGAGACTGAATGGTGCTTCAAATCAGATTACGTTAGGTGATGGTGCTACAGGATCGATCGGGGACATCACTATTGGTGGTAATGCAACTGGTGCCTTCTTTAATACTGGCAACGCAACGGATCTTAGTTTTGGTAATGCAACATTTATAAATGATGCTAAATTTACTTTGAACGGTAAAGTTACGGGACAATCATTAAGTTTGGCTGGGACGACAACGGTTGATATTACTGCTGGTGCAAATGTTAATATTGGTAGCCTTTCCCTAGATGGTACCAAGCAAGTTATTATCAATGTTGCTGCTGGTGCAACTTTAAACGTGGATTCAGTCTCAACATTCGGTGTAGGATCTAACAATAAACCTGTCATTAATATCAAAGGTGGTACGGTTATTGTTGGTGGTCAGAAAGCAAGAGCATTAAGTTCTGATCAGTATGTTGTTGATTTTGGCACTGCTGCACAAAAGGGTATTTATAAATATGAAGGTACTATCCAAGAGAATAGTGGTAAAGTCACTCTACAAAACTTCGATTTAACAGATGAGGCTGTATTTGAGATTGGTGATAGTTATCTTGATCCAAACCGTTACCAAACAAGTGTTGTAGATGGCGTTTTATATGTCGACTATATCACGGAAGCTGGTCAACGGGTTAATTTAGCACAATTCAATTATTCACCGACTGTTGCAGGTGCAGTTCCTAACGTTGTTATTAAAGATGATAGCTCTAGCTCTACTGGGCATACGATTACGCTGACTAAGTGTTTCGTAACGGGAACTCATATTTTAACGCCAGATGGTGAAGTGACCGTTGAAAACTTACAAGTTGGAGATCAGGTTGTTACGTTGCAAGACGGACGACAAGTCACCAAAACGATTGTTTGGGCTGGTCATATGGATGTGGATGTAAATCATTACGAACATAAAGATACCTTATATCCAGTTTGTATTAAGGCACATGCATTTGGTTTAAATCAGCCTTGTCGCGATTTACTGGTAACACCAGAACATACAATCTATGTTGATGGTGGGTTAATCCCAGCACGTATGTTAGTTAATGGACGTTCTATTATCGTAGATAAATCTATGGATCGATTTACTGTTTACCATATTGAGACAGAAGAGCATTCAATATTGTTGTCAGAAAATTTAACAACAGAATCTTATCTAAATACTGATGATCGTCATTTATTTAATGGTGATGCGGTTAATCTGCACTTGACCTTTGATGAAAATGCGGGACATCAAAGTTGGGAAAATGATGCTGCTGCACCATTGACTGTAGCAAGACATCAAGTGGAACCTATTTGGCAACGCTTGGATCGTCGTGCAACACAACAAGGTTATGCCCCTGTAATCAAAAAAGAGATTACAAGAAATCCAGATCTTTGTTTGATTACACAAAAAGGAATAAAACTTCAACCTATTGATATCAAAGGAAATGTCTACTCCTTCTATGTTCCTGCTAATGCCCGCGTGGTTGCGATGTATTCAAAAGCAGCGTTGCCATCAGAGGTTGTTGGTCCATTCTTAGACGATCGTCGTATGTTGGGTGTGTTGGTTGCTAAAATCAGCGTGCTTGGCGAAAAGTCTTTTGATATTTTACCATCTGATATGACTGGTCTTTCTGGTTGGCACCCTGCTGAGTTGAACAGAACAGATCGTTGGACACAAGGATTGGCAACGTTACCCGCAGTTGTTTCAGAAATGAGCAATCAGGTGAAGTTGGTAAAAATTGAATTGACCACTACGGCAGAGTATTTTGTAGATATCATTGAATGTGCAGAACAAATCGCATAGACTTGGTTTTTCTATGAAAAATGATATGATTTAATTAAGTTAAAACTTTCCTTTTTGAAATTTCAAAAAGGAAAGTTTTTCTTATTATATGGTGGAGATTTTTAGTATGTACGATCGGTTTATAGAGCATGTTGCGAGAATAGCTCCAGGTAAGGAGGCAATGCTGTCATTTGATGGTTCGGTTACTTTTGCCAAAATGGACGCGGATATTAATCGATTGGCAACAGCATTATTGCAAAAGCTAAACCCATTACCGAAGGTCGTAGCAGTTTCTTATCAACAAATGCATCCTCACTGGATGTTTTTGATGGCATTAAGCCGCATTGGCGTTGCGACAGCATCTGTGGGTGATGACAGTTTAATTGCAGCTAGAGAAATAGCGGTTTTAAAACCAGATTTGATTATTAGTGATGCTTTTTTTGATGTAGAAACCGAGGCTAAAGTTTTAGTTTTAGATTTGGAATGGTATTCTCAAATTGTAGATGGATCTGATGTAGAGCCTTTACGTTTTGCACTCCCACGTGACCGTGTGGTAAGGGTTGCAATTGCTGCGGGAACCTCTGAGAAAAAGCACAGAGTCGATTTTACAGCGCCGATGATTGAGGCAGCTGTTATTCGCCATGCTCATCAAGAATATATTGAATGGGAAGGTGCAGAGGATGCAGCACAATATCATCGTTTATTGCCTACTTTAGGGACAGGCAGTATCCATGGATTTTTATCTGTGTTGAGTATATGGTATGTATGTGGTTCAGTTATCATGGCTGATAGAGAACAATATCCAGCAGCCATCGCAATGCTAAAACCATCGATAATGATTATTTCGCCGTCACAATTAGAAGATATTTTAAGTCATATGCCTGCTGACGTTCCTTCTGTTACTGGTTTAAGATTAGTAGTTTCGGCTGGATATTTTGCTTCAGCGTTACAAGAAACAGTTCGACGTAAGCTAACACAACATATGCGTGTATTATACGTGACTAGTGAGGCTGGGTTAATTGCCGGTGCCCGTGTTGAACAAATGACACATGACGATATGGCAGGGTGGTTGCTACCATCGGTCGATTTACAAATTGTCGATGATGAAGATAATGAGTTGCCTGCTGGTGAGATTGGGAATATTCGAGTCAAGAGTGCAGAGCTTGTTAATGGTTTTTATGAAGATGAAGAAGCTACAAATCGCCAATTTAAGGATGGCTGGTTTTATCCTGGAGATTTAGGAATATTAGATATTCGCGGGGGCTTGCGCATTTTTGGTCGTGCAGATGAGTTATATAATTTTGGTGGCGACAAATTTTATGCGCACACGATTGATCGTATTGTGCAATCATTACCCGGTGTCAAAGATGCGGCTTTATTTGCTATGCCTAATGAACAAGGTGTTCCTGAACCATGGCTAGCAATTGTTAAAGATGTTGATTTTAATGTGGAAAAAGTAAGTGAAGCTTTAGAAAGTGAATTCCACAACCTACCTAATGTCAGAGCTATGTGGGTCGATACGATTCCAAGGGATGTGACTGATCGTGTATTACGATATCAATTAAGTATGGCGGCAACTCAGCAATATGCCAAAATGCAAAAATAAAATAGTTATTGCTGATTATACAATTACATCAAGTTAAGAACTATATAGTACAAAAGTCGTAAAAGTTGAAAGTAGAATACCCATGAAAATATTAGGTGATAAGCAATATTCTGGTGAAATAGCTATCATTGGTATTGGTTGTCGATTCCCAGGTGGAATTGTTGATTTATCTAGTTTTTGGGAAGCTGTTTGTGGCAAAAAAGAAACTGTTAGTGAAATATTGCCTTCTCGTTGGAACTGGAAAGGGGCTTACGATAAAGACAATACAATGATTGCAAAAAGCTTCTTTAAAAATGGGAGCTTCCTGACGCAGCCTATTGATGAATTTGAACCATTATTCTTTGGTATGTCACCAAAGGAAGCTGTGCAATGCGATCCACAACAACGTGTACTATTAGAAGTTGCTTGGGAAGCAATGGAAGAGGGAGGACTGGTTGCTTCTCACTATGCGGGTAAAAAAGTTGGTGTTTTTGTTGGAATTTTTGCAACTGACTGGTTAATTATGCAATCCAGTCATTATGCAAGTGAAGGAAATGTGGAAACTAATTTCTTGGCGACGACCGCCTCAACAACAATGATCTCTGCTCGTCTATCTTATTTCTTTGATTTTTGTGGACCTTCTTTGGCTTTGGATACAGCGTGTTCTTCTTCATTGACGGCTATTCACTTGGCCTGCCAAAGTTTAAGAGATGGTGATAGCGATATGGCAATGGCTGGTGGGATCAATATTATGTTGACCCCACAGTCAGGTTCATTGGTTGCTAAGGCTCGTTTCATGGCTGAAGACGGCAAAAGTAAAAGTTTTGATGCAGCAGCAGATGGCTATGGGCGTGGTGAAGGCTGTGGCGTTGTCATTCTCAAACGATTAGAAGATGCCATTGAAGACGGTGATAAGATCCATGCAGTCATCAGCGGTATTGGGATTAACCAAGATGGTCATAATGAAGGGATAACAGTTCCAAGTGCGGTGGCACAGGAAAAGCTTATTCGTTCAGTAGCTGAACAAGCAAAAATTGATTTAAAAGATATTGTTTACGTAGAGGCTCATGGTACAGGAACACCCGTTGGTGATCCGCTGGAAGCGCAAGCAATTTCAAATACAATTGGTAAAAGTCGCCCGCAGGAAAGTCCTGTCATTATTGGATCTGTTAAAGCCAATATTGGTCATTTAGAAGCAGCAGCGGGGGTGGCTGGTTTAATTAAGGCTTGTTTATGTCTTGAACATAAAGCCGTACCACCTCAAGCTAATTTAAAAGAGCCCAATCCGAATATTGCATTTACGGATATGAATTTGCGTTTAGTACAAGACGAAGTTGTACCGTTAACAACGACCGCAAAAGACTTATATGCAGCAGTAAATTCGTTTGGATATGGTGGTTCTAATGCGAATGCGATTATTCGCTTACCCCGTAAAGAAGAAGTTGCAACCAGAATCAATTCTGAAGAAGCGCATTTACCTTCTGATAACTATATCTTGTCTCTTTCAACAAAACAGCAACCTTCATTAAAATTAACAGCCGAGGCTTATGCTGCATTTTTAAGAGCGGACAATAGTCCATCTATTGAAGATATTACATATTCTGTTGGAAAGCATCGTTCATTCTTCCAAAGGCATTTGGTCACGTTTGGTAAAACAAAGGAAGAGATTGCTCAGAAATTAGAGGATTTTGCGCAAGACAAACCTAATCCAGATGTCGTTGTTGGTCAGCAACAAATTAAAACCCAAACACAGCCTGCGTTCGTATTTTCAGGCATGGGACCACAATGGTGGGGAATGGGGCAATGGTTGCTAAAAAATGGACCTGCTGAATCGTTAGCAATTGCAAAAGAAATTGATGGTTACTTCCAAGAGCTTTCTGGATGGTCTATTCTTGCTGAATTGCAAAAGACAGAAGAAGAATCTCGTATTCATGAAACTGCTGTTGCGCAACCAGGTATTTTTACAATACAAGTTTGCCTTGCAGAAGCATTAAAGCTTTACGGTATTCAACCTTCTGCGATTGTTGGTCATAGTGTGGGTGAGGCTGCTGCTGCATATGTTGCGGGTGCATTGAGCCTAAAAGATGCAACAACGGTTATTTATCATCGTAGTCGCCTGCAACAGACTTTTGCGGGACGTGGTTCGATGTTGGCTGTTGGAATGCCCCCATCAGCATCAGCTGAATTAATCAAAGATTATGAAGGGGATGTTGCCGTTGCTGCGATTAACAGTCCTCGTTCCTTTACATTATCTGGTAGCAAAGAAAATCTTGAAAAAATTGCTGCTGAATTGGAAAAGCGTTCTGAATTTAATCGTTTCTTAAAAGTTGAATTGGCTTATCATAATCCAATTATGGCTGACATTCGCGATGAATTTGAAGAGGCTGTTGAAAATATTGAACCTAAAGTTCCAACTATTCCTTTATATTCAACAGTGACAGGGCATATTTGTGATGATACGTTCTTTCATGATGCAAGCTATTGGTATCGTAATTTAAGACAAACAGTTTTATTTGCCGAAGCAATTACGACGATGATTCATGATTCCTATTCTCTATTTTTAGAAGTAGGGCCCCACCCTGTTTTATCTGCTTCTGTGAAAGAATGTGCTGCAACTTTAAATGCTTCTGTTGGGACAGCTTACACGTTCCATCGTTCTGAACCAGAAGAGAAATCTTTGGTTAAATCCTTGGCAAGCTTATCTGCTGTAGGTTTAGAATTGGATTGGGATAAAATCGTTTCAGGTAAAAGGGTAGATTTGCCATTTTATTGTTGGGCAAAAGAAGTTTATTTAAATGAAAGTAAACAATTGCGCGCACGTCGTTTGGCAGAGCGTGTTAATCCAGTCCTGGGGAATGTTGATTGGTCAGGTTCTCGTGGTTGGTTATCTGAGCTGAATATTAATTTTATGCCATGGATTGTCGATCATCAGCTTGAAGGAATGAAAGTTTTTCCAGGTGCTGCTTATATTGAAGCTGCAATCGCTGCTCATGCTCAACTGGCTGCTGATGCGCCAAAGGAAATGCAAGAACCAGCTATTGTTGAAGATATTCAATTTAAAAAAGCAATGCTGATTGATGGGAAATTTTATCCATATATCACATGGTCTGTCGATGAATTGACTGGACGGTTCTTGGCATTTGGTCGCACAGAAAATGATTCCCCCAATTGGGAACTATATTCAACGGCGTTGTTACGCCGTACTGCTCCATGGAATGGCGATCAAATAGAAGATATAGAAGCATTAAAAGCAAAAATTACCGAAGAAGTTGATGTATCATTCTATTACGAAAAGATGCATGAATTTGGAATGCAATACGGTCCAGCATTTCAAACCATTAAACAACTTTATCGTGGCAACGGCGTTGCATTTGCACATTTAAAAATTGCAGAATCTGAAAAAGATACTATCGAAGATTATTATATTCATCCAACATTGCTTGATGGCGCATTTCAGTTATTCGGATTGTTAGGCGCAGAAAAGCAGGTGTCTGATACGACCTTTGTGCCTGTTTCGATTGAACGTGTGATGTATTTCGGTCGTCATGAAGGTGAGCTCTATGCCTATGGCGGTAATGTCAGACGAGATGATGAATTCTTAATTGGTGATATTTACATTTATACACCGAAGGGTGAACCCGTTGCGAAGATTACAGGTTTGACCGTCAAAGAATTAGCAACTGAGAGGCAAAAAGAAGCCAAACGTGCACGTTGGTTATATCGTTACGAATGGAAAGACGCTGAAGTTACACCATTATTGGGTGAAATTGCGCGTATTGCTCTTATCACCGATAATGATGCTATTGCCGATCCATTGATTGCGGAGCTTGAATCCCAAGGACTAACTGTCCTGCAAGGAAGGCTTGGAGAAAAATCTGGATCAGAAACGGATAGTATATTCAATATTCGTTATGGCAACGAAGAGGATTATAAGGCGTTTTATTCCTTTGTAGATATTCAAAAATGTCGAGCCTTGGTGTATTTACGTAAAGATAATATTAAGAATAACGATGCTATTGGTTTATCTTTGGTACAAGAGTTATTATGTGTGACCAAGAGCTTACCAGCGTTAGAAGATAAAGACATTACAGATAATTTACGTTGTGTGATTATCACGAATGGTGCTGAGAAAGTTCTTGAAGACGAAAATATCGAACATCTTGGGCAATCTTCTTTACGTGGGTTCATTCGTGTATTTTCATTAGAACGCCCAGAAGTTAAACCTAAAATGGTTGATATTGATGGGAATATGAATGCAGTTGAAATTCCTGTTTTGGCAGCTGAAATTTTATCTGACGACGTAGAGGATGATGTTGCATTAAGAAAAGATAAACGGTTTATTTCACGTTTAGTTCCTTATAAGCATCAAGAGAATGTTACCCCAATTCCATACGAAGAAATCAAAGGAAAAAATCTTGGTTTCCGTTTGATTCCTGGACGTTCGGGGATGTTGGATCAAATTCATTATGAAACTTTTGAGCGACAAAAACCACCTCCAGGCCATATTGAGGTTGAAGTTGTTACGTCTTCTTTGAACTTTAAAGATCTTTTAAAAGTGATGGGCTTGTTGCCCCGTTCAGTTGTAAAGGGAACTTTTCATCAAGATGGTTTAGGAATGGAAGCAGCCACACGGATCGTTGCTGTTGGTGAGGGGGCTGAAGCAGCAGGATATTATGTTGGAGATCGCGTGATTATTTCAACAAAAGATTGCTTGGCTTCTCACGTAACATTCTCTGTTGAAACGTCTTATGCAATGCATTTGGACAAAAACTCTACTATTCGTGAAGCGCACCGTTATAATTTGTCAGAAGAAGATATTGAACGTGTTCGTAAAGAATTAGTGTTTGAAATTCCTGATGCAGAAGCGTCAACAATGCCGACTGTTTATTCAACTGCGTATCATACTTTGCTGGATATTGCTGATATTCAGGAAGGACAAACGATACTGGTTCACTCAGGCTCTGGTGGTTTGGGGCTTGCAGCGATTTCTATTGCCAAAATGCGGAAAGCTAGAATCTTTGCAACTGCTGGTAATGAAGAGAAACGTCAATATCTACGTGATATTGGATGTGAGCATGTATGGAATTCTCGTAATTTAGAGTTTGTTGACGGTGTTAAGGAAGTTACAAACGGAAGAGGGGTGGATATTGTTATCAACTCTTTATCTGGTGAAGCATTACAACATAGTTTAAGTTTGGTGGCACCATACGGATATTTCTTCGAGGTTGGGAAAAGAGATATTGTTGAGGGCAAATGGCTACCGATGCATGCCTTTAATGAAAATATAACCTTCCGTTCGATGGATTTGGATCGGATGTTGGCTCAACGTCCAGAGGAAATTATTCGCATGTTGGCGGCTTGTACGCGTCATATCATGAACAGAGAAATCGTGATGCCGCCTTGTACTGTTATGCCAGCAGCCAAAGCAACAGAGGCTTTCAGGTTGTTAGCGTCTGCTCAGCATATCGGTAAAGTCGTTTTAGATTTCTCTGATACTACGGATTTAATGGTTAATCCTCTTCCGAAAGAAATCCCAACAGTCCAAGAAAATGCTGCGTATTTGGTAACTGGTGCTTATGGGGGAATGGGATTACAATTAGTACAATGGCTGGTATCTATGGGTGCTAAACATCTTGTATTGGTTGGACGTTCTTTAAAAATAGAAGATGAGACAATCCAAAAAGCACTAGATATCCTTGCTTCACATAATATTACTGTTCATCAAATGCAGGCTGATATTGTTGATTACAACAGTATTAAATCTGTTATAGAGCAAGCCACGCAATTGGATGTACCGTTAAAAGGTGTTTTCCATTGTGCGGCCGTGATTGATGATGGTGTGATTACTAACCTTGATAATGAACGTTTATCGAAAGTTATCCTGCCAAAAGCACAAGGTGCATGGAATTTACATGAACTGACCAAGGATATGGAATTAGATCATTTTGTTCTATTTTCCTCCGCTACCAATTTGCTTGGGAATATTGGTCAAGCAGCCTATGTTTCAGCGAATTTCTTCTTAGACGCGTTGGCGAAATATCGTAAGCAAATTGGCTTGCCTGCGCTTGCGATTGAGTGGGGTGCTATTGATGGAGGCAGTATGTATCAAAAAGATAGTCGTGCTGCGAAAAACTTTGAAACCATTGGGGTCACACCTATTCCTATTAAAGAAGCATTATCAACCATTTCCTTGCTTTGGAAAGCAGATCAGCCTTGTGTTGGTGTCTTGGATATTGATTGGTCTAAATGGTTTGGTGTGTTCCCGATGACTCGTTCAGTTGGACGTTATCAAGAGTTATTAACACTTGGTAATTCTTCTTATGAGCAAACTGAAGTATTACGTCAATTAAATGCCTTGCCATTAGAAGAACGTTTACCGTTTGTGGTTAAGAATTTGATTGATATCTTGACTAAAACCTTGCAAATTCCACCTGATAGCATTGATGGAAATACCCGTTTAACAGAACTTGGTATTGACTCACTTGTGGGTGTAGAGCTGCAAATTGCGATCAGTAATACGTTAGGATGTGAGATTTCATTATTACAATTAATGAAAGAGGAAAACCTTCAAGATGTGGGGAAAGTCCTACTAAGAAAGTTGAAAGTATCTTTTGAGAGCAATGAATCATTAATTCTTGATTCTGATGCTGAAGGATCAGAAGAAAAAACAGCAATGCTTGAAGATTCCTCTAGTAAAGAAATGGAATAAGCATACAGTATGGCTCTTATTGTTCCAGATGTTTCCGAGGAAGATTGGGCATGTAAAGTATATGGCATTGTTGATTGGCACACGGCGACTTTGGTCGATATGTTACAACATCGTGCCAAACTTTCCCCATCTATGGTCTTGTATTCCTTATTAGATGGGGATTGCAATATTGTAGATCATTTAACAAGTACTCAGTTGAATGATCTTGCTGCCACGATCGCTGCTGGATTACATCATTTTGGCAAGGAGGGGGATCGTGTCCTCCTCTTATGTGATAATGATTTAAACTATATTTCTGCATTTTTTGGATGTATTTACGCGGGTATGATTCCTGCGTCTGGTGTCCATATTGATGTCATGCGCAGTGATGAACGGTTTGAGATGGTTGCAAATGATGTGCAGCCAAAGCTCATTATTGGTCCACGCAAAATTTTGGCTGATTATAAAGCCAGCCACAAAGAATTAAATTGTAAGCCTATTTGGGTGCCTTTAGAGGTTTTATTTAACGCAAAAAATAAAATCGCAATCAGAGGTAATAATCATGATGTTGCTTTTATTCAATATACTTCTGGAACAACAAGAAATACGAGGGGAATAGAGCTAACACATCGTAACCTGATTTTTAATCTTCGTCATCAAGCCAAGAGCTATGAATATTTAGATGAAAAATATAGTGGTCTTAGTTGGCTGCCTTTAGCACATGATATGGGGTTGATTGGTTGCGTTTTGCTGGCGATAGGGTGCGGTGGGGAGTGTATGTTATTACCACCCAAATATTTTATTGAAAAACCAGCACGTTGGTTACAGGCCTTGTCACGATACAAAGTCGGCATGTCTGGAGGGCCTACATTTGCATATAATTTGTGCACAAAAGAGGTCACTGATGAGGAAATGCAGCAGCTTGATTTATCTTCTTGGGAGTTGGCTTTAAACGGCGCTGATACCGCGCAAGCTGATATTATGCAGCGTTTTTGCCGAAAATTTTCTGTGGTTGGGTTCAAGGCGCGTCATTTAGTTTTCGGGTATGGTTTGGCAGAGGCCACTTTAACAGCCACCAGAACACAACGACGTGTTTTACCTAAATTTAGAAGTTTTTCAAGAAGTGCATTAATGGCTGGTTTTGCATGGCCAAGTATTAATAAATTTGATCGAAGAGAGCTAATCTCCTGTGGGACATCGTTAGAAGACCAAAAGGTTGTGATTGTCGACCCAGAGACAAATATGCCGCTTAGAAACGGGCGTGTTGGGGAAATATGGATCACAGGTCCAAGTATCGCGAAAGGGTATCTGAATAGGCCAGAAGAGACGGAAGAAATTTTCCACGCAAAAATCATAGGGCAAAATGAATCCTATTTACGAACTGGCGATTTAGGTTTTTTATTAAATGACAATTTGTTCTTTTCTGGACGAATTAGTAACGTGATTACCTTACGTGGAAAAACTTATGACCCAGATGATGTCAGTGGTGTTTTAGAAGCAGCATGTTCGGACATTCGTCCAAATGCAACAGCATTTTTCCTTGCTGATTTAGAAGATCCTGTATCAATTACTGTCATCATAGAGTTAATTAAAAAACCAGTAGGTTCATTTGATACAATTGCTCAAATAGCCTATGAAATCATTACTAAAACTTATGATATTTGGCCAAAAACAATTGTGCTGACACGACCAGGTGGGGTATTAAAAACCCCAAGTGGTAAGGCACAAATTGCTAGAACGCGTAAAGCCTTGAACGAAAATGCTTTGCCTGTTATTAAACGATTTGATTATGAGGTTCCTGATCTTCCTCCACCTTTGACATATGAGCAGGCTCGGGTTGAAGTGGAAAAATGGATTGCAGATGCAACAAAAGAGTGGGATGAGGATGTGAAAGAGCTAACGCGTGAAAAGCTAGTGAATAGGGAGGTAGATTCGGAATTGTTGCTCAATTTACGGCGTGATTTTGAATTACATTTTCATATTCAGATTGATCCATCTGAATTTATGGTTGCGTGTCAAAATTATAATGATTTATGTAATTTGTTAGCTAATCAAATAAGTGTAACTGTATCGTAGTTTTACATAATTATAAAAGTTAAGAGGGAATAGAGAATGAGTGAAGATCCTAAAGTTAAAGTTGAAGGCTTTGAACGTATTAAATTAAAAACACGCGAAGAAAAAGAAACGCTTGACTCAACTGAAACATCAAATTTACAGGCAACAAAAGAAGATTCTACAACCCAGCCTATTATTGAAGATCTCGCTAAAAGATTTTCTCCTCAGATCGGTGGGGAAAGCAATGTTTCTAATCAATCCACGCCAGAAGATTCTGTTGGTTCAGCTCAGCCACAATCAAATACAGAAGGAAGTTTAGTTCAACCACCACTAAATCCTACTCAAGATGCAGGTTCAGGAATTGCTTTTGACTTTAATTTTGCGATGCGTGTTTCAGTTCCAAAGCCAGCGGAAGGTGAAGGTTGGCGTATTCAGTTATATGATCTGGATACAGAGGTTGCGCTATTAGATCAGCCCTGTTTTGATGTAGGGCATGCTGCCACAGCAAAACATCATTTTTTAAATGGAAGAATTACAGTTTCAAAGATTCTTAAAAATGGGAAAATCGAAGATGTCTTTACTCACCAGTATAATGCTGAAAATAAGGATGTACTAATTGTTTTTCCAGTAGGATCTCTAGGGGATTCCTTAGGATGGATGCCTTATGCTGAGAAATTTAGAAAAAAGCATCGCTGTAACTTGACACTTGCGATTGCTTTGCCGTTGATTGAGCTATTTGAAAAATCTTATCCCGAAATTAAATTTGTCGATGCTATAGAATATGCGAAAAAAGAGCCAAAAGATCCTTATTATGCCTCTTATTACATAGGATTATTCTTTAAAGACGAAGATAATCATTGGCAACCTGAGGACTTTAGACAAGTTGGATTACATCGTACTGCAGGTTATATTTTAGGAGTGGATCCAACAGAAGAGCCTCCAAAACTTACATATAGTGATGATACAAGGCCGATAGAAGAGCCATATGTTGTTATTGCTTCTCAAGCTTCAACACAATGCAAATATTGGAACAATCCTTTTGGATGGTATCATGTAATTAAGTTCCTAAAGTCAGTTGGGTATCGTGTTATTTGTATTGATAAAGAGGCCGTTTTTGGCCGTGATTTGGTTTGGAACTATATTCCTAATGGTGCAGAGGATCAAACAGGAAATCGTTCTTTGGCAGAAAGAGCACGTTGGTTAAAGCATGCTGAATTCTTCGTTGGATTATCTTCTGGTTTAGCATGGTTGGCATGGGGGGCTGGTATTCCTGTCGTGATCATTTCTGGTTTTACTCATCCATCGACTGAGTTTGATACGCCTTATCGTGTCTTTAGTACTCACGTTTGTAATAGCTGTTGGAATGACGTTCGGTATCAGTTTGATCATAGTAACTATTTATATTGTCCTAAACATCAAAATACACCTCGTCAGTTTGAATGTACGAAAGGGATTTCACATCAACATGTTATTAAAACAATTTTGCAAATTCCAGGATGTCGATCAGAAGTAATTAATAACGCCTAAAGATAAATTAAAAAAACATTCAAGTTATTACACTTGAATGTTTTTAGTTTTGTTAAGTTCTATATTTTAGACAAGCAAACCATATAGTTAATCTTTACATTTTGTGAGATTTTCCACCCATTAGGCCTCATTGCTAAACCAGCCATGTCGACAACGCGTAATCCTGCATGATGCGCCATCTTTCCAAGTTCAGCAGGTGTAATAAATTGCTTCCAACTATGTGTTCCAATTGGTAGTTTGCGGGTTAAATATTCTGCACCGACTTTGGCGAATAGAAAAGAGGGAATGTTACGGTTAATTGTTGATAGAAACGCGATCCCATTGTCGGTTAAAAGTGCAGAAATATTTTGCACGAATTGTTCTGGGTCATTAACGTGTTCGAGTAGCTCCAAAGCGGTAATGACCTGATATTGTTGTTTTTCTTCCACAAGCGCTTCGATGGTTCCTACACGATACGTAATATGACCACTCTTAGGTGGAAGGGGAATGGTATCCAGATGATGTTGTGCAGCTTGGATCACCTCTTTTCCTGCATCAACACCCAATATATTATATCCCAAAGAAGCAAGACCCTCACTGGCTATCCCAACCCCACAACCAATATCGAGAATAGGTCGGTTAGGATCAAGGGGATATGATTTTAAAAATTGTTGGATCCACTCGACCCGAAGTGCATTCATTTCATGGAGTGGGCTCATTGGGCCTGTTCGATTCCACCATTCACTCGCAATGGCATTAAATCGATTAATTTCATCCTCTTTTACAGAATTCTTTTGATTGTCTGGATCATGTGGTGTAACGGTGGACATAATGTGGCCTTTCACAGGGTCGTCAAGTAAAATTAATCAAATTATAAACAAAAAAAGAAGTCAATAGTTTGATTATCAATTATAACTAGGTTAAGTATTCAGTTAACGATATTTTCAATACATAAAGTTTATATTTTCATTATGTAAAGAGTAATAATGAAAATAATGATTGCGGAGTTTGCTTTTTATGCCTCTTAGTGCCCCTAGAATAGTAATGAAGTTTGGTGGAACCTCTGTTGCCGATCTGGATCGAATTCGCAATGTTGCAAAAACGGTAAAAAAACAAGTTGATGCCGGATGTGAAGTAACGGTTGTAGTTTCTGCGATGTCTGGTGTCACGAACCAGTTGGTTGGTTATTGTGAGTCTTTAAATCCTTTGTTTGACCCTTGTGAGTATGATTCAATTGTTGCCACGGGTGAACAAGTAACCAGTGGATTATTGGCAATCGCGTTGCAAAATCTTGGTGTTCAATCACGTTCGTGGGCTGGATGGCAAATACCGATCCTGACCGATGATGCACATAGTAAGGCAAGAATTCAATCTATCGATTCGTCTAAGCTCATTGAATGTATGCAATCAGGTGTTGTGCCAGTGGTTGCGGGATTTCAGGGGGTTGATGAAAATGGACGCGTTGCAACCCTAGGTAGAGGCGGATCAGATACATCAGCGGTTGCTTTGGCAGCAAGTATGCAGGCAACACGTTGCGATATTTATACAGATGTTGATGGAATTTACACAACAGACCCAAGAATAGTTAAAAAAGCAAAGCGCATTCCTGCGATTGCTTATGAGGAAATGTTAGAGTTAGCTTCCGTTGGGGCAAAAGTGTTACAAACGCGTAGTGTAGAATTGGCGATGAAAGAGCAGGTTCGCGTCCAGGTGTTATCAAGTTTTGATGATAATCCAGCGCCAATGGAAAATTCGCTGCCTGGATCTTTGGTTGTAAGTGAGGATGAAATTATGGAAAAAGAACAAGTTACTGGTATTGCATATTCTTTAAATGAAGCTAAAGTTGTTATTAAAGATATTCCCGATCATCCTGGCATTGCAGCATCTGTCTTTGCCCCCTTGGCACGTGAAAATGTAAATGTTGATATGATTGTTCAAAGCAGTGGTAGTAATCAAAAAACAGATATGACTTTTACAGTTCCTAAGACGGATTTGTTAAATGTTCAACAAATTCTAGAGCGTGAAAAAGAAAAGATTGGTTTTGCAGAAATGTTAACCGATGATGATGTTGTAAAAATCAGCGTTGTTGGTATTGGAATGCGTTCCCATACTGGGGTTGCAAATACAATGTTTAAAACATTGGCAGAGCGATCAATTAATGTTCAAGTGATTTCTACCAGTGAAATAAAAGTGTCTGTGTTGGTTGCTGCTGAATATGTAGAACTTGCTGTTCGTGCTTTACATACTGCTTATGGATTGGATGCCCAATAATGCAACATAATGCTGTTGATGTGACGGACTTAGATAAAGATGCACAAAGCGAACTTGCTTCTTTGTGGAGCAGAGGAACCGAGTTTTTAGGCAGTGAAGTTGCTATTTTGGGCGGGGCAATGTCTTGGGTCAGCGAACGTAATCTTGTTTCCGCCATTTCGAATGCTGGTGGTTTTGGTGTTATTGCTTGTGGGGCAATGGATCCTACATTGTTAGAAGCAGAAATCGCTGGCACACAAGCCATGACAACCAAGCCTTTTGGCGTTAACTTAATTACAATGCATCCTCAGTTAAATGAGCTGATTGATGTTTGTTTGAAATTACACGTCAAGCATATTGTTTTAGCTGGTGGTGTCCCCTCGGGTGCTGCAATAAAAAAAATCAAAGATGGTGGTGCTCAAGTCGTTGCTTTTGCACCTGCTTTGATTTTGGCAAAACGGTTAATTAAAATGGGTGCAGATGCTATTGTGATTGAAGGGGCTGAGGCTGGTGGACATGTTGGCCCCGTTTCTTTGACAGTGTTAGCTCAGGAGATATTGCCTGTTATTCGTGAGGTGCCAGTATTTATTGCTGGAGGGCTTGGACGTGGAGATGCGATTTTATCTTATCTTGAAATGGGAGCATCTGGAGCGCAATTAGGTACTGTTTTTGCAGCGTCTGTTGAAAGTCAAGCTCACGAAAATTTTAAAAAGGCTTTTGTTAGGGCCGCAGCTCGTGATGCAATTACGACTGTCCAAATTGATGATTCTTTTCCCGTAATTCCTGTTCGTGCGTTGGCCAATCAAGGCACTAAAGAATTTATGAAACATCAAGCAGCCATCATTCAAAAATATCAACGTCAAGAAGTCAGTAAGGAAGAAGCTCAACTAGACATTGAACATTTTTGGGCGGGTGCTTTGCGACGTGCAGTTAAGGATGGAGATATCGAAAATGGTTCCGTGATGGCAGGTCAATCAGTTGGAATGGTTAAAGAAATATTGCCAGTAGAAACAATTATTCATACTCTCGTAAAACAAGCGGTTGATGCTTTGATGGTCAGACGTCAACGGATTAAACATTCATAATTAACCTTAGGTTGAAAGAAGCATGAGCGACTTGAACCAGCTATATTCTGATAAAAATATTGGGGATACACTTAAAACACGTAGAGAAGAGCAAGGATTAAGCCTTGAAGAAGTTTCTCAACGGTTACGTATTCGTTTGGTGTTTTTAAAAGCATTAGAGGACGGGCGTATCGATCAGTTGCCCGGAATTGCTTATGCTTCTGGTTTCTTACGTGCTTATGCTGAATTGTTAAATCTCGATAGTGATGTGCTAGTAAAGCAATTCCGACAAGAAAATAAGGGCAATTCTGAAAAACAACAGCTGATGTTTCCAGCACCCGTTCCACAGAGCGGTGTTCCAGCAGCTGTTATTGTATTTGTTAGTCTTATCATTATGGTTGGTGCTTATATTGGTTGGTATAAAATGTCCGACCATCATCAAGCCCCGCCAGAAGTTATTCCATCACCACCAACTCAAGCTGAGCAAAATAGCGGAACAACTCAACAAATCTCTCCGCAAATAGCCTCTATTATGCCGACGGATCATCCAGCTCCATTATCTCAGGATAATCAACATGTCGAAGCAAATACCGCATCCAATGCGCCTGTGACAAACCAACAGCCTGCCACTGCATTACCGCAGAAGCCACAGCAACCAACAGAGCCAACATCACCACCACCGTCTGCTCCTGATAACAAAGATGTAGCAGCGGCTGAAGCGAAACAACCAGAACAGCCTTTAATGATTAAGGCAATCGCTCCAAGTTGGTTGCAAATCAAGGATAAAGAAGGGCATGTTTTATACCAAAAAGTCTTGAAAACAGATGAAACTTGGCAGGTCCCTAGTGACAAAGATGAAGTCATTATGACGATTGGAAATCCTGGTGTTGTTGTTTTACAGAAGGGTGAAATACAATCATCGCCTTTGGGGAAAAAGGGTAAAACATTACGTCGATTTGTTTTAGATTCATCCAAAATAGACAAATTATTACACCCATCTGATGAGAAAATTGCGGATAAACCCGTATCTAACAACGTGGTAACTAGAAATAAAAAGCCTGTCGTATCAAAACCTGCTACTCGTTCTAACCATGATGTATCTGCGGATGACCTAAACGCAAAGCAACTTAATCGTTGAGGATGTCGTGAAGAAGAATTGTAGTTTCGGTAAGGAATACTTATAATAAATAGACTGGTAAATAGGATTATATAGCGATTTTTTTGGATTATTTGATATATTTAAAGATCATTTTGGAGATTAGAATTAAATGAGTTTACGCCCATATCAGCATATCGAACGCAATAAAACTCGTCAGATTCATGTGGGATCTGTGCCAGTTGGTGGTGATGCACCAATCAGTGTACAAACAATGACGAACACGCTGACCAGTGATGCCAAAGCAACCATTGCACAAATTAAACGTGCAGAAAAAGTGGGTGTGGATATTGTTCGTGTTTCTTGCCCTGATGAAGCAAGCACAGCAGCATTAAAAGAAATCGTTCAAAATGTAAATGTGCCGATTGTTGCCGATATTCATTTCCATTATAAAAGAGCAATTGAAGCTGCTAAAGCTGGGGCTGCATGTTTGCGCATTAATCCTGGTAATATTGGCAGTGCGGAACGCGTACGTGATGTGATTAAAGCTGCAAAAGATTATAACTGCTCTATTCGTATTGGGGTGAATGCTGGATCTTTAGAAAAGCATTTGTTGGAAAAATATGGTGAGCCTAACCCTGATGCGCTGGTCGAAAGTGCATTAGAGCACGCAAAGATATTAGAAGATAATGATTTTCGTGAATTTAAAATTAGTGTGAAAGCTTCTGACGTTTTCTTGGCTGTTGAATCTTATCGTCAACTATCTGAAGCATGTGACTATCCTTTACATATTGGGATTACCGAAGCGGGTGGTAAACGTGCAGGAACCGTGAAGTCTTCGATTGGTTTGGGTTCTTTGCTATGGGCAGGAATTGGGGACACGATGCGTGTTTCATTATCTGCAGAACCAGAGGAAGAGGTTGCTGTTGGTTGGGATATCTTAAAAAGTCTTGGGTTGCGTCATCGTGGGGTTCATGTGGTCTCTTGCCCATCCTGTGCGCGTCAAGGATTCCAAGTTATTCCAACGGTTGCTAAGCTTGAAGAACGTTTGGCTCATATTGAGACACCGCTTTCTCTCTCTGTGATTGGCTGTGTGGTTAATGGTCCTGGTGAAGCAACCATGACAGATGTTGGGGTTACGGGGGGTGGTTCTGGTCGTCATATGGTGTATATGGCGGGTAAACAGGATCATACGGTGCCTGCAGAAGATATGATTGACCATATTGTTGAATTGGTAGAGAAAAAAGCAGCAGAGATTGAAGCTGAAAAAGCCGCAGCCAAAGCTAAAGCAACAACTAAATAATTTTATAAACTATAAGGCAGGATAAAAAGCGTGAGTGTGGTAAAGCCCGTTCGTGGAACGCATGATTTAATTGGTGAAGATTCAAGACGTCATCAACATGTTATACAAGTTGCAAAAAAAGTAACTTCTTTATATGGGTTTGAAGAATGGAGTACTCCTGTTTTCGAAGAAACGACTGTGTTTGCACGTTCTTTGGGGGAAACATCGGATGTTGTTTCCAAGGAAATGTATTGTTTCGAAGATCGTGGGGGAGATTCATTAACATTGCGTCCAGAGGGAACTGCTGGGATTTGTCGTGCATTGGTTACAAATGGACTAACACAGTCTTTACCGCAGAAAGCTTTTTATACAGGCCCGATGTTTCGCTATGAACGTCCTCAAAAAGGACGGTATCGCCAATTTCACCAAATTGGTGCCGAGTTATTGGGAACTTCCACACCTTTTGCTGACGCAGAAATGATTGCGATGGGATATCATATTCTGCGTGAGCTTGGTATTGCGGATGATGTGGTGTTAGAGCTGAATACGCTGGGCGATATTGCCAGTCGCAAAGCGTGGAGAGAAGCTTTAATTTCTTATTTCCAAGCTTTTCAATCTCAGTTATCAGAAGATAGTCGTAATCGTTTAGAAAAAAATCCGCTACGTATTTTGGATAGCAAATCGCCTGAAGATCGGGCATTACTAGCAAATGCTCCAGCATTAAAGGATCATATGACTCCTGAAGCACAGACATTTTGGGATCAATTGAGAGTGGCGTTGGATCAGTTTAAAATTCCGTTCAAAGAAAACCCTTATATTGTTCGTGGATTAGATTATTACAGTCATACGGTATTCGAGTTTGTAACCACCAAATTAGGTGCGCAAGGTACTGTCTTGGCTGGTGGACGTTATGAAGGTCTGGTTGAAGAAATGGGCGGCCCATCAGTGCCATCAATCGGTTGGGCAGCTGGGGTTGAACGTTTGGCGTTATTGTTAGAGGAAAGCCCCAAAGTTGCCTCACCAGTCGTTATCATTCCACTCTCTGACGGAGTGCATGATGTTGCTTTCACCGCATTACAAGCGTTGCGTTATGATGGCATTTATGCCGAAGTTGCCTACAAAGGGAACTTGCGCAAACAAATGGAACGTGCGAATAAACAAAATGCACCATTAGCATTATTAATCGGTGATGACGAAGCACAAAAACAAGTTATAAAAGTTAAAGACTTAATCTCTGGCGAGCAAGCTGAAGTTGCAATAACGGATCTTGTTGCTTATTGTAAAATGAAATTGGCGAAATAATCGATGTCTTCTGAAGAATTTTCTGTAAGTTTTAATGATCGTTTGGATAAAATTGTTGCTCGTTCGGAAGAGCTGCAACATATTTTATCAACTGAGATTTCAGGTGACGAATTTATGGAAGCGTCTCGTGAGTATGCTGACTTAAATAGAATTGTTGAGTTGGTTCATGCGTTGCGTAATGCCGAACAAGAAATCAAAGCCGCTGAGGAAATGTTACAAGATCCCGAGATGAAAGATCTTGCCGAAGCTGAATTGGAATCATTAAATGAACAAATACCACAGTTAAGACATGATATTCGGTTGGCGATGCTTCCCAAAGACAAAGCTGATGAAGGGAATGCTATCTTGGAAATTCGTCCTGCTGCGGGTGGCGACGAAGCTGGGATATTTGCAGCTGAGTTATTTGGTGCCTATCAACGATATGCCGATACAAAAGGTTGGCGTTTTGAAGTGATGGAATATGATGATACAGGTGTTGGTGGAATCAAAGGAGCGATGGCTTCTATTGCTGGAAATAACGTATTTGCACGTTTAAAATATGAATCAGGCGTTCATCGTGTGCAACGCGTCCCTGCGACAGAAAGCCAAGGGCGTATTCATACGTCGACTGTGACGGTGGCGGTATTGCCCGAAGCAGAAGAGGTTGATGTTGATATTGATGAAAAAGATTTGCGTATCGATGTGTATCGTGCCTCTGGTGCGGGTGGTCAGCACGTTAATAAAACCGAAAGTGCTGTGCGTATTACCCATATGCCTTCGGGTGTCGTAGTGGCGATGCAGGAAGAAAAAAGCCAGCATAAGAATAAAGCCAAAGCGATGAAAATCTTGCGTGCGCGTTTATATGAGCAACAACGTGCTTCACTACATGCCGATCGTGCGGCAGATCGTCGTTCTCAGGTCGGAACGGGGGATCGTTCTGAACGTATTCGTACTTATAACTTTCCACAAGGTCGCGTAACAGATCATCGGATCAATTTAACCTTGCATAAAATCGATCGTATTATGCTTGGAGAATTTGATGAAGTTGTCGACAGCTTGGCGCAAGAAGAACAGTCAAGATTGCTTGCTGCTGAAGAAGCAATGTAGTTTGTTTAATTAAGGCTGCTTCATCCCGATTGAGATGGTAAGTTAGTCAATAAATTATTTTTAACTCTGGTGAATTTTACCAGAGTTAAATAGTATTTGTGTAAGTTAAAATACGAGAAGAAAGGTGCCTTTTTTCTTTGTTTTAATGTGATGTTGTTCAAGCGATTAATCTTAATGATACAGTCTTTTAGACGTTAATTTGACGATTAGTTAACCATTCAACAATATTAGGATCTCTGTGAGAGAAAAAAGCGCTAGTGTTTGTATCTAGAGCTGTAATCTTAGTTATTTCTTCTGCAGTTAATTCAAAGTCCAAGATATTTATATTTTCTTGCATACGTGATTTATTGACAGATTTAGCTAATGAAATGATATCTCGCTGTAAAATCCAACGTAGAACGACCTGTCCGATAGTTTTACCATATTTTTTACCAATAGTAGCTAAAACCGGGTGCTCGAATAAGCCGTTTCTTCCTTCTGCAAATGGTGCCCATGCTTGGGGCTGAATATTTTTACTCTTCATCCATGGAACGGCGAAAAGTTGTTGGTTGAATGGATTTACTTCAATTTGATTAACAGTGGGTTTGATTTTATTAAAAGCCATCAGATCTGCAAGTCTATCAGGGTGAAAATTGCTAACGCCAATAGCTCTGATTTTGCCACTGTTGTATAGTTCTTCCATTGCGCGCCATGCCCCATAGATATCACCATAGGGTTGATGGATTAAATAAAGATCAACATAATCAAGTTGTAAGCGATTTAAAGAGCGTTCGAATTGAGACATCGCACCTTCGTAACTAGCCCCTTGCAACCACAGTTTTGTGGTTATAAATATTTCATTACGTGCAATACCACTTTGTTTAAGCGCATTTCCAACCTGCGTTTCATTTTGATAGGATGCAGCAGTATCAATGAGGCGATAACCAGTTTTTATAGCATCAAGGACGGCTTGCTCACATTCCAAAGGATTATTTATTTGGAAAACGCCAAAACCCAGTAAAGGTATTTTGATATTATTATTGAGGGTTACTGTTTGCATGGTAATATCCTAAAGATGATTTAATATTCCAAGTTATTTAATCATATCGTTGAAACAAGTTATATATTGTTTTAAATTCTTTTATTGAAAGTTGTAACTTACTCAGGTGTGAATGCTAGTAAAGTTATATACAAGTTATTAAACTATGGTTTGTTTCTTTAAAATATTGCAGTAAAAAGGCTGAAAAATTTAATCATGCAAGAAATACAAATTCCGCTTGGTCTGTTGATACGTGAGGGTGAGATCTTGCTAAAGGCTGCAGAGATAGAAGATCCGAGGCGAGAGGCTCAATTACTCATTGCCGCAGCTCTGCAAAAAAGCATGACTGAAATTTTCATGATGGATAAAAATACGCTGATAGATCCTGTATTAATCCGCCAATATTTTTCAAGGCGTGGCAAGCGAGAGCCTTTTGCTTATATTGTCAACGAACAAGGATTTTGGAGTTTAGATTTAGCGGTCTCCCCAGCAACACTGATTCCTAGGGCTGATAGTGAGTCTATAATCGAAGTATTATTGGAGTTATTGCCAGATCGTCAAAACGCTTATCGTTTTTTGGACTTGGGAACAGGAACGGGATGTCTATTATTGGCTGCATTATCTGAGTATCCTAATGCTTTTGGTGTAGGGGTTGAGAAAATCCCCCAAGCTGCTTTGTTGGCACATAAAAATGCCCAATATTGTAAACTACAAGATAGAGCTTCATTTGTAATAGGGAATTGGGCAGATGCTGTGCAAGGTGAATTTGATGTGGTTTTGTCTAACCCGCCATATATTCGTAAAAAAGAGCTGTTAGAGTTAATGCCAGAGGTACAGCAATATGAGCCCATGTCCGCTTTGGATGGCGGAGTTGATGGTCTGGACGCGTATCGATATATTTGTAATCAGGCAATTGATTTATTATCAAATAGTGGTATATTGGTTTTAGAGCTTGGTATAAAGCAAGATATAGAGGTTTCTAATATTGCTTTATTAAAAGGGTTATCTGTTGTGAAAAAACAACAAGACCTAAATGGTTGTATCAGGGCTCTTGTTTTATCTCGTTAAACCTTATAAAAGGATGTGGCAATTATAAAATTGCTAGGTAAAATAATTATAATGGATATTACCTAATTAGAGTTAAGTGAATTAATTGTTTTTGTGATGAAATCGCAAATGAAAATCAATTAATATACTGAAAGATTCATATTTTTATTATGACATTTAAATAGTGACTTTTCAGAACTTAGTTCCGAAATTTAAAGCTATTGCGAATAGGAAAGCACAGCGACACCTTATGAATACAAAACGTATGCGAAGCCGTTACCATCGACCTGGTAATGGGGGTTCTCGTCATCAAAATGGACAGACCTCATTTAATCGAAATCATGTTTTCGACAGTAACGGGCCAGATACACGTATCCGTGGAACAGCTCAACAGCTTCATGAAAAATATCTTCAACATGGTCGTGATGCTTTAAGTTCTGGGGATCGCGTCGCTGCAGAGAGTTTTTTTCAATACGCCGAGCATTATTCTCGTATCTTAATTATGATGAATCAATCTGCTCAACAGCGCCAGCAACAACGCCCTCAACATCATAATAATGGTGGATATTCCGAAAACTCTGGTGAGAATACGCCTGCTGTTTCTTCGTCTGAAGAACAATCACAACCACAACCAGAAGAAGTGGTAGTTGAAACAGTTGAAGTTATTGCAGAACAACCTGTTGAAGCCCCCGCCGTTGCTGAAGAAAGTGCCGAGCCAGCACCTGTTCGCCCAGCTCGTCGTGGCAGACCTGCACGCTCTGTTGCAGCGAAAAAGAAATTGCAAGAAGAGAGCAATTAAAAATAATTTTAAAGACGAGCGAAAAATGCTTGACTTTCTATATGAAACAAGAGTAATTAAAGCTCGTCTTTAGATTATATCAAGGCGGCGTAGCTCAGTGGTAGAGCAGGGGAATCATAATCCCTTGGTCGGTGGTTCAAATCCGCCCGTCGCTACCATATAACTATGTTATATGGTGCTTAAACTAAATTATATTTCATTTAAAATGTGATCAGGTAAAGTAAATCGTTTACGAACATTTACATATAAATATTTCTTATATTTTACCGCGCAAATCCAAAATATATTTTCGCTATATTAAAAATCTAACAATTTTCTTTAACTTTTAAGATTTCATACTAAAGTTTTCAATAATTTTAGTAATTAATTATGATTGATTTGCGTACATTAAGTAAGTAATGGTCATATTTATTTCTTATGAAGAAAATAATCTCTTAATTTAAATAAGAAAGTAATAAATATTTTATTTATGGTTAAATGAATAAAAAAATTTTTACTTGCCTATTCTGGTATTTTCTTTGATCGCACAAGCAGCAGACAAGCTAACATAAGCTCCTGAATCAATGATTCAAGCGACAGAAAAAAGGTTTTTTCCATAATATTGCGCTGAGGGAATGAAAAGATTAGCAGCTGATGTTTATGATTGCTATTTACAAACTAAAGATACAGATCCAAAAAAGAAGAATGTATGATTGGCGACTTTATGGCCTCAGGAGTAATTATGCGCGCTAATGAGCGCGCCATCGCATTGGGTAATCCACCCAAATATAACATACCTTTTTTTACATTTTCTAAAATGGAACAACGTGCTGAAAAATTCATTACACAGAATCAAAAATTTAAAAATTATAATCAGCAGGAGTTTATTTATTACTTGTCACAAACACTTGATATTATCATTGATGATTTCCAAAGATTATATAAAAAAACAAAAGGCGATTGTTCTGCTTTTTTCAAACCTTAATAGACATAAATAAATCTTATCATTCTTGCTAATAGTTATTTTAATCATAAGGATTTAACGTCATTTTGGCTTATATTCATTCATATCAATAGGCTCGTTTCAATTTTCGATATGAATGAATAAACAATATTATGATGAGTTAGAATGCAGCTTGGAATCTCGCGGCAACAGCATCCAGATTTCTGCCTCTGATATTCAAAGGATTATTAGGTGTAGAGCTTGTCATGACATGATCATAATTCAAAGAGACTCTGAAATGTGGGTTGGGATACCAGTTTACACCGCCAGTCCATACGGTTTGTTTACCACCTTGCACACCATCAGAAGAGTTTTTATGGCTGTTTAAGTCTAGGACACTCCATCGGCCACTAATTTCCACAGCACCCCAATGATTTTGTTTTGGATCAAAATCATATTCAACTGCGGGCGAACGGAACGCAGCAGAACGAATATCGTAACTTCTTGGCTTACCTAGGATAGTATATGTCAAAGATGTATAATATCCATCGAAATTCAGGCTTCTTTGTCCGCCAGAACGATTGATTCCATATTGAATATATTCCCCTTTAGCCAGGAATCGATTCCAACGGAAAGCCAATTCTGGGCCTGCTTCCCAAACATTACTAACATTATCCAAAGCACCTGTTCTTATTAATGTTTCTTGCGTTAACCTGAACCCAGGAGAACCAGAAAAGTTATATTGTTTACCCTTGTTGGTTTGTGCGACATTAAATGCGCTGGATGCTGATAGACCTAGATGTAAATCCATGTCTTTGCTAGCATATGGGCGTCCTGCAACACGCAGCATCCCACCTGTTTGGTCTTTGATAATATCGGGATTATCTCTTGTCGCACTATAGGTATGTCCTGTAAAATAACTTCCAACGTACCAACGCTTTCCGTAAGTTACACCACCAATACTGAATCGAGAATCCCCAGCAGCAATACCACGTGCAAGCTCTGCCGCAGCAGGACGTTCCATTAATGCGCCTTCGTTTGAACTTTCGGATCCTTCTAAGGTTACGCGAGGTTCAAAAAAACCAAAGGTTAAGATCGTATTTTTTAAACCACCATATTGCATATTGGCTTCGTATAAACCAGCACTTCCGCCGCCAAAATCGGGTGTGATATTCACTGCGAAATCTGTGTATCGGAAGGTGAATGGAATACGAGCACGGCGTAAAGTTTCTCTAAACTGAGAGAAGCGACCTTTAGTTTCGCCTCTTCTGTTACCAGAGTTAATATAACTGCCAATATCTTCTTGCAATGCAAGACCAATAGAGAAACTATATCGACCATCATCTGTAGCAATGGTTGGTCTTCCACCAGGAAATCCGATCCGTATACCACCAACATATACGGTTTCATCATGTTTGGTCGCTGAGGAAAATAACGGCATGTTTGGTGACCAAAAGGAAGCACCACGATCAGGTGGGGGTAAACCATCATTATGCAAAAGTTCAATGACTGATTTTTGATTACGATGTGCATCATCAGATTGGTTTTCTGCAACGTTAATCATTTTAGGATCTGGTTGCCCAGAGGGGGTCGTCGTATGAGAGATTAGGGGGGTAGGCTCTGTTTCAGGTGCACGTTGTGCAACCATTTTTTTGCTTTTTGTATTACGGCTAGTAGTTTGATTTGCTTTTAAGTTTTTTTGTTGAGAGCGTAAGGTTGTAACCTCTTTTTTAAGTGCCATGATCTGTTTATTCATTTCGATCATTTGTTTGTTCAACGCTTTTAACGTTGCTTCTTGACTTGTATCGGCATGTGCTGAAACAAATGGAGCAAATGTTGTACTGATAATAGTCGTCAGTAAAAGTGTACGCTGCAATTTAGTATAGATAGCCATATGAAAACCCTAATTCATTAAGATGATTTTATGGTTTTATTAAATGATTTCTCTTTGATATGGGTTTCATTTTCATAATAGTTTTATGAACCTTATATGACAAGTTTCGAAATTGAAGGCTTGTTTTTCATAAAATATTCACACGTATTTTGTTCTTTTTTATGTAAAGTTTGGTTCAGAATAATTTTATGTAACTAAGGAAATATTAATGTCTTTTTTCCAAAATAAGAATCTTCGTATTGTTTCTGTTGTTGGGATTTCTTTTGCTTTTTTTGCTGCGGTTTTACCAAATGTTAAAGCTCAAGATGTCGTAACCATTACAGGTGTAGGTTCCAGCTTTGCAGCACCTTTGTATCAAAATTGGGCAGCAAGTGCTGTAAAAGATATTAACATCAAAGTTAATTATCAACCTTTGGGATCGAGTGCAGGTAAAAATCAAATTATTGCAAAAACTGTAAATTTTGGTGCGTTGGATATGGCGACCCCTATTGAACAATTAACCAAAGAAGATTTAGTCCAATTTCCAACAGCTATTGGTGGTGTCGCTGTGGTTGTGAATGTTCCTGGGATAAAAGAAGGTCACCTACGTTTGACGGGGGATATTGTTGCTGATATTTATGCAGGTAAAGTTACCAAATGGAACGATCCTCGTATCGTGGCAATTAATAAAGAAATTACGTTACCAGCGATTGATATTGCGCCTGTTTATCGTGCTGACGGTTCTGGAACAACGCAAGTTTTTACGTCTTACTTGTCAAAAGAATCTGCAAATTGGAAAAAGGCTTATGGATCTAATACGTCCATTGCTTGGGCTGTGGGTATGGGTGGTCGTGGCAATGGAGCAGTTGCTTCTATGGTTAAGAATATTCAAGGCGGAATTGGATATGTTGAATATGCTTATGCTTTGCAGAATCATCTAAATACAGCACAGTTAAAAAATGTTGCAGGTGATTTTGTTTCTATTAATGAAGATTCAATTAAAGCTGCTGCAAAAGCTGCAGATTGGGTCCATGCGAAAAATTATGATGTTGATTTGATCGACACGAAAGATGCAGCTTCTTGGCCAATTGTTTCAACAACTTATGTATTAGTTCCAGCGCAAAATAAAAACTCTCAAGAAGTTACAAAATTTTTCAGATGGGGATTTGAACATGGTGATGCGATTGCTAATCAGCTCCATTACATTCCTCTGCCTGTTGTTGTTAAAGAAAAAATCGAAAAAACTTGGGAATATGCTGGTGTTGCTGGGAAAGAGGCAAAGGCAAAATAATGTTGCTGAAGCAAGCAGGATATAGAAAAGATAAAAAAATCATACCTTATCTATTTACATCATTGATGTGGTGTGGTGGTGCATTGATTTTTTTAATTTTCTTGGGGCTCATTTTCGAGCTGTTCTGGCAAGGGAAACAAGCTTTTTCTGTCTTTGGTTTTCGTTTTATAACTTCTACGGATTGGAATCCTGGGGGACAGCAATTTAGTGCTGGGGCTGCTTTGGTCGGAACGTTAGTCAGTTCTTGTATCGGGGTGGTTTTGGCACTTCCTTTGTCCTTTGGATGTGCGTATTGTTTAAATGAGCTGATGCCACAACGGTTTTCGAAATATATTACAGCCTCTATACAATTATTGGCTGCTATTCCTTCTATTATTTTGGGAATGTGGGGATTTTTCATTTTAGTCCCATTAATGTCTCAATATGTTCAGCCTTTTTTAAAAAATCTTTTTGGTAATGTACCATATATAGAGCTCCTTTTTTCAGGTGGCACTTATGGTATTGGTATTTTAACGGCTGGATTAATCCTGGCAATTATGATTACGCCGTTTATTACCGCAATTATGCAAGAATCCTTTGCCAACACTCCCGTAATGCTTAAGGAAAGTGCCTATAGCTTGGGTGCAACCCGGTGGGAAGTCATGCATCAAGTGATTGTCCCATGGGTACAAAAGGGTGTTGTTGGTGGGGTCGTTCTGGGATGGGGACGTGCTTTGGGTGAGACAATGGCGGTTACTTTTGTCATTGGAAATGCCCATCATGCTAGTTGGTCTTTGTTTATGCCAAGCAATACAATTGCGTCTTTGATTGCATTGGAGTTTTCAGAAAGTGCCGCAGGCAGCTTAAAAATGTCATCTTTAATGGCGTTGGGTGCGGTGTTAATGGTTATTTCTTTTGTTGTATTGTTTTGTTCTCAGCTTTTATTAAAGCAAGTCTTAAAGTCTCGATAGGATAGAGTAGAAATGGCACAAGACGTCAAAAAATTACAAGGGCGTACAAATCATCTAATCACGTGGCGATTTATAAAAAATCGTTTGATGACGGTTTTTGCTTTTAGCACTATTCTGGTTATGCTTTGTATTTTAATATCAGTTTTAATCACATTATTTATTAATGGCTTATCTGGCCTATCCTTTTTTACATTGACGCATATGACGGCACCTCAGGGATTGCCTGGTGGGTTACTAAATCCTATCCTAGGTAGTATGATTCAGGTCGGTATTGCAATCATTATTGCTGTTCCAACAGGAATATTGGGAGGTATTTTCCTGGCTGAATGTAGTAATAAAAAGTTGAGTACGATCATCCGTTTTATTGCAGATATTATGATGTCAGTGCCGTCGATTTTAATTGGATTATTTGTTTATATTTTGTTGGTGATGACGATGGGATATTCAGCATTAGCAGGCTCGGTGGCGTTGGCATTATTGGCGTTGCCCGTGATTGCTCGTACTACTGAAGAAGCATTGAACATGGTTCCATCTGCTATTCATGAAGCTGGTTTTGCGCTGGGTGCCCCTAAATGGAAAGTCATTTTGTTTATCTGTTTACCTGCGGCCAAAGGTGGTATCATTACAGGTATATTGCTTTCTATATCAAGAATGGCTGGGGAAACAGCACCGTTGCTCTTTACCTCTTTGGGCAATTCGGATTGGAGTTGGAATATTCTGAAACCGATGGCAAGCCTGCCATTAACAATTTATCAATATGCAGATTCTGCAGATGACACATGGATTAAACTTGCATGGACAGCAGCCTTATTAATCACTTTTTTTGTCTTATGTTTAAATTTAATTGCTCGAATATATGTAGATAGACATCGGAAAAAGGATTAACTTAATATGACCGATAATCAGGTTGCCATTTCAATTCAAAAGGTTGATTTCTATTACGGTGCATATCATGCCCTCAGGAATATTAACTTTGATATTAATGCAAAAAAAGTTACCGCAATGATTGGTCCTTCAGGTTGTGGAAAGTCAACATTGTTACGAATGTTAAACAGGATGTACGATTTATATCCAAATCAATATGCAAAGGGCAATATTCTGTTTGATGATGTGAATATCTTGGACAAAGATATTGATTTAAATATTCTGAGATCACGTATTGGAATGGTTTTTCAAAAGCCAACGCCATTTAGTATGTCGATTTACGAAAATATTGCGTTTGGGATTAAACTATACGAGCGCCCTTCATCTGCACGGATACAGGAAAAAATTGAAACAGCACTTCGTCAGGTGGCATTATGGGATGAGGTCAAAGATCGTTTACATCGTTCAGCTTTGGGATTATCAGGCGGACAGCAACAACGATTATGTATCGCCAGGGCTTTAGCGGTGGAGCCAGAAGTGCTGTTGCTGGATGAACCAACATCAGCATTGGATCCGATTTCCACCGCGAAAATAGAAGAATTGTTGGATATTTTAAAAGAAAAATATACGATTGTATTAGTGACCCATAATTTACAACAAGCAGCACGTTGTGCGGATAATGTTGCTTTCTTTTACTCTGGTGAGCTAATTGAAGTTAATGATGCCGCAACATTATTTACAAAGCCAGCTCAGGCCAAAACGCATGATTATATTACTGGACGTTTTGGATAATAAAGGAATGATATAAAATGGTGGATAAACTTCCAGAACATACAGTCAGCCGTTATGAGCAAGAGCTGGAACAACTACGAAGTATGATTTTACGCATGTTTGGTATGGTCGAAAATCAGTTGACACAAACATTGGTTGTATTGCGTGATCGTAAAATTGATACGGCTTATGAAATCGCTTTACATGATATCGAAATCGACGCTTATGAGAAAATGGTTAGTGCCTTTTCTATTCAAATATTAGCGTTACGGTCCCCGATGGCGATTGATTTACGTGAAATAGTCTCAGCATTCAAAGTTTGTGTTGATCTAGAGCGTATTGGTGATTTAATTGCGGGGATGTGTCGTCGTATCGTGCAAATTAAAACAATTAATGAGAGTATTCCATTATCGGGTTTATTGACAATGGGACGACAAGTGCAAGAAAATCTGCGTCAAGTGGTGATTGCAATTACGACGCAAGACCAAAAATTGATGTTACATCTATGGAATGCAGACGATATTGTGGATGATTTATATTTATCTGTTTTTACAGAATTAACCAATTTAATGGAAAAAGATTCACAATATATTTGGGTATGCTCTCATTTATTATTTATGGTAAAAAATTTAGAAAGAATAGGGGATCATATTACTAATATTATCGAGAGTTATTATTATGTTTTTACAGGCGATACACTCCCTTATCAACGTGTAGGTCCTATTGATGTTATAGAGGACACGATAGAATCGTGATGAATGCTTTGGCAAATATTTTGATTGTTGAAGATGATACGTCGATAGCCTTATTATTGCAGTATAATTTAGAGAAAAAGGGGTATAAAGTTGATGTGGCTGGAAACTACGCGGATGCGTTAACTTATATTCAAAATAATAGCTATTCTGCGTTAATTTTAGATTGGAATTTGCCAGGGGGCACGGGGCTAGATATTTGTCGTTATATTCGTGGGAAAGAGGGAATATCTGCTTTAGCAGTGATTATGTTGACGGCACGCGGAGAGGAATTTGACGAAATTTCTGCCTTTGATGTCGGTGTCGACGATTTCATTACCAAGCCTTTTAGTATCGATACATTATTACTAAGAATAAAAGCGGTGTTAAGGCGCTCAAGTTTTACCTCAAAGGTTAAAAACGAGGTTCTGCAGTTTGAAGATATTGCTTTTAATATGTTAGAGCACCGAGTATATCGTGGTGAGCGTTTACTCAATTTGGGTCCAACAGAATATAAAATATTAGAATATTTTTTACGTAACCCTAAAAAAGTGTTTTCACGTGAAGAATTATTAAATGCAGTTTGGGGAGAGAATATGAACGTTGAAATTAGAACTGTTGATGTTCATATTTTGCGATTAAGAAAAGAGCTGAATGCAGGTGGGGAACGGGATATTATTCGTACGATTCGATCTGCAGGATATGCGCTTGATGTTCAATAATATTGAATTTGATGTATTATTTGTTTTTATGTTGGGGACTATTATTGGTCTATGTATCTGTTTAATTTTCCAAAAAATTTCTAAAAATATTTCATCCGTTAAAGAGCAATCTCTTATCCAAGATTCAACGAAAGAATTCTTTGGTGCTCTGGATGATCTTAAGAATATTATCGACCATATTTCGCTACCTATTTTAGTGATATCTCATCAAACAGCACCCATTTCAGCCTCGTTAAGAAATCAGTTTAAGGAGCATTTTAAATATTTTACCAATAATATCGCATATGATTTGAATATATATGCTTATAATCATTATAATGACGTATTCTTAGATATTTTACGACATCCATTATTTATACAGACTTTGGAATCTCAGTCTAATGGCTCTGTTGTTGAGATCGAAATCCAGTTTGAACTGCCTAAATTTTATTATTTTAAACTTGTTTTCCATTCGTTTGATCGGCCTGAAACGTTGGAGAATATCGTCTTAATCACTATTATTGACCAAAGCCAGTTAATTTCTTTTAATCAAATGCGTACGGATTTTATTGCCCATGCCAGCCATGAGTTACGTACGCCTTTGACATCCTTGGATGGATTTGTCCAAACCTTGTTAACCATGGATAACACCGAGCCTGAAATGCAGCGTAGGTTCTTAGATATTATGCAAATGCAAGTTAGGCGTATGATTCGTTTGACCAATGGATTATTAGCACTATCAAGGGTAGAGCGTGACGAATATAGGCTGATTAAAGAACAGGTCAATTTAAAGGAAGTCTTGAAACAAATACTAGAAGAAGCAAGGTTCAAAATCAAAGATAAAACGGTTGATTTAGAATATAAAGATTCTGTTGAAGGACAAGACGTAGAAATTGATGCAGAAAAAGATCAGCTTTTTCAGATTTTTCATAATTTATTAGAAAATGCCATGCGATATGCACCATTAGGTGACAATCAGGATGCTAAAGTAATTTGTGAAATTGCTTTTTCTGAAGACAGAATAAAGTGGCCGGGTTTAGGATGGGTTGTTTCAATTAAAGATAATGGACCAGGAATTGAAAAAAATCATATTCCACGCTTAACCGAGCGTTTTTATCGCGCGGATGATAAAAATGGTGGAACAGGGCTGGGGCTGGCTATTGTGAAACATCTGGTTACTCGCCATAAAGGCAGTTTGATTATTGAAAGCCAATTAGGGAAGGGAAGTTGTTTTTCAATATGGTTTCCCATGCACTATACATAAATTTTCAAAAGATTAGGGAAGATGGTGCTGTTAGAGAGGATTGAACTCTCGACCTCTCCCTTACCAAGGGAGTGCTCTACCACTGAGCTACAACAGCATTCCGTGTCTTTAGTAGCTTTTCATACAAAATGATGCAACAAAAAAATTTGTTTTTAAGCAATTTTTTTTGTTTTTTGTGCCCGAATGATTTAAAAGCGTTTATTAGAAAATAGATATATGCAAATTATTCAACTTTAACAGCATATAAGAAAATAATAATTTTATAATAATGAGCGTTTATGCTTTACTCCGTCCAGTTTTTAAGAGGTTTTGCAGCATTGCTTGTTGTAATGACTCATATTGTTAACAAAGAAGTGCAGAATCAAATTTGTAGCAAATATTGGTTTAATATGGGGGGGACGGGGATAGACCTGTTCTTTATTATCTCTGGCTTTATCATGTGCTATACGACACATGATAAAAAAGTGTCATTTATTAATTTTATGAAATTAAGGATAGAACGTATTATCCCATTATATTGGTTCTTTACAACGCTTGCTTTGATTTTATATTTGTTACCTTTGAATGTGTTTCATGCAGCTGCGAATAGTATTTCTGTTCTTGATTCATATTTATTATTACCGCTTGGAAAAACCTATTTGGTTGGCACAGGCTGGACCCTCAGTTATGAATTTTATTTTTATTTGATATTTTCATTCTTTTTATTATTTCCTCTGCAATCATACGTTCGATATGTTTATATATCTGTTTTTATCGCAATAATAACATGTATTGGATGGATTATTGACGATCATAGACCAATCATGGATTTCGTTTTCAGTCATTGGTTAGTTGATTTTGTATTTGGTATTATTTCATTTGTTCTTTTCAAACATATTAAAATCCCTCCGTTCTGGTGCTTTATTATGATTATATGTGGATTGCCTGTTTTATTATATCAAAATATCGACGATTTTTTGTTACGCAGTCCATACCGTGTTTTTCATGCAGGTCTCCCGATGTTTATGATTTTTAACGGATGTTTACATCTTGAAAACTGTTTGCCGGATCCAAAAAATGTCTTATGTTCTTTGCTCGAAAAACTTGGAAATAGTTCTTATTCTCTTTATTTAAGTCACCCTTTTACGTTGGTTGTTGCAAGCCGTCTTTGTATAATGCTGCATCTGACATCTCCTTTAATTTTTATAGTTATACTTTTATTCGCTTCTGTTTTGTTTGGTTTTTTTGCATATCGTTTTATCGAGCAACCAATGCTGAAATGGGTTAAAAGTAAAGTTTAATTTAAACAAAAAAAATAAATTAAGAGTAATAATATTTCATTAAGATTTTGCTATTTTTAAAAAGAAATGGTCTGTTTGAGGACGAGGTTTATGAATTAAATCTTTATATTTTTATTTTCATCATTTGATTGAGTTAGCTATATGAAAAATTGGCAAAGATTGCCTCGACAATAATTAAGAGATAATCTTTTTTAGTTGATATGATGCATAAAGATGCTACAAAGCAAACGGTTTGCAATGATGTCAAAGTGATTAAAAAGTTGGTTGGAAGAATGAAATTTAAATTTTCTTTGTTAATGATGGTTATGACAATTCCAACCTTGATCGGGTGTGCAGTCGGACCTGATTATCACAAGGAGGACGTTTGGACTCCCTCGAAATGGTCAAATGTTACAAACAATTTACAAGCCCCTGTAAATAGCCAAGTCATCATGCAAAAAATTAACCCACAATGGTGGGAATATTTTCGTGATCCAGTTTTAACAGATCTAGAGCGTCGCGCAGTAACAGCAAATTTGGATATCCAGATGGCTACACAACGATTAATTGCCAGTCGCGCGCAATTAATGATTGCGGGTGCTGCTCGTTTTCCAAGTTTAGGTGCTTCTGCAGGCTATCAAAGAAGCCAATATAGTCAAAAATCGTTTAGCAGAGCCTTGCAAAAGGTCAGGAATAGTGAGCCTGCATTAGGAAATGTGGTTAATCCAAGTGATATGGATATACCTTCTTTCAATCAATGGAGCGATAGTCTCGATACAAGTTGGGAACTCGATTTGTGGGGAAGAGTAAGACGTCAATATGAATCCGCAAGTGCGTTGAGACAAGTTTCTGAAGAAGATCGTCGGGGTGTCTTAATTGCTCAACAAGCTGAGGTTGCTCAAAATTATATGACATTGCGTGAATTGCAATCGCAATTACATATTGTCAAAGAAAATGAAAAAATTGCTCAACATATTTTGACCCTAGCAACCCAACGATTTAATGGGGGACTGGTTACAGAGCTGGATGTACGTTCTGCTGAGGCACAATTAGAACAAACCAGATCAGAGATCCCTAGTTTAGAACAACAAATTGTTCAATATATTAATGCATTGGGATTATTATTAGGTGAACCTCCCAGAGCATTAAGTGAGGAGTTATCTGCACCACAACCTATTCCGCTCGTACCACCTCAAGTGCCAATTGGTTTTCCGTCAGAATTAGCACAACGCAGACCTGATATTCGTCAATCTGAGGCCAAATTACATTCTGCAACGGCTGAGGTCGGAATGGCAGAGGCAGATTTTTATCCAAAAGTAACTGTTGATGCTCGGATGGGTTTTCAATCTTTGTCCTTTAGGGATTTAGGATTTTGGAGCGCCAGAGCATGGAATGTTGGTCCATCAATCTCTCTGCCTATTTTCGAAGGGGGAAAGTTGAAAGGGCAACTAACACTCAAAAAAGCCGAGCAAAAAGAAGCTGCTTTGACATATCGCAAAACTGTTTTACAAGCTTGGCAAGAAGTTGATAATGCGTTAAATGCATACCAAGCAGAACAATTAAAACAAGTGCGTTTACAAGAGACTGTTAAATCCAATCAACGTTCTGTAGAATTGGCTCAAGCACAATATCGTCAAGGATTGCAAACCTTTATTAATGTACTGGATGCTCAACGACGGTTGCTGTCTTCGCAACAAGATTTAATTCAAAGTAATGCTCAAATTTCGATTAATCTTGTGCAACTGTATAAAGCACTCGGCGGTGGATGGGAGGCAACATACCCTGATACTGTTGTCGTTTCGACTAATAAAAGCCCGAATAAGCATTAGCTAGATTGGAGTGCTGATAATTACTAATGATAAAATCAAAAGGGATGCATTTGCAATACGCCGCTGAGGAAAGAACTATTCTCGGCTAGAGATCCATAATTTTATACTTGGGTTGATGTGTTGGATATAAATGCGATTGATTACGTTATTAAAAACAAAGCTCCTATTTTACAAGACCGATTTATTGTGAAGCATAATATCTAATTTCTATAAATACATTTAAATCTGATTTGGAGATGCTACGTTGATTCACCAGCAGCAGCCCCAGTTTTCAATGTAGCTCCCCATCTCGCTATAGCTTCTTCAAAATTTAACGGTGCACGCCATAAATCAGAATAAGTCCAACAGTCATTCGGAATTCGCCAAATGATTTCTATGGCTATCCCATCGGGATCCTTCCCATAAACAGATAAATGCATGGGTTGATATAGTTGATCAATAAAAGAGTTAGCATCTTTTAAAGTAACTGCATATTTTTCTAATTCAGCAATAGTACCAACTTCAAAGGCAACATGAAATAAACCAGGAGAGATCGGTTGCCCCCAATCAGGTGACGGTAATGTAGCGTTGGCAATGATCGCAAGATCATGGTGGTTTGTTGATTTGCCCTTTGCACAAAAGAACCTCATTTCTTTCCAGTTATTTTGTTCGGGCAATGTACTGACTAATTCTAAACCTAAGATATCTCTATAAAACCGAGTAGATACTTCGATGTCAGAAACGCAAATGACTATATGATTTAAACGACGAATGGACATTCATTTTCCTAAATATTGTGTATTCACTCTTGTTCTAGCTTGGAATCGATAATTCGCTTTATCAGTTTTCCGGCTTCGAATAATTGAGTTTGTTCTTCTTGAGATAGGCTCTGCATCGCTTCCTGTAGCCAAAGATCGCGTTCTTGACGTTTTGTTCTGACTAAATTTAATCCAGGATCAGTAATGCCTAGTAAAATTTTTCGTTTATCATTTTCATCAGTGACACGAATGATTAATTTTCTCTGTACTAAATTCTTTAACAAACTAGCTAGGTTAGATGAGCGGATTTCGAGAGCTGCACCTATTTCTGAAGGGGTAATCTTTCCATTTGATCTTTCGATTAACCCCAAGACCATTAAATTAGTCCAAGATTCATCGCCTGATCGAGCAGATTGTTTAAGGGCCCGCGCTAAAGCTACTATATTATTACGAAGTTCAGAGACTTCGTTTGGTTCTTTGGATATGTTCATTTAACTATATTTACATAGCTATTATAATATAGCAATATACATTTGCCAGTAATTTTCTATTTAGATTAAGGTTTATGATTAATAGCTTCTGTCTTACTTTTATATTTAGTAGATTCCTGTTGTTCTGGATTTTCAATGATTTTTTATAAGTATATGGGATAATTAATTTTTTTATATTTAAGGAAAAGTTTTAATTTTTTTAAGAGAATCTTATTGACGCTTCTATTCAATTTGTATAGAAGTGTTTTTACCGGAGCGGTGGTTAAGAAAACTTCTTGAGTTTATTTAGTTGCTG
>NZ_CAMXCK010000009.1:0-37969 GCF_947179105.1 Commensalibacter communis
ATACAGTATAAGTGCTTGGCTCTATTTTACAATAGAGCCAAGCCCCCTTTTCATATAATATAAAATATAACCAAAAAATTAATCTGAAATTTAAATCTCAGCTAAACGAATCACACGGTTTTCAAGAATAGAGCGGCTTGCTGCTTCTGCAAGTATTAATGCCTGTTTACCATCTTCAAAACTGACTTCTGGCTTTTTCCCTTGCTCAACAGCATCTACAAAAACACTAATTTCGTTATTAAATGCTTCGCCATAACGATCAATGAAAAAATTCATCAAAGCAGGTTTTTGATCTGTAAAATGTTCATTATATAAACGCATATTGTTCATCGAATGATTTTCGGAAATAGCCATTCCTTTAGACCCAAAAGCCTCTACACGTTGGTCATATCCGTATACTGCACGGCGTGAATTATTAATGATGCATTGTTTTCCAGAAGCTGTTTTCATGACAATAGTTACTGTATCATAGTCATGACAACGTTCCATTAAAGCGCTATTAACAAGACGAGAACCTGTTGCAGAAACTTCTGTAATATTTTCCCCAAGGATAAAACGTGCCATATCAAAATCATGAATGGTCATATCACGGAAAATACCGCCTGATACTTCGATATAAGCATCAGGTGCCATGTCTGGATCACGTGAAGTAATAATCACTTGGTGTACATCTCCAACAGCTCCTGCTTCGATGGATTTTCTCACAGCACGATGACCTTTATCAAACCTTCGGACAAATCCAAGCATAATTGGAATATCAGTACCTTTAATTTTTTGTTCGCAAGCTTTTACACGATCCAAAGATAAATCAATAGGTTTTTCACAAAAAATGGCCTTTTTAGCCGCAACAGCTTGTTCAATTAAATCAGCGTGGGTGGCAGTCGAAGTCGCAATTAAAACGGCGTCTACTGCAGAAGAGGAAAACACATCACCTACAGATTGGAATTGTTTAACATAATGTTTGCCAGCAATTTCTTGTGCAGCTGCAATATTAACATCGAATACACCTGCTAGCTTTGCTTTGGGATGAGCGACAATATTATCAACATGCATACGGCCGATACGACCTGTGCCAAGGACAGCAATATTTAGCATTGGATTTTCTTTCGTTGATTAAATCGGTATTAAATACTTTCCTAAAATAGAAAAATATTTTTAAATTTACGATCTATTATAATTTCTAGATAATGAAAATTATGTGAATAATGATCTTCTTTTTGATAGTTATTATGCTCAAGAATAATCTATTTACATAAATAATTCAGATCATTAGTAGGTCTTTTAAGTAATTTCCTAAAACTTAATTGTATCAATTAAATTTTGCAATCACGTATAATTTATTAAAAATGAAAAAATTTTTCTATTTTGAGTAAGATATATATCTTATATTTACTATTCGTTATATTTCATTAAACTCAAAAGGGTTAAAAATGCCTCTTATTCGTATTGATGTTGTCGAAGGTAGAAACCAGCAAGAATTGAATATGTTAAAAGAAACAATTCATCGTGCAATGGTGATTGCTTTTGAAGTTCCTGAACGAGATAGATATCAAATTTTAACACAGCATAAACCTGGATTTCTAGTTGCCGAAGATACAGGATTGGATATTCCAAAAACTGATAAATTCGTTTTAATCCAAATGATTTCCAGACCAAGATCCGCTGAACAAAAAAAGAAATTCTACAGTCTTGTTTGCCAGTTATTAAAAGAAAATTGTGGAATTGAAGCCTCTGATGTGATGACGAGTATTGTTGTGAATAGCGACGAAGATTGGTCTTTTGGATTAGGAAGAGCCCAGTTTTTAGAGGGTGATTTATAAGCGCCTTCTTAAAAAACAAACAAACCGTAATTTACGCGTAACCTTATAAGGAGATTGACAATGAATACGACAAACCAACATGATAAAAAGTTAAGAATTGGTGTGATTGGGACTGGTGCTATTGGTGTCGATCATATTCGAAGATGTACACATACATTATCTGGTGCAGAAATCGTCGCCGTAAGTGATGTAAACATAGATAACGCAAAGAAGGCTGTTACGCCACATAATCCCAATGCCAAAGCCTATGAATCGGGGCATGATGTGATTAATGCAGAGAATGTCGATGCAGTCATGGTTACTTCTTGGGGGCCAACGCATGCCGAATATGTTTTATCCGCAATTAAAGCTGGAAAATTTGTATTTTGTGAAAAACCATTAGCAACAACAATCGAAGATTGTGACAAAATTATTCAAGCTGAACAAGCGCATGGTAGTCGTTTGGTGCAGGTAGGCTTTATGCGTCCCTACGACAAAGACTATCGTGCATTACGAAAAATGATTGCTGATGGTGCTATTGGCACGCCTTTGATGGTTCATGCGGCACATCGTAATCAAAATGTCGGGGAAAACTACGTGACGAGTATGGCAATTTTTGACACATTGATTCACGAACTTGATGTATTAAGATGGTTATTAGATGATGATTATATTTCTGCGCAAGTTATTTTCCCTCGTCAAACAAGCCATACACACGCCAAATTACGCGATCCTCAAATCATTCTATTAGAAACCAAATCTGGCGTTCGTATCGATGTAGAAGTCTTTGTTAACTGCCAATATGGATATGATATTCAATGTTCTGTTGTGGGTGAAAAGGGAATTGTTAGTTTACCAGATCCTGCTGCGGTTGCATTGCGTTCTGATGCAAAATTATCCACTCCAATTTTAACAGATTGGAAAGAACGTTTTATTGATGCGTATGATATCGAAATCCAAGAATTTATCGATGCATGTAAGATTGGCAAAATCAAAGGCCCGAGCTCTTGGAATGGATATGTTGCTGCGATTGCTGCCGAAGCTTGTGTCAAAGCACAAGAAACGCAAGCAATAGAACCAATTTCAATTCCAGAACGCCCCGCAATGTATAAGTAACTGGTTCTACTTGAAATTTAACTTATTTATTTTTTAACTATTAGATGCACGTAAAAGTATATTTAAGGACCCAATGAACAGTTTAATAACCCTCAATCTATAAAAATGGTTTTTAAAATTGTTCATTGTTTTTCTAGGATATTGTTTAAACTATTAAGATATTGTTAATGTTGATGCCAGATAGTCTGCATAATAATAATTTATTAAACAAAACGCATACATACCATGTTCAAAATGACGTAATACTAAACTTTGAAATTTAATCAGGATATTTTGTAATATCAACTATTGAATGCACGAATGGCATTCACTGACTTTTTTAACTGTTGTTCTAAAATCTCTTTGAAACCTTCTCCTTTATTCGTATTGAATGGATCTGGCCCTGGTGCAGAAATTTCAAGAATAATCGGTCCCTGATATTGAATATCATTTAATGCTATCATTTGCGATGTAAAATCAGTATGCCCTTCACCGATAGCACCACGATTGGAATCCGCAGCATGATAAAGGCCAATATGTTCTCCGGCTTCCCGTAAAGAAACCGCCGGATTAGCCTCTTCTATATTCATATGATAGGCATCTGCAAGCAATCTTAAATTGGGGGCTTTTACATGTTCGATCAAACTGAGACCTTCTCTTAATGTACGAACTTGATGACTTTCATACCGATTTAATACTTCAAAAACAATTTCTATATTAACCTGTTGCGCCATATTACAAATTTGTTTTGTACTTTCGACAAGAAAATTATTTTCCTCCTCTTGGTTACTCACTGGTCGTATACGTTGTACTAATCCATGACAAGAAATTAATGGAGGGCTAGGCGTTTGATTTATTTTCAATACCCAATCAATTAATTGCTTATAATAATCCACAGCGTCTTGTCGAATAATCCAATCAGGATGGGAAATATCAGCATCACCAGGAGTAATAGAAAATATTTTCAGCCCTTGATCTGCAAATATTTTACCAGCTTGCACAGGATCAATCGAGTGAATATCCCCATGTAATTCAACACCATTTAATCCAATATCTTTTACACGGCGTGCAGTTTCTTCAATCGGTTCATTATCAAAAATCCACGTACAACATCCAATATTACGCATATCAACCTCTTATTTTAAAACTGATTTTAAATTAATAATGGAATCATATTGACTTCACGCTGTTTTTAACAGTGTGAAGTCAATATAAATAAGTCGCTTTTATAATGCTTTGGCAGGAATCTGATTTCTCATTTGTTTTTTATTTTTACGATCCAACCAAATTTGTTGTATTTCTTCCAAACTACGTCCTTTGGTTTCTGGAACAAAGAAAATCACAAAGAAAGTTCCTAAAACCCCCATAATTCCATAGATAATAAATGGAAAACCATGATTGAACACCGCATTCAAAGAAGCATTGCCATCCATTATTTTAAAGGACCAAGAAACGAATAAATTTACTGTCCATTCGATAAAAACAGCTAAGCTCATTGCCCGTCCTTTAATGGCTGTTGGAAATAATTCTGCCAATAAAACCCAAGCCATTGGCCCCCATGAAATTGAAAAGCTGGCACAGTAAAAAAGAATCATAAAGACAGCAATCATACTGTTTAACTTAAACATAAAAGTAGCAGCCAGCCCCAACATAGCAATCGCTTGTAAAATACTACCGACGATTAACAATGGCTTTCTGCCAACTTTATCAACCATTTTCATGGCAATCAGACAGAAAATAACAGTGACTACCCCAACAAAAATTGTTTGAAATAATGCACCTCTCTCACCAAAACCCATATTTTTAAACATTTCTGGGGCGTAATACATAACCGCATTAATTCCAACTAATTGTTGGAAAGCAGCAACCCCAATCCCCACAAGAACTGCAGCTGCACCAAATTGGAATAAAGATCCCAATTCGATATTTTTATTAAGGCTGTTTTTAATTTCCGCAGCGGTTTGATGGGCTTCACTTGGATGAAAAATATTATGCAACACTTTTAATGCATCTTCGTCACGATTTTTTAACATTAACCAACGAGGCGTTTCAACAGCAGGAACTAATAATAATAAAAAGATAAAGGCTGGAATAACTTCCGAAACAAGCATAACTCTCCAGCCTGTTGTCATCAACCAATCATGATCCCCAAGGCTGGCAATAAACCAGTTTACGAAATAAACACCTGCTTGACCACTTACAATAGCAATCTGATAATAAATAATCAAACTGCCTCTAATCGTCGCAGGGGCGATTTCAGAAATATACATAGGCGCTAATGTTGATGCAATCCCCACCCCAATACCGCAAATAATACGATAAAATATAAAAGAACACACAATAGCCACAGGATCATGCAAAGGATATATAATGCCGTATTCAGGCCAAGCTGAACCCACTGCTGAAATCACAAAAAGAATAGCTGATATAAACAACCCTCTTTTACGACCCACAAAATCTGCAACAAATCCACTGATGATACTACCAAGCATACATCCGACAAGTGCACTAGCAATAACAAACCCAGAAATAAAATCTTCCCAATTATTCGTAAGATTTAATGGTCTGACCAATTGATGGTCAATCGATGCCACAGCACCAGAAATAACAGAGGTGTCGTATCCAAATAATAACCCCCCCAATGCTGCAACCAAAGTTGTTTTTGTAATAAAATTTCTTTTTGTTGAATCAGACATAGATCTTTACTCTTTCATCTAGAAATATTCCTTAAAATTTTCGAAGAATATTCTTAATCCTGATAGAAAGGTCATTAATTAACCTTAACCAAAAAGCAATTTGCAACCTTATTGAACCTTATCTTTATCAAAATAATTTCAAACTATGAAGAAAACCGCACCCACTTACTTGATTATAGAAAATTTTTTCTACAAATCGCGATATAGTATAATTATTATATAAAATTTGAATTTTATTAATAAACTTTTTGTGTGTTTATTGCTGAAATTGCATATTTTTGAAAAAATATTTCCAAAAATTTATATAAATCCGCGGTTTTGTAACATTTTTTAATAGCAACAATCCACCAATAACTTTTTCTTGAACAGAAAAACCATCTAATTTTAATTTGAATAGCAATCACAAGACTGTGAAACCTAGCCGTTCACATCTTTTTTATTATTCAAATACAGTAATATATCGTAAATTTAAAATTATTTTTCTATATTTGTTAAAAATAGAATTTTTTTTTTATTATTGTTGGAGAATACTTCATGACCAATGGCGAACTGGATATTATCACAATAGGAAGATCTTCTATCGATCTTTATTCTCAACAAATTGGCTGTCGTTTAGAAGATACTTCGTCTTTTAATAAAGCCGTTGGCGGATGCCCAGCCAATATTGCCATTGGTACTGCTCGTTTAGGATTGAAATCTGGTGTCATCACCCGTGTCGGAAATGATCATTTTGGACATTTTATTATCGAACAAATGCAACGTGAAGGCGTCAATACAAAAGGAATTCATCAAGATCCTGAACGATTAACGGCTCTGGCCATTCTGGGCATCAGAGATTCCGAACAATTTCCTTTGTTATTTTACAGAACTGATTGTGCGGATGCGGCTTTATCAGAAGAAAATATTCATGAGGATTTTATTAAGACAGCCAAAGCTATCGTTGTAACAGGAACGCATTTCGCCAAAGAAAACAGCGAAAAAGCACAACGTAAAGCGATGAATCTAATCCATGCTCATGGTGGAAAAGTTGTCATTGATATTGATTATCGACCCAATCTGTGGGGGGTTGCATCAATTGGTGATGGTGAAGCGCGCTATGTCCGTTCAAAAGAAGTCACTGAAAAATTATTGTCGATTATACCTGAATGTGATTTGATTGTCGGAACAGAAGAAGAACTTCATATTGCCAGCGGTTATGAAGATACTATTCAAGCCATTCGTCATATTCGTAAAATTGCCCCAAAAGCAACGATTGTTTGTAAACGTGGCCCTATCGGCTGTGTTGTTTTTGATAGTAATATTCCAGAATATTTGGATCAAGGCATCAAAGGGAAAGGCTTTAAAGTTACCGTTTGTAACACGCTTGGAGCTGGCGATGCGTTTATGTCTGGTTTCTTAAGAGGCTGGTTAAAAAACGAACCCATCGATGTTTGTTGTACTTATGCGAATGCCTGTGGGGCATTTGCCGTTTCTCGTCTACTTTGTTCCCCAGAATATCCAACCTTTGTTGAGCTAACACATTTTTTAAACCAAAACAGTCATAATCATTCTATTCAGAAAGATCAAATGCTGACCCATTTACATCAAGCAACCACTCGTCCAGATCAAGCTACACCTATTATGGCATTAGCATGCGATCATCGCTTACAATTAGAAGAAATGGTTGATGAATATGGCGTTTCTCGGGACAAAATTAGTGAGTTTAAAATCTTAACCATCAAAGCAGCCGCTTTGGTTGCCAAAGGTCGATCTGGATTTGGAACCTTTATGGATGGTCGCTATGGTCAAGAAGCATTATTTTTAGCATCCCATGAAAATCTATGGATTTCTCGCCCCATTGAATATCCAGGTTCGCGTCCACTTGATTTTGATGGCAAAGGCAGCCTAGGGGCACAATTATTGTCATGGCCAGCGCAACATACCGTTAAATGTCTTTGCTTTTATCACCCAGATGATCCTGTCGAATTAAAAAATAAGCAAATCAGAGAGCTGGAACGCGCCTATGATGCCTGCCAACGCTTACAACGTGAATTGTTAATTGAAATTATTGCAGGCAAAAATGGCCCATTAGACAGCCAAACCATTGCAACCGCTTTACAACAGCTTTACAACGCAGGCCTTAAACCAGCATGGTGGAAATTAGAGCCACAACAAGATCAAGCTGCATGGAAAGCCATCAATAACGTAATCAAACATAATGATCCATTATGTCGTGGTGTTGTTGTCCTTGGGCTGGATGCCCCTCTTGAAACTATTACGCAAGCTTTTCAGGCTGCGGCACAAGTTTCTTATGTCAAAGGGTTTGCCGTCGGTCGTACAATTTTTGGAGAGCCTGCACGTCAATGGTTTACAAAACAAATTAATGATGATGAAGCTATTCAAAAAATGGCTGATACTTTCCAACAACTCGTTGATGCTTGGCAAAAAGCAGCTCAATGATATTTCCCAGACAGGTTAAGGAGAACAATAATGAAAACAATACGTCTTACAATGTCTCAAGCTTTGGTCAAAGCAATGATGGCACAAAAAATCAGGCTCGATGATGGCAGTGTTCAACCTTTCTTTGCGGGAATGTGGGCGATCTTTGGTCACGGAAACGTTGCAGGCCTTGGTGAAGCTTTGCATGAAGTAAAGGATCAATTCCCAACCTTCAGAGGGCAAAACGAACAAGGAATGGCACATACAGCGATCGCTTTTGCCAAAGGTAAACGTAGAAAACAAATCATGGCTTGTACAGCATCCATTGGCCCAGGATCATTGAATATGGTTACTGCTGCTGGGGTAGCACATGCTAATCGTTTACCTATTCTCTTATTACCCAGCGATGTATTTGCTACGCGTTTGCCAGATCCTGTATTACAACAGCTTGAAGATTTTGGCGACGGCACCGTTTCCGTTAATGATAGCTTTAAACCTGTTTCCAGATATTTTGATCGTATTACTCGACCCGAACAAATTGTTCCTGCTTTTCAACGTGCAATGACCGTTTTAACCGATCCAGCAGAATGTGGCCCTGTAACCCTTTCTTTGTGCCAAGATGTGCAGACAATGGCATGGGATTTCCCAGAAACATTTTTTCAAGAGAAAATTCATTATATTCGTCGCCTTCATCCCGATCCTAGTGAATTAGAAAACGCCAAAGAAATTTTATTAAAGGCGAAAAAACCTTTAATCATCATAGGGGGCGGTGTTGCTTATTCTGGGGCAGAAAAACTTGTTGAAGATTTTTGTAATAAGCACGGCATCCCTGCTGGTGAAACCAATGCTGGCAAATCAGCCATTCCAGATCAATCCCCTTTAAACATGGGCGGAATAGGCGTGTCAGGAACAGCCGTTGCAAATGCATTGGCAAATGAAGCCGACGTTATTCTTGCGATTGGCAGCAGATTACAAGATTTCACAACGGGATCATGGGCAGTCTTTAACAATCCAAACCTCGAAATTATTGGTCTGAATATTCAAGCATTTGATGGTACAAAACATAATTCACATCCACTGATTGGGGATGCCAAAGCCGTTTTGGAATTATTAGGCCAACAAATAGCTCATTATAAAACCGATAGCTCTTGGACTGAAAAAGCCAAAAGCTTAAAAGCAGATTGGTATAAAACCGCCGATAAATATATGGCTCTTCCTGCCCCAACCGCAGAGAAATTATCAAGTGATGCTCAAGTCATTGGGGCAGTCATGCGTTCTATTCCAGATAATAGCATTGTGGTTTGCGCTGCAGGTGGTTTGCCAGGTGAATTACAAAAACTTTGGCGTGCCAAACAAAGTGGTGGCTATCATATGGAATATGGCTTCTCTTGTATGGGATATGAAATCGCTGGGGGGATAGGAGCCAAAATGGCAGAACCCGATCGCAATGTCGTTGTGATGGTAGGCGATGGTTCTTATATGATGTTAAATTCAGAAATTGTTTCCTCTATTATGCTTGGGGTTAAAATCACAGTCGTTTTATTAGATAATCTGGGTTACGGATGTATTAATCGCCTGCAACAAGTTTGTGGTGGCAAGCAGTTTAATAATATGTATGTCAACACCCATCATAAAACATTGCCAACTATTGATTTTGTCCTACATGCCAGAGGATTAGGGGCAATCAGTGAAAAAGTTTCTTCTGTTCAAGCATTACAAGAAGCGTTGAAAAAATCAGAACAAAATGACCGTACAACAGTGATTGTTATTGATACTGAAGCGGTAAGTATCACAGAAGAATGTGGCTATTGGTGGGATGTTGCTGTGCCAGAAGTTTCCAAACAAAAAACAGTCAATGAAGCCTATGAAGCCTATCTCAACTATAAAAAAACCCAAAGACATTGGAACTAACCATTCAACAAGGAACAAAGAGTATGACTATTCGTATTGGTGCGCACGCAATTTGCTGGTCTAACGATGATATGCCTGAACTAGGTGGCGATATTCCTCTGGATACTTGCCTTTCGGAAGCCAGTCAAATTGGCATTGAAGGCATGGAAATGGGAAATAAATTTCCGAAAGAAGCCAATGCTCTAAAACAAACATTAGGGAAATACAATCTAGACTTAACCAGTTGGTGGTTTTCTGGGGCTTTGTTACTGCGTTCTGCCAAAGAGGAATTCGCGGCAATGCGTCCTCAACTTGATTTATTAAAAGCAATGGGATGCGATGTTGTAGTTTATGCTGAAACTGCCAATACCATTCAAGGGCGGCGTGATATTGGGGTCGCACATCGTCCTATTATGGAAAAAAACCAGTGGCAAATTTATTTTGATAAATTGAATGAATTAGCAAAATTAACCTTGGATTATGGGATTAAATTGTCTTTTCACCATCACATGGGAACGATCGTTCAATCTGAAGAAGATATTGATCGTTTGATGCATTCTACTGATAAAGAAGTTTATCTTTTACTTGATACAGGTCATGCAACATGGGGTGGCGCTGATCCTATTCGTTTAGCCAAAAATTATGCAGAACGTGTAGCGCATATTCATACCAAAGATGTTCGTGAAGATGTTCTTAAAAAAGCGAATGCTGAAAATTGGCCATTCTTAGACGGTGTTTTACAAGGCGTATTCACCGTTCCTGGCGATGGTAGTGTTGATTATGTTGAGTTTTTTAAACCATTCCAAAATTACTCTGGTTGGATTGTGATTGAAGCAGAGCAAGACCCTGTCAAAGCTAATCCATTTGAATATGTTACCAAGGGATATAAACATCTGATTACTTCGTTAAATCAAGCTGGTATCAAGAAATAAGGAGCTTCTGATGAGTAAATTATTAGTTAAACCACATGCACCAGATGCAGAAGGGATTGTCACACGCATCACGCCTCAAAATGCAGGATGGAAATATATCGGGTTTGAAGTTGCTCACTTACAAGCTGGGCAAACTCTTGCTAGAGATGGTAATGATAATGAAGTTTGCTTGGTCATTATTACTGGAAAAGCCGACATTTCAACCGCTGAAAAAAGTTTCGGTATATTGGGTGAACGTATGTCCGTATTTGATGGCAAACCTTCGGCAGTATATGTGCCTCCTCACATGAAATGGACAGTCAAAGCAACCACCCATCTTGAGATCGCGATTTGTCAAGCACCTGCTAAAAAAGGGGTTGCGCCTTACGCTATTAAAGCAGAGGAAATCGAGACTGTTAAACGAGGCAGTGGCACTAATGTACGTTATGTCAATAATATGCTGACAGATACAGATCCATCTGAAAGCCTATTGGTTGTAGAAGTGATAACCCCAGGGGGAAACTGGTCAAGTTATCCACCACATAAACATGATACTCCCATTGAAGGTAAAGAAACCTATTTGGAAGAAACCTATTATCATCGTAATAAACGTAAAGGAGGATATGTGTTCCAACGTATTTATACGGATGATCGCTCTTTAGATGAAACCATGTCTGTCTATGATGGGGAAACCGTGATGGTTCCAAAAGGCTATCATCCTGTGGGTGCGCCTCATGGGTGTGACTCATATTATTTGAATGTCATGGCAGGGCCAACCAAACAGTGGAAATTTAGCCAAAGTCCAGATTTCGCAGATATTGCTTTTCAATAGGAATGAAGATAATGAAACAAAAAGAAACCTTAGGCGTTGGTGTTATTGGTAGCGGTTTCATGGGTAAAGCCCACGCATGGGCTTTTGGAAATGTAGGACGTTTTTTTCCTTTGAAACAAGAGCCAATTTTAAAAATATTAGCTGATATTCCATTAGATAAAGCTCAGGCTGCTGCAAAACAATTGGGATTTGAGAGCGCCACAGATGACTGGAAGTTTTTAATCCATCATCCCGAGATTGATATTGTTTCTATTACTACACCTAATAATTTACATACACCAATGGCTTTAGAAGTTATTAATGCAAAAAAAATTGTTTATTGTGAAAAGCCTTTGGCAACCACTTTGAATGATGCGATTAAAATGACCAAAGCTGCTGAACAGGCTGGGGTTATTACCATGGTTGGATTTAATTATTTACGTAATCCGATGATGATTACTGCCAAAGAAATTATTCAAAGCGGCGAAATTGGTGAAATTACAGGCTATCGTGGCATTCACTCTGAAGGGTTCATGGCGAATGCTGCCCCTTATAACTGGCGTTGTGAAAAAGATCAATTTGGCGGGGCTTTGGGGGATATTGGTTCTCATGCGCTCGCTACTGCACGGTTCTTATTAGGTGAGTTTGACTCGGTTTGTGGAAAATTAGATACGATTTATAATTCACGACCTACTCCTGATGGAGGCTCAAAACCTGTTTATACAGACGATCAAGTCAATACGTTAATTCAATTTAAAGACCATAATTTTACTGGTGTTGTGACCTCTTCATGGTTAGCAACAGGATGGGAAATGCATCATGGATTTGAAATTTGTGGCAGCAAAGGCTCTTTAATATTTGATCAAGCCAGATTTAATGAGTTGCAAATTTATAAAGGTGATCAAAAAACAGGTCGTCGTGGATTTACGACCATTGTAGCTGGCCCAGAACATCAAGGATATGGTGAGTTCTGTCCCGCAGGTGGGCATCAAATTGGTTTTAACGATCTAAAAACATTAGAAGTTCGGAAGTTAATGGAGTGTATTGAAAAGAATATACAAACCGATTTTAATTTCAGAGATGCTTTGACCATTGTTCGTATTTCAGAAGCAATTTCTATTTCATCTGCTGAAAATCGTTGGGTTAATTTAGAAGAAATTGCTTCCTAAATTATCTTAATGATCAAATTTCTTTGGCGAACAAGGGGGTTGTTTTTGCCAAAGAAATTTATAATTAATGATTTGCTCCTTTTATATTAAGATGATTAATAATCATTTGTTCAATCTCTTTGATCGTATTTATATGTATTCGATTAAATTCAAATTTTACTTTTCGACCGTTTGAATTTCGACTAACTCTTGCATATTGATCTTTATTTTCAAACGAAACGAGCTCTTTTGTTTCCCAAATGGCTTCTTTTTGATCATTAAGTATATTTTTGATATCCATCATTAAGTGATGAATTAAATAATGTTGTTGCTCTTCTACCGCTTTAATTTTTTCAAAATCTACTTTGGATTGAGCGTCTTGACAAATTTTTTGCAAGTCCAGTTTATTTTTTTCTACTTCTTTGTCAATTTTAGCTAATTTTGAATAATAACTATTCGGTATACCCTCAGCATCCGGAAAAATTCGAATAAGTTGTTCGTTAATTTTTGCGGCCTGTATACGCTTTCTTATCGTTTCTGTGCTTGTATTTAAATATGCTGCTAACTCTTCATTCGTAGTAAAATTTAATTCTTGTATTTGCTTTAAATATTGTTGTCCAACTTCTCGATAAGAAAATTTTTTACTACTTTGTGATGCATTAATAATTTCATAGATTTCTTTTGAACTTAATTCATCGGTAATAACCCATAAAGGAAGATCTTGTTGTGTTTCTATACAGCAATAGCGTCGACGGCTTCCTTCGATCAAATAGTATTTATCTTGTTGTTGAATGGCAATCCCTTCCTTATCAACGCCACGTTCTCGAATTTGTTCAATGATATCTCGCACAGCTTGATAATCCAAAGCCGTTTGATTACGTGGATTTATCATATGAACGACAGTGTTTGATGCAACCTTGTTTCCTGCAACGACAAGATGTTTAGCTTCTACTTTACGACCATTCGAAAAGGTAAAAGAACGTTTTAAATTTATTGTATTCTTTAGTGAAGATAAATTATTTTTTTGCTCAAAACTGGTTCTTTTATGACCATGTAAGTAAAGATTTTTATTTGTTCCTCTTTCTATCTCAACCATTGATATTACTCACTTTTTAAAGAGATTGTTTTAATTTCATTAATAAATTGTTGATAGACTGAGTAAACAGACATCTCTGCAATATCAAATTGTTTAGCAGAACAAAATTCTTCTGATTTTTTGATATCTAATATGGTTCTTCCTTTTTCTGCAGCTGCCACGAAAGCCTCTGAATGTTTGATATTGGTTGTTAAAAATTTATCCTGCACAGTTCTTACCAATTTCGCTAATGTTCGTGCTTCATGTTGGCTTTTATCATCTACATTAACGGCTAATACTTTAAACCATTTGATATTTTTCCCTTGAGAAGGCAGTTGCTTTAATCGTTCAGCAATCGTCAACATATAATTGGTGGTTGATGCAAAATCATATTCACGAGGTGTAATTGGAACTAACAACGCATCTGCTGCTTCATTAATAGACCAAATAATTGGGGAGTCTTGTGGTGGTGTATCGATGAAAATTAAATCATATTGAGATTTTAAAATTGGCAAAACAGTATCACGAAAACGAACAAGTAATTTATGCCTTTCCTCTTTGTTAATTCCCCAATAAGTATCCGTAAAACGATCATCTGTTGGGAAGGCTGTAATAACATCTAAATTGGGTAAATGTGTGCTAAATGGAATTTTAGAAATAATGGTTTCTTCTGAATAACCAGATTGAATATATTGTGCATAATCCCCTTGTGGTTCATACTCTTTTAATAAAATATCTGTAATGGTTAAAAAGACATCATCTTCATTGACTGAACGAATAAGATTATTACCGATAGATCCTTGTGGATCTAAATCAATAATACAGATACGGGCATTTAAATGGAGATCTAGTGCTGCTGCGGTTGCTAAGGTGAGAGTTGTTGTGCTTTTGCCTGTACCTCCCTTATGATTTTCAGTAACGATTATTCTTGCTTCATATGTGTCTTTATAACGAGGTTGTTTTAATTCATTCATAATGGATTGAATATCAAAACGTGTATAAAGGTGGTTTTTATTCTGAAAAATGGGATTTCCAATAATTTCTTTATGTTCTAACTCTGTTAGGATTTTACTGAATGTATTTCTCGATTTACCAAAAAAATCAGCAAGTGCTTTTTTATTCATGCAATGATTATAAATTAAACGATCTAATCCATCAATTTGTTCGTCAGATACATTCACTTGTGTTGTTTCAATAACTGAGTCTTTTAAGGATAATTGTTCTTGTTTCATTCTTTGCCCAATGGCAGAGATCTCATTTAATATATTCATTTCAAAACCTAAAAATTATCAATTTTATATTTATATGTAAAATGATTCCTTAATTGAATAAAAAAGCATTTTAATGCCCAATTTTATTTTTATTGATGAAATAGAGGTTTGTAAATTACTTTTTTTTATATATTTAGATGTAATTTAAAGGATAATCCGTTTATATTTAAAATATCAGATATATATTTTAAAATAGGTTTTTTATGGAACAGGCTTTTGAAAATAAAATTAAAAATAATGAAAACACATCATTACCGCATGATTTTTATAGTTTGCATCAATTAATACTTGATCGAAAAACTAGTTTTTCAAAACGTTTAGTTCAAATAGCTGATTTTTTACTAGTAACACCTTCTTATACAATTGCATTTGGTAAAATTACTGAAATTGCACAAGCAGCAGAAGTACAACCATCAGCTTTGGTTCGTTTTGCAAAAAGTCTTGGGTATAGTGGTTTTTCAGAGCTACAATCTATTTTTAGAGAACATGCAAGTCGCTTTTGGCCAGATTATTCAGAACGAATTGAAAATATAAATTATCAAGATTTAAATAATGAAGCTTTAACTCAAAAAAAGTTATTAAGTAGTTTTATAGAATCATCTCATCAATCTTTAAATATTTTAGAGCATAATATTAATTATAAGCATTTAGATAAAATGATTGATATGTTAGCAAATGCAGAAACAATTTGTTTTGTAGGAACAGAGCGTGTTTATTCAATTGTAATGTATATGACATATGTCTTTCGTCGTGCAGGTATTAAATGTGAATATGCTGATGACGCTGGTGGTCTTGCAAGAAATCAAATTGAATTACTTAGTAGAAAAGACGTAATATTAACGATTAGTTATACTCCATATGCTTCTAAAACATTAGATTTAGTTTTTTTTGCAAAAGATTTGGGGATTCCAATTGCAGCTATTACTGACTCTTCTTTTTCTCCATTAGTACATAAAGCCAATGCTTGGCTTGAAATAACAGAGTCTAATTATTCAGGTTTTAGATCTTTAACTGCTACATTTGCAGTTGTAAGTATGTTAGCAATTGCAATTAATACAAAACGTAAAAAATAACTTTATCCACAGAAAAAATGTTTTAAGTCTTTTAAAATCTTTTAAAGTCTTTTACCTATATATAAGATTTTATTTTTAAACGATAAATTTGTTTATATGACACCATTTTTCGACCTATATGACACCATTTTTCGATCTATATGACACCATTTTTCGACCTATATAACACCATTTTTCGATCTATTGACATCAAACTTATACAATGGTTGTATAAGGTAAATAATCGTTATGTGGTGTTATGGAATATGAAGGAAATAATTGTTAAAGATAATGTATTAATTAATGCCAGCTATGATCTTGACTTAGTTGAACAAAGATTAATTTTATTAGCGATTGTTGAGGCTAGAGAAACAGGTAAAGGAATTAATGCAGATAATGCGTTAACGGTTCATGCCTCAAGCTATATGAATCATTTCCATGTAGAGAAACACACTGCTTATTTCGTGATGAAGCAAGCTTCTGAGAATTTATTTGAACGTCAATTTAGCTATCAATTTACAAATGAAAAAGGGAATTTAGAATTTGTTAAATCAAGATGGGTCAGCGAAGTCCGATATGTAGAGAAAGAGGCGCTTATTAAATTAATATTCTCTCCATCAGTTGTACCGTTAATTACACGCCTAGAAAAACATTTTACAAGTTATGAGCTAAAGCAAGTCAATCGATTATCGAGTAGGTATGCTGTACGTTTGTATGAAATGTTAATTGCTTGGAGAAGTTTAGGAAAAACACCTATTTTTGAATTACAGGAATTTCGTTATCAATTAGGCATTCAAAAAGATGAATATAAACGGATGGAACTGTTTAAAAGACGTGTATTAGAAGCGGCTATTATACAAATTAATAATCTTACGGATATTGTAGTAAAATATAAACAGCACAAGAACGGTAGGGTTATTTGTGGGTTCAGTTTTACATTTCAACAAATAAGGTAATTGCATATGACACCATTTTTCGACCTTTTGTAACAAATTCGTTATGTTTTACAAATTATTAACAAGATTATGCGAGGGATTTTTCTTAGGCAGAATTAATCTAACACATTGATGATTTACATTTCTCTATACTTAAACTACACATTTAAACTATTGTTTCATTTAATATGTCATTATTGTTCTCATCAATAAATCCTGTATTGAAAAATATTTAGAAGATGGACCTACAAAAGACTATTTAATATTTATATTAAGTCAAACTTTGTTTTCTCACATTTATGATAAGACCTGCTTTTTTATATAGATTTAAAATTGTGATTTAAATAATTTTGGATAATTTGTAAAATGATATTTACAGAATAGGTTGGTTGTTTATCCTTCACAATATATACTCCTAATAATGTTCTCGTCTCTTTATTTTGTATTGGTATACGAATAAAATCTTCTTTTTCTTGTGTGGATATCGTGGTTAATCTCGAACAAAAAGCTAATCCCATTCCAGCTGCAGCCATTTTAATCATTAAATCAATAGAATTACTTTCCATACGAATATTAAGATTTTCTTGTAGGTTTTTTAATAGTGGGTAAATAGTTTTATATAAAGATAATGAAGAGGATGGCATGATTAATGGGTAAGATACACATTCAGACAATGTAATAATTTTTTTCCCTGCTAAAGCATGCTTAGTATGCACGATAGCATCCATTTTGACTGGTTGAGAAATAATATTTTTAAGATTTTGCGGCTCACCTAAATTTAAAGCAATACCAATATCTAGATATCCGGCATACAATGCTTCAAAAATTTCTTTCGATGACCCTGTATTCACCTGTAATCGAATGGTGGGATATGTAGTAGTTATTTTATTAATAACATATGGCATAATTTCATTTGCAGCGCTCTCAATAACCATAATATTGATTTTCTCGTCTTTAATTTTGTGCAAAGCTAAAATACGATCTTCTATTCTCTTTAAATCTTCCATCACTACCATGATATGGCTAGATAAAATATCTCCTGCTTGTGTTAAAACCATACCATGAGCATGACGTTCAAATAATGGTACACCTATATTTAATTCAAAATTTTGAATTTGGCGTGTCAGTGCAGATGGGGTAATACGTAAATGTCTTGCTGCAGAACGTACAGATCCATAAGTTAGAATTGCTTGAAAATAAATAAAAAAACGAGAATATAAATTTAATATTTTATGAGAAAAAGGATGTAGATTCATATCTATCCTAAAACTCAAATTATAATATTAAATTAAATATTTTTAAAAGAGCATTTATATCTATTTTATGATTTTTTTATTAGGGTATGTTATTAATTAATTTGAATGATCGTTAACTAAATGTTTACGGACGATAAAAAGTAGTGTTTTTTATAAAAATATACTTCGATAATATTTTTGTTCGTAGGTAATAATAAATTTTTGATGAATAATATATTCTTTTAATCTCTTAATTGTTAGAGTTATAAATTTTCATGTATTCGCCAAATAACATCAAATGAAAAGTTCAATATTATGTATTTATTTATAAATATTTTTAGGTAGAAATCTTGAAAAATTCTTTACTAGATAGCTTTCTGGACAAATAGGGGATTATTTTACTGAAAGTATAAAGTGTGTTTATTCGTTCAAACAATAAATTACTTATTTGTCTGACATTTATCAATTATCTATTGATATTGATCTCTTCGATACAATCGCAGGCGATAATCAAGTTACCAAATTATATAATTAAAACTGATTGAGCATACTAAAAAATAACATTGGTTTTTAATGCGATAACAGCAGCATCCGGATAAACGTTTTTTGTCGCAGCAACATGGTGAAAATATTGAAAAACGGGTACAACAGTAAAACTTTTATAGATTGGAATGCTATAATTTGCTTCTAACATAATTGCGCTTGATTGAACTCCAGGCGCACGGTTTAAAAAAGGAAACTCTACAATATTATTATTCATTCCTTGTGATTTTTGAAACTGTTGTGCGCGGTTTAATCCCTTTGGAACTTTGTAATATGTTAACATGACTCCAAATTGTTGATCTGGGTTTTTTTTCCAAAAACCTCGATTAATAAATCCAATATTATAAGAATCTTTAATTATAGATGTGGTTGGAGAATCATGCCCCCAATTGGCCAAGATATAAATGCCATGATCTTTTTGATCATCATTGCGATAAACCATTTGATCGATCATTACCCAGAACTGTGTTCGATTATCCGTTTTTCCGGAGTTGGTTATGTGTGATGACCACGTATTAAAACGGCTAGTATCAAAACCTCCTCCAATACGATAATATCCTGTTAGATGATTTCTACCGAAATCTGGGTTATAACCAAATTCAATTGGGATATATGCACCTGTAGTATATTTTGCATCCCAGTCCCAACCATTTCTCCCGCCCTGAGGCCAAGGTGCACTTTCAAATCCGCCTAATTGCACATATGATTTAGGAGAAATATTATATAAAATACGCATACCCCATACAGCTCCTGGCCAACTAGGAAATCCTTGCTGCGCAACTGCCCTAGGATGTCCACAGGTTGCCAATGAAATAAAATCACAAGCAAATGGGCTAGCGGCAAATTCATTTCCTGTACTGACACGACCTAATTTAATATCTAGTTTTTTATTCCACAATTTTTGTTCTGCATAAAAAACATACATACGAATTAATGCTTGATGAGGGATGTAAACCTCTTGAGATTGAATAACAGAATCTCCAATATAATCATAACTTGTGCTTCGACCTGTAAAATTTAAAGCAACCGCATGCGTTGAAAATCCTTTAAATCCTGACAGTTTTTCCCAATCCACATCCAACGCAAAAGTCATTTGATGTGCGTAATTTATCCCTTTTTTACGCCCACCACTGACGACAGCAGATGTTTCTGAAATCCAATTCGATCCAAAATGAATTCCATACTGATTTAAATATGAATTTATTTTTCCCAGGAATAACTCATCGTGAATACTTGATTTTGTATTGTCTGAGTTTGTTGGGGTGGTAGCTGATTTCTTATAGAATGATGTGGTTCGTGCGTAGGATTTATTGCAATCTACAATATTACAAAGAAAAACACTACTCCATCCGACAATAAAAGATAATTTACATCCTAAAATATTGCTCATTCGCTGTGCCTTTCAAGTTTTTAAAATAAATGTGAAATAATAAATTTTTTATCCGTAAAAAAAAGTAGACTATCGATTGGAACGAAAAAATGGCGTGCATAAAGCAGCTGGAGCGCGCCATTTCTTAGAATTATTTTTAGCCAAAAATGAAGGGAAAATTGCAAATATAATTGCAAAGATATATAGTAAACTATTCAAAATTACAGGTGGTATAGGCCAGTTAAATACTTGTCCTTCAAATCCAATTGCTGTTATAAATCCAAAAAACACACCCGATAAAATCATATAAACCAATCGATATCGCCCCAGCATCACCAAAGCAATAGCAATCCATCCTTGTCCAGCAATCAATCCCCCTGACCATGTAAAAACAGAGGCAAGGATCAAATAGCCACCCGCCAATGTACCCAATATCGTTCCCAAACAACTATAAAAAAAGCGGATACGTGTTACTGGAACCCCAACAGCATCAGCAGCTTCTGGATTTTCTCCAACGGCTCTGACATTTAACCCATGTTGGGTTTTGAAAAAAACTACATATATTGTTAATGGAATAATGATATAAATCAGATATACCATAATATTTTGAGAGAAAACAATGTAACCTATTGTAGATATTGAGGATAAAAAAGGAATAGGCATTGGTTGCAAATGTTCAGTAGCTATAATTCCTTCATAGGGTTTACCAATAAATTCCGCAATACCGATCCCCAGCATTGTAAAGGCCAATCCACATAAAACTTGATTAGCTTTAATGATAATTGCGCAAATTGCAAAAATAATGCCGCATATAGCCCCCACTCCACAAGTAATTATCAACGCTATCCATGGGTTATGAAATGAGAAAACGGCTATAATAGCGGTCACTGCACCCAAGGACATCAAACCTTCTATACCCAGATTTAATACCCCAGATCGTTCAGAAAGCCACTCTCCAATTGAGGCTAATACGATACCGCCTCCACTAATAATTGAAAAATATAACAAATTAGTTGCAATATCCATTATATTTCCTTTTGCTTGGGATATATTTTGATGTATTGATAATGTGCTAGCTCATCCGCAATGGCAATTAACAGCAATAACAGGCCTGTAATAATCAGGGTTATTGCGTTATTTAATTGCTGTGTTTGTAAAATAATGCTCGTATTTAAGATAAAGGCGATCAAGAGAGCAGAAGGGATTAAGCTTAGAAAAGAGTTTCTTGCCAAAATAGAAACAACAATCCCCAAATATCCTAAACCATTTGATATTCCTGGTTGTAATCGATGAACAGTACCAACGACCTCTAACATTCCTGCTAATCCTGAAAGACCACCAGAAATTAACATAATGATAAATAGATATTGATTGACAGAGAGCCCGATATAATGTGCAGCTTGTGTGCTTGCCCCACACACCCTAAGTTCATACCCCCATTTTGTGTGGGTTGATACCCAAGCTAATATAAATACACAAAATAAGGCTATTAAAATGCCAATATGAACATTTCCCCACAACAAAGGTAGATGAATAGGAATAATTGGGCTTGAAGTGAAACTACCTGCTAAGGGACCAGTGACACAATAAATGATGATAAACGTGGCTATAAAATTTAACATTAAAGTGGTCAGGATTTCATTAACTCCAGCATATATTTTTGCCAAAGTAGGAACGAGGATCCATAAAACGCCACCCGCAATTCCTGCCAGACCCGCAAGAACTATGCATAACCACCCAGAAAAATTACAATGTAGTCCAACCCAAGTGGACATAAGAGAGCCTAATAAAAACTGTCCTTCAGCACCATTGTTAACAATCCATAGCCGAAATGCCAGTAAACACGCAGCCCCCGTGAGTAATAAAGGGGTAACATATAGTAAAATACCCTCTAGTCCAACACGGGTGCCAAACGAGACTGATAAAATCATATAAGTCAAAGATAAGGGATGAAAACCATATCCCCATGCTGTCAATGCGCATAGTAATAAAATAATCGTAAAAACAAATATGCGATATAAAGTAACAAAAGAGAGGGGGGCTATGGATAATCTACGTATATATGTTTGCATTCTATTCCCTCATTGACTCTGAAAGGGATCAATCTTTTTCCCTCCAATCCACAAACTTAACTGTTCTTGTGTTATTTTATTTGCATCCATCACGCCCATCAGCTCTCCGTTACATAAAACCCCGACCCGGTCTGATAAAGTAAGTATTTCATCTAGGTCTTCTGAAAATAATAACACTGCTATATTTTGTTCTCGTAGTTTAAAGAAATATTCCTGCATTTGCGTTATCGATCCTATATCCAGACCACGGCTGGGATATACAGCGACCAGCAAAGAGGTTGTGATTTCTTTCTCTCTATAGCTGACTAATTTTTGCTGTGTCCCACCAGATAAATTATTGATTTGGGACGACATATCGTGGATATGTATTTGTGAGTTCTTAATCATGTTCAATGCTTTTTGATAAGCTTTGCGAGGCGAATAGAAAAAAGAACTTCCGACAGGCTCTTTGAAATAGGTGCGCATTAATAAATTATGGCTAATATCTAAATGTGACATTAAGGCCGTTTTTAAGCGGTCTTCTGGAATATGCCCGATCCCTGCTTTGGCAAAGATTTTAGGATGTGGTTTAGTTATTTCTGTATTTTCAAGAAAGATTTTACCTGATGAAGGTTTCGTCATTCCCGTTATGATCTGACTTAATTCTCTTTGCCCATTGCCAACGACCCCTGCAATTCCTAATATCTCGCCTGGATATATATCAAGATCTATATTTTTAAGTGTTGTTATTTTTTGGCTGTTTTTAACGCTTACATTGGATAAATGAATAAAGGGCGATTGTTCTTGATACAGATTTTTTGATTTGATTGATTGGGGCGAAATTGATTTGAAATCATTTTCTATCATTTTATTGGCCAGAAATTGTGCAGTACATTCTTTTGTTTTGAAAGTGCCTATTTTTTGTCCATGACGCAATACACTGACCGTATCTGAAAATTGCAAAACTTCTTCTAATTTATGGGTAATAAAAATAACGGCATTTCCATGTTGGCGAAATTTCGATAGTGAAATAAATAATTGCTTTACTTCTTTAGGGGTTAAAACACTTGTTGGCTCGTCTAAGATTAAAATTTGAGCCTTACGTGATAGGGCTCTCAAAATCTCCACTCTTTGTTGTTCACCTGCAGAAAGATCGCTAATTATTGCATTTGGATTAACGTAAAAACCAAATTGATCAAATAAAATTTCTAATCGTTGTCGCATCATTTTTTGAGAGATAAAAAATCGTTTGGTTTTTTCTCCAAAGTAAATATTTTCTGCAACAGTAAATGCTTGTACCAGTTTAAAATGTTGGTGTACCATACCAATGCCAATGGAAATAGCTTCTTGAGGTGAAGCGAAGTGATATCCATATCCATCAATAATAATTTCACCCTCATCAGGTTGGTAAATGCCACTTAGAATATTCATCAAGGTAGATTTACCAGCACCATTTTCACCAATAATCGCATGGATTTCTCCTGGAAAAATATCTAAATCAACTTGATTATTTGCAATAATCTGAGGAAAAAACTTGCTAATTTTCCAAAATTTAATTAATGGGGGATCCCCTGGGCGCAGTTGAACTTGTGACTTAACAAATTTCTCTGTAGGCTCATAATGATTGGTCATAATCCTGTTACTCCTTCAACAGCCCAATTCCATTGATACAAATCAAAATTTTGCATTGTTGTATTAGAAGTAACTTTTAATTGCCTTTTGTTATTATAAATTGGTCCTTGAAAAGGATTGTAATCTCTTAGTATATTTTCATATAGTGCAGTAGCTTGATAACGAATAATATTCGAAATAGATGTTCCCCATCTAGAAATATTATAATCTTGCCCTAATTTTAATAAAACAGGCTTAGAATTCCATGTACCATTTATTCGTTGCTGAATCTGCTGAATATATACCTTACTAAAATCACATAAAATAGAATTAATATATGCCTTAGAACGAATAGGAGGTGTCATATTATTATATAAAAATGCCTTGATGTTACGTTGTTCGGCAACACGTAGATAAGACATATCATTCATAATACTTAACAATATATCGCATCCTTGGTCGCATAGAGCATTTGCTGCTTGAATAGTCACTTTGGGATTAAACCAAGATCCAGTATGAATGACTTGTAAATTAATTAGAGGGTTTATTTTTCTTGCACCTAACGTAATCGCATTGACTGCAGAATACACACTAGGAATAGGAAAAGAGCTGATGAATCCGAGTTTATTTGTTTTAGTAATAAGGGCTGAAATATATCCAAAAATATAAAATGCATACCAGTGATCTAAATAAAACCATCCAAGGTTAGAAGTGGTTACGTGACCATTGCATTCTGTAAATGAAACATTTTGTGCATAATTTGAAACATCATGTAGAAAATTATCATAGTTAGAGTTCGTTATAATCATTTGAACGCCTTCAGCGATTAAATACCGAAATAGGCGTGTAGCCTGAATAGAGTAGGGAACGTTTTCTATAGAAGTAATACGTAATTTTGGAAAATATTTAGAAACCTCAAGTCTTCCTCTCTCATGTAATGTGCCCCATCCTCCATCTGTTTTTGGGCCACTATAGCAAAAAGCAATAGATCCATCTTGTGGCAAAAGACTTATAGAAGATAAGGGCGTTGTTTCTGCCTGAGCGTATGAAGGTAAGAAAAAACTTCCTATTCCTCCTATAAAATGACGACGTTTTAATATTTCCATAAACATCCCTATCTTTAATTAATTCGTATCAAATAGAATATTCTTTTGTATATGTTAGCTTCCTCTATAAGTAGAGAACCCATATGGAGATACCAACAGTGGCACATGATAGTGTAATTTTCCTTTGGCCAGTCCAAAGTCAACTCTGATAACATCCAAAAAAGGTGGATTGGTTGTAGGATAGTCTTGTTTTTTAAAATAATCTGAAATATAAAAAGCAAATTGATACGATCCTGGTTTTAAAGGGTCTGTTAGATTTGATATGTTACATCGCCCATCATGATTTGTTTTTCCTTCAAATATGAGAATTTCGTTGTAATATAAGGCGATTTTAACGTTGGGAGCAGGTGATCCCGATACTAAGTCTAAAATATGGGTAGAAAGAGATAATTGAAGGTTAGATTCTAAGTTTAATATAATATTTTGAACTCGATATGAAGCAATCTGTATAATCTCATTGATTGCCGTATCGATTTCTTGTTCTGAAGATGACTGTAGTCGTGTTTCCAAAGCGTGAATGATCGCAGTATAATTATTATGATTTGTAACACAAACAACAAAAGGAAAATTAAATTTATTTTTATAAGCTTCGTTAAGTTCGATTAGTTTTTTTCGTTCTTGATCTGTTAAATTACGTAATTTAGCTCGATTTTGTTCATTTTGAGATTCAGTTGTCAGTCTAATTTTGTCGTATCCAAGTTCTGGATGAGAACGTATGAGAACTAATTTTTTCTCAATATCCGCTTGTTGAACAATATCACCCATGATATTTACCATTTGTTCAACACTTGCAAATGGTCGGTAATTTACAATTGCTTGGGCAACCCAAGGAGAATGTTCAAAAACATTTTCAAATTGTCGTACAAATTCATCAACAGATAATTGATTAATGGTTTGAATAACTGTCATCTATTACAACCTTACCTAGGAAAATGATTTAGCCAATGATTGGCAATATCTAATCGAGATGCAATCCAGATGCGATCTTTTGCCAAAATATAATCTAAGAATTTCGATATTGCACGTGCTCTGCCTGCTTTGCCAACAATACGGCAGTGCAATCCAATAGACATCATTTTTGGCGCTCTTTCCCCTTCTTCATATAATTGATCGAACGTATCGCATAAATATTTTAAAAACTGTTCTCCTTCTGTAAATCCGTTTAATGCAACGAAACGCATATCATTTACATCTAATGTATACGGTATAATGAGTTGTTGTTTACCAAACGCATCGCTGTAATAGGGAAGATCATCACAATATGAATCGGAATCATAAACAAATCCCCCTTCTTCTACGATAAGGCGCGCTGTATTGGGACTATTTCTGCCTTGATACCATCCCAAAGGTCGATTGCCTGTTAATCTAGTATGTAAGTCAATCGCTTCATAAATATGTTCCTTTTCAATCGCTTCAGGAACATATTGATAATCAACCCAGCGCAAACCGTGGCTAGCAATATCCCATCCAGCTTTCACCATTGCTTCTACGGCTTTTGGATTTTGCTCCATGGCTTTGGCGACCGCAAAAACTGTTAAGGGAATTTGTCTGGATGTAAATATATCATGTAATCGCCAAAATCCTGTTCTTGATCCATATTCATATAGGCTTTCCATGGCCATTGAACGCATTCCTTGAATAGGTGCTGCCCCAATCATTTCTGATATGAAATACTCAGAATGGCGATCTCCATTCAATATACAATGTTCACCACCCTCTTCATAATTGATGATAAATTGCACAGCAACTTTTGCTTTATTTGGCCATTTAGGATCGGGTAAATTCCCGCCATATCCAATCATATCTCTCATTATTGATTTCCTTCATAAACAGCAAATGCGGCGTCTATTGCTTTACCTGGGATAATTTCTAAACCAGCACGTCTTAAAATTGTTTCAAAAGCCATCAAGGTGTGAAACACCTTATGGGGCCTAGCATTATGACCCATGGTACCTATACGCCAAATTTTTCCTTTTAAGGGTCCAAACGCGCTTCCTATTTCAATCTCGAAAAGATTTCGCATTTCTGCTCTAATTTGTTCGCCGTCTATATGATTAGGGATGTAAATACCAGTTACATTATACATTCTGGTTTCATCATTACCAAATAAAGCTAATCCCATTGCTCTTGCCCCCTCTGATATTGCTTTGGTTGCTAAACGATGGCGTTTGAAACAATTTTCCAAACCCTCTTCTAGGATAATGCATGCTGCTTCACGTGCAGCGTATAGCATACTGGTTGCTTCTGTATGATGGTTCAGGCGTTTTTCAGACCAATAATTCATTATCATTGCAATATCAAAATAGTTTGATCCTATGCGACTACGCTGAGATCGCTCTTGACTACCTTCTTGTAATCCTAATTCGGTATGGGCTCGGGAAAAAATAAACTCTGCCGCACGATCAGAAATGGTAATTAATCCACATCCCGGGGGACCCCCCATTGATTTTTGTAGACTTGCACTGACGATATCGATACCCCATCGATCTGTATTAATAGGCATTGCCCCTAAAGTTGCTGTGGCATCAACATAAGAATATACATTATATCGACGACAAATTTCCCCCACGCCTTCCAATGGTTGCGCTGTTGTAGTTGATGTATCCCCATGAACACAAGCAAACACATGAGGTTTATGTTGAATAATTGCTTGTTCAATCTCTTTTAAAGAAGCGACTTCACCCCATGAATAATCAAGCATTATCGTTTTTGCACCAATGCGTTCAGAAATTTCCGAAAGTAATAAACCAAAACGACCATTATTAATGATTAACACTTTATTTTCAGGCTCGCATAAAGAAACCAATGCTGCTTCTATTGCTGCACGAGCTGTGCCATTAATAAGCAACGTCCATTGATTGTCGGTCATGAAAACATCGCGATATAATGCCATGGTTTCATTCATATAAGATGTCATTTCTGGATCAAATTGTCCCAGCATGTCCGCAGCCATAGCGCGTAAAACACGGGGATAAGTATTACTGGGGCCGGGTCCCATTAATAAACGTTGAGGTGGATCAATTTGTGGGAATATAGTTCTAGTCATATATTATCTTCTTTTAATTCAATAAAGTGGATCATTGTTTGTAAAGCTGCCGTCACATCCTCATAACGAACCGTTTCCTTTGGAGAATGACTGATACCATTAGGTGATTGAATAAATAACATCGCTGTTGGAGCTAGATGGGATAAGATCATCGCATCATGACCTGCCCCGCTGGTTAGATATCGCACTGGTAATTTCAAATGTTGTATTGCTTGCTCTAACAACGACATAAGATTTTTATCACATAAGGACGCGGATAAATCATGTTGAATGAGGAATTCATGATCCAAACGCCTTTTTTGACAGATTTTCTCGACTATTTGTTCAAATTGTTCTGCGAATTCATTACGTTTTTCATCCGTAGGAGCACGTAAATCGACAGAGAAAACGACTTGTTCTGCAATAACGTTTGGTGCGCCTGGAGTAACTGTTATTTGCCCAGTCGTAATTACAACACCTTCTTGTTCTGCTTCTTTTACATATTGTTCTGATAAGTAAATAATTTCGGCAGCACCAGCCATTGCATCTTTTCGTAAATTCATACTTGTTGTGCCTGAATGCCCAGCTTGCCCCTTGATTAAAATTTGGAAGCGATATTGTGCAGCTATACCTGTAACAATCCCTAAAGGCAGTCCTTCTGACTCTAATACAGGTCCTTGTTCAATATGAGCTTCTAAATAACCAATTACATTCTCAGGATAATAGCGAGCCTTTTGAATATCTCGATAATCTAAACCAAAATCTTTGAAAGCTTGTTCAATAGAAATGCCCTTTTTATCTTTTAAGCCTTGTGGAAGCGTATTTAATACACCAGCAACAGATTTAGACGTTAACATTGCCATCGGAAAACGGGAGCCTTCTTCATCCCCAAAAGCAATGACGTCAATAGCAAAAGGAAAGCGTTTTTGTTGTCGATTAAAATAATCAATAACTTCAATACCTAGCATAATACCCAAATTACCATCAAAACATCCCCCATTTCGAACAGTATCAAGATGTGAACCAATAATAAGTATTGGATCATTTTTGGTTTGTCCTGCATATCGACCAACTAAATTTCCTGCTGGATCGATATGTGTGATCATACCAGCTTGATCCATCCATTGTGCTACTGCGTGCTGCGATTGTTTATATTCATTACTAAGATATGCACGAAACAAATATTCTGAGGACTCACTATAAGGTGGTTTTTCTAAGGCTCTACATCGATCAGCAGCTCGTTTTCCATATGCGTTAAACATTATATATTCCTTGTTGCTGAATAGATGCTTTTGCTATCCCTTTGGCTTCTAATAATGCACCAAATTCAAACAAAATATGTTCATTTCCTGGTTTTGCAACAATTTGTAATCCGACTGGCAATTTTCCTGTTCTATTCAATGGTAAAGATAGAATAGGGCAACCGCTAAGGCTTAATGGCTGTGTGTAAATTCCCAAATTCACTCGAGCAGAGCTTTTCTTCCCATCAACAAGAACTGTAGGATCATTAATAAATGGGGCCGTACATCCTGTTGCAGGAGCAATCAAAAGATCATAATCACCAAAAATTTTATGTATATAATGTCGAAACCATTTTTCTATTTTTTTTGCCTGTAAATAAGTGGAAACAGGCAAGAGTGCGCCAGCGATGAAGCGGTCACGTGTAGCAGGATCATATTTTAAAGGCTCTTTTCTTAAATAGGGTAAATGCAGGGTTCCTCCTTCTGATGCTGTAATTAAAAATGAAGCAGCCCTAACGGTTTCAATATGATCTAACGTGAGGTTGTAGGTCTCAATCCCTATGCTAGTGATTTCTGTAATTGCATTTAAAATCTCTTGATCGACATCTCGTTCAAACCATCCTTTTAATCGTGCGATTTTTAAAGAAGAAATATCTTGCTTCCCGTGATCATTACGATCTGATAATATGTTAAAAATACACTTCAAATCGTGGATGCTGCTGCAAAATGGACCGATAGTGTCGAGCGTTTCAGAAAAAGGATATACCCCTTGCAAAGGAATAGTATTATATGCTGGTCTAAGTCCCCATACACCGCATAGAGATGCAGGCACCCTTATAGATCCATTCGTATCTGATCCCAAAGAAAAAGCCATCATTCCAGCAGCAACCGCAGCAGCAGAGCCTCCAGAAGAACCTCCCGCAAATCGCCTTGTATCATGTGGATTTTTGGTAATTCCATAATGTGTATTATCTGTTACAAATCCGTATGCAAATTCGTCCATATTTAAAGTAGCAACTGGAACAGCCCCAGCATTGCATAATCGTGTAATGACAGTAGCATCTTTGAGTGCAGGGGCGTGATCTGCTAATAGCACTGAGCCTGCTGTTGTGGTAATATCCTTCACATCAAATAGGTCTTTAACTCCAAATGGTACACCAGCCAACGGGCCAGGGTCTTGTCCTTGAGCGACCAACTGATCAATATGCTGTGCAGTGGCCAATGCTCTATCTTTTAATGCTACCGTAACACTCCCAATAAGTGGATTATATTTATCAATCGCACTTAGAGAGTCAGATATTATCTGTGTTGCACTATAAGTAGCAGAGCGAACATTTTTTGAGATTTTCTTTATTAAATCCAATATTATTCCTCCACATCAATAGTAGGCACTGTGAAGTGATGAATTAGTTTACTACGACTGCTCAAAAGTTCTGTATTGTTTTTTACTCCTTTTAAACATTCTTTTGGAATATCTAGAAGGATGGTCTGCGAAAGACTTTCAATTTCTTGATAAAGCAAATCAGCCATTTTCATTGTTGAGTTTCCTTTACTGTTGTTTAAGAAGGTGGGCTTAAATCAACAAGTTCCTTAACGTCGTAATCCAACAAACTTTGAAGATGATGTGCTTGATCTTCGAGGAATAGGCCTTTACCTATGCTTTTAATCAAACGATCTACCCCGAAATACATGCCACTAATAGATGCACCAGCAAGTCCCATACTAATCAATGATCCAAAGGTAAAATTATAAATGCTAGATAACATTTCCTTGTTAGGATCATTTTTATTTTTAGGAAGAAATTGATAATTCTCGGTTAAATAAGGATAGGATCCTAATACTGTATTTTCCATTCCTGCATTTGGTGTATAACGGTCGCTCCATAATGCAACAGAGGATGCATAAGACGCCGTTTCTGGACGCGCTGTTAAATCAATGGTGAAACCCGTTCCAATAATTAAAAAATCAAAAATCATTTTACCTGTTGTTGTTTCAATATGAATTTCATTGTTAACTAGCTCTACAGATTTCCATTGACAATCTGTGTGATAAGCAAAATTTTCATGTTTGCGACAACGCCAGAAAGTATCCTGGGGAGGCGGTTGGTTTAAATCACAAATACGTTGCATAAACGCCCAACGTTTATCATCTGGTAAATAGGGGTAGTGGCATAAAAATCCTGTTTGTTCCATCCAACGATGTGGATTAACGGATGGAATGGTTTTACGCCTTAAACATAAATCAACCCGACCAACATCTTGTTCTAAAGCAGTTGCTGCATTATCAAATGCTGAAGCCCCGCCTCCTAATACACCGATGCGCTTCCCTTTTAATTTACTAAAATCAATCGGCTCAGATGTATGTGCATAATATTCCTTGGGCAATGTTTTCAAAAAGTCAGGGCTGAACCATTTACCATTGCCATCAATGCCAGTTGCCAATACGATTTTACGTGCATAAACAGTGTATTCTCTATCAAGATGATCTTTAAATAAAAGACTAAAGATACCACTATCCCATTGGACGTTTATACAATGGCGATCACTTTCAACAGGCAGTTTATTAATATCTCGAAACCAGTCTAAATATTCTTTCCATGTTTCTTTTGGAATTTTGTCTAACATTTGCCATGCCTCTTGACCAAAAGAAGCCTCATACCATGATCTAAATGAAAGATTAGAATATCCTAATTCAGGACCTTTTAGATATTTAGGGGTTCGTAATGTGATCATGCGGGCATACGTTGTCCAAGGACCTTCTTTTCCTCGAATAGCTTTGTCAAAAATAAGGATATTGTGAATGTTATGGCGCAATAAACCAAATCCAATAGCTATTCCCGCTTGTCCAGCACCTAAAATAGCAACGTCTAAAACATTTTGATCGTTATACTTTTTTTGAACACTCCAATTTTTATTGGGAAAGCTCATACAATCTAAATCATGTGTTATTGCTTTTTCTAATTCAGCTAAAGAAGAGAATACTAAGGAGCTGTTAATTTTACTCATTACAAATCGCCTTTGATATATATTTGTATTATTAGGACTTGTTAATGAGTAGAAAATGAATTGATTGAATTGTCTAGAAACAATAAAGTCGTCAGTTGTTTCCTAAAAAGCAACAGTACTCAGTTAGGTATGTCATAAATTTGTTATTTAATTGTAACAATATCTATAAATAGGATCATTATATTGTTGATTATTTATTTTGTGAACTTAAGATCTTTTTAATTCCTTGTTACGAAGTTTTTTTATTATAATTCATTATAATTATTCAATTTTTTTTCATTTCAATTTTAGAATACATTCATTTGAAGATCACGTGATAAATGGACTGTGTTTTTGAAAGATTTTTTCTAGCTAAACGAGAAATGTTTTTTTTCTGTTTCTTGACTGTGTATAAGAACGTCATAGTATGTATTTAACTTGAAATATTATTTAATATGTATATATTTCAATATATTATAAGAATAATTTGTATTTTAAATATTTTGATTAAGTATAATTAAATATCATTGTTATAAACAAATTATTTTGATTATTTAATATAATATGCTACTGTAGGTAGAAATTTTCTAGTCAATTATAATAAAAATTTGTAAAGTATTGATTATAACATATGAAATATAAGCATCTTTTAACAGTTAAACAATTTTATGTAATTAGTATTATTATAAATGTCGTATTTTGGTTTTTATTATTATCTTCGATTTATACTTCCGACACAATTTTACAAATCCAAGAAGTAAAAGAAAATAATTTTGATTTTAGTGGTCATTTATCTGGAAATTACGTACCGTCAATCGCAGGTTGCTATATGTTTTCTGAATGGTTAAGGTCAGAAAAAGCATACGAGCTTCTTACTAATCAATTAGACGTAAAAAGCATTTATAAAAAAGGAGATTTATTCACTAAATTTGGTGGTATATATGATCTTTTTATGCATGGTGATCGTTCTGAATGGTCTTATTTTAACAAAAACCTTACAATAAGCATCAATAATAACAGCAATACAATAAACATTAATTTATCGAGTTATAATAATGAAGATTCCAAAAAAATATTATATGAAATAATTACTATTGGAAAAGAATTTTTACAATCTTCTCATAAAGAAGAAGACCAAAAATTAATTAATTACATTTCTTTTTTATCCTCTTCTTTGGATCGTGATTTAAAAGAAACAAACACAATATTAGGAAATTATATAAAAGAGGGAATATCTATTTACCCAAAAGAAAATTATTTAAATAATTTACTTATAAAAAATATTATCGAAAATAAGTTAATGAATTTAGATATAACACTAAATTCAATGAAAACGTTAACTTTTCCTGTATACCAAGCCAAAATAGCGCAAAAAGTATTTATCCAAGAAAAATTAAATAAATTGTATTTTCACGACATTCTTCAAATACAAAATAGTGAAAAAATGGAAGATACTTTAAATAAAAAGCATTTTATAGAAAATTTAAAGCAAAGTATAGAACAGAAAAAATATATGTTACAAAAGAAGAATTATATTGACCGATATCAAATTACTGTAATTAGTCCTCCGTCTCTTTTGATTGAAAGATCTGGCCCTTACCGAGTTAAAGGTTTTTTTGCAACTCTTTTAGTTATTTCATTAATATATTGGTTAATAAAAGAATGATGATAATGAGTATTTTACGCCTAAGTATATTTATATTTCTTTCTTTAATTGTTTCTGGATGTAGCCTTCCTAGGGGAGGTCCTTCATCATCATCAATTTTGTCGACGTTTAAGGGAAAAATTATAACTGTTGATGAATATCAAGCTCAAAAGCTAGATAAACAAGTTGCTCTTGAAAATAAATTATTTGTGCAAAAAAATCTAGATGCATTAATGTTACCAATTAGAAATAAAAATTTAATGATTAAAATTGGTGACAAATTAATTATTACATTGATGAGCTTTTCACCCGATAGTATCATTGGTCAAAATCAAGATCCAATATCAGCAGGGTTTGATAAAAGAGAATTAGGTACATTCACAGTTGATTATAATGGTAACATTAATTTACCTTATATTGGTAATGTTTATATCAACAATTTAACTGAAAGTGCTGCACGAAACCTTATCCAAAGTAAGTATAATAGTAATAATAGTGTTGTTAATCCTTATGTAATTATAGCTTTAGAAGAAAATGGTGCAAGTGGTGTTACTGTAACAGGGGATATCGGAGCACCAAAAATTTTATCTTGGCAACCAGGGGGAATGAAACTAGCAACTGCACTTACATTAGCGCAAAATGGTAATACACGAACTATTAGTAATGAGGCTAGCAAAGATAGTACAAATAAAACCATGGTCAACGTTATTAGAAATGGAGCTCAGTATTCAATTCCATATGATTTGGCTTTAAAGAGCGATATTAATCTTGCACCATCGGATAAGATTATTGTTAAGAGCGCACCCCAAGTTCGTACCACCTTAATAGGGGGTGGTATTTTAAAAAATGGAATTTACGATTATTCTAGTCAACCTGCATTACTCGATGCTATTGCTAGAGCTGGCGGTTTTAATCCAAATAATGCTGATATTTCTAATGTTTTCGTTTTTAGAAAAGATTATGATAATGATTTAAAAATATATAGATTTAAATTTAATGATGGCCACGGTATGGCAGCAGCAGCATTTTTCCCAATTTTTGACAAAGATGTAATTTTTTCACCAGAATCCCCGATTGTTCCTTGGTTACGGGTTTTAAACATAGCTTTCCAAATGGCACTACCTGCTGCAATCATAAAGTAAAATTATAATGTTCGAAAAAGATATTATTGATAGTTATATTAATGCTTATACTCGTCTTGCACCTTCATTAAACAAAAATTCTTTTACTTCTTGTAAGACTGTAGAGGAGTTCTTAGAAGAATTAAATAAAACAGATATCAATGTAAAACCCTTATCAACTAAACGTATTTCCTTAGGATCAAAAAAAATTAATCCTAAGGAAACAAAATCATTTAAACAAATAATAAGGGCTGGTGGGAAAGAAAATAATTGTGAATGGCAAAAAAAAGTAAAAAAACGGAGGATACTGGTTGTTTTTTTATCTTTATTTTTTTCTGCTATATTATTTTATATATCTGCGTCATCTTTTATCAGTAATTTAAATTCTAATTTAATCAAATATTTATTTTGTGTGATTTATTTTATACTTACTTATAGTGCAAGTTCTAGTTTATTTAAAATGATTGTTGGGAATATAATTTCCAAAAAAGATAATCCATTCAAAAATTTAAAACATGATAGTCAATATAAAGAAAACACAAAAATTGCCATTTTATACCCTGTTTATAATGAAGATCCTGCACGTGTTGTAGCAAGTATTATGGCAACTTGGAAAGGTTTGATGGAAATCCAAGGTATTGAAAAACATTATGATTTTTATATTTTATCTGATACACGACCAATTGAAAGTCGTATTTTAGAGGAAACTGCGATTATTTTAGCAAAAAAAGAATTTAAAAATATTCGATTATATTATCGATGGCGTTCGATTAATGCTAATGCAAAACTTGGTAACATAATGGATTTTTTAAGGCGTTATTCAAGTCTATATAAATACATGGTTGTTATGGATGCAGACTCACTCATGAGTGGAAAAGCAATACATCAAATGGTTTCTATTGCAGAACCAAATGATCAAATTGGAATTATTCAAACTAATCCAAAACCGATTTTACGCACGACTATTTTTGGCCGTATGTTACAATTCTCTTGTTGGTTTTATGGAATTCCCTTTTTTAAAGCTATTCGACATTATTATTTAGGAGATGCTTTTTATATCGGACATAATGCTTTAATAAGAGTGGATGCTTTTAGAGAACATTGTGTTTTACCAGTATTGGATGGCATCCCACCATGGGGGGGAAAGCCATTAAGTCACGATCTAGTGGAAGCAGGCTTAATGGCAAAATCAGGCCTAGAAGTCTGGTTCTTACCAGAAATTGAAGAAAGTTATGAAGAAATTCCAGCAAATATTATAGCATTCTTAATTAGAGAGCGACGCTGGATGCAAGGTAATCTTCAAAATTTACGTGTAGTTTTTGGTTTTGGTTTAAAAAATGCACATAGAGACTTACTTATTGCTGGCTTTATGTCTTATTTTTCGTCAATTTTATGGTTCGTTTTTACTTTTATCGTTGCTATAACTGGCGTCAGCTTTAATACAAATTATCAGGATGGTGTAAATCATATAAACATCAAATTAGATACTGTTATTATGCTTTACTATGCATTAATCCTCTTGTTTGCTCCAAGATTAATTGGAATGATATTTGTTATTCTTACCAAAGAATATAAAAATTTTGGCGGATATATATGGGTTTTATTATCTTGCTTTTTTGATACTATTTTTTCAATTTTTTTTGCACCTATTGTAATGGTGTTTGTAATGAAATTTTTTATTATGTGGATTAAGTCCAAACCTATAAAATGGGGAAATCAGGATCGTGGGGATGATATTTTACCTTGGAGAACTTGTTTTGAAGAGTTTTCATTGCCTATGATATCAGGAATTATACTCCTTTTGTGGATTAGAATGCCTGAACTACCTCAATTATGGTACCATAACGATTATTATAACTTTTTTATTCCTGAACTTTCTTTAAACAACAGATATCTGTGGTTTCTCCCCATTATTATCGCGCTTATTTGTAGTCCTTTAACAGCACGTTTAAGTTCTGCAACCATAAGGTCAAAGAAATTTTCTAAAATTTTCCTTATTCCAGAAGAGATTAAACAATCTTCAATCATAACCAATATGGAAATATATTTAGACAAGATACAAAAAAAACTACCTAATTTTAAAAACGAAAGAGAAGCAATTGATTTTGCTTACACAGATCCAGAATTTTTTATTTATCATTATAATTTTACTTTTAACAGAAAAGTAAAACAACTTCCTTTATTAAATAATCAGGATTTGGATCATTATGAAATATTAAAAAATGTCTTTAATCATAGAAAACTTTTTTCATATTATCATTTAAATATTTCAAAAAAGAATTTAAATATGGGCTCTTAAGGAAAGAGCCCACACTTAGAATTTAAGCTTTGTTTTGTAGTACGATATCAGAACTATGTGTTAAAGAGGTATCAATTGATGTTAATGGTATCGCTTGACTTTCTGTAACGGTATGAGCGTGCTGGTCAATATTTTTTTGACTTATTTTTTGTGCACCCATATCAAAAGCTTGTTTGGTAGAGTTATCATTTTTTCCAACCCAGTCATTAATATTAAAATTATCAACTTTATTATCAATGGGCAAGAGAGCCATCAGTTGATCGTTATTTAACGTTTGATCAGCGAATTGGTATTCTTGCACGCGGAAACTATTACTCGGGTCGAAATAATATTGTAGTCTTACGCTATCATTTTCACCATATTGAACAACAAGATCATTGCCTTCAATAGATGTGCCACTAACGTCATTGCTTGATATATCTTTAAATTGTATTACAGATTTATCTGCGGGGTTAGTTACATGGTTGTAAATAGTATCGTGACCATCACCTTTGGAAAGAACGTAGGTATTGGATCCTTCATCGCCAGCCATATAATCATCACCAGCGCCACCAATTAAAGTATCGTTTCCTGAACCTCCATAGAGACTATCATTACCAGCACCGCCATTAATGACATCATTACCAGCACCACCATAG
>NZ_CAMXCK010000010.1:0-33251 GCF_947179105.1 Commensalibacter communis
AATTCCAACAGATCTAGGCGCTATAAAACTCCTCGCTTGTATCGGTAAAATACCACCATCTTGTCCAAAATCATCCAAATCATCTAATAAAGTTGTAGGGGTTTGTTTTCCTATATCATTTGTTGTATTTGTCGAAGGTTGGTTTTGGTCAGTAGCGATAAAAGATCTTGATTGGTTTTGATCAATATTAATTTTTGGAGCTGAATCTGTTTCTTCAAATAAAGTAGGATCATTCAATACAGCTAAGAAATCTGTGCCTGAAAGTGAGTCAATTGTGATATCCTGCAATGCTTTACGTGAGTTAAGAAAACCTCCAGTTAATACATTCAGTGGACCAGACCGCGTAACATGATCTGCATCCATCATTAGAGAACCACCAGAGCTTACGGTTGTTCTACCAAGGCTGCCGGAGTTAATATTTAAAATACCGCCTGTGTTAACGGTATTATTCATGACGCTTCCACCATTAACAGCTAAATAACCGTTTATATTAATTACAGTCGTATTAACGCTACCACCAGATACTCTGAAGATGCCAGCGGAATTCACTGTTACAGTGTTTGCACTACCACCAGAGCTAACATCGACAGTGCCGTTGTTTAAAATAGTTGTGTTTCTAGCCAAACCACCAGTATAAATGATTTGAGCACCATTATCCACAACAGTACTGCTTGCTACACCACCAGTATAAAGGATTTCTCTGCCACCATTGGTAACAGTTGTTGAAACGCTCGCACCAGAGTAAACATTGAGTGTTCCACCTGGAATGAAGGTAACATTGTCTGTAATGACACCGCCAGCACTGACATTCAATGTTCCACCTGATAAGGTAATAGTGTTTGCTCTTCCCCCGTCATAAATGGTTTGTTGACCACCTGTTAGAATAACGGTGTTTGTTGTCGATCCAAACACACTACTTGTTCCAGAAACAGTTTGTAAACCACCACTATGAATATTTGTGCTATTGGCTAAACCACCTTCACCGACATTCATTACACCATTTTGATTAATTGTTGTTCCATATACAACACCAGTCGATAACACCGTTTGAGTGCCGCCGTTATTAATGACAGTATAAAATCCTTGACCACCACTAAAAACATTTTGAGTGCCGGTGCTATTAATAATAGTGGTGTAAGCAGACGCATTATTATAAACATTTTGTACACCACTTGCATTGATAATTGTGGATGTCGTTGATGCATTGTCATAAACGTTTTGCGTACCATTTGCTTGTACAACAGTTGAGGTAGCAGAGCCACCATTGGCTACATTCTCAACAGAATCTTGTCTTACTTTTGTGCCGGTTGTTGTTCCACCAAATGCGACAAGTAACGTTGCTCCACTATATAGATTTGTATTTTTGACGTCACCATATACTTCTTGCGTTCCGCCAGAGCTAACGATTGTATCGGCTGCGGAGCCACCTGCGACGATAAAGCTGGATCCTCCAGCAAAAACCGTTGCAGCGGATGCTACGCCTCCTGAATACACATATTGCTTTCCACCAAGGATCTGTGTGCTGACAGAAGAACCAATAGATGACATTTGTGTAAATCTATTAAAACCAACATCTTCAATACTACCGCTGGAAAGAGAGGCTTGGAATGATAGACCATTATTTGTAGTTGTGATATAACCACCTGAATTGACAGTTGTAAAAAAACCCTTACCACCATCATGTATATTCTGCACACCACCATTACTTATTTGCGCGGTATAAGCAGAGGCATCATTATAAACATTTTGTGTACCACCTTTTATAATGGTTGAGGTTGCTGAACCATTATTATAAATATTTTGCACACCATTAGCGCTCACAACTGTAGCTGTTGCAGAGCCTCGACTATAAACATTTTCGATCGAATTTGATCCGACCTTTGTGCCTGTAGCTGATCCAGCGAATGCTACAAGTAGTGTCCCGCCATTATATAGATTTGTGTTGGTGACATGCCCATACACTTCTTGCGTACCACCATTGCTGATTATAGTATCAACGGCAGAACCACCTGCGACGATAAAGCTAGACCCATTAGCAAAAACAGTTGCAGCGGATGCTATACCGCCTGAATATACATATTGTTTCCCTCCATAGATTTGTGTGCTGAGAGAAGAACCAATAGACGACATGTTTGTAAGTCTGTTAAAACCGACATCTTCAATACCGCCACTGTTAAGATAGGCTTGGATAGAGACACCACCCCTTGTGGTTGTCATGTAACCACCTGAATTGATTTGTGTATAAAAAGCGGAACCACCATCATATATCGTTTGGATGCCACTATTGTTGACAATAGTTGTGTAAGCCGATCCAACATTGTAAACATTTTGGATACCACCACTATTGACATTTGTTGAGGTTGTGGATGCCCAATTATAAACATTCTGGATACCACCATTGTTAATAATGGTGGTAGCTGCGGAACCACCATTTAAAACGTCTTCTTTGCCGCCTTCATGAATGATTGTGCCATAAGTATGTCCAGCGACATTTAATGCTGCCCCATTTAAGATTGAAAAATTAACAGCACTTCCTAAAACTGTAATTAAATCACCATTCGTATTATATGTCTGATTAAATTTAGCTGTTCCAGAAATGATTGTACTGGTTGTTACCATAGTGTAATCCTTTTATTGTTGAAAAAAGTCTCAATTTCTTATAAAAAATAAATTGATTATTGTATAGTAATTATTATTAATAAATAATATGTTTTTGTATTTAAATGAAAAAAATTAGTTTATACGCTTTTATCAATTGACTTAATTATGGTAGCATCACGAAATGGTTGATTTGTGGTTTGCTCGTTTAAATGCTTCCGAACCTTTTAGTCCTGAACAGTTTGAGTGGCTTGATGGTTATGAAATAGAACGCTATTTACTTATTAAAGATGAAACTAAGGCAAAGCGATTTGCTGCTGCTCATATAGCTTTACGTCAGATTTTAGGTAACTATCTCAATGTTCGACCTTTTGATATAGAATTTTATTCAAATCAATATGGAAAACCTTTTATTAATGGTGGTCCTGCATTTTCTTTAAGCCATAGTAGTGATGGTATATTGATTGCTATCTCAGCAAGGGGGACTATTGGTGTTGATCTTGAACGGATAAAAACCGTCGATTTTCAATCTATTCTTTGTGACATTTGCTCTGTTTCTGAATTAAAAAGAATCTCACAATATCCGTATAATTACATAAATTGGTTACGTTTTTGGGTTCGTAAAGAGGCGGCCGTTAAAGCCCTAGGCACAGGTTTACAGTCACTGGGTGATGTAGCTATTCCATTTCATAGTAAGAAATCAGACTATTTCAGGGTAATTTTACGACAAGATGGGGATATTAAATTTTGGTATCTTTATGACTTAGATATCCCTTATGGATTTATGGCTAGTATTGTTACGAACCAAGCACGAATAGTGAAACCAATAAAGATAGTTGATATTTTCTCTTAAGAAATGAAACTATGTCATATACGTGTTTTTAGCTAAAGAAAAAGTCTTGTAAGCTAAAGTCATCTCTATTGTTAAAGATAACCTTCCCATATCATATTGATAATGAAAATCATTATCAATATGATATGGTGCTTATTTAAGGTTTAGACAAGATGGGTTTCAAGCAAAGAATTATTGTTTCTTTGGTATACGCAATAAATATTGCTTATTTTTTAGATGGCTTCCAGAGTTTTGCACAAGAAAAAGATTCAGATCCAGTTACTGAAACAATTGTGGTGCGTGGCGAACGTGTGAATGGACCAGTGCATGGATATGTAGCCAAACAAAGTTCAACAGCAAGCAAGACTGAAACATCAATTCTTAAAATACCACAATCAATCAGTGTGGTTGGTCGCGAAGAAATGGATGATCGGAATGTGCAAACCACGACGCAAGCGCTGCAATATGTCCCAGGTGTTTTTGCTTCTACCTCAGCAGCTTCACAAAGGTTTGACTATTTTAATATTCGCGGATTTGATGCTACCTTGAATGGTGCATTATTGGATGGTCTTCGTTCAACAACGGCACAATCTTATGCTCGTTATCAGCCTTTTGGTATGGAACGTATTGAGGTGTTACGTGGCCCTAGTGGGTTTCTCTATGGTATTGGATCTCCTGGTGGTGTTGTCAATGCCATTAGTAAACAACCAACAAAAGAAAAAATCCGAGAAGTTGGTGTTAATGGAGGGAGTTATGGTCGTATACAAGGTGAAGCGGATTTTTCTGGTCCGATCGATAAAGATAAAACATTGCTTTATCGAGTAGTCGGTGTGATTAGAAAAAGTGGCACTCAGTTTAGATATGTTCCAGATAATACGGGATATATTGCCCCCTCTTTTTCTTGGAAACCTGATTCCAATACATCTCTAACAATTTTATCCTCATTTAGTCGTGATGAATTTGGACCGCCCCGACCCTTCTTGCCAATTTATGGAACAATTTTATCCAATCAAAATGGGAAATTAAAACGCAATCTTTATCTCGATGGTCGGCATTTAGACAATCATATGACTCAAATGGGCTTAGGATATATTTTTGATCATCGGTTTAATGATACATGGTCCATTCATTCAGCCAGCCGTTATACTTATAATGATTTGTTGACACAAACATTGTCTGGGATGTCACTTGCGAGTGATATGCGAACCCTTAATCGTGCAGCTTATGAATTTAGAATTACAGGTCGTGTTTTTTCAACGGATAATTATGGAAAAGCGGAATGGGATATTGGTGATATTGTAAAGGGAACTTCTATTTTAGGAACTTCTTGGCGTAATCTTGGTGAGGATTATTCTTTAGATTTTGGCAGGGCTAGTTCTATTGATATTTATCATCCAACCTATGGTGCAGGGTTTAGTGCACCAACGCCTTTTACGAAAACATATCAAAAGGCAAACGAAGTTGGGATTTACACAGCTCATACATTAACATTTGTTAAACATCTAGTTCTTAATTTTGATGCCCGTCAAGACTGGGCAATGGTGGATACACGTAATAAGTTGTCTAGAGCAACCACAAGTCAAAATGACAACAAATTTACCTACCTTACAGGCCTAACATATGTGACAGACTTTGGTGCAGCACCTTATTTCAGTTATACAACTTCTTTTGCCCCAACTCTTGGAACGGATTTTTATGGAAATACTTTTAAACCAACTGAGGGAAAACAAATCGAAGCAGGTATAAAATATAAACCCAATCATTTTGATGCTTTATTTACCTTTGCTTGGTTCCGTATCGATCAAACCAATGTTAAAACGACCGATCCAAGCAATATACAAAACTCCATTCAAACAGGGGAAGTCCGCTCTCAAGGGGTTGAATTATCAGCCGTTGCCAACATTACTTCTGATTTTAAAGTGCTGGCAAATTATACTTACAATGATCTTTCAACAACGAAAACTACTGTTCCTGGTGCATTGCATAAAGTACCAACAGGACTGCCACAACATATGGCTTCTTTTTGGGGTGATTACACGCTCAGTAAAGGAAAGTTAGCGGGTCTTGGTCTTGGCTTTGGTATGCGTTATGTTGGCAAAACTTATGCGAACACATTAAATACCATCAAAGTTCCTGACTTTACCTTATTCGACATGGCAGCTCACTACAATTTCAACAAACTAATTTCGAATAATGGCTTGAGACTGGATGTTAATCTGAATAACATGTTTAACAAACGTTATTATTCCACATGTTCTGCATCATCATGTAACGAAGGTTTTGGTCGCACGGTGATGGCAAATCTCACGTATCGTTGGTAATCAAGGAATGACCATTTTTATGAATAACTTTTATTTTCCAATCATCTCTAAACGTCTATTTTTAATACTCGTCTTATCAATATCCATATTTGGTAGCATTACTCTGTGTAATGCACAAACGAGTAAAGATACTGCTATTACAGTAACGGATATGTTGGGCCGAAAAGTAACTTTACCAGCACCTGCAAAGCGTATTGTTCTGTCTGAAAGTCGTCATGTTTTGACATTAGCTCTACTTGACAAAGACCCTTTATCGCGTGTGGTTGGATGGGGAAATGATCTTCAAAAATACTCGCCTGAATTATTTAATGCACTTCGCAAGAAATTTCCAAAAGCAAACGATATTCCAAATGTTGGTGGATTAACAAATAGATCCTTTTCAATGGAAGCCGTAATTGCTGCAAAACCAGATCTAGTTATTTTTACGTTATATGGTCCTATTCCAGATGGTATAGAAAAGCTTGATAAGGCGGGTATTCCGTATGTATTTGTAGATTTCTTTCGTGATCCTCTTAAAAAAACCATTCCAAGTATGTTGATGCTTGGCAAATTATTAGATCGTGAAAAAGAGGCAAACTCTTTTGTGTCATATTATGAACAGCATATGAGGAATATTGCTGAGCTTGTCAAAAATACCAAACAACTAAAGGTTTTATTCCATCTTAATCCGGATGGTAAAGATTGTTGTTTCAGCTCTGGTCACGGAAATATGAGCGATTTTATCGCTGCTGCTGGTGGAAAGAGCATTGGTATGGATAAAATCCCAGGGTCTGCAGGAAAATTGAGCTTGGAATATATTATTACTCGTGATCCAGATTTTTATTTAGTTGGTGGCGGTTCTACAGCTGCGTTGAATGGTTTAAAAATCGGACCTTCTATTTCAAAAGAACAGGCCGAAGCATCCATGACAAGTGTTATGCAGGCTCCTGGGGTTTCTAACCTACGTGCTGTTCGTGAAAATATGGCGGGTGGTGTTTGGCTGTTTTTCTTTGATACACCGCTGTTTTTTGTAGGGGTTGAGGAAATGGCTAAAATGTTTCATCCTAATGAGTTAAAAGACGTTGATCCAGATAAAACATTAACTGAGTTGAACAAGCAATTTATGGCTTTTCCTTTGGAAGGAACCTTTTGGGTCAACAAGGAGAGTAGCAGCCAATGATACAAAAAGTTGTTCCAGTTGAGTCGTCTCGTCAAAGGGTCGTAGCAGAATATCATCGTACTATTCACAAAAGAATTATATGGATTATTGGTCTTATTCTGTTGCTATTGATTGGCATTGTTGTAGACGTGATGACTGGACCAGCGGGGCTATCATTAAAAGAGATATTTCAGGGGCTTATTCACATTCATGATCCACATAATACATTAAGCGTTATTATGTGGAATATTCGCTTACCCACGGCATTATTTGCAGTGATGATTGGTGCCAGCTTAAGCTTGGCTGGTGCAGAAATGCAAACAATCTTATCCAATCCATTAGCTAGTCCATTCACACTTGGTGTCTCATCGGCTGCGGCCTTTGGTGCTGCACTTGCAATTGTATTGGGAATAACATTACCTTTCGTTCCCAAAAGCATAGCGGTTCCAGTTAATGCGTTTATCATGTCTTTTGGCGCGGTACTCCTTATTCAAGCCTTCGCAATTATTCAACGTGGACCGACATCACTCATTTTATTTGGAATTGCACTTGTTTTTGGATTTAATGCGCTTGTTGCTGTGATTCAATTTATTGCCCCCGCTGATTCTTTACAGCAGCTTGTGTTTTGGACGATGGGTGGACTAGATCGTGCGGACGGGTCTTCGTTAATAGCATTAGTCATTACGCTTGCAATTATCATTCCATTTTCAATGAAAGCAGCAATGTCATTAACATTGCTTTCTTTAGGGGAGGAACGCGCAAGTAGTCTTGGGGTTAATATTCGTAGACTACGCTTTGGATGTCTTTTTAGAACAAGCATTCTCGCTGCTGTATCTGTTGCTTTTGCTGGCACGATTGGATTTATTGGGCTTGTTGGTCCTCATATTGCAAGATTGATTGTTGGTGAAGATCATCGGTTCTTTCTGCCAGCTGCTCTTTTATCTGGTGCTATTATTATGTCGTTTGCCAGTATTTTATCAAAAATAGTTATTCCCGGTGTTTTGTTACCTATTGGTATTGTTACTTCTTTAATAGGGTTGCCCTGCTTCATATTCTTTTTAATTGCAGGAAAGTTTGTGCGATGAAATCAAATCCATCTTCTTTGTCTGTTCGCGGATTAAACGTGCATTATGGTCATGAAAAAATCATTGATGGGGTTGATCTATTGGATATTCAATCAGGTAAACTGACAGTTCTTGCGGGGTCAAATGGTGCTGGGAAGTCAACGATTTTACGTGCAATAGCTGGATTGGTCCGCGCAAGGGGATCGATAGAATGGGAGGGGAAAGATTTAATGACAATGAGCACAAATGAGAGGGCAAAAATCGTAGGGTTTATGCCGCAATCGATTGCAGCTACCTATGGATTAACAGTGCTTGAAAGTGTCATTCTTGCTTCACAAACTTTAACGCCGGTAATTGGGACGACTAAACATGAAGATCAAGCTTTATCAACATTAGAAAGGGTTGGTATTATCGATCTAGCGATGAAACATTTAGGGGGATTGTCAGGCGGGCAAAGGCAGCTTGCCAGCCTTGCTCAATCGCTTGTTCGTAATCCCAAGATTTTATTATTAGACGAACCAACCAGTGCCCTTGATTTAAGGCATCAGATAGAAGTCATGGCTTTGTTAAAATCTGTGGCTTCGTCTGGATGTATTGTGATCGTTGTTTTGCATGATTTGATGCTGGCATCCAATTGGGCGGATCATCTTATTTTTCTTCATGAAGGACACATTGTTGGTGCGGGAGAACCTAAAGCTGTTTTAACCTCTAATTTACTTGAAAAAATTTATGGTGTGAAAGCAAGCATAGCGCGCACAAAGCAAGGGACAGAGCATCTTGTCATCCATAAGTTATCAACTAATATGATGTTACAAGAAGGGGAATATTACAATGGGTAAATATAATATCCAAGCCCTTAGCCTTCAAACAAAAATTCGTGGGCAGCTGTTTGTTAATATTTTAGTTAATTTAGCTATTACCGCCTGTTATATTATACAAAGCATATTATTAGCATGGATTGTGGCACAATTATTCATTCAAAAGAAGACTGATATTTCCATTCCACTAATCATGTTAATTGCCGTTGTTATTTTAAGATCTTTTTTCCTTTGGATAGCCGAGATTGCTTCACAAAAAACAGCACAAGCTACAAAACAAGAATTACGAAAAAAACTTTTAACACGTCTATTTGAATTGGGTCCTAGTATTACATTACGCAAAGAAACAGGGGATATTCAAACGATAATTATCAATGGTGTTGAAGCGCTTGAATCTTATTATAGTCGTTATATACCAGCAATTATTGGTGCATTTCTGGGATCAGGTGGGGTTTTAATTATTCTTGCAGTAGTAGATTGGCCTTCAGCAATTTTACTGTCAATATTTGTTATTGCATTCCCTGTCATTGATCGTCTGTGGATGCGCTGGCAAATGCCTGAAATATCGGGCGTATTTGCTGCTATGGGTAATTTTGGGAATTATATGCTCGATAGTCTTCAAGGGATTATCATTTTAAAAGCATTTGGTGTTTCTGGACAACGCAGAAAGAGATTAGCTGAACGTACAGAAAATCTTAAACACGTATCAATGGAAACAATTAAGGTTACATTGATGAGAACAGGGTTAACAAGCCTGATAACTTTTTCAGGAATTGCATTGGTTATAGTTGTTAATAGCTATAGAGTAACGGTTGGTGACATTACCCCATTGGCGTTGTTAATTTTCTTATTTTTGGCTCGTGAAGCCTTTCGCCCTCTAGATCGTCTAGAAAAGGAGTTTAGTATCACTTGGGCTGCAAATGGGGCAATCCCGCCGATGGTTGAATTTCTAAACATGGATATTTTAGTAAACAATCCTACTCAACCTGTCACGCTTCCACAACATTATCCTATTGAATTCAAACATGTGAATTTTACCTATCCCAACTCTGATAAACCCGCGTTAAATGAGCTTTGCTTTACAATTAAAGAGTATGAAACGGTCGCTCTTGTAGGGGTATCAGGTTCTGGGAAAACCACTATTACGAATTTGTTACAGCGTTTTTTTGATGTTGATAATGGAGAAATTCTTATTGGAGATATTAATATCAGAAATATGTTACTTGATGATTTACACTCGTTAATTAGTGTTGTTTCACAAGATATATTTCTTTTTCATGGAACGATCGCCGAGAATTTGAGACTAGCGAAACCTGATGCTTCAGAGCAAGAGTTGCATCATGTTGCAACTGCTGCATGTATTAACGGGTTTATTGAAAAATTACCTCAAGGATATGAAACGATGGTTGGTGAACGAGGAGCAAACTTATCGGGTGGGCAGCGTCAACGTATTGCTATTGCACGTGCATTATTAAAAAATTCACCTATTCTTATTTTAGATGAAGCAACCTCTAATCTTGACCCCGAAAATGAAAAAGCTATTCAGGAATCTTTAGATACACTGACACAGGGACGTACAACGCTTATCATTGCGCATCGTTTATCTACAATTCAACATGTTAATCAAATCTTGGTTTTTGAAAATGGAAAATTGGTCGAACAAGGTTCTCCTTCTGAGCTTGCACAACATAGCGCTATCTACGCACGGCTGCTTTCCTTAGAAAGTCAAATCTTATGAGTAATAAAAATATTTTGGGATTAATCCCTCTTTTAAAAGGACAATATTCCCTACTAATATTAACTATCATCTCTGGAATTATCTCACAATGTGCAACACTTGCAACGCTTGCAATGGGTGGTTTGATCGTTGGTAAGGCAATTACAGGAAGCTCGTGGCAAGATCTTGTAACTCATTGTGTTTGTTTTGCTGTAATTGTTACGATTGTTGCCGTCTCACGCTGGTGGCAAGCACATATTTCGCATAAATTGGCTTTTACTTTGATCGAAAAACTTAGACTTGGGATTTATGATGGAATAGAAAGATCAGCCCCTAATGCCATTTTAGGAAAGCGTATTGGAGAGTTGGCATCGGTCGCAACTGCTGATGCTGAATTAATGGAGCATTTTTACGCTCATACTGTTGCTGATTATGTTGGTGCTGTTTTCATTCCTTTCATAGCATTATGTATTTTATTTACAATACATCCATTACTGACAGTTACGCTGGTGCCATTTTTAATATTTGTTGGCATTATTCCTTATTGGTTAGGTGTTAAAGCTCACAATCAAGGTAAAATTGTGATGGATAAATTAGGAGAGCTGAATGCAGAAACCGTTGAAGTTATTCAAGGGCAAAAAGACATCATTATTTTTGGGAGAACTAAAGAGATATTTAATCGATTAATGACACTTTCCAAAGCGTTAATTTCTGCACAATCTCATTATGGTAGAAGAGCTGGGATGGAGCAAGCAATGATTGATAGTGCAACTGCGCTTGGGATCATTTGTGTTACTTGGGTGGGAAGTGTCTTAATGGCTGATGAATTGTTGCCATTATCGCTTCTTCCTTTGGCAATTATGTTGGCAGGAGGAGCGCTGGCACCTATTGTTGAGGTCACACAAACAGCCAGGAAATTGGGGGAATTAAAGGCTGGGGCCTCTCGTATTTTAACGATCTTCCATCAGAAACATCAGATTATCGATAAAGGAACCGCACCAGCACCGACAGAAACTTCGATTTGCTTTGATAATGTTAGCTTTGGTTATGGTAATGATAGAGGTAATGTTTTGACCCAGCTCGACTTTATGATTTCGCCAGGTGAAACCGTAGCACTTGTTGGGTATTCTGGTGCGGGCAAAAGTACTGCAATTAATCTGTTATTGCGTTTTTGTGATGTGACCGAAGGAGCTATACGAATAGGTGGGCGTGATTTACGTGATTTACCAGTCGCAATCCTTCGGCAGTTAATTGCTTATGTACCTCAAGACATTCATCTGTTTAACGAGAGCATAATTGATAATATTCGTCTGGGTAAGCCTGAGGCTTCGTTAGAAGAGGTTGAAAAAGCGTCCAAACAAGCACAAGCACATGATTTTATTGTATCTTTTCCCCAAGGATACGATACAATATGTGGGGAGGCTGGTTCACGTCTTTCAGGGGGGCAAAAGCAACGTATTGCTATTGCACGTGCGTTGTTGATGCAGTCCCCAATCTTACTTCTTGATGAGGCATCTTCTCGGCTAGATAATGAAAATGAACATGCGTTTCAAAAAACATTATCTACGATAAGCCATCGCTGCACCATTATTCTAATTTCTCATCGTGTTTCTACGATGCAGGCGGTCGATCGTATTTTATTAATGGATAATGGAAAAATTGTTGAGCAAGGAAAGCATAAAGAACTGCTTTTATCTCAAGGAATATATGCAAAATTGATTGCATCAAGTAAAAAAACACAATTATGACAATAGAGTGAATGGTATATGTTAAAAAATAATAAGATATGCTACTAAGTAATATTTCGGAAATCTAATTATAAAGAGTTATTTATATTTAGCTGGAGCGTTATTAATTTTTACTATTACTCTGAGTTGCTATTATGAATTTGGATTCTCATTTACCTCCCATAACAACCTCTTCTGAGGCCGCTTACCATGAACAAACCATATCTTATTATGATGGGACAATATCCTTAAAAAATGGCACAATAAAGACATCCACCCAAAATTGGCAAACAGAGCCTTTGTTTGATGGATTAAAGATTATCATTATTGATAATAATGAGCTTCTTTGTAAATTACCTCATTCTCCTACTAGCAGAATTGCTGGTCCGTGTGTGTGTGCTGTTTGGAATCGTGGAGATGCTGAAGGATCCCAATCTTTTCCTGCTGGATGTTTATTGCGATATACAGCGGTAACATTATCAGCCAATAATCTGTTAAACAATTTTATAGAATCCCTCGAAACACTGGATAGTAAACTTCAGCTACATGCTAATAAACCCAAATTAATCACTATTCCATTGCCTCAATCTATTCGTAAGCTTTGCATACAAATCTCAAATTGCCCATTTCAAGGCAATTTTCGAAACATGTATTTATCAGGTAAAGCATTAGAATTAGCAGCACATACCCTGGAAACCATTCAACCTTCATCACAGAAAAATATAGAAACTAAATTTAAAGGGGCGAATTTTGAAAAAATCTTTATGGCAAAAGATATTTTAATTCAACGGATGCAAAATCCTCCTTCACTATCTGAATTAGCTTTGTTGGTAGGGATTAATACAAGAAAACTAACAATCGATTTCCGTAAAGTTTTTGGTGATAGTGTTTTTGGATATTTACAAACTTTACGACTTGATGCTGCATATCAAATGTTATCAGAAGGTGAATTGAACGTATCTTCTATTGCATATCAAATTGGTTATACACCTGCACATTTATCCGTAGCTTTTCGCAAAAAATTTGGCATTTGTCCAAAAGATATCCATTGTTAATATAGTCAATTTAAAATTACTAAATTCATATTACGTTTGTCTTAGTATTACCATACAGCAAAAAAAATAATTCCGTTAGCTAAAATATATTCTATTCCCTCTTATAATTTTCTTCGGTATTATTTTGCGAATGACAATCAATATCAATTAATAAATTGTTATTGCACTCATTAACCCTGGTTAATTTTTATGGATAAGTTGAAATGAATAGTTGCGATCCACTAAATGAAATCTCCAATATACCCTATTGGCCACAAGAGTTTGTAGATCGTTATATTGCTGATGGATTATGGACCAAAGATACTTTTGGGGATGAATTACACAAAATTTCATCTATCATGGGGGATAAAGTTGCTGTAACGGATAATGATAAAAAATTGTCATTTGAGGCATTAAACAAGTCAGTAAATGAGCTGGCATTAGGGTTTTTAAACCTTGGCTTACAGAAAAAAGATATTGTTATTGTCCAACTTCCCAATTCTATAGAATTTATAGAAATTACTTTTGCTCTTTTTCGTATTGGCGTTATTCCAATCTTTGCTTTGCCAGCACACAGAGAAAACGAGCTAAATTCTTTTTGTTCATTCACTAAAGCGCGTGCTTATATCACGGCAGATATGATTGCTGGTTATGATCATTGCATTCTAGCTAGTTCATTACAAGAAAAGTTCTCTTTTCTTAAATATGTAATTATCGTGGGAAAAGAAGATAAGGAAATCAACATTAACTCCTTAAGAAATAATTCGATTTCCCTTCCACTTCCACAAATTGATGCTCAAGATATCGCTTGTTTTCAATTGTCAGGTGGCACAACAGGTATTCCAAAATTAATTGTAAGGCGACACCAAGATTATCTTTATAACGTACGTGCTTGTATTGCAGCATGTCATTTTAATAAAGATACTACTTATCTCGCTGTATTACCAATGGGACATAATTTTCCAATGGCTTGCCCAGGATTTATTGGTACGATCCTTGCAGGTGGGCATGTCGTTATTACGAGGTCAGCTGTTGCGAGTGAATGTTTTGATTTGATAGAGCAAGAAGAGGTTACGGTTACTGCTCTTGTTCCCCCGCTTGCAATGGTTTGGCTCGATGCAGCTTCTATATTCAAACCAGACATTCCAAGTTTACAGGTCTTACAGGTTGGGGGGGCTAGACTCAGTAATGAAGCCGCACGCCAAGTAGAGCCAACATTAGGATGCAAACTTCAACAAGTGTTTGGAATGGCCGAGGGACTTATTTGTTTTACAGACTTAAATGATTCAGAGGAAATAGTCACAACTACACAAGGGAAACCAATGTCTGTTGCAGATGAAGTGCGAGTAGTAGATAAGCTTGGGCATCCTGTTCCTGATGGTGAAGTTGGGTATATCCTCACGCGTGGCCCTTATACTATTCGTGGATATTTTGGGCAAAATGAAGCCAATAAGACTTCTTTTACAGAGGATGGTTTTTACAAAAGTGGGGATTTAGTTAGAAAAATTGCTGGGTATTTAATCGTTGAAGGGCGTGACAAAGACCAAATTATTCAAGGTGGTGAGAATATTTCAATTGAAGAAATAGAAGGAATTCTTATTAAACATTCAGCAATTATCGATGCAGTCATCGTTGGATTACCTGATGAATATTATGGTGAGCGTATCTGTGCCTTTGTTCTTTGTAAAACACTTCCTACTACAGAAAATGATCTGCGCTTATTTCTTAAAAATCAAGGGTTGGCGCCATTTAAGATTCCATACCGATTTGAGTTTTTAGATCAATTTCCAACTACAGGCGTTGGAAAAATAAGCAAGAAAGAGCTGAGAAAAGAATTGTTGAAGATGCATCTGGAACAAGAAAAAATAAAGAAAGTCATATAATGGATTTGGTGCAGCAAAATAGATTATTAAAAGATCTTCTTATTGAACATGTTGCGAGTTTAATGGAGGTTGATGTCGAGCAAATTATCCCTAATATTTCTTTGATTGAAATCGGGCTTGATTCTATTTCGTTGATGAGAACCTTGGATTTTTTAAGTATGAAAGGGTATGTTTTAAAGTTTGAAGAAGCTATTGCTCGTCCAACAATTGATGATTGGTTACAAAATGCAAAAGCACGACCAGAAAAAAATAAATCTAGATCCATTCCCCATATCCATGATGTTAATGCATCTTTCGAGCTTACTCCAGTACAACAAGCCTATTGGATTGGACGTAGGGAAGATCAACCTCTTGGTGGTGTTAGCTGCCAATTATATTTAGAAATTGATGGAAAGAAAATCGAACCACAAATTCTAAACAAGGCTATTATTGATCTGTTGGCACGTCACCCTATGTTGCGTACGAATTTTGATGAAGATAATTACCAAAAAATCAATAATAAAGCCGTAGATTTTGATCTGACTATTCATGATTTAAGAGGACAAAATAATCAATCTGCTTATTATCAATTAGAACAACTCAGGCATAATCTTTCCCATCGTGTTCTTCCTGTCGAGCAAGATTATCCGATCGATGTTCAACTGACATTAATAACAGAGCACAAATCTCGTCTTCATGTTAATATTGATTTATTAGTTGCAGATGTTTTTAGTCTTACAATTATCCTTAGAGATCTTGCTTTATTTTATCTTCAACGTCAAAATGAGCTGCCCAAACTAACTCTGGATTTTCGTCAATATTTGCTCAAAATCAACCTAGAGCAACAAGAACAACAAGAAGCGGCTCGTCAATATTGGCAAGAACGTTTATTGACATTACCGAGTGGTCCTCAATTACCGCTTGCTTGTGATTATACGTTGATTAAAAATCATCGCTTTACGAGACGGGATTTTCATTTAACCAATGCTGATTTAGCAACATTACAAATAAAAGCTCAAAGTTATGGATTGACCCTAGCAAATATATTTGCCACAGCATTTGGTGAAGTGCTTGCACGTTGGAGCGAAAATACCAAATTTCTTCTAAATATCCCTCTTTTTAACCGCAAAGAAATAGAGCCTTCTGTTTCGCATATGGTTGCTGATTTTACCAATCTCATTTTACTAGAAATGAATTTTGAGCAAAATCTTGCTTTTGTGGAACGTGCTCAAGATGTGCAACATAGATTATATCAAGATATTGCTAATTCTGCTTATTCGGGTGTGAATGTCTTACGAGATATGTTTCGTATTGATCAAGGACATGCTCGAATTGCACCAGTGGTATTTGCATGTAATTTAGGGGATCCTTTTATCAAGCCAGAAGTAGAAGATGCTTTTGGAAAGGCGACATGGATGATTTCACAAACACCCCAGGTATGGATCGATCATCAAACTTATCCAACGAAAGATGGTCTTTTGTTAAACTGGGATGTTGTAGAAGAGTTATTTCCAAAAGGTATGATTGATGCCATGTTTAATGCTTATGAAAAACTCATAAGGGCTTTGATTGTTGATGATTGGAAGCAACTTGTATTTTTACCGATCCCATCTGATCAAAATCAAATACGCCACAAAGTAAATAATACAACGAACCTTTATCCAATAAACAGAATTCATGAAAAATTCTTTTTAAATGCTAGGATTAATCCTGATCATATCGCAATAACAGGCAGTTTTGGGTCTATTTCTTATCGCGATCTTGCAGATCTTTCATTACGAATAGGTGGCGCATTACAAAAAGCAAATATTGGTTCTGGTGATGTGGTGGCGATTGCTTTACCACGTGGAGTAGATCAGATCAGTGCTGTTCTTGGAATATTATCGCTCAATGCAATTTATTTACCGATTTCTTTGGATCAACCTGTAATCAGAGCACGAAAAATATGTGAGCGTGCGAATGTTAAGGCAGTTATCACAATTTCAGAGCGAATGAAGTGGGAGGGATGGTCTGAACATGTTTTTTGTTTAGATATTCATTTAGCAAGGAATGCTTCTCTCCTTGCTAGTATTACAACAGGAAATGTGAATGATTCAGCTTATGTTATCTTTACTTCTGGCTCAACGGGAGAGCCAAAAGGGGTTGAAATAACACATAAGGCGGCATGGAATACGATCTTTGCGATTAATGAAAAATTTAATATTAATGCAAAAGATCGAGCGATTGGATTATCTGCCTTAGAATTTGATTTATCCGTATTTGATATTTTTGGATTATTGTCTGTTGGTGGTGCACTTGTCATCGTAGACGACCAACAACGTAAAGAGCCATCCCTCTGGCTTGATTTAGCCCAACAACATCAAGTTACCGTTTGGAACAGCGTTCCGGCCTTGTTAGAAATGGCGATTTTATCTATGGAGCCTCATAAAAAACTCGAATTTATTCGATTGGTATTGGTTTCTGGTGATTGGGTTCCTCTTGATCTTCCTAAACGCATGAAAGCAATATCTCAACAAGATGTTGTGTTTATAGCGCTTGGGGGCGCAACTGAGGCTGCGATTTGGTCTAATTTTATGGAAATTAAAGAGGTTCCTGATGATTGGCAGTCAATTCCTTATGGGTTTCCATTACCTAATCAAAAATTTCGTATTGTTAACCACAAGCAACAAGATTGTCCAAATTTTGTTCCTGGTGAAATTTGGATTGGAGGGGATGGGCTTTCATGTGGATATAAAGGAGATCTAACGTTAAGTAATGAACGGTTTATATTTGTTAATAATGAACGATGGTATCGAACGGGTGATCGTGGGTGTTATTGGCCAGATGGTACGTTAGAATTTCTTGGTCGCTTAGATCAACAAGTTAAAGTTCGTGGATATCGTATAGAACTTGCAGAAATTGAAATTGCTTTAGAGCGACATCCTTTTGTTGTTCGTGCAATTGCCACGATTATAGGAATGGGTGCCAATCAGAATATAGCAGCCATCGTCACTTTATCTTCGATTATTACGGAAAAAGAAATTTTAAGTTTCGTCAGAAATGAACTTCCTGATTATATGGTTCCTGTAACGATTATAATTCTTGATACATTACCTTTAACCTCGAATGGCAAGATTGATCGAAACAGCATTGTTCCAATTTTAGAACAAGCAATCCATAATAATAAAGAAGTTGAAGAGCTTCCTTGTAGTGATACAGAAATTGAGCTTGTAAAATTATGGCAAGATGTGTTGGGCGATATTAAAATTAACCGACAGGATAGTTTCTTTAGGATCGGAGGAAATAGCCTGCAAGCAGCTCGCCTTACCGCCAAAATCAATCAAAAATATCATATTACATTACCGCTCCGTGTCTTTCTTGCAGAACCTACTGTTGCTGGGGTGGCTAATTTTATTAAAGCAACAATACAAAAGAATGATTTATCGTTAGAAGAAGGCGTTTTGTAATGATTGACAATTTTATCTCAGAATTAAAATTATCAGGTATTGAACTTTGGGAAGATAATGGACAATTACGGTATCGTGCCCCTGCTGGTATGTTGTCTGAAAGTCAACTTGCAAAACTTCGTGAGAAAAAAAAAGATATTTTACAGTATCTTATCAAACAAAATAATACGCTAATTGAAACAGATGTTGCAGGACGTTATGAACCTTTTCCATTAACAGATCTACAATCAGCTTATCTTCTTGGTCGTAATCAAGGGTTCGAACTTGGTGGTGTTGCATGTCATGGATATCTTGAGTTCGAATTTCAAACGCTTAATGTTGAGAAACTTGAATCTGCTTGGCATGACTTAATTTATACTCATGATATGTTAAGAGCGATTATTCATAGTAATGGTAGTCAAAGTATCTTACCAAAAGTGCCTCCTTATAAAATTGAAGTTGTCGACGTTCGTGGGAAGACAAGGGGAGTCGAGGTTGAGGCTGTTGAAAAGTTCAGGTTATTATTATCCCATCGAAATGCGTCCCCGGATCAGTGGCCATTAATAGAGTTAAAAGTAACATTAGGGGATACGCATGCATTTCTTCATGCTTCAATCAATCTTCTTGTCTGTGATTTCCAAAGTGCTCGCTTATTGTTACAAGAGTTAAGTCGTAAATATTTTGAACAATCAACCTCGCCGGCACCTCAAATATCTTTTAGAGACTATGTCTTAGCACAACGTCGTATGACGGAAAGTCAAAAATATCGTAATGATAAACAATATTGGTTTAATCAACTGGATGATTTTCCAATGCCCCCAACATTACTTTTGACTGGTAATGTTATTGGTTCAACTTTTTCAAGAAAAACATTTATATTAAATCAATCAGAAGTCAATGTTTTGAGCCAGCTGGCAGCCAATTATGGTGTTGGTCTATCGTCTACGATCTTAACCATTTATGCTGAAATCATCGGGCGTTGGTCAGCACAAACGCATTTCGGCCTCAGCCTTACGACAATGCAACGTAAGATGATTCATCCTGATATCGACAAAGTCATTGGTGATTTTAGTTCAGTTGAATTGCTTAATGTTCATTTAATATCAGATTGTTCGTTTGCTGAACAAGTTGCATTGCTTCAAGAGCAATTATGGTCTGATCTCGATCATGCCGATTTTTCTGGAATTGAAGTATTACGAGAACTTGCTCGTCGTCGTGGCAGGGAGGCTTCTCTTTATCCTATTGCATTTACCAGTTCACTTTCAACAGGATCTGATACTTTAACCAGCCTGTTTCCGGGCGCCAGACTGGCGTATGGTATTACACAAACGCCACAAATTATAATTGATTGCCAAGTGGGTCCTAGCGAAGATGGATTAGTTATTAATTGGGATATACGTGATGGTGTAATTGCCGATTATATTGTTTCGGATATGTTTCACACTTTTAAGAAATTTGTACGTAACATTGCTTCTGATGAACAATATTGGAACAAACCAATTAATATTGAAATTCCTGATGAGCAATCACAACGTCGATCAAAAGTTAATTCTATTTTAAGACCATTATCAAATCATTTATTACATCAAGATTTCTTTGAACGGGCCAAAGAATATCCAGAAAAAATTGCTCTTGTTGATGCATATAATCAGCTTACGTATAAACAATTAGCGTTAAAAATAGATAGGCTAGCTGCTAAGTTAATGGAAACAGGAATGCAACCAGGAGAATTGGTTGCTGTTATTATTGACAAGAATATTGCACAGATTATCGCCGTTTTTGCGGTTCTTAGAGCTGGTGGTGTGTATCTGCCTATTAATATTAGTCAACCCCCAGCAAGGCGTAATGCGATTATACAATCAGCAAAAGTTTCTCGTGTTTTAGTAGCTGATGATCGACTTGTACAAGAATTACATGGTGTTACAAACCATATTAAAAATGTTACTGATATTCTTCTGGATGAAAAATCTCAGCAATTTTCTATTCCTGAACGAAAACCAAGTGATCTTGCTTATATTATTTTTACCTCTGGCTCAACGGGATTGCCAAAAGGGGTTATGATTACACATGAGGCGGCAAAAAATACGATTGACGACATTAATGAACGTTTTGATGTAGGGCATCAAGATCGTATTTTAGGTTTAGCGAGCTTTGATTTTGATTTATCAGTTTATGACATTTTTGGTGTTTTAGGAGTTGGTGGAACATTAATTTTACCAGAAGCGTCTCGACGCAGCAATCCAGCATATTTGGCAAATTTAGTTGAAAAATGGCAAATTACCCTGTGGAATTCCGTTCCCGCTTTACTTGACATTTTAACGGGATATCTACAAGGGGCTTCTACGAATATAGCTTTGTCATCTTTACGTGTTGCCTTGCTTTCAGGGGATTGGATTCCGATATCTTTGCCTGAACGTATTCGTTCTTTTATTCCTGATTTGAGAATAATCAGCTTAGGCGGTGCAACTGAGGCTGGGATTTGGTCAATTTACTATTCAATTAAAGATGTACCGGAAAATTGGAAGAGTATTCCTTATGGTAAACCGCTCTCTAATCAATCTTTTGATATTTTAGATGCAAGTTTTCGCTCATGTCCGGATTATGTGGTCGGTGAAATTTATATAGGAGGCAAAGGGCTGGCTTTGGGTTATCTAAATGACCCTGAAAAAACAGCAGAGCGTTTTATCTATCATCCTGTCACAAAAGAGCGTCTATATCGTACTGGCGATTTTGGACGTTATCTTTCTGATGGAAATATCGAATTTCTTGGAAGGCAAGATCTTCAAGTAAAAATTCGTGGGCATCGTATTGAGATTTCTGAAATTGAAGCAGCTTTAGAAAAACATCCAGATATTGGCGGCGCAGCTGTTGTTGTATTAGGAGAAAGTAATCATGATCGACGCTTAGTTGGATTTATCAAAAGTAAGGTTGTTGAGACAAAGGATCAATCTATTTCTCAAATCAAACCTGCGACTCAAAATATTATTCAAAATCTTACGATAAATATGGATCTTGCAAAAGTTAAAGAGTTGGCTGTAACGTTGGAGAAAGTTTCTCTTTATTCTATGGCAAGAATGATTTGCCGTGGTAATTCAATCAAAAAACTTGGTAAATTTGAGGATATAATCCAAAATTGTCAGGTATCAGAACGCAATATCTTTCTCTTGCAGCGTTGGCTTAATGTGTTGGTAAAAGAGGGATTATTTGGACTTGATGATTCTGGTCATTATTATTGTCAAGACCATGTTGACCATCATTCCGTCGATTTATTGTGGTTCAGAATTAAAGAATTAAACCAAGAAATTAAATGGGGGGATGATGTTCTTAATTATATAGAACTCAGTCATAACAACCTTGATGGGTTAATGAGAGATGAAATAGATCCTCTTCATCTTTTATTTCCAGAGGGAAAAACCGAAGTTGCGGATGGTGCGTATCGTAATAATCTTGTAAGTCAGATCATGAATGGTGCGGTTTGCGCTTTGGTTGATCAGATTATTTCCCTTAATGATGGACCGACAAGATTATTAGAAGTAGGTGCAGGCGTTGGTGGAACAAGTATGGATCTGATCCCGACGCTTAATAATCGTAATGTTGAATATCTTTTTACAGATGTATCTCAGTATTTTTTAAACGAAGCTGAAAAAAAACTGAATCAATTCCCATGGGTCAAATATGGATTATTTGACATTAATACCGATCATGTCCCCCAAGGAATTGAGCCGAATTCTTGTCATATTATTTTATGTGCTAATGTTCTTCATAATTCACAGCACGCACTCAATGTGCTAAAGCGCTTGCGTGAAATATTGGTTCCAGGTGGATGGTTAATTTTTATAGAAGCGACCAAAGATAACTATCAAATTATGACTTCTATGGAGTTCAAAGAAGGGCTCACTGGATTTACAGATTGTCGTGTCGAGCATCAAACAACATTCTTAACAACTGAACAATGGGAGCATTACTTAAAAGAAGCTGGTGCAACTGAATTTGTTAGAATACCTGCTGGGCATGATGTTTTGCCAGATTTAGGTCAGCATGTATTTGCAGCCCGTTTTAAATCAGATCGGAAATCTATTTCTCTTGCAGAAGTTAAACAACATGCAAAAACATATCTACCTGATTACATGATTCCTTCAGATATTCATATTCTTGATGAGATGCCTTTGACTACGAATGCTAAGATAGATCGTGCAGCTCTTGCAAAATTAGCTGTAAACCAACATCAACAGCATAAAACTGTGGGTGAGAAACCTAAGAGTGAGCTTGAAAAACAAATTGCAGGAATCTGGTCTTCACTACTGAAAGTTAATGATATTGGCACCGATCAAAGTTTTTTTGAGTTGGGTGGTGATTCTTTATTAATTGCACAAGTCATTGCACGTCTTAGAGATAAAATACCCGCAGCCAGTAAAGTAGAATGGGACATTTTGTTAAGACAACTTCTTAATGAACCTACAATCAGTGCTTTGGCTGCGTTATTAGAGAAAAACCAACAAAACATAGAGGATAATAATCAAATTCAATTCATTGAGTTGAAACGAGGATCTAAAAAGCCAATCTTATTGTTTGTGCATGATGGCAGCGGAACATTGGCTCCTTATTTAAATCTTCTTGAGAAGATTAAAGGTGATCAATCTGTGATTGGTTTAGCATTAACAACACCAGATGCACTTTTGATGAAAGAGCCACAAACAGCCATTTCTACATTAGCAGATGAATTTGTTGAGTTACTTGAAAAAAATATTCAAAAGGGCGAAACGCTTCACATTATAGGATATTGTTTAGGTGGATTACTGGCAACAGAAATAGCAAGGCGTTTACCAGCAATTGGCATTCATATAGAGCAGCTTAGCATTATTAGCAGCTATCGCGTGCCATTTATTATAGAAGATGATCTGCTAGCAGAATATGTGTTCGCTAGGGTTATGAAAGCAAATTTATTCGAAATTGGTTACCCCCAAGACGAGCTTGGTATGCAAATGCTTATTCAATCTATTCTTGATAAAAATCCACAAAAAATTCCAGAAAATGCTCTGCTACAAGCAGCACAACTTAGTAGTGGTGAGATAAAAAAATCTATCCTTGCATTAGCTCAAAAATCTCAACAAGAACGCCTTGAAGCAATCCAAAATAATATGCGTCATTCAGGAACAGAATTCAGCGATATTCAGCGTATTACTAGTCAATATAAGCTTATTAAAGGCAGTTTGGCTGCAGTTGCAAGCCATCATACTGAGCCTTATGATGGTAAAATGATCTTTGTTCGTCAAACAGGTGAAATACAATTTTTACCCAAAATGAATGATGAAATGTCTAATTATTGGACTGCCGTTTGTTCAAACGGGTTAAATATCATCGACGTTCCTGGAGATCATTTCAGTTGTATGTCTTCCTTATATGTTGCTTCTATTGCTCAAGCACTTGGCTTACAAATTAAGGAAAAGAAATGATGACGAAGAATATACCGTCTATTGGTATTGTCGGTGCAACAGGTTTTATCGGTCGAGAATTAGTGGCTAATCTATTCAATTACAGCCGTTTGAATCTTGCGGTGCGTGATAAGAAAAAAGCAGAAATATTATTTCAAGATAATATCAATATGATTGAAATTACAGAAGTCGATATTACCAAGAAAGAAGATATTGTTCGTTTTTGTGAGAATTGCCACATTATTATTAATTGTATCGGACCAAGTTATCGTATTTTGGATCAAATTGCCTCGGTAGCACTGGAGGTTGGTACCCATTATATCGATCCAAGTGGAGATGAAACGCTTTATAATCTTCTTGTAAGCCATGAAAATCAAAATACTTCCGCTATTCTAGCAGCAGGAATGTTACCTGGGCTTTCTGGTTTACTGCCTCGGGATTTAGCAGAGAATTTTGATGAGATTGACCAAATTGTTGGATATTCTGGAGGAATAGATTATTTTTCTCCTGCTGGTGCTGAAGAATTTATCGTTAGTCTTTCTAATGGGTTTGGTCGTGGAGGGGCATGTATTCGAGCAGGAGGCATTAAATCAAGTCCATATTCTCCATTTGTATCCCGAGAGCTTTCTGGTGTTCTTCCTTTTGATGCTTATCCTTTTATAAGCAATGAATTTGTTCATATATGTAAAGATCTAAGTATCAAACATGGTGACTGGTTTAATATTTTCTTTGATAAACATGTTATCGATTATATTTCAGTCATTGCAATGAGTAATAATAAAACAGAACTTGTTCCAAATGAATTTGTTGAAGGATTAATCAAAGCAAATGCCTTGGATACTGTTGGTCGAACGCCTTTTCAGTTACTGGCCATTGAAATTCAAGGGAAACGATGCGGTCAATCTTGTATAATGAGCAGTATTATTCACGCTGGCTCAGGTGCAAAGTTAAGCGCATCTGTGTCTGCCAGTGCTGCATTAGCAATTTGTAAAGATGATATTCCCATAGGAACATACTACGCTGCAAATATTCTTTCCCCGCAGACAACCATTAAAGATATTCAACAATGGATACCCGATTTTAAACACATAACTTTTAATAAAAGTACAGTTGAAGAGGAAGGAGTTTTATGAATTTCTATACAAAAACCATTCATTCTGATTGGCTCCGACCTATCACTAATCATAGTTCTTCTGAATTGCAATTAATTTGTTTCCCTCATGCTGGGGGGAGCATTGGGGCTTTTCGTGCTTGGGCACAATTTATTCCTTCTTTTATTGATTTGATTGGCGTTCAATATCCAGGGCGTGAAGATCGCATTTATGATAAACCTATTTCAGACATAAAAAATCTTGCTTCAGAAATATCAACTACTATTCAAAAGCAAGATTACAATCACATAGCTCTATTTGGACATAGCATGGGTGCGACAATTGCGTATGAAGTTGCTTGTATGCTCCAAAAAAATGACGTGTTTATTGAGCATTTATTCATTTCTGGACAAACAGCACCAACAAAAACTCGTAAAACCATGTTCCATTGTTCAACGGATGAAGCATTAATGCGAGAAGTTATACGTGTTTCGGAAACCTCCGGAGAAGTCTTTGACAATCAAGAATTACGAGAAATAATTTTATCAATTATTCGAAATGACTATAAAGCCATTGAAACATATTCAACTGAAACACCAACACTTTTATCAATGCCTATCACTATTTTGGTTGGAGATAATGATACAGAAGCAACCTATCAAGAAGCTCTCGATTGGTCTTCTTATACAAAGCATAAGCTTGATATATATTCTTTCAAAGGCAAGCATTTTTTTATTAATACTCATTTTAAAAAAATAATCGAACTTATCACGAGTAAGCTTAGTCTATTTGACCATTCCTATGGCAATAGTTTCCCATAAATATAAGGATTAGTAAAATGAAAGCCCCTAATCAATGTAAAAATCTTGAAGATGTGCGCGTTGGAATTGACACCATTGATAAAGAAATTATTACTTTGCTCTCTCGTAGACTGGGTTATGTGCTTACTGCGGCAAATTATAAGAAAACAGAGGCAGATATACCAGCACCAGAGCGTGTTAAAGTCATGTTAAAAGATCGTCGGTCTTGGGCTCAAGAAGCAAAAATATCCAGCGAATTCATAACAGAATTATTCGAACATATTATTCAATGGTATATCAATACACAAATATTACATTGGCGAGAACTCGATAAGACGAAGGAGAGAAAAAATGGATTTTGATCTTATTCATAAATCTTTGGTCTTAGCGCAAGAAAAAGCTAAGCAATTGAACCGTCATGTTCTTTCTGTCACAAGGTTATCTATAGATCCTCCAAATATTCTTGATTTGCTAGAAAAAAACAAAGAACGTTCAGACATTAATTTATGGTTAGGGAATAGTGGGTATTCACTGATTGGGTTTGGTATCGCCCACGAGTTAATAGCCAAAGGAATTAATCGTTTTTCATTAATTTCCGATGCATGGAAAGCGTTAATATCAGATGCCATTACCACAGGAAATGGTCGACCAATAGCCATTGGAGGTTTTCGTTTTGATACACATCAATGTCATTCTGAATTATGGAAAGATTTTCCTGATGCAGTATTAACCATTCCTTCTATATTGATTTATTCCCATTCAATAAAAATGAATGACTTAATTATATCTGACCTCGTTAACCCACAATCAAATATTGAAAATCGTCTAATAGAATTAAGAAAATTCTGGACACAAATTAACTCAAAAAAGTCATCTACACCATTGCAATCAATAGTAAAATGTAATTTACAAGTTGAAACGAACATAAAAGAAAATTGGTCTAATCTAGTTCGTCAAGCCTTAGATGATATTCGTCAACAAAAATTAATAAAAGTTGTCATTGCTCGTTCTATTCATCTGAAAACAGATCAACCAATTTCATTGAGCATAGTTATTAATAAACTTCGTTCAAATAATCCAAAAGCTTGTATATTTGCTTTTGGTCGACATCATTCTTATTTTGTAGGAGCCACGCCAGAAATCTTATTTTCTGCAAAATCTGGATATTTTCAAACAATGGCGTTGGCTGGAACTGCACCCAGAGGAAATACCCCTGAAGAAGATTCTGTGTTGGGATCGAAATTGTTGCGTAGTATAAAGGATGTTACCGAGCATGCGCTTGTTGTCAATACAATCAAAGATACATTAACATCTCTATGCTCCGATATTCATATGGATGATAATCCGTCACTGCATAAATTACCTAATGTTCAACATTTAATTACAAATTTTAAAGGTCAGATCAAAAGCAATAAAAATATTTTAGATATTATCAGTCAACTTCATCCAACCCCAGCAGTAGGTGGAATACCTTCTAAAACAGCAATGAGTTTTTTAAGAGATCATGAAAAGATAGATCGAGGATGGTATGCTGGCCCTGTTGGTTGGATTGATTCAGATGGAAACGGGGAATTTATGGTTGCTTTACGCTCAGGATTATTTAAAGATAAGCAGGCAACGCTATTTGCTGGATGTGGTATTGTGGCTGGTTCTGAATGTGAAAGTGAGTTTCAAGAAACGCACCTTAAATTCACAACAATGATTAACGCAATTAAAAACTAAGAATTACAAAAATTATTTAGTAATTTTTTTACGTTAATCATACTATTTCCATGTAATGTACCAACAACTTAACAGCCATTCCAAAAAGATAGTCAGTGCGTATATCAATGAATTGCCAAATATTTCTCACTATCCATTATTTATAGATATTTTTACGATGACCAACAGCAACGCATATTAAAATCAATATTTCGTCTTGTATTTCACAAATAAGACGATAATCTCCAATACGATATCTCCAATAACCTTTTAAGTTACCAGTGAGTGCTTTACCTTTTTCTTTTGGATTATCAGAACCATCAAGGTTTTTCTTAATCCACGCCAATATTAAACGTGCTTGTTGCTTATCAAAAGATTTTAAATCTTTATAAAAGCCTTTTTCATAAACAATCTTAAACACATTAAACACCAAATTCTTGATATAAATCTTCTATATCAAAATGGGGCTCATTAGATTTACGTCGTTTATCTGCCATCTCTGCAAGATTATAATCAAACTCATTTTCTACCATTTCATTTACAGCAGATAAAACAAGACTAGATAGAGAAATGTTCTTTAATTTTGCTATTTCTTGTAGTTCAGATTTAATATTATCGTCTATTCTAATATTTAACATCGACATGATAGTTCTCCTTATATATTACATATGTAATACAATCATAAAAAGAAAACAAGACTATAATGTTAAGTGTTTGTATTCTTTCATTACTCTTTGGACCGTTGAGAGGCTAATATTTAAAGCTTTAGCAGTTTTTCGGTAACTAGCCCCTTCTTTATTCATAGCCTCTACGATGGCTTCGCTATTAATTGTTTTCCTTCGACCTTTATATTTCCCTGCTTGTTTGGCTTTGGCGATGCCTTCTCTTTGTCGTTCCCGAATTAAACTTCTTTCGAATTCAGCAAAACTCCCTAATAATTGGAACATCAGCTTTTTAATAGGATCTTGATCATCTTTAAAGATTAAATTTTCTTTATGAAAATGAATGGTAATTCCTTTAGCATTTAGATTATCCACCAATTCATTTAAGTCTTTAAGGTTTCTTGCTAGTCGATCGATAGAATGAACATGGATAATATCGTCTTCTCTGACATATTCTAACATAGCTTGTAACTGCGGTCTTTGCGTATCAACACCACTAGTTTTATCGATAAAGATTTTATCAAGCTTTACATCATCAAGCTGTCTTACTGTATTTTGATATTCGGAGCTTACTCTAATATATCCAATATCACTCATAATATTCTCTATTGTATTCTTTTAAGTTTAAGATGTTTACCTATTAACATGTATTCTTAAATTAATCAATTTAAAAGAATACATATTTTAATGGCTTTTGTATTTATACGAAGGTATTCTTTTAAGTGTATTTAAAAACGAACAATGATTGTTAAATTATCAAAAATATTTACTTTAAAATTTGCGACAGAATTATAATAATATATAATTATCCCATATAAATATATTATACTCATAATTATCAAATTTTGAAAAAGAGTGAACCAGATTTGAGTAAAAAAACGTTCAAATGGAAAAAAATATATAGCCACTTAGTGAAGAGACGGAATTCAATTCATATAGAGGATGGAAGGCAAGAAAGATTACCATCCATACATGATATGATCATGAAATTCGGTTGTAGTAAAACAACTGTATTAAGAGCAATTGAACAATTAGAAAGAGATGGATTGGTATATTCAAAACAGCGCATTGGTTATTTTTTTACACTTAAAAATAACCAGTGCATAATATTGAGAAAACCAAATATTTCGACATCAAGAAGTGATCAAATTAACGAATTGCTTTATTACAACCCTAAAAATGGTATGTATAATTATTCAAATGCAGTTCTGGATAAATCCCTTGCGCCACACAGCTATATACAGAAATGCCTAAGAGCTATAATTACAGGCTCCTCATCTTTTGAAGAAGAATTCATACCCAGCCCAGGTCTGCCATCTTTGCGAAACCGTTTGAGCTTTTTAATGGTAAATCGAGGTATACATTGTCATGCCGACGACATTCTCATTACCTCTGGTGACACTCAAAGTTTGGGTACTATCCTTAAAAACGTAATTAATCAAAATTCAAAAATTTTGCTGGTCGTTCCCTGTTATTATGGCATTATTCAATTTATTGAATCGAATAAATTACCTGCTGTTACTATCCCCCTATCCGATACAGGCGATGAAATAGATATTTTAAACTTAGAGAAAATTCTTAAAACGGAAAATATTGGTTTATTTTATATAAACCCAACAATCCACAATCCAACTGGTCGAACTTTAACTACCCACACCAGAAACTCGATTTATAAATTGATGAAAACTTATCAGATACCAATTCTCGAGGATGATATCTTTTATGATCTTATGGTTGGACCAGATCGCCCAAAACCATTTAAGTCAATAGATGATGATAATATAGTTATATATTTTTCGTCTTTTTCAAAGACTTTATCTCCAGGTTTTCGTGTGGGATGGTGTCTGCCAGGTAAATTTAGAAAAGAGATATTCGGCGCAGAGCTATTAAATAACAGTACAGTTAGTAGCATCACACAAAAAATATTAGATGAATATCTTAAGCGAGGCTATTATACGCCACACATAGTATATCTTCAAAGTGTATTTAAGAAGAATAACCAATTCATGAAAGACCTTATAGCCATGAGGTCAGAAAATATCCTTAGTTATACACCACCTACAGCTGGATTCATTCATTGGATAAAACTAAATAAAGAATTTAACATGGAGACCTACAGAAAATATTGTCTTAGCAATAAAACATTTGTGCCAAGTGGAAACATCTTCTTTTTAGATAAAACTAATACTAATTTTGTTAGATTGTGCACTGGTCTTAAAATGAACAAAAAAGATATCACCAACTTAACCTTTTTAATTAACAGTCTGAAAAATCATCTTAGTTAGCTATAGTATAAACATCTCTAGTCTCTAAGTTAAATCATTGTAATAGCCGTCCATGCAATTGAGAGGGCGAAAACACTGTTTATAACTCTTTGAGCTGTGTTGGATTGAAAGCGGCTTAAAAAAAAATGTCCGCCAGCGATCCAAATACCATGCCCAATAATTGAAATAATCAAAAAACCTAGAGTAAGTTGAGAAAGTTGTAAAAATGAATTTAAAGCACCAAATTGCGAAAATAATGCTAAAAGCATGGTGTGTATTTTGGGATTAAGGAAAACTGACAAAAAACCATCAACAAATCCTAATGCAGGTGTTGTGTTTTTCTCTATATATTTCGAGGGATGAATTGCTGATCTTGCAAAAGTCCAAGTTAAATAGAACAAAAAAGCAATACCAGCCCACTTCAATCCTATTTCAATAGAGTGGAAACGATGAATTAACTCACCAAGACCAAAAGCATATACCGAACACAAGAAAATATCACCAAGCTCAAATCCTATCCAAAACCGCATCGTGCCAGCGAATTTATATTGACTACCCATTGCTGCAAACGTTGTATTGCCTGGACCAGGACTAAAAACCAAAGGCACTATAAAGGTTAAAAATTGTAACCAAACAAAAAAATGAATCATAAATTTACAGTTTCTAAAAGTTAAATTATTCTGCTGATAAAGTAATAACTAGATTATCGGATGATGATTGAATTAAAACGGCATCTGGATCTATTAGATCTTTTTGCTCAAGATAAAATATAATATGCAACACGGTTTTCATTTTAATCGAGCCGATAAGATCGAATCTTTCAAGTTTCAACTGCATAGTTCCATCAAATAATTTTGAAATCTTTGTATATATGTCAGAATTAAAATAATCTGGACATTCCACCCTTCCAATAATTCAGCCTAATAAATTATCAAGAAATTCACGAAAATTTAAAATGCACAGGTGTAAAAAAAAAGGGGGTACAGATAACATTACAATGCTTAATATTAATAAACAGATATTAAGTATTGGCGAATTTTTGCTTAGAACTGGCTTTTTATTGAGGTGCACTTGGCCTAATATGGCTTATATCTTGGTTGAGCATAAAACTAATAAAAGAAAACCCCTTTCATCAATATAATTTATAATATACCGTTGAATATATTGTTGATTACATCCTTTTAAGAAGTAACTTCAACTAGGTTATTTGAGGTATTTCCAATATGTAAATTACGATTATTAATAGATGTTATTTGCTTGAGATAATGTCTAAGTTGATTGAAGAATATATCTTTATATTCATCCGAAATATAAATACATAAATGAACATGATTACTTTTTTATTAGCTTATCAAGAGTATATATAAGTCTAAATGTTGCTGTTAAATATAATAATGCCTATTCGCTGTCATTAGCGGACAAAGCTATCAATTTTTACCTCCATACCGTGACTGGCTCGCTTGTTATGATAGGATAATAATATCCTCTAATCATCTAAACACCTTAATCAACTATCTCGTAAGGCATTTGAATGATTACAATATAAGTGTCGTATTAATAAATTAAGTGATTGTTTTTGGCTGCAATATCAGCTATGTGGCTTCAACGAAGAAATATGTAACAAACCTTTACCAACTAAACATTTTTTGATGTTTATCTTTTTACTATCACTACAATTAGTCATGTAGTTTTTTAAAACGAAGGCGATTAACGGAACGTTTTTAGTAAATATATTTGTATAAAAATCTATGTAAATATTAATATTTGATTAACAAAGTTAATAAAACTTAAGATTTATGTTGGTTTTAAACAACACAATGGCTCAAGAGTATAATTTTGTTCTACAGGCCCATTTAATATGTTTCATTTTAAAAATTATAATGTTCATATAATAATATCGATTTGTTATTAATTTTTAAGGAAACAATTTATGAGTTCAAATATAGAAATAATCGGTACTCCTGAAAATGATTATCTATCTGGAGGAGATGGATCCAATACCTACGTTCTTTCCAAGGGTGCTGGTCACGATACCATATACAATCATGTAACTAATCCTGAAGATAAAGACATTATTCAATTCACAGATGTATCAAGCAAAGATGTTACTGGTGCATCTATTGAAGGAAACGACCTTATCATTCAATATGGTGAAAATGACAGCGTAAGATTACAATATTATTTCGACCCAAGTAATAGTTTCCGTGTGCAAGAATATCAATTTACCGATCAAACGCTAAATAACGACCAACTGATGGCTCTCCTACCCATCGATGTAAAAACTGACAACAACACTTACCAATTTGGTAATGGTGGAAATCAAATCAATGGTAATGCATTTAATAATAGCTACTACAGTGGTAATGGAAATGACGTCGTGCAAACTGGTGATGGTAATAATTATGTAGATGCTCAAGATGGAGACGATCAAATTATTGGCGGTATTGGTAATGACACCATCTATGGTGGTGCTGGAAATGATGTCATCAATGGCGGTGCTGGAAATGATAGTCTCTATGGGGGTGCTGGAAACGATACCATCTATGGTGGTTCCGGAAATGATATACTAGATGGAGGCTTAGGTAATGACAGTCTCTATGGGGGCGTTGGGAATAATATATTAATTGGTGGCACTGGTGATGATTATATGGCCGGCGATGAAGGATCCAATACCTACGTTCTTTCCAAAGGTGATGGTCACGATACCATTTATAACCATGTAACTAACCCCGCAGATAAATCTGTTGTTCAATTTACAGATATAT
>NZ_CAMXCK010000011.1:0-18279 GCF_947179105.1 Commensalibacter communis
AGACTGTTTAGGATCAGACTGTTTAGGATCAGACTGTTTAGGATCAGACTGTTTAGGATCAGACTGTTTAGGATCAGACTGTTTAGGATCAATTTGAACTTCATCTGCAAAAGCTTGCTGCAAAGGCGATAATATCGTACCTAGCATTATCGCTATTGCAAGCAATATTTTTAATTCAAACCTAGTAAAATAAACCATAAAACAACTCTAATCCTAAGAAGATTCTCAATTCTAAGTTTTAATCGTAATCACATTAAAAAAATAATAGATAATGATTAAACCTTGCTTCTTCCAACCATTATTCCAAACAATGCGCCAGTCACTCCTATAATAATACCGATAATTCCCATATCTATACCCAAAAATTGCCAATCATCGATAAGAATAGTTCCGTTTCGAATATAGGAATGCCCCAATATCACGCCTTTAAACGCCCACAAGGCACCAATCATTATGCCTAAAAAACCACATAGGATACCAATTGAGCGGTATAGTGATGTATGCTTCGTCTGTTTATCTTTAATCAATATGCGATACTCCATTTTATTCACCAATAAACTGAAATTTAGTGTAAGACTAAGTCAAATATTTGTTCAAAGGTAAGCTATATAAATTCTTATTCAAAATTGATCCCAAAGCATCAGCCAATGCTGGTGCTGAAACAATTGTTCCCAACTCTCCGACCCCTGAAGGATGCTCATTGCTTTTAATGATGTGAACTTCTATTTGCGGTACTTCATTCATATGTAAAACACGATATTGATTAAAGTTACGCTGCACGATCTGACCATTTTGAATTTGCACCTCGTTATACAAAGCAGCGCCTAATCCATAAATAGCACTACTTTCGATTTGTGCAGAAATTTGATCTGGATTGACAGCTAGTCCACAATCAAGCGCAACAATCACGCGATGTAAACGCACCACTGACATGGCTGTAATTTCAGCTTCGACCACTATGGCAATATAACTGCCAAAAACATGCGCCATTGCAAAGCCTCTGCCAATATCTTTGGGAGGTTGCTGTTCCCATTGGGCATGTTGGGCAACCATATCAATGACGGCCATCGCTCGAGCATCTGGTTTTAGCAATTTACGGTATTCGATGGGGTCTTTTTTAGCTTTCTTAGCACATTTATTGATCGTAGATTCCACTACAAAAATATTTCTGGTGGCTCCGTTCCCTTGCCACCAACCAGGAATAATAGATTGAATATCACAATTAGTATAATCTAACTGATAATGTGGAATCCGATATGGAAGAGTATCAATCCCCAATAATAAATCAGGATCCATGCCTTCTTTTGATAATAATGATTTATCCCAAAAAGCAGTTACAGATGGGCCTATGATACGATGCTTGACTGCTGTTATTAAACCATCTGCATCGACGCCTGCTTCAATTTGATCCAAATAAGGTGGACGGACATGATCTTGAACAAAATCCTCTTCTCTCGACCAAACACATTTTAGAGGATAAGTGACTTTCTGTGCGAATTGAACAGCTTGCAAAATATATTCATCATTCAAACGCCGACCAAAACTGCCACCAACAAAGACATTATGAAAATATATCTCTTTTGTATCTCTTTTTAATAGTGCTGCAACTTTATCCCTTGTCCATAAAGGTGTTTGTGAGCAAGACCATATCTCGCATTTTGTTTCATTTATGAATATTGTGCAACTTAGAGGCTCCAACGCAGCATGCAGCAACATTGGCTGTTTATAAGTCCCATTATAAATATGACTTGTAGCATTTAATGAAACTTCAATTTTTTCTGAACTATTATTATATCCAATGATCGCCTGTTGTTCATCCGCAGCTTGATCTAATTGCTTATAAATACTGTCTGTTGTCGCTGCGCTTTGGGAACCATAATCCCACTCAATAACCAATTGCTTGGCGGCTTTGGAAGCAATCCAGAAATTTTCTGCAATAATACAAACAATATTCTCTAAAGATACTATATCAATAACACCTTGTATCTGTTTTGCATTCTTATCATCAAGATGTGCTAATTTTCCACCCACTACAGGACAAGCAATCATTAACCCTGTTCTTATCGCTGGAACAGATGGATCTTCAAGATGAATATCTGTTGCGTAGATTGCTTTGCCTTTAATTTTCTCAGATGTATCTACACGTGGTTGAGATTTACCAATCAAACGATAGTCTTCTGTTTTTTTTAATGGGACTTCATTGGGTATCGATAAATTATAAATATTATGTAAAAATTGTGCGTAAGGCGTCTGTTGACCATTTTGGCCATAAATTTGACCTGCTTTGGCATGACACTGGTTGATATCTATTTTCCAAGATTGTGCAGCCGCTTGCAGTAACATCGTACGTAATATTGCTGCTGATTGTTGCAAGGGGAACCAATCTTTTTGAGTTGATCCAGATCCCCAAGTGACTTCAGTCACTTCCCCTTTTATAATATATTCTGGGTTTGGCAAAGCAGCATCAACCTTGATTGCTGATAACTCAACTTCCAACTCTTCTGCCAAAAGCATCGCTGCTGCTGTATAAATTCCCTGCCCAAATTCAATATCAGGAATATGAAACAAAATTTGATTATTTGATGTAATTTCAATATACGCGTTATGATACTCATTATTTGATGGTGTGTTGACGCTATGATGTGGATCATCTTCTGACTTCGATGTAACAATTTTGTCTTGCGCTTTTGCTAGTACTGGCAAAGAAACACCCAAGATCAATGCACCTGTCTTCGTGAAAAAAGCACGTCTGGATAAATTACTCATCTTCTGTACTCCCCACTGCAACTTTGATCGCATTGCGAATACGCTGATACATACCACAACGACAGACATGTCCCGATAAAGCACGATTAATTTCTTCTTTGCTTGGCTTTTCTTTTTCATGTAACAAAGCAATTGCAGCCATAATCTGACCTGGTTGACAGTAACCACATTGTGTTGGCTGCTTCTCAACCCAACCATCAAGTATCTTTTGAGCAATTGGATCATTATCCAATCCCTCTATGGTAATAATCAATTGATTGCCAATGGATCCCACTGGTAAAGAACAAGACCGAACTGGTTTCCCGTCTAAATGCACCGTACAAGCGCCACATTCACCAATGCCACAGCCATATTTGGTGCCTGTTAAACCCATTACATCACGTAAAACCCATAATAACGGCATATCATCAGAAACGTCTAAACGAACTATTTTATTGTTTATATTTAATTCAACCATTCCGTTCTAAATCTTTTATTTTTTACGTCAAACAGAGTAACCGAACATAAAGGAAAATTCAAACTTTCCTCTATGAACAATTACTTTATGATCTGAACTTTACTGAAAAGGATCTTTTTCACTATCTTCATTAGCCTTAGGCTGATTTTTCGGCTGTTTCTGATCCTCTTTCTTTTGTTTATCTTTTTTCGCCTCATTAGAAACAGAGCCCCCTTCAGGTGGCTTTTCTATTGCAAGAGGATTGTATTCTAACAAAGGAAGATTATTATCCACGACAATATCGCCCTCAGGACGATGGCGTGCATAATCTATCTGTATCAAATTATGACGAACAATAGAGTATTCAGATATTAATCGTTTGAATACATCGATAGGCATGGTCAATAAATAACCAAAACGCAAAGAGCGATATATTGATTCCGTTCTTTTCTTATTACCGATGATCTCTTTTGCCCCTAATATATCCCCTGAACCAAATGTAAAGACTTTATCTTCGACATGTGTTTCGAATAATCCGTTACTAATAAAGAATACATTTTTAATTCGTTCTCCACGAGAGAAAATCCTCTCACCAGGCGAAACAAAATAAATAGACATCGACATCGAAATATCATACAAAACAGCTTGAGGAACGCCTCTAAGGCAAGGAAGCTCCTGAACGCGTTGCTCAATACCACTCTTTAAATTGAATTTCAAAGAACGATTATACCGCGCAAACCGCTTTTCAACAGCTTTTTCTAACTCTTGATATAACTCTTCACTGATCAGAGTTTCTGTATGCAAATCATCATATTCTTCGTTTTCAAACCTTAACGCAACCATTTGCAAGAAACGTGCTTCCAAGGCTTCAATATATCCTTGATAATGCATTCTCATCGTTTCCAAGGCATCATCCAACATACGATTTTGTCTGTCTAGCACTTCAGAAACAATATCCGCCACACGTGATCCCAACGTCGGCTCAATTTTGCGTTTAACAAAACGAGTTAACGATATAGCAACAAATCTTGAAATCAACAAAATCTCAAAACGTTCCATCATACAATACATCAACGGACGATCTATATGTAGTCTGCGATGAATACTTTGAGCCATTCGAAACCGTAAAGGCGGATGTAATCGTTTATGCATTTCCTTTACATATCCATAGCGACCATCTTGCCAAGCACCATCAAGAGCAGCTTCAGCTGATCTTAACAATGTTTCCATCACCCTTCTGGGTAAGCCTTGCATACGGAATAAATCAAGCAAAATTGAACGCTCTTGCGCAGCAATGGTAATCAAAGCCAATGTAATTTGTTGACGATTGCCCAAAGCGGTATCAAACGTATTCGCTTCTTGCTCGTCCTCAATTCGTCTTTCAAGACCTTCAATCACATATCCTGTAATACGATTATTAAAACCAAATTCATTGGCTGTACGTCTTGTTTTATCTCTAACTCTTCCTAAACCAATACCTAATATCTGATGGCGCACGGCCTGATCGATCGGGGTTAGTTCATTTAGTCGGAAATAAACAACCACGGCACGTAAAGTCGTTCCATTAACTAACAATGTAATTAATACAAACCCCGTTGCGATGATTCCAACAAAATGAGATATCGGTGTTGAAACCAACTCATTTTCAGTAACAGCCAATGCCAATGCCAGCGTGATTGCGCCGCGCAATCCCCCCCACACCATTGTTGCTTTGAAGGGTGTAGGAATAGGCGGAGAAATCTTTGTTGCCGCTAGAATAGGTAACATCCCAAAAACAACAACTGCACGTGCGATCAATCCTGCAATTGTAGCAATTAGAATCAATACACAATCCCACTTGGTCATCCCAATTAACAAACGAGGCACCAACATGGAGGCTAGGACAAACAACAATGACCCTGCCCAAAAAACAATCTGTTGCCAAATCTCGTTTAAAAAACGCCAAGTTTGAGGGCGAAATGTCGACGGCCCGTATGCGGAAAGCGTAAGCCCTGCTGCTGCTGCTGCAACAACACCAGAGAAACCAATAATTTCGTCACAAACAATATAAGAAATGTAAGGCAAAGCCACTGTTAATGTAATTTCAGCAGCCCGTCCTGAAGTAGACCCTAGTGCCACAATCATCCATAAAGAGAGACGTGCAAAAATAAAGCCAACAACCACTGCCCCAGCAAACGAAACCAGAATACTAATTGCAGAGCTCATTAAATGAACTTCTTTATGCGCGATAATGGCTGCTGTTAATGTGGAGAAAATGGAAATTGCTGCCGCGTCGTTTAATAAAGATTCACCCTCAACCAAACGGGTTAATCGTGTCGCAGCACCGATCTCTTTAAAAATCCCAGCGACTGCGGACGGATCCGTTGTTGCAACAATAGAACCCACCAATAAACAAACAATCAAAGGCATTCCAGAAAACGGATACAGAGCCAGCCCAATCATAGCCGTCGACAGCACGACAGCCACAATAGCCAATAACAACACAGTACCCATTTCATGGTAAAGTCTTCGCACATCAATGGCCAATCCCGCTTGGAATACCAAGATTGGCAAAAAGATTAAAAGAAACCCCTCACTATTGATTGGGAAATCTAATAAGACCTCTGCGGCAGTATCGAAAATATAAATATGGGAACTATGCAATACAATATCTGCAACGCCCCCTAAAATAATCCCTACGATCGCCAACAGAACTGTTTCTGATAACTCAATACGTTTGGCCAAAGGCTGAACCGCACTGACGATGACTAAGAGGATGGCTGTTGCTAATAAAACAGTAGCCAGACCAGTAACTGGCATATTAGTCTCTCTCCGCTTTAAATAATTAATATAATGTTTGTATTTTATAAATGTATTATAAACAGAGAAATTATTCAAACAATCTGTTTATTCAGATTGTGTTGATCGTATATAATGTTCGGTTATGAAATTATTGTCCTTGCTTAAAATACTTTTCAATTTGTTTATATATCATATTTTATACATAATAAGAATTATAAATTTCATTACAATTTATTTCATAAATTTTATAGCCTCTTATATAGCTTCTATTTCAGTTTATTATGAAATTAATTTTTTGTTTTAAATCACTTCAAATTGTTAAAATAATCTTTAATTAAATACTATCATGGAACGAAATTTATCTTTTATCGTCCAAATACCAAATATCCCTGTATCATTCTTAAAAGATACAGGGATATTTTATAAAGATTTATGCTATTTTCTTATTGAGTTCGGACGTCAAATCCAACCCAATCGCTTTGGCATATTCAGTTGGAATAACATGCCAGAAATGTTGCACAATATTTTGCCATTCATGTAACAATGACATCGCATAGTGACTTTCAGTTTCCTCTGCATGACGTTCTATGTGTTGACGTAAAACATCCTCCCATTTTGGATCTGCAATTCGCTGCCACATTAATGTTTCGGAATTGACACATTTTTCGAATTGCGCATGTGGATCATAAATAAAAGCCATCCCTCCTGTAAAGCCAGCCCCAAAATTGACGCCAATTTCACCCAGAATAACGACCGTTCCACCTGTCATATATTCACACCCATTTGCACCACACCCTTCAATCACAGCAGTGGCGCCAGAGTTACGAACAGCAAAACGTTCACCAGCAATCCCCGCAGCATACAGACTGCCAGAGGTTGCACCATATAAGACTGTATTACCAATAATCATATTATGTTGAGAAATTAATTTCGTTTCAGGAACTGGACGCACCACAATCGTCGCACCAGATAGACCCTTACCAACATAATCATTCGCATCGCCAAACACTTCAAGTTTCAACCCTTGAACTGCAAAAGCTCCCAAAGATTGACCCGCTGAACCGCTAAGACGCACAGTCAAATGATCTTCTGCCAACCCTTTCATGCCAAAACGACGTGTAATTTTGGATGAAATCTTCGTTCCAATTGCACGGTAAGTATTCTGCACATTATAACGCAATTGCATTTTCTCACCATGCTCAAATAATGGTTGAGCATCAACAATCATTTGTGCATCCAACGTCTCTGGAACTTCGTTTCGACCCTCACGCGTGCAATATCTTTCATACGGACCTGCATCCACCCGAGCCAACAAAGAGTTTAAGTCTAGATCATCAAGATAAGATGCACCACGCAGAACTTGCCTTAACAAATCAGTGCGTCCAATAATTTCTTTCAACGAAGAAAAACCAAGGGAGGCAAGAATATTACGAACATCTTCCGCAATGAAAGAGAATAAGTTAATAACACGATCCGCACCATCTTGGACGAACTTTTTACGTAGTTCTTCATCTTGAGTACAGACACCGACAGGACAAGTATTAGAGTGACATTGACGCACCATAATACAACCCATCGCAATTAAACTAAGCGTTCCAATACCAAATTCTTCAGCACCCAACATCGCTGCGATCACAACGTCACGACCCGTTTTAATCCCACCATCAACACGCAAAGTAATCCGATGACGTAAACGGTTCAGCATTAACACTTGATGTGCTTCAGCCAAGCCCATTTCCCAAGGAATACCACCATATTTAATCGATGTTTGAGCAGAAGCCCCTGTTCCACCATTATGACCAGAAATCAAAATCGTATCTGCCTTAGCTTTCGCAACTCCAGCAGCAATCGTTCCAATTCCAGACGATGCGACCAACTTAACCGCAACCGTAGCATCAGGATTGATTTGTTTTAAATCATAAATAAGCTGAGCCAAATCTTCAATAGAGTAAATATCATGATGAGGCGGTGGAGAAATTAAGGTTACCCCAGGCACAGCATGGCGTAATTTACCAATTAACTCGGTAACTTTAAACCCTGGCAACTGACCACCCTCACCTGGTTTAGCCCCTTGAGCCACTTTAATCTCAATCTCACGACAATTATTCAAATATTCCGCCGTTACTCCAAAGCGACCTGATGCAACTTGCTTAATCGCTGATGACGCATTGTCGCCATTAAGACGAGGTTTATATCGACTTGCGTCTTCACCACCTTCACCGGAATCAGAACGAGCCCCAATACGATTCATCGCAATCGCCAAGGTTTCATGAGCCTCTGGACTTAATGCTCCTAACGAAATACCCGGAGAAATCAAACGACGGCGTAATTGAGTAATATTCTCTACAGATTCAACTGGAATAGGTTTATTAGAAGACTGAAAATCTAATAAATCGCGCAACGCCATCGGAGGTTGTTCTTTGATGGCTTCAAGATATTGTTGATATAGAGGCCAACTGTCTTTTTCCACCGCTTGTTGGATTAGTTTAATCACATCCCCATTCAGCGCGTGCTTTTCACCTTGTTGACGCCATTTATATAATCCACCAATTGGCAAGATCTTAACATTTGGATCCCATGCTTTTTCATGAAAAGTGCTGACATTATGAGCAATCCCTGACAACCCAATCCCTGAAATACGAGAAGACATTCCTGGGAAGAATTCTGCCACCAAAGCACGAGACAACCCAATCGCTTCAAAATTATATCCACCACGATAAGAAGCAACGACAGAAATTCCCATCTTTGCCATAATTTTAAGCAAGCCTTTATCGACAGCTTTACAATAACGTTGCATGGCTTCACGCAGAGAAACATCACCAAATAAACCTTTTTTATGACGATCTGCAATACATTCTTGCGCCAAATAAGCATTGACGGTTGTTGCACCCACACCAATCAATACGGCAATCGAATGAACGTCTAATGTATCCGCTGAACGCACATTTAATGACGTGAATGTGCGAAGCGATTGGCGAACCAAATGGGTATGTACTGCTGCAGTTGCCAAAACCATTGGAATTTGTGCAAGTTCTTTGGTTTGTTTTTCATCGGTTAAGAATACATGAGTGCACCCAGCCCGGACAGCTTCTTCAGCTTCGAAACAAATACGAGCAATCGCATCACGTAACCCTTGTTCCCCTTCAGTAACCGTGAAATTACAATCAATCGTTACACCCGTTTTTCCACAAAATTCTTGCAGTGCACTAAATTCACTGGTGGTTAATACAGGACTAGATAATTGCAACATCTGACACTGTTCAGAAGTTTGATCCAGAATATTCCCTAAATTACCCAAGCGTGTGCTGAGAGTCATCACCTGAGTTTCGCGTAAACTATCAATAGGCGGATTAGTTACTTGACTAAACCGTTGTCGAAAATAATGGGACAATCCACGATAACGATCACTTAACACCGCTAATGGCGTATCATCCCCCATAGAGCCTATCGCTTCAGCAGCAGTTTCAACCATTGGTTGTAAAACGGTTTCTAAATCTTCAATGCTGATCCCTACCGCCAGTTGTCTTCTGCGTAATTCTTCTGAAGGAAATAAATGCGTTTCAGTTTCTTGATCCCTCACGATTGATGTGATTTGCTGAGTATTTTTTACCCATTCACTATAATCATGACGTTGCACTAACATGTCGGTAATATCATTTGGTTTATATAATTTGCAAGTCTGCATATTAAACCCAATGGTTTGCCCTGGTCCTAGACGCCCTTTTTCCAAAACATCTGGTTCTGGCACACGTACCATCCCAGTTTCAGAACCCAAAATCATTAAATTATTTGTCGTGATTGTATAACGCAAGGGACGCAATCCGTTACGATCCAAACCTGCAATCACCCAGTTGCCATCCGTTCCACATAATGCTGCTGGACCATCCCAAGGTTCCATTACGGCATTAGAATAACTATACATATCTCTCACTTTTTGAGTTAAGTGATTTTGCATCCCCATTGCAGGAGGAATCATCAATGCCTTAACAGTTGGTGCATCACGCCCCGCAAAAGTCAATAATTCAAACACATTATCCAAAGCCGCTGTATCAGAACCATTAAACTGAATAACGGGTTTTAAATCAGCCATATAAGCATCAAGATCAGGATGAGACAAACGGGTCTCGTGGCTTTTCATCCAGTTGATATTTCCTGATAAAGTATTGATCTCACCATTATGTGCAATTTTTCTGAATGGTTGCGCCAATTTCCAGGTTGGGAATGTATTAGTTGAATAACGTTGATGATAAATCGCAAAGCGACTTACAAAGCGTTCATCCAATAAATCAGGATAAAAATCGGCGACGTTCTCAGCTAAGAACATTCCTTTATAAATGACTGAACGACAAGATAGCGAACAAATATATAAATCGACGTGACTTTCCGTGGCGCGTTTTTCAATTTTACGACGAATAATATATAAATTACGTTCGAATTCCTCTTCTGAATGATTTTTAGTATTACTAATTAAAATTTGTTCAATTTCAGGGCGAGTTGCATTGGCTTTTTCACCAATACAATCGGTATTAATTGGCACTTGACGCCATCCATAGATTGAATATCCAAATGCAATAATTTCGGTTTCAACAATTTGACGACAACGTTCTTGGCTGGCTAGATCATTTTTTGGCAAAAATACCATTCCAACAGCCAAATCACCTTCTTTGACGTGATGATGACCGCTGCGAATGGATTTTAAAAAGAAATCCTGACAAATTTCAACATGGATCCCAGCACCATCGCCTGTCTTACCATCAGCATCCACAGCTCCTCTGTGCCATAATGCTTTTAAAGCTGTTAACCCAGCTTCAACAACATCACGACGTTTTTTACCATCCAGCGAAACAACAAATCCTACACCACAAGCATCATGTTCTTGATCCTGAGAATATACCCCTGCACGCTCAAGAATTGCTTCGTTTCTTTTTCTATCTTCAATATAATTCGTATCACTCATCTGTTTATCCGCCTATAGATGATAAAACCCCGCCATTCTTTGGGCTGGCTTTTGTTAATTGAATAATTCGTTAAGGTTTTTTTAGAACAAATTTATTGTTCTTTTAACCATTTCGCAATTTGCAACGCCGCATCCTGACCATCGCGCACTGCCCACACAACCAAGCTAGCACCACGCACAATATCGCCACCTGCAAAAATGCCATCAATAGAGGTCATAAATTTCTGCCGATCAACGCTGACTGTACCATATTTAGACGCTTTTAAATTGGCATCGTTCCATAATTCGGACAAGGGTTCTGGATCAAATCCCAATGCTTTAATCACCATATCTGCAGGCAATGTAAAATGACTATCGTCAATAATGCGAACACTTTGACGTCCGCCCGCATCTGGTAACCCTAATTCGGTTCTTAATGCACGAATAGATTCAATTTTTTCATTGCCAATAAATGCTTCTGGTGCTGCTTGCCAAATAAATTCTACACCTTCTTCTTCCGCATTTTTAACTTCGCGCATAGAGCCTGGCATATTAGCTTTGTCACGACGATATAAACATTTAACTGATTTTGCGCCTTGACGAATGGCTGTGCGTAAACAATCCATTGCCGTATCACCACCACCAACAACAATTACATCCTTGCCTTTGGCATCCATGTCGGCTGTTAAGGCTTTGTCGGTTTGTTGTGAAGACATTAAATAATCCAATGCTTGCACAACACCACTCAAATGGCTTCCTAATAATTTAACTTCTTTCTTCTGATAAACACCTGTTGCAATGAACACAGCATCATGTTTCTGACGCAAATCAGCAAAAGAGATTGTTCCCTCGCCTGTTTGATCCGCAATATTCGTATTAAAATGAAAAACAACATTTGAGTCTTCTAGCCATTTTTGACGTCTTGCAACGACTTCTTTTTCAAGTTTAAACGTCGGAATACCATAAGTTAGCAATCCGCCTGCGCGATCATAACGATCATAAATATGGACTTGATACCCTTTTTGACGTAATACCACCGCAGCAGCCAATCCACATGGGCCAGCCCCCACAATCCCGACAGATTGAGTTTGCTCTTGTGCAGGAACAACTGGTTGAATCAATCCATTTTCGAAAGCATGATCGGTAATATATGCCTCAACCGCACCAATAGTTACACTTTTAAATCCTGGCTCGATGACGCAACTGCCTTCACATAACCGATCTTGTGGACAAATGCGACCACAAATTTCTGGAAAACTATTCGTCTCAGAAGATAACGCATAGGCTTCTTCTAAACGATTTTCAACGGTAAGTTTTAACCAGTCAGGAATATAATTGGATAACGGGCATTTTGTTGAACAAAAAGGAACGCCGCATTGAGAACAACGACTGGCTTGTGTTTTTGCTTGTTCATCTGAAAACCGACGATATGTTTCCATGAAATCGGTTTTACGTATTCCTGCCGGCCGTTTTTCAGGTTGCTGTTGATCGAGAGAAATAAATTTTAACATAACATTAGGCATAATATTACCATCGCCTTTACGATTACAAAATCAATTACACCTAATGTTTATTCTATTCCTCGATCAAATAAAAGACAGTAATGCTGACCTATTGTTAAAATAATTTAAAAAAAGATTATTTTATAGTATTTTATTGCTCAATCCGATGCTGTAAGCGTTTTAATTCCGTAAAATCATTAATAGAACGATAACAATATAAATAAATTGGGGCGATCATTTCTATTGGTGTTGGCACTATTCCCAAAGCCAATAAACCATTTTCATTTTGACTTGATACAGAATCATATTCCATCATATTCAGCAACGCTGGCGTCATAATAGCACCAGGCATAAATTGCAATGTAAATGCCATTAATCGAATCAAAGCTGGACTTAATCCACTGACATCATTACCTGTTCTGAGCCATCCGACCAACCAGCTCATTAATTCGCGGTTGGTATAAATTTCTGCCCCAGCAATTTCATAAATTTTTCCATCACATTCGACTTGTTGCACAGCCTTCATAACAGCATCAGCAACATCACCCGCATATACAGGTTGTAATTTGGTATTTGCATTATATGCAGGCATAATTGGGAAATAACTGGCGATTAAAGCTAATTTATTTAAAAATTGATCTTCAGGTCCGAAAACAATCCCTGTGCGTAAAACCACAGCAGATGGAAAAGCTTGTAAAACGGCATCTTCGCCTCTTTTCTTACTGACTAAATACGCAGAGCGACTATTTAACTCTGCACCAAGTGCTGAAAAATGAATCAATCGTTTTACACCTGCGGCTGCACTAATCCGTGCAATCGTTTGAGCTGCTTGCACATTATGCAATTCAAGTTTGGATTTATTTTTACCAAATGCAAGCTCTGATACATTAATAACAACTTCTGCGCCTTCTATGGCACGGATAAGCGTGTCTTCTTTATTAACAGAACAATATAGAGGTGTAATTTGTCCAACATTTCCAAAAGGTCTAATCACATTAACCAATGCAGGTTGAGGAACAGCAACGCGAACAACATATCCCGCTTTGACTAGTCGTTCTACGATATAGCCTTCTACGAATTTATTATTCCCAATCACTGTTGCTACTTTACGTGTATCGCTCACTTAGACACTCCTTTAAACAAATATCACAAGATTTTGACTCTAATGTTCTTTATATACTTCTTATACCTCGTATATGTATTGATCAAGATTCAAATAACATAACGGGCTTTAAATATTTCTGAAATTTCTTTTACAAACCCGTGTGAATATTGACCAATATCCTCTGAGTAATCCCAATATTTACTTTAAAAGATTTTGTATATCGGCATAAATATGCTCGGAAACAAATACCCCTTTTTCTTGACTACGCTTGCGTGCTTCGAAACGACGTTGTGAAGGCAATCTGGCCCCTTGATCGACAATAGATTTAAATAATTGTTCAGCACTTGCTTCACTTTTTGAAATATTACCAAGGCCAAACTTGCTTGGATCAAATGCGAAAAGCAATTCACCATGACAAGGCGTGCATTTCTTACCATCATCTAATTTCAGTGATGCCTGGCTAGTTAAATCTTCAATTAAGGACCCTGACATTAACTCAATCATTGTTGATAACGCGCTGCCTTTATACCCACCAAATGTCAACATTGACCCACCATCAATAGCGGCCTTAGCATTGTTCGTTACCTTACCGTCTTTATCAAGTGCAACATTATCCGGTAGATCAGTATTGGTACGATGATGCAGCTCAAGATCTCCCCTAGCAATGGCACTAGTTGCAAAATCGAAAACATAAGGATTTTCTGCATGTTCCCGAGGCCAGCTGAATGCCAGAGGATTTGTTCCTAATACGGGACTGTTACCTCCTGCTGGAGTAACCCAAGCATGACTTGGCGTCATTGCCAGCCCAACCAGATCATGAGCTGCAATCGCTTCTACCTCTGGCCACAAGGCAGAAAAATGGTAACAATGATTAATCTGTAAAGCCGCAATACCCACTTGTTTTGTTTTAATCGCCAGTTGCTCTATTCCTTTTTCAAAAGCGAGTGGCGAAAAAGCATATTGAGCGTCCACTTTGACAATCGATGTTTCATCAATAGTGACTTTGGGTTCTGCTGTTTTAGAGACATGGCCTTGTTGTATCGTATGTGCCAATACCCCTAACCGATAAACACCATGAGAGATACACTCATCTCTTTCACCCGCCAAAATCACTCTGGCGATCGCCTTAGCATGAGCGTCAGATAAGCCATATTTTGAAAGTATCTGAACAGATAAATCATATACTTGATCCAGAGATAAATTGACTTTCTTACTCATGTAATACTATCCTTTAGACTAAATGAAATGATTAATAAATTACTGTTAAAATTATGCCAGCTTAATCCTTACTCTTAAAGGGAAATAAAGCGTCTTAGTCATCAAAACTAATTGACCTCTTGCGATAATTTATATAAAACTCGCTTTACAAGCCCCAATGGCGGAATGGTAGACGCGCAGGTTTCAGGTACCTGTGACCGCAAGGTCGTGGAAGTTCAACTCTTCTTTGGGGCACCAAATATTAAAGAAATCAATAGGTTAAAATATGATTTGGAGTAATATTAAAAATCCATAATAATTTAACCAATTTTAAAGTGATGTATTATTTAGCCTTATTCACCTTTACAATTAACATCATTTTAACATAAGTTGCTTAATATTATATCAAATATATTAATAATACATCATATAGTATTTACTGATGACTATTTATGAAAAATAAGTTTTTATACGTCTTTTTAACAATCTGCTATTTATTCTGTTCTAGCCAACCCAGCCTTTCGGCATCCCAAATTGTCGCCGACAATGCGCTCTGGCGATCCTCTATCAATACAAAATCCCAACAACTAACCATTAATGGTCAAGATAATGATTTCATCATAACTCTTTTCATTTATTCAGGTAGGCAATCTTTATTACAAATCACATATCTTCAAAACAGCAACTTTCTTAAAGATACTTATGCGTTAAATTTCAGCATCGGCACGCAGAATTTCACCTTAAGAAAGCAAAATTCCATCACCAAAAATAATCAAACTTACTTCAAAATTAATTTAACCACTCAGCAATTAAAAATCTTTATTCATGATTTTACCGCTAAAGAAAATGCCTATATCACGATCAATAATGATATTATTCCAATATCATTAACAGGAACCTCTTCAATCGTTTCACGTTTGTTGCAATATTTAGACAAACAACCTATGCCAGAGCTTCCCTCTCCTTTTGGTAAGCTTAGCGCATCTAATACTATTTCTTTATCCGACTTCTCGATATTTCATAACCAACTATTATATGGAATGGGCATTGTTGTATTCCTGCTTTTATTCGGTCGGCCATTAATTAACTTTTTTGTTTCTATTTACAAACGGAGAATGAAAAATCATTCACGTAAAAAAGCCTTGAGAATTGCAAACTATCAAATCAAACAACATGCAAATATTTTATATATCAAACGTGACCAACTTATATACAAAGACGAATATGGCAGTTTGGTCGAAGATAAATGGCTGCAAGAAGTAAACCGTTTTATCAAGTCTAAAATTAAGCCAGGTTTATCCAATTATCAACTTCTCAATTTTTTCCCTCAAATTAAAAAAGAAGTCATAAAGAATATTTTATACACGGCTAAATATCCCCCTAAAAAACAAACAAAAATTTTTCAACGAACAAAGAAAATAAGACACAAATTTTCTCCTAAAATGAATCCTTTTGATTATGAAGTTTATTGTGCAGAACTTTTAAATCAATCTGGATGGGATGCCGAGGTCACTACAGCAAGCGGAGACCAAGGTGCAGATGTAATTGCTGTTAAAAGAGGAATTACGTTAATTATTCAATGTAAATTATATAGCAAACCAGTGGGAAACAAAGCTGTTCAAGAGGTCAATGCTGCGAAAACTTTTTATCATGCGCATTATGCTGCTGTCGTTTCTAATGCTGCCTATACCACTTCTGCACGACAGCTTGCTGCATCTACAAAAGTTGCTTTATTACATCATGAAACATTAGAGAGCTTTGCCAGTTCTTTGACATAAAAAATATTACGATTTGATTTAACAATATAAAAAAGTTTAAATCCAAATAAAAATATCTTGCCTCTAAAAAAAAAAATGGTATGGTGTTCTCCAATTAAAGGCAATCTTTAGGAGAGATGGCCGAGCGGCTTAAGGCGCACGCTTGGAAAGCGTGTGTGCGTTAATAGCGTACCATGGGTTCGAATCCCATTCTCTCCGCCAATATCATAAATTAACTCATTGTTTTGTAAAGATAAATTACCACCACACTCACTATAATACCCCCAACGATACCCCCAATTATTTTCGCTACAAAGCTCTCATTTTATTGAATATTATGCCAATCAGAATCGCTAATTACTTACAATCAGCTCTTTGTTCACCTTGTTTATAATTAATTATCACCCATCAATCGCCTGCTGAAACCGATCGACATTGTCTTGCCAGATGGCTTTGCCTTGGGCGGTGTTATAATATCGTTTGTGATACTGGGCCATTGCGGTGGCATCATTCGCATCGGGTAATGGGATTGGCACTCTGAGGTAAAACACTCGACACATTGCTGCTGCAAAGAAAACATTGCCTGTCATTACCTCTGGTTTGGGAATGCCATTATTATCTGCATTAAAAGCACCTGCTATATTTTTAAGCAAGGCCGCAAGATGGCTGCGTTTTGGATTACTCAGAAAGTTCTTCCAAATATCATTATAGGTTGCTGGCTCCATCTGCATGGCACCTACTGCGGGGCCTTTGCCGAGCTGTTTCACATACGTGTATCCACCAGCATATCCCTCGGCTAAGAATGTGCCTGTGACTTGGTTAATGGCACGCGCGCCACCAAGACCCAGATAATTCAATGCGGGCGTGATAATTTCTTGTTTTAAGTGCGGAATATAAATTCCACCCGTGACCTTACTCATGTTGTTTTCCTTGTGATTTGTAATATATTACTTGATTTTGATATCATCTTTTGATATCTTTTTTTTATGAAAAGAAAGCACCTAAAAACACTTCAATCCATATTTGCTAGACCCGTTCAAGGAAGTATCCGTTGGAAAGATATAGAAGCATTATTTGTTGAATTAGGTGCTGAAATCCAAGAACGTGAAGGATCACGTATTGCTGTAATTTTATTTAACGAGGTGCAGGTCTTTCACCGCCCCCATCCATCCCCTGATACAGACAAAGGAGCTGTTGTAAGCGTAAAAAAATGGTTAGAACGAAACGGAGTAACACCATGAACAATATTATGAACATCGATGGCTTTAAGGCGATCATTACATATGATAATGAAATTGAAATGTTTCGAGGCGAGTTTATTAATCTCAACGGTGGAGCTGATTTTTATGCAAACGACGTTAAAGAGTTGCGCAAAGAAGGTCAGAAATCCTTGCAAACCTACTTAGATGTCTGCAAAGAAAAAGGGATTAATCCCAAGAAAGAATATTCTGGCAAGTTGCCTTTAAGAATATCTCCAGAATTACATTCCCAGCTTGTGGAAGCTTCATTAAGACAGGGAATAAGTATCAATCAAATAGTACAAAATTCATTAAAAGAAACACTCATTTGATCTAGAGTTTTTCGGGACACCAATAAAAACCTATATAAACACCAGTATTTTGCCATTTCTTTTTGGTGAGTATTATTCAGCTTGCTTGTTTCTATCCAATCTTCGAAAAAACAATAACTATCTACCAATCATTCTATGATGAAAGTGTAATGTTTATTCTTAAAAAAGTCTTTGAATTCATTATTAAAAATAGAGTAAATAAGATGAGTTGCTCTATTGATTAATTTTT
>NZ_CAMXCK010000012.1:0-18174 GCF_947179105.1 Commensalibacter communis
TGCATGTATGCTTTATGATTTTTGGAATTGGAATGGGTGGTTATCTATTAATGGTTATTTGTTACGGCATTCGTGGGTTTGGTTATCCATTATTTTTGTATTCTTTTGTTATTCTTATTATTCAAAATGTGGATAAAAGCAAAGTTTCTACTGCAATGGGCTGGTTTTGGGCAGCATATTCAATTGGTTTTGGTGTATTAGGGGGATTCTTACCTGGATATATTAATCCTATTATTGGAGAGTATAATACTTTATGGATGGCTCTTGGATGGGTTGTTGCAGGTGGATTAATTTCGCTAATTGCTTTGCGTAATGTAAAAACTGATATATCAAAATCAAAATTGTCTTTTAAGGAAAAAACAGAAGAGTTATCGAAAGCTATTACGATTTTATTTTCTAATAAACATATTTTTATGTCTGCTTTGGTTCGTATTATTAATACAACACCTATTTTTGGATTTGCCGTTGTAATGCCATGGTTGCTTGTGGGAAAAAATGTGACTGATCATGGATTGGGGTTTACTAAAACAGAGTGGCAAAATATTTGGACAATTTTTATGTTTGTAACGATTTTTACTAATGTGATGTGGGGGATTCTAGGGGATCATATTGGCTGGTTACGTCAAGCACGTTGGTTCGGTTGCATTGGCGGTGCAGTTGCATGTTTTTTATTTTATTATATTCCAATAACATTTGGGCACAATTATTGGATGGCTATGATTCCAGCTGTATTATTTGGATTTACAGTTGCTGCTTTTGTTCCTATGACTGCTGTTTTTGCAGCGCTAGAGCCTCATCATAAAGGAGCGGCAATATCAATATATAATCTATCAGCAGGATTAAGTAATTTTGTGGGACCAGGAATAGCAACTATAATGGTGCCTTTATTTGGTATTGTTAGTGCAATCTGGTGTTATATTATATTATATATATTTGCTGCTATTTTGACTTTATTTATTAAAGTAGATCAATCAAAAAAATAATTTCTATATTATTCTGATAATTCTATTTTATTATATTAATAAAAATGTATTTAATAGCATCTTAAAGTTTTTAAAATAGGTTTAAATAAAATGTTTTTATTTGATGATAATAAAAATAGAAATTTTATATAAAATTTTTAGCTATAATAGTTATCCACAGTTATTTACTTTTACAACTTGTTTTATATATTTTTATCTTGTTTTAGGAAGTGTTTTTCCTTTTTTTTTCAATTGGTTATTTCTATATAGGTATAGAACTTGGGGGTAATAGGTATAGAACTTGGGGGTAATAGGTATAGAACTTGGGGGTAATAGGTATAGAACTTGGGGGTAATATTCACATAGTAAAATTTAGAGAATTTAATCTTTATTTTTTTATAAGTATAGATTAATAGAATAACCTAGACTTATCATATGAGGATTATTATGAAGGATTTAATTGTTTATAAAGCAAATGTTTTAATTGAAGCCAGCTATAAACTTACCCTTCAAGAACAACGTATTTTGCTGATATGTATTGCTAAGCTTAACCCCCAAGAAATAAAAATAAACAAAATTTTTCAAATTACATCCCAGGAATTTCTTAATGCTTTCCCAAATATGGGAGAAAAACATGCTGAGGAAAGATTGCAAGAAGCTATTGATAAACTAGCGGAAAGATGGATACATATTTCTACAAAGGAAGAAAAAAGAAAAATCAGATGGATACAAGAAGAAGCTAAGTACTTTGATAAGAAAGGTAAAGTAGAAATAGTTTTTTCTGATTCAATTATGCCTTATTTAACTCAATTAAAGGGTCAATTTACCAGTATTATTATTAGAAATATTGCATCCTTAAGAAGTAATTACAGTATCAGAATATATGAAATTTTAATGCAATTTAAATTAATTGGGTCAAGAACCATTACAATTCAAAAATTACGTTCCATGTTAGAAGTAGAAGATAAATATGCAACTTTTAAAGCATTAAATCAGTGGATTATAAAACCTTCTTTAAAAGAATTAAATGATAAAAGTAACTTAATTATAACACTTAAAACTATTAAAGAAGGGCGTAATGTAAAAGCTTTAAAGTTCGATTTCAAAGAAAAATTATAACGCTATAATATTAGCATTTTTTAAGTTTTGAACAATAATAGGCAGTGCGTGGGGAATATAAAACTTAGTATCTGTAATTATAATAAAACCGTCACTTCGCCTAACATATTCAAATTGCATAGAATTCAATGTATTTATTTTTAGATTTACTCTTCTAATAACATGATCTCCTAATTTATATCTTAAAATTGGAGCTTTATTTGCAAATAATCTTGTAATTACTAAATCACCTTCTTTCCCTTCTTTTACCCAACGACCATTATCATCCACAATTTCAATTAAATGCAGCCCAGAAACTGTTGCTAAAATATTATTATCTTTATTTAGTTGAAGACCGATCGTTTCACCTGGTGTAGCTGCAAATAAAATTTAATATCAATAAATTAGGATAGAGCTGTTTTAAATCCTCTTTAACTTTTTGAGGTAATAATCTACTCCAATATAACGAGATACTATATGTTTGCCTATAAAGTCTCCCGCCCTTTTATAGGTATCAAGTAACTCTTTTCTTGAATAAACAATTTCAGAGGCTCGACCAGAGGTAGCGCCACTACTGCTAGCGATTTGAAACTCGCCTTTTTCAATAGGAACAACCATACCAATTCGTTGATCGATAAATAAATCGGTAAACACCTCTTTATCTGTTATCGGAATAGACATAAATATCTCATATTTTGTTATTTTATAATAACAAATACGATTGTTAATACGCTCTTTCCACACAGGATTAATTCGACAAATTTCTACCAGTTGTGTTAAACGACGTAAAACAAGTGATTCTTGTGAAGAAATATCAACAGCGTCAAAATCTTTACCTGTTAACTCTTACAAAGAATGAATCGACAATAAACATGTTGGTAACTTTAAAACGCCTTCAATATTTTTAGAGGACATTAAAAGATCAGGAATAGTAGTTTTTAATAGATTATTAATAGAATTTGATAACTAATTTTCTTGTAAGTTAAAGAGTATATTTTTCATCTCGTTATCATAAATTTGTTTCGTTAAGACAACTTTTGCAGATTTTTACATAAAATAAAATGACAAATAACAGTCAAAAAAAAGAAATTATAACAATTTTTGCAATAATACGTTCTTATAACTAATCGTTATAATATTTTATTAATGATCAAAAAACAAATTAATTATGTCTGAATTACAATTATATTTGTCACTTTTACCACTCTTAAATCCTATCAACAAATTTATAATATAATTTTGTTACTAATTAAAAAGAACATTTAAGATGAAAAACTCTGTATTAATGACTATTGATTTACAAAATGACTATTTTCCAAATGGAAAATTCCCATTACCGAATATCGAAAGTGTTTCTGAACAAAGTAAAAAAATTTTGGAAACTGCTAGAAAGAATTCATTACCCATAATTCATATCAAACATGAATGGCATTCACCAGAAGCTCCTTTTTTTGCACGTGCTTCTAAAGGATCTGAGATTAATGAAATCATAAAACCGCTTGATAATGAACATGTTGTTATAAAAAACTATCCTAACTCCTTTAAAGAAACGAATGTAAAAAGCATTTTGGATCAACATCAATGTAAAAATATTATCATCATTGGTGCAATGGCTCAAATGTGTGTTGATGCAACGGTTCGTGCTGGAAGTGACCTTGGCTATGATATTACCGTTATTCATGATGCTATTGCGGCTCAGAATTCACAATTCAATAACATTAATATATCCGCCAAAGAAGTTCATGCAGTCTTTATGAATGCATTATCTTTAGGTTATGCGACAGTTATTGATACCAAAGAAATCATTTCTCAATTACAAAAATAATATTTATCTAGATTGCTCTTATTATGTATTCACGTCAATTAAATACCATAAAAACAGGTATGGCTAATGCTCAGGCTGGTTTTATAGGTTCATCACAAGTTGTTACCTTAGTTCACATTGATCAAAAAATTAATGAAACTGAATATAAGCAAATTTATACCCAATATTGCCTTAATCATACAATTATTTTATCGAAATTAATAGTTAATAAAAATAAATGTTACGTAGAGCGTAATGACGACTGCCATAATTCTTGTTTTGAAACATTCAGGATGCATATTAGACATTGCAAATATTAATTTAAGGCATCTGATATTCCAACAACTGACCGATTGCTTAAACAAAAAATGCATGATGTTAAAAGCATCACTTCACAAGGCACTGAAAAACATTTTTTCTGAAAATAATCACCAACAACATATCAACGGTATTTATATTCATGACTAATCAAGAACAAGTTTTACCAGAAGCAAGAACTATACCATTATCATCTTTATGGGAAAATGATACTACTTACTATTTTGATTCATACAAATACACCAATAATACCCAAGGTATCCACGATGGTAAAAATGTGAGCAAAAATGATAAACCTAAATTATATGCAGGACCAGGTACTGAAAGTGATGGCGGTACGGGTGCTTATTATCTTGAACAAAACCAAATACCTGTAACTGATCCATTTTATAACATATCAAGTATGACTGTTTTTGCTGGGTCAGCCCAATACCTGGAAAAAAAGCAAGATTTTAAAGTAAAAATCACATATTTTGATGGCTCAACCACAGAATTAACAGTAAAATACAAAGGGTACCAGGATAGTAATACCTCTCTTCTTGGGTCTAAAGCAACTTCTCTAGTTTTTCAAATCGTATCATCAGACAACAATAATTTTCCAATTAACCGTCAATTTGTACTCGCTCCTGCTGAGCAAACAAACAAAACATTAAGAATTACTAATATATTTTTAAATACTGGATTACCTCCAGATATTAAATGTTTTTTAAAAGGAACTGAAATCGAAACTGTTTCTGGAAAAAAAAAGTTGAAGAATTACAAATAGGTGACGAAATTATCACTGTGCATAATGGTAATAAAATTATAAAAAAAATAACATCTATTTTAAATCGACAAATTACTGTTAGCAATAAAGACCAGTTACCAATTAGAATTTTAAAGTCTGCTTTTGCAGAAAATATTCCTTATGAAGATTTACTAATAACACCTGAACATTGTGTATTCATAAAAGAACAACTTGTGCCCGTTCGTATGTTGGTAAATGGACGTTCTATCATCCAAGATACATCTTTTAATCATTATGACGTGTATCATTTTGAAACAGAAGAACATTCAATTATTATAGCAAATGGAGTATTAACTGAAAGCTATCTAAATACGGATGTTCAATGCAATAATTTCTTAACTGTCAAAGGAAAAAAAAGTTGGGAAGACGCTGCAGCTCCTTTAAATACAACGCGTGCTTTCGTTGAAAAAATTTATAATGATATCGAAAAAAGATCCAAATTACAAAACTTACTCGATACTCGTGTTAAACCAAAGTTGACAAATGATCATGGTTTGTATTTAACGACACCAGATGGTCAAAAATTAACGATGATATACGAGAAAAATAATTATATTGCCTTCCGTCTGCCACCTAATATTAATTTCGTAACTATTCATTCTCTAAGTAGTCGCCTCTCAGAAACGATAGGTCCTTTTGTTGATGATCGTCGTCAACTGGGTATTTTAATTGAAAATATAACATTATCTGATTTTTACGATACGTTAGAAATTGATACCCATTTAAATATAAAAGATTTGTTAGGATGGAGCGTCCAAGAGCAAACGAGATGTCGCTGGACTTTAGGTAGAGCAATATTACCTTTAAACAGAAGGAATAGCGACACAATTGGTATTTTGAGAATGAAAGTAATTGCTGGTGGCCCCTATATTATTCAGGATAATTCTCACCTGCCTTTAAAAGCAATGTAAAAAAACTAAAAAGTTGTTTAGGTAGATTTTTGGTCATTAACTCTTATGATAGCGGCTCTTCAAACTTGTCAAAGGTCGAAACGGGGCAACCCTTTAGACAAAAAGCGTAACCTTACAAACCAATATGCCAAGTCCGTAAGGGGACAACGTATAATATGGAGACACAAAAGACAGTAGAAACACTTTGAATAGCCACTTTTACTACTTTTTCTCAATCCACTTAGAAGGAAGACATATCAACACAAATCTATATTATCTAAAAATAAGTTTAACAGATTGGATCAATCAGTACAATAGGGAATTACGGAGTTAATACTCACTGTGGAGAGAGATATCTTTGAAAGAAATCAAATTAATTAAATAGAGTTTCCAGACATGTAAGCGCGCACGGTAAGGACACTCCATACTTATTATACTGTCAAAAGACAATCATAGTCTAAGGGGAAACCACAGCTCTGGCAATTCAAACTTAACAATGATTATAATTGTGTTGATTACCGTCTTATAAGTTATAACAACACATGCTATGTATTATACGATAATAAGAAAATTATATACAGATCGTTAAGTTCACTTGAAAGACCGAACGTCCTAGTTCCTGCTAGAAGCATTTGTTATCGGATAATTTAAGGGGTTTTGCGAGTAATATACGCTTACATGCGGGGCAATTACCATCGACAAAAATATCGTTTTTTTGAGGATATGATACGATATTCTCTTTTAGTGGTGGGGGGGATTCTCTTGGCGTTACCCAAGCAGCTTTAACGCCGTTTTAAGGCTATCTATAGTCTCTTATTTTGAAGAAAGTAAACGGTTAAAGCTCTCAACCGCTTTTTCAATGTCAAGGATGTGCCTTGCCTCTGTGTCATTTTCTCTTGTATCACGGTGTTGCACTAGATGGACGTTCTGTGTCACCGACTGTAGCACGCTGTAACCTAGTCTCACTTTTGTCCAGTTGTGACAGGTTGTATCTTTAATTCGCCATATACTCGAATAAGCTTGGAAATCTCCATTCCCTACCCGCCTAACGACGTGTGACTTTGTGAAATACGACATGGGTCAATATGCTATAACGAATGTGAAGGATTAAGGTTCACCAATGGTGGCAAAAAAACGGTTTATTAGCGCAACCCGATATTCATATTTTAGCTTGTCGATCAATCACGAACAGAACCTTAAAAGCCTACTTTTTGCTTTTGATTTCTCTTTTCGTTTAGAAACATTGACTATTACTGCCGTTTTTTTTGAACTAATCCTTAACAAAGAACAAAGAAAACTATTTGTTGAAAATACAAAACAGATTCTTCACTCAATTGTTATGTCTCACACTTCTCTTACAGCTTAATGAATAAATATAATTACGATGTAATACCATTTTTTTTACGATACTCTCTTGGGGTGATATGGGTTATTTTTGTAAAATTCTTGCGAAAAGAGCTAGTATCAGCATATCCAATCTCCCATGAGACTTGCTCAATAGATACATTAGTTGTCGCAAGGATGGTACGAGCACGCTCTATTCTAAAATGTTGTAAATAGGTTTTAGGGGTTAAATTTATTGCTTTTTTAAAACGTCTTAAAAAAGTTCTTTCCTCTAGTCCTGATTGATTAACTAAATCTTTTACAGTAACTTTGCGTAAATTTGTGTCTAGCAGCCAACGTTGTGCTTTGACGATTTCTTGATCGCCATGATTATACTTAGGTATAAAATTGATATATGGGCTTTGTAATTTTCTTGGAGGATCAATTAACATAAATTGAGTTGTTTTTAACATAATATTACGATCTAAAAACCGTTCAATAACTCTTAACCCCAAATCAATCCACGCCATCATTCCTCCTGCAGTAATTACATCATCATTATCAATTAAAATTTGATCCTCTTTAAGAATAACTTTGGGAAAAGCTCTTTTAAAAATTTCGGCATACGCCCAATGTGTTGTTGCTTCTCTATTATTAAGTAAATTTGTTTTTGCTAAGATAAATATTCCAGCACAAATAGAGGCTAAAATACAACCTTGAAGATGATAATAACGTAAAAACTTAACGAGTCGCTGATGATTACACGTATTGGGAGTTTTATTTAAACTAGGAGGCAAAATAATAATATTTGGAGATTGTTTGTAAATATAGTTAATATTATCTTCTAATATAATTTCGACCTTTATTTTTTGTTGTGAATTACAAGCATACTCTGCCATAGAAAATAAATCACAAAGACCATAAATAGCAGATTTTTGAGCTGATTCATATACGATGATCCATATAATAACCATAATTGAGCGTTTTTACTCCAATGTTATTAACCAACAATTCAATATTAAAAATTGAGCATTAATTTTAATCTTGTTGCCATTTTTTTTCTATGACAAAAATTTACAAATATTTTATGTAATAAAGAATTTTTATAAAATACTTGCCGTCATTCATTCCATACTGTTAAAAATAAAAAAATAATATGGAGTTATCTTTGACAAAAAAAATTAGAATTCACAAGACAATAAGCTGCAAGGGATCAATCAACATCATTGTTACTTATAATATTCTATTTAAATAAAATTTAAAATTTTTAAAAATATAAGAAAAGCTGTTTATGATTTCAGTAAATTTAACAACAACCTCATCAAGATTAGATCTTTGTAGTGCAACAATATGGTCATTAATTCATCAAACCAAAAAGCCAGATAAAATTTTCTTATGGATATCACAAGAAGCATATTTATCAGATAAAGGTATAAAAATTATACCTTATTGGGTCGATGAGCTGAATAGCATATCGAATATAATAGAAGTTAAATTTGTGGAAAATACTGGGCCATACAGAAAAATATTAAATGCCATTAAAACCTCAAATCATTCTGATATACTTGTTTATGCAGATGATGATGTTATTTATGGTGATATGTGGCTAAAAACATTGCTAGACGCCTTTTATAAAAATAAATCTCAATTAGCGGTAGCTTCAAGGATTAGAGTAGTTAAAAGAAATATTTTTGGACAGTTGCAATCATATAGTCGATATAAAATCTGTAAAAAACCTATTCAATTTAGTCGTGATTATATTATTACGGGTGTTGGTGGTTGTGTTTTAACTAAAAACATGGTTAATGAATCATTATTTGATAGCAATGAATATACCTTACTCGCACCAAAGACAGATGATATATGGATCAGTAAAATATTAGAATTGTCTGGTACAATAGTAGAAGCATGCCCTAAAGCTTTGACTTATGTTAACGAAATAGATCATAAAAACAATGCTCTTAATTTATCAAACACATATCAAACCAACCACACAAATTTCATCTTCATATTAATCAGTAAAGCTGTGCAAATATTTTTATCTTACTTTGGTTTGCAGAGAACAAATAATGATATATCAATAAAGAAAATATCACATTATTTCAAAAATAAATAACTATTAATTGTTGGATTTATATGAATTTACTCCATAATGTAAAATGGCTTGCACTTTCACAAGTAGTTAAAGTAGCTTGCCAATTATTAGGATTGGTTATTTTTGCAAGATATCTCACACCAAAAGATATTGGGGTAATGTCCCTTACTATGATTGTAGTCAGCTTTGTCAATATCTTGAGGGATATGGGGTCTTCAGCAGCAATTATTCAAAAGGAAGAGATTGACGATACGTTAATCAGCTCCGTTTTTATTTTAAATACAATAATGGGTTTTTCTCTAGCAATAATTTTTTATTTTTTATCTTACTATATTTCTCACTTCTTTCAACTTGAGCTACTACAATATACTATCAAGTTAATAAGTATCACTTTTATATTAAATAGCATCACATCCGTTCATTTGGCTATTTTAGAAAGAAAATCAAAATTTAGAACGATTGCCCTTACAGAAGTAATATCTTCAATATGTGCATTAACAATGGGAGTATATTTTGCAACTCATGATTATGGTGTATATAGTCTTGTTTTTCAAACACTGTCTTTTTCGTTACTTACCTCTATTTCTTTCTGTTTTTTTTCAGGATGGAAGGTCAAATTTATATTTGATATAGATAAAATTAAATCGATTTTTAAATTTAGTTCGAATTTAGTTTTATTTAATTTTGTAAATTATTTCTCTAGAAATAGTGATGAAATGATTATAGGTAAGTTTTTCACAGCATCAATATTGGGGGAATATTCCTTAGCATATAGAGTAATGCTGTTTCCTGTGCAAAATATGAGATCCATATTAACGAGGTCTTTATATCCAATTTTAAGCCGACTACAAACGTCGTCCAATGAAGCTGTTGAGGTCTATCTTAAATCTATTAAAGCGATTGCAATGATCGTTCCACCAGTTATGCTATGCTTATCGACAGTCAGTCATGAATTTACACTTTTGGTTTTTGGTTCTCAATGGTTGCTTTTACCCAAATTATTGGTTTGGTTATCAGTTGTGGGTATTTTACAGGCAATCGTTAGTACGACAGGGGCTGTTTTTATGTCAAAAGGAAAGACTGATTTATTGTTATATATTTCAATTTTTAATTCAGTTCTTCAAGTCGGTTCGTTTATTATTGGAGGCTTCTATAACATTGAAGTGCTAGTCAAATTATATTTATTGGCAAATGTAATTATGTTTTTCCCAAATACAATGTTAGCCGTGAGACTATTGGGAGGACGCTTTTCTGACTTTATGTTGTGTATATACAAACCAATGTTATGTGCCGTTTTAATGTTCTTTCTTGTTAAATTGATAGGATTATATTTTGTGTATTTTAACATATCATTAATAGAAATTTTTATTATTAAAATTTTACTTAGTTTTGTAATATATATTTCGTTGTTACTCCTAACAAACCCCAATGTATATTACGTAGTTAAAAATAAAATTATGCTTACTTTAGGTAATTAACCTCCATTAAATAAAATAACGTATCTTGTCCGTAAACTATATATCACTGTGACTTTTAGGAAATTTTATATATTATATGAGTTACCGAAATTATCTCATATTTAATCATACTTTTATGCTTATAAAATGGTAGCATGAATACACATCTGTAGCTGTCAGTTAAATACATGCCAACAACAATTAGACTGAACCCAGAAATAAAGAAACTTAAATAATTTAGATTAACCTAAGGGTTATTTTGTTCTCTTATTATACCCGCTTGTTGTTCAAGCTCTTGCGTCCGTTTTTCGATAAAAATTTGTAATTCAGAAACCATTTTTGTTCCGGTAGCACTACAAGCAGTTTTAAAGCGTGTATGAACACTAAGAGGAATATCAAGACTTAGACGCTTCGTTGTTTCTCTAGAAATTACCTTTTTTGCGTCGTGTCCAGACCCACCCTGTTCAAATGCTATGATTTGATCATTTATCGGCAATTTCGGTTTAGGTGCTAATGAAAAGGTTTTCTTTGACATAAATCAATTCCTAATAAAGTAGTATTAATTCTTTGTTAAATCTTGGTATTGCTCTATTTCTGTTGCTAAACGTTTAATTTCTCTTGCAGCCGCTCCATTGGGCGCCCACTCAAAAATTGTTTTTCCCATAGTTATACTTTCTGCAAAAGCAACACGTTGTTCAATTTCCGTATTTAAAACAGGAATTTGCGCAGATGCTGCCATATCTCTTATATCACGACCAATAACAGTTTTCCCTATTTTGCGGGAAACCACAAAACCACATTTGAGGGATTGTTTAAAATCTCTAGCTTCCATGATCTGACGAACAGTCAAATCAGAAGCCCAAGTTGAGAGGCCTGATGGTTCAATAGGTAAAACGACAAAGTCAGCTGCTACAATACAAGATCGAGCAATCTCTTCAGCATGAGGTGGACCGTCTATTATAGTATACGTATAATCCATAGACATTTTTATAGCGTCACGTGCCATATTTGCTCGTGCTAAACTTACCACTTGAAAAGAGGTATTTTCTCGTAAGCTTACCCAAGTTGATGTCGATCCTTGTTTATCTGCGTCAATCAAAAGCACTTTATGCCCTTGCTGAGCAAAGTAAGCAGCGACATTAATGGAGAGTGTTGTTTTTCCAACACCACCTTTTTGGTTAATAAAAGAAATAATCATTATAAATTACCACATTAACTTAAATGTTCATACCCACATTTGATGTTTTCAACATTTATATTATTTATTTTTAGAGTATTGAAAAGTAATTATTAAAGTAAAAAATTAATTTAAAACTAATTGTGTCTTTCAAACCATTTACAGCAAAAGCCAACAAACACTTTACTAGATATCTTGATGCATCTATGCCTCCTACAGACATTCGATGTCGCCATTCTTTCTTAAGAGCATATTACAGAGCGACTAGTTTAGCATCATGATATATTTCTGGATCTAATATAATTGAAATATTCGTGGTTGTATTTGAAAATTTTTCAAAATTATGTTTGCTAAGAACAATATTATTACTAAATAATAAGGTATAATCTGGCATATGGAGAAGTGTTTTATCCCGTTATAGTATTTTATTAACTAACCGTTTTCAATATCTATTTGTTGATCCTGAAGCGCATGCTGTAATTAACATAGTTTTACCTTTAATAAGTTATTAACACTATATCAAAAATTACTTAAATTTATCAAAATCACGAATCATAAAGAGTTAACTTAGTAAGAATTGAAAAATTCCGAGAATCGTTATATATAATCCAACAGGTATTACTTCATCGCTAAAAAACAACTTTGATTATATTTCTGAAAATAACAAACATAAAAGCATCCAGTTATTAGAAAATAATTTTCGAAACAATACAAAAAAATTCTGAAACCTTTAACGATTTTAAGTGCTCTACGGAAGCTAAAAAGGTGATAGAAATAAAATTCTATTGAACCTCTAGAAAGTCCCTTAAAACCTTATTCAAAGACCTGAAAACCTATTCTTTTTTAAGATCCATCAGTCATTCAAAAAATAATTACGAAATAAAAACTATATATAAACAACTATTTCAGACATACTTCCGGTGAGAAGGATTAGGGACCTAAGGTATAACATATAAGAAAAAGCGAACCATTTATTAAATTATCTTAAAAAAGGGCTGCCTTCTTTTACTGAAGATAACCTTAGAGTAACTCTAAATACCGGAATGCTTGTTATATATAACACATGTTACAAAAATTATTAGATGGTTTGTAAAAAGACTTATTTAATGAGAAGAGCAAAAATATCTAGTATGAAAGTTGTATGTATATTTTTCTTTCAATTATTCCCAAAATAACCGAAAGAAAAAAATGTCATATACTTTGCTTTTAAAATTACAGCTTATAATTCTTGCGCTAGAGGTTGAATGACAATGTCTCTAATCGCAACATGACGTGGACGTGTCAACATAAATAATACGGCTTCCGCAATTTCAATCGGCTCCATAAGACTTCCAAGTTCTTTTGCTTTTTTCAAGTTTTCTTCTGGCCAATCAGCTAATAATGCACTGATAACTGGACCAGGGGAAACAGAACCAATACGAATGCCATGTTTGCTAATTTGACGGCGCATTGTTTGCACAAAAGAATTTGTTGCCCATTTTGATGCACAATAAACAGGTTCCCAATGTATTGGTAAATGTCCTGCAATAGAGCTTGTTACAATAATGTCGCCTGATTTTTGTTTAATCATGTGTGGTAAGACATCACGAATATTTTTCATAACAACAGACACATTAAGATCAATTAACCGATCAATATCATTAGGATCAGAGTCAATTAAATCACCCCCAATGTAACATCCAGCATTTGCATGAAAAATATCAATTTTACCTGTTTTTTCAATAATACTAGGAACCATTTTTGCGCAGCTATCTGGATCGATTAAATTGGTAACGCAAAGTATAATTTTATCTTTATATTTTGCTTGTATTTTCTCCATTGTTGCAACATCACGATCAACCATGACAACGGTTGCACCATTTGCAACTAGAATTTCTGTAGAAGCAAGCCCAATACCAGAAGCAGCACCCGTAACAACTGCGACTTTGTTTTGTAATGAATTAGACAATTTTTTAATCCTTTTTAAAAATAAAACGAAAGAATTCTAATCAAGATGGCATGCTTTGTGATAGGTCTTAAGAACCTTCTGCACGTACCAAATGATAACTTCTTCAGGTTCAAAACTAATTTTAGAAAAATGTTCTGCTCCTGGTAAGTATTGCATCATTAAAGGAGCGGGAATAGTTGCACCTTCAATCTTTGACAATAATGTTGTAACATATTCATTCGCCTTGGGATCTGCCCAATAATAACGAATACGATCAGATAAAGAATAATGGCGCAATAAATAACATTCATGCTCGCTGCCGTGATAATGGCTGTTCCAATAATCAGGTTTAGCAAGCATTAATTGTTCAACATTTTTCTGCAGATAGCGATCTGGGTAATCTAAGAAAACTTCACTTGCAATATGATCGAGCGCGAATAAACATTCTCTGACTGCAAACGTTAACTCTGGTCCTACTTTTAAAATAGCATAACCATCTTCAACTAATTGAGATAAATAATGCACCCCTTGATAATCTGTTGAGTGTGCTTCAAAAACAAGGTTAGATTCTGTATCCAAAGAGTTTGATAACGTTTTTGCCCTTTCCCGATCGTAGTAAATAATATCCCAGTTTCCATATTCTACGCCAGGTTGAACGACTAAACCAAGGAGTCTATGGGTAACCTCCTCCAGTCCTATTGCACACAAAGCATCTTGATGAATTTTCAACGTCTGTGCAGCAGCTTCTGCTTTGGTAGGTTCAAGAGATATAATAACGTGATCTGCTCCACCTGGAGGGGGAACTTCTGTGCCAATAATATAAAGCGGTTTCTTTTTATCACTTTTTGCAGCCGCTTCCTCTGCAGCTTTGATTAAGCGTACAGCACGTTGTGAAACAACCTGATCGTCCAATGCTGTTGGTTCGCCTTGACATCCCATCGAGGTATCAATGTGGATTTTACGAAAACCAGCATCGATATAAGCCACAACCATTTTCTCAGCTTCATCCATTGCCTTATCAGCAGGTAAATGCTTCCACGGATTGGGACCAAGATGATCACCACCAAGAGTAATTAAATCTTCTGGACATTTCTCTTCTTTAGCCAAAGAAAATACTAAGGTTGCAAAATCATGTGGTTTCATTCCTGTGTATCCACCATAATGATTCACTTGATTACAAGTAGCTTCTATCAAAACACTACTTGTATTGTCACGACCAAGCCTCAAAGCCGCCCTTAAGACTAGAGGGTGGGCTGAACAAACAGATGTAATTCCCTTTGGGTTACCTCGTGTTCGATATTTTTTTAACTCTTCAAGAGTGACTTTCATTATATTTTCCTTGAGACATTTTGAATAAATGTTTGAAGCTCGTCTAACGTTGCTGTTCCTTCCATTGGACCAGTAAATTGTACGTTTCTGGCACCTGCTGCATTTGCCAAAGTAAGAGAATCATTCAAAGTCATACCAAGCCGTCTGCAACTGACATATGTTGCACCAAAGCAATCCCCTGCGCCTGTTGGATCAATTTCTTCGATTTCAAATGCTTTTCCAGAGACAATGTCACCATTACGATGATAAGAGGTCGCACCTTCTCTACCTTGTTTCAAAACAACTTCACTTACACCAACAGAAAAGACATTTTTTATTGCATCTGTTAAACTCGACGTGTTTGTAATAGTTAAGATTTCTTCCCCTGAAGGGAGAAGCAAATCTGTTTGACTTAACAAATAAGCAAGACGTTGTCTGAACACACTATCAGCTGTTAATTCTTTTCTAATATTGGGATCAAAAGAAAGTGTTCCTCCATTTTTCTTGATAACATTAACTGCATATTCAGCCATTTCCCAAGCACCAGGAATAGCTAGTAAAGTGCCCATAATATGCATATGCCCAGCTTTTGAAATTAATGTATCAGTCGCTTTGTTTCGAGCAATTTTTCCTGCAGCAGATGCAACAATATTAAAAACAAAATCACGCTCACCATCTTCTCTATATCTTACAAAAGCACTTCCTGTTGGTAAGCTATCATCAATTGAAATAGCGGAAATATCAACACCATCTTTTTCTAGACGCTTTACATTAATTTGCCCAAAAGCATCATTTCCAACAGTCCCAATAATCCCTGCATTTTCGGTTAATTTTACGCATTGATCGATAAAAATAGCTGGAGCACCACTGGGATAAGGTCCAGTAAAGGTTAATGGCGGGGCAAACCCTTCCCCAACTTCAGTTGCCATGATCTCGACTAGGATTTCACCAATGGTAATGGTGGGTCCTAACGCATTAGGGGCTAAAATATGATGAACAGACATAAACTATACTCCACATAAAATGTGTCAAACTATAAAAATATTTTACATAATTATTGGCGGTCAAAATAAGCAGTTTTGATTACGTTAATGACATAAATCTTTGATGTAATATACATGCAGCTCCATATGCTGACCCTAGCTCTGGATTCTGATTTAAAACAATTTCTGGAATGGGAAATGGTGTCTCTTGGTATAATTCAATATATATATTAACCCGCGCAGCAATGAGGCTATATAATTTTGCCATCGATCCACCCAAAATAATTTTATTAGGATCAATTACTCTGCAGGCTTGTACTAACGCTAACCCTAGATATTTAGCCCATTCATCCGCTAAATTTACAGCGATAGGCTCACGCTCTTGGACGTATTGAATAAACAGATCAATTGTTACATTAGATTGTCCTGATAATGTATGGTAACGAGATAAAAGCTGTTCCAAGCTGATAACAGATTCTAATCTTTGATATTCTTTTTTATGATTTTGAACAGTAAGGTGCCCTATCTCTCCAGCAAGACCATTTCCTCCTCGAAACAACTTTCCATCAATGACGATACCACCACCAACACCACTTTCCAGTACCAAAAATAAAGTAACGCCTACTGATATATTAGATTGATAAATCGCACCTATCGCAAAAGCATTTGCATCATTTTCAACAGCAACTGGTAAATTCATAGGTAATTTACGCGATGCTATTTTTAAGAAATCCACATCAACCCACTTTAATAATGGTGCATCGAAAATATAACCCTTTTCATTCATATGAGCAGGAATAGAAAAACCAATACCTTCAAGTTTACTCATAATTTCTTCGTTACACATCAATGACGCTAATTTTATTGCTTCATCAATTGCATTTTCAACACCAACTTGATGACAAGGAAATTGTTTATGTCTCATATCAACAATAGATGCTGTTAAATCAATTAGGATTATTGTGATATATTCAACGCCAATCTCAATACCCAGAAAATAGACAGCTTGGGGGACTAACTCTAATAAAATACCAGGGCGACCGCGATGGTTAACTTCTGCTATCTGATTGTGATTTTTACTTATCTCTCTGACAAAACCAGCATGGATCAAATCAGCTATGATGTAACCCGAAGATGAACGGTTTAATCCCATTTTCCTTGCTACTTCTGCGCGGCTAGTCGAACCAAACTGGTACAATACCTGCAGAGCAATTAACCCATTACTATGCTTTACATGTTTATGAATGTTTGAATATAAATTTAAATCGTTCATTTCACTATTTACTTATATATAAATTCTTTTTTAACTTCATAACAAAATTATTATCTACTTTTGGAAAGTAGATATATTTGTAAAAAAAACAACAAATTAATTATAAATTAATTCACAATATTTTTACTATAAATTCATGAAATATTACTATTTTTATTTTTTTTCAAATATATCATCTCCATGAATATATAATTTCATGTAAAATTAGAGTTATTTTGTATGAAATTATACAAAATAAGTCCATTACTATAATTTATCTTGATAAATATAGGATTAGGGAAAAATTGAAATGAAATAGTAACAAAAATATAATTAAAATTGATCCTAAATAAAAATCAAACAATAATTTACGCGTAATCTAATTGAAAAGATTATTCTTTTTTAAAACTGTACCGAAAAATAGGTCTTTTATGAAATCACAAAAATTGCTCTTTGGATTTATGCCATTCTCTTTAATTTGGGGATATATTGCAATTGCTATCTTTATGGCTGGAGATGGCTTTGAAGCTGCTTTTTTGTCTAAATTTATTACAGATATGGGGTTTTCTGAAGCACAATCAGGATTGGTATTTACCATATATGGATTAATGGTTGCAATTTCTGCATGGTGTTCTGGGGTTGTTGCAGAAATCATTACTCCACAAAAAGCAATGTTTGTTGGATTTATTTTGTGGTCAGTAATGCATGTATGCTTTATGATTTTTGGAATTGGAATGGGTGGTTATCTATTAATGGTTATTTGTTACGGCATTCGTGGGTTTGGTTATCCATT
>NZ_CAMXCK010000013.1:0-11806 GCF_947179105.1 Commensalibacter communis
ATTGTCGTATCTCTGTCACACGACATTAATTGTCCATACACTCGAATAAGCTCTGAAGTGTCTATTCCAGCCTGTCCACTACTAGCGACAGATCGCGACAATTTTCCACTAGCGACATGTCGCTGTATGGTTCGTCGTGTTTTCCCTGTTAATTCGGCAGCTTCGGAAATAGAGACTATGGGCATTCTATTGATTATTTTCTTTGGAAATTAGGTATAAAAAAACGACCTCGGACGGGTCGTTTGGTACGATTTATACAAAAATATTAATCTAGTAATATAGTCTCATAACTGTTCAAAAGTTTCAACAACTATTATAAACTATTTTTAATAATTACTCTTTCTTACTACTAATTGGTTTATCTTCTATTAAGTATGATGCAAGGTGATTGGGTCAATTCTATTCGTGATATGGTTGTTTAATAAACTTCAGAAGTTTGTTTATTAAAAATTAAATAATACATGGATATTAGAAACCGTAGCAAAATTACTACTTTTGCCACGGTTTCTAATGAGTTTGAAGTCTTTTATTTGTTTTACTTGACGAGTTTTAATATAAAACAGATGAAGAAGATGTTCTTAATTCTGATAATAATTTATTTATGTAAATTTTGCATATTGTATGAGTTTTTAGATAATTTTCATTTATTATTTAATCGAGTATTGGCTGTTCCATAGACTTTTTTATTCTCACGTTTTCCCACAGCAATAACTAAAATTATAATTTCTCCGTCAATGACTTGATAAACTAATCTGTAACCAGAAGATCTTAACTTAATTTTATAACAGTTAGCTAGATCTCTGTGTAAACGAGCAGATTCAATATGAGGATTGTTCTGTAATTGTTTTAACTTTTTTTTGAATAACGTTTGAATTGTTTTATCTAGCTTATCCCATTCTTTTAAAGCTCTTTCGTCAAATTCAATATTAAAGATCATCTAAGTTAACTCTGACACGTTTTGCAGGATTGTTTAAACGTTCACGTACAACCGTTAAAATATCGTCATATTTATTATTATCATCGACCATTACTGAAACCTCTGAAAAAGGTAATTTTTTATTTTCAGCAACATAACGTAAGAATAGTCTCAGTGCATCTGAGGGGGACAATTTAAGATTATTAAAAGTTTTATAAGCATCTTTTTTTAAATTCTCATCCACTCTAATTTGAATAGTACTCATTATTTCTTACCTTCATATTAAATGATAATATGATAAATTATAATGTAATTACATATGTAGTGCAATATTTTATTATATGAGTTTACATGAAGCGTCTTGTATTTAATTAATTACAGTATTGATTATTTTTATTTTTTCAAATGTAAGCATAAATTCTTTAGAAGGGATCTATGATAATCATTTATGTTTTCTTGTGGGTTAATACTAGAGAAGTATTTTATCGTATTATATGACAAACCTAGTTCTATTTAAATAAATGATTATATATTAATCCCACTGAGTAACATTTTATGAAGATGATGAAATTATAGATTACATTTTATAAACTATAATTATTACCATAAATAAAAAATTTGTTTTTAAAAGTTATCAACAGAATTTTTTATTTTATAACTTGTTTTATATATTTTTCTTGTTTTAAGGTAAGTTTTATATTTTATTTTCAATATGTTATTCAGAGATAAGAGGTGTGTTTGACGGTAATAAGAGGTGTGTTTGACGGTAATAAGAGGTGTGTTTGACGGTAATAAGAGGTGTGTTTGACGGTAATACTAACAATTAAAAAGGAGGAAAATATTTTTTTATTTTCCACTTAATAAAATTATGTTATGAACTGCTCATCATTAACTATTTATGTTTTTTAATAATGAAAAATCTTGTTGCTTACAAATCAAACTCATTAATTGAAGCTAGTTACAAACTGAGCTTACAAGAGCAACGTTTATTATTAGTTTGTATAGGAAAAATAAACCCTCTAGACACTACACAAAATAAAACTTTCCAAATAACGTCACAAGAGTTTTTCAATGCTTTTCCTGATATGGGAAAAGAAAATGCAGAAAGACGCTTACAAGAGGCTAGTGATAAGCTTGCAGAAAGATGGATTTATATCCAGTGGCAACACAAAGAAGAAAAAATTAGATGGGTTCAAGGCCAAGTTAAATATTTTACCGGTGAGGCTAAAATAGAGTTAGTTTTTTCGGATTTAATAATGCCATACCTGACACAATTAAAAAATAAATTTACAGGTATTTCAATTAAAAATATTTCATCATTAAAACGAACATATAGTATTAGATTGTATGAATTATTAATTCAGTACAAGGAAGTCGGATATCGTAAAATTACGGTTGAGGCCTTTCGTTCTATGTTAAATATTGAGAATAAATACGAACATTTCAAAGATTTGAACAAATTCATTTTATTACCAGCACTCCACGAATTAAATACTAAAAGCGATATTACAGTTAATTTACATAGGGAAAAAAAGGGACGGAAAATATCTGCTTTATTATTTTCTTTCAAAGAAAAATAAATAACGCTTCATTAACTTCAGTTACAGCTTATATATATTACATTAAAGTTTCAACGTCAGCTTTAAAGCGTCAATGGAGGTTCTTTTCGATTGTAGGTGCTGTCTTCCAAAAAGGCGGGGTCTATAAAATTACGATAGTTAGACTTTTATCTCGAGAATACTCTGATAATGATTGGAGTGTAAAAATAGCAGACATGGATTCCAAACAGGGAACATGCACTAGATGGAATGTGACTAGAAACAACCCTAAAATAGAACCTGTTGTTAAAACTGAGCAGTATAGATCAGTTGAAGATGCTATAAGTGATTATCAAAAAATAACATACCTATTACGAATAATATTTATAAACTCATTAAATATAGATATTTACGAACAAAATATTATTATTTAATAAACGGCGGTTTAAAAAAGACTCCAAAATCCTAATGCAACACTCTTGCGTTACATTTGTCATATTTTTCATAACGTTTTTTAATACTTTGAACTTGCAGTTGGCTTTAAAATTAGTCTAGTTATAAACCAAAATGAACTTTTATTTTTGGATAGTGTGAATAAATACATTCTTAATAAGCTTTTTTCTTATCTAAAAAATTACTACTTTGAAGCTGGTTTGTTAGTATTATTTCGAGATATAAAGACTAATTGGAATTTTCAACATTATCTTTTATATAATTATAAGTAGATTAACAGGCTTAAAGAGAGTATGCACTCCGATGAAGGCAATCTCTATATTTCTATTCGTGATAGCTCAAAGCATGAGTTTTCCGATTCAAAAATCCAATTACAGACAAGATCAGAATACTAAATTGAAAATCATTATTAGATATTACGTTGGATTACACAAAGAAGATTGCCCGTCAATCTCGTGAAATGCTCAGAAATGATTTGGATCCATTGCAACAAGAGCGAGCAGAAAAGTTAGCCGTTAAAAACGCAGCTAATGACCCTGCATGACTTTCGATCATCATTTAGAGACTAGAGCGATGAAACCACCACAACACACAATCAGAAATCCTCAAAATAACTCTAGGACACGCCATCAAGTCAAAGATCGAAATTACCTATAGATGCGGTGATTCACTCGATTAAAAACGTTCATTGCTGAACCAATAGACTTCGTTCGTTAAGGCGTGAACATTTCATTCACTTCTCAGATGTAAGAAGCAAAAAAAGCAGTGAATCAACGACCAAACGTTCTCATTGATTTTTTTCTATCTTATTAAAAGAAGATATAATTACAACATTTATGCATATGCGCTTTTATTTTCATTATTTTAACTGCACACAATATTTTTTTTAAATTGTTGATTATGATCAGTGATAATTAATAATTAATAATATTTTAATATAAAAAATTATAGATTTTCATTTTTTATTAGTTATAATAAATATACTGCAACGTGTTAAATTAATACAAATATGGAGATCATAATGACTTTAGTAAATCCTAATATAGTACATAAAAATTCTATTGAAGATGTATTAATTTCAACACCTATTTATTTATTAAAAACTAAATTAAGTATTAATGAATTTAATATTTTTATTCAGAATAATGAGGAAAAGATCGGTAATCAGCTTTATAAAAGAAAAGGGGATTATTACTACTTAATAACTATTCCCAGCATTATTAAAAAGACAGAAACAGATGCTGTTGCTCATTTAAATATTAATGATTTTTACCAAAAAAAAACAAATAACGATTATGAAATTAAAGATTTTTATATTCCCATACAAGTTGAATTAGAACTTAATAATATTTATAAAAATCAATATACAATAGATATTAATCTTAGAAAAAACTTAAAAGGAATACACGTATTTTCCCATATCCTTAATATAGATATACATAATTACTTTTTTTATAGAAAAATTCACGATCATGTTCCTGGAATTATGCTTATGGAAACCATGAGACAAGCTACATATTACTTTTGCTATACACAATTGCAAATACAGTTAGGAGACGTCTCAATTTCAATTTCAAATATGTTTTTAGAGTTTTTTTCCTATTTCGATTCTGCTTATCCTATCGAGTTATTTATCATTCCCACAAATTCTAACTATAATTTAAAACCAAAACATATTGATTTCACAGGATATTTCTATCAAAACTGCTATTTTAAAAGTAAAATGCGCTTACAAGGAGGTGTCATGAAAATGCCCATTTTCCAAAGATTGAGAAACACAAAAACTCCTCCTAGCCATGATTTTAAACTTTCAAAAAAAACAGATAATACGATCACTCTATACAATGAAAAGCAAGAACATCTAAGTGCTAAATTAATTCAATTTAAATCGGAATCTCTGCTAGTAGAAATTGAAAAAAATCTATCTAATGATTTTAAAATTACTCAATGTTCTTTACCTTGCTTAGAGAATAAAATTTTACTTGTTAAAAATTTCACTGATATCAGTGAAAATACTATCTTAATATCTTTAAAGGATAATAAAGAAAATCACAATTTAATTACTAAATTAATTAAATATTATAGCTATCAAATCAACAAATTATCATCAATTTAATCATGCAATATACATCTGTATTAAATACATTAACTATTAATGACAACTTACAATTTAAAAATAAAATATATTTTGCGCCAATGGGTGTTGGTTTAAGTAATATAAAAGGAGAATTCACAAATGAATTAGCAGATTTTTATAATTTAATATTTCAAGGTGGATGTGGTTTCGCAGTTACAGGCAATGTAACAGTTTCAGAAAAATCAAAACTGAGTATAAATAATCTTTCTTTATATAATAAAGAACAGTTTATAAGTTTATGTAATTTTTTTGATCAAATTAACAATCAATATAAAAATTTAATTTTTATTCAGCTACATCACTACGGTTCTCAAGGAAATCCACTTATTACAAATAATCCTCTTTTAAGTCCAAGTGGTATTATTTCTCAAAAAAGTAAAGATAAAGGAGATCAAAGATTTTATCCAGTTGTTATGTCTGCACAAGATATTGAAGATGTAATAAAAGCATATATTGAATCCGCTAAAATGATATATGAAACAGGCATAAAAAATATACAAATACATGCTGCAAATGGATATTTAATTAGTAGTTTTTTATCTCCATATACAAATTTACGTTCTGATAAATATGGTGGAAATACAATAAAGAGAGGAACAATACTACTTGAAATACTTGATGGTATACATGCTGCAACGCAAGGAAAAATGAACATTAGTGTAAGATTGGGTATTCATGATTTAATGGGTAATCAAGGACAATATCCTGAATTATTAGAAGATTTAGTAAAAATATTACCTAATCATGGTGTATCAATGATTACATGTTCTATTGCCACAATAGATAGTTATAATAAATTACTTAATTATAATCAATCTACTGATCAATTACTTCATAAATCAGTTGAAACAATTAAAACTTTTACAAATATACCTGTCGGTTTTGATGGTTTTATTAATAGTTTAGAAAAGGCAGACCAACTAATTAGAGAAAATATTTGTGACTTTGTCGGTATGTCTAGAGCATTATTTGCTGATAATAATTTAATAAAAAAAACAATAAACAAACAATATCATTCAATAAATAAATGTTTATATGATGGTAATTGTTTTAAAGATAAATCTAATCCTTTGTTAGATAGAGTATACTGTTGTGTAAACAAAAATTATCTTAGACCAAATCATATTCATTATAGGTAAAAAAATGCAATTTTCAAAAAAGAATATTATTATTGTTGGCGGAACTTCAGGTATTGGCTTAGTAACAGCAAAATTATTAAATCGACAAAATGCAAATGTTATTTTAATTGGTAGGGATAAACAAAAAGGAGAACAAGCACTTAGCGAATTAAATCAAAATTGTAGTTTTTATAATTGTGATATTTGTAATGAAGAATCAGTAAAAGAAGTATTTGCACAAATACAAAAAAAATATATTAATATTCATTATTCTATTAATAATGCTGGAATAACATCTCCGTATATGTATGTTGAAGAATTAAGTGAAGTAATATGGGGAAAATTGTTACGTAATAATGTTATTGGTATCGCAAATTGTTTGAAATATGAAGTGCCAATTTTAAGAAACATCAAAAATGGTGCTATTGTTAATGTTTCTTCATGTGCTGGAGTGATCGCGATGGCAGGACAAGCTCCTTATGCAGTCAGCAAGGCAGCTTTAAATATGCTAACTCAAGTAGCAGCATTAGAGAATGCTGTAGACAAAGAAAATAAATATGCAATTAGAGTTAATGCTATAGCACCAGGGCCGACTTTAGGAGGAATGAATACACCTGAAAAATTACAACAAAATCCAGAAAAAACTAAAAGAAAAATTGATATTACAGCGATGAAACGGTTTGCAAATCCAGAAGAAATTGCACAAACTATTTTATGGCTATTAAGTGACTACTCATCTTATGTAACAGGGCAAATTATTTCAGTTGATGGTGGATATAGTGCAGGAAAACAATAAAAATATTTTTATCACTGGTGCTAGTTCAGGTATCGGTCAAGAAGTAGCTATATTATTTTTAGAAAAAGGATATAACGTCTATAGTATTTCGAGAACTGTTCCTAGTAAATTAACCAACTATAAAAATTGGCATTTTAAATCTTGCGATGTAACAGATAGAAAGAAATTGTATCTTACTTTGTCTGATTTCATACCTAAACAATGTAATTTTGAATATGTTTTTTTAAATGCAGGAGCCTTTGGTGAAAAACCAAATTATGGATATAATTATTCAATAGACAACTTTCTTTACATACTAGACCTAAATCTAGTCTCTAATAAAGTTATTCTTGATTTCTTTATTAAAAATAATTTTTTTATTAAAAATGTAGTTTCTTCTTCTTCTATTGCTGGAATCAGATATAGAAAAGCTATGCTTTCATACTCTGTATCAAAATCTGGATTAAATGCATTAATTCATATTTATGCACTTGAAAATCCAAATATTTTTTTCTTTAATATAGGGCTTTGTAGTGTTGATACTTTAGTAGCAGAAACAATCATTAATGGTGCAAAACCAGAATTTAATGAAATTTATGCCTTTAAACAAAGAAGCACAAAAGAAGGATATATTGTTTCTCCAAAAAAACGATCAATGGATATTTTATATACTTTACAGAATTATAAAGAATTAGGTATTATTTCTGGGGAATTTTTTGAAATAAAAGAAAAACTAAGTGACAGAAAATCTTAATTACTTACTATTTGATATAAAATAATTTCAATCATTACTATATAATTAAGAATTTTTGAAAAAAAGTGTTAAAGGTAAGGATGTATATCAGACAAAAAATATAACTGATTTGTTTAAACAATTATATTTTCAATTGTTCGAGCAGTTAGTTATTCAGGAAAATTTAAATGTAATTTGAATCGACTTCAAGGTGGCATGCACTCGGACGGAGGGAACCTCTATCTTTCCATTCGGGGTAATTCCAGAGCATGGGTCTTTCGGTTCAAAAGCCCAACTATTGGAAAAATCAGAATGTTAGGCTTAGGGTCATTACCTGATATTACCTTGGATCATGCAAGAGAAGTTGCCCGTCAATCCCGTGAAATGCTCAGGAATGATCTTAATCCATTGCAACAAAAGCAATCAGGGAAGTTGGCAGTTAAAGAAAACCGCAAAACCTTTGAGATGGTGGCAAAGGAATATATCGAAGACCGATCCAAGAGATGGAGGGGTAAAAGCACCAAGGCAGAAATAGAGGCCTCTTGCTTGCTAATTATCTTTACCCCGTCTTTAGGGGTCGGTCTATTCAGTCCATTACGCCTGATGATGTGCGTATCTTGCTTAAAAAGATTTGGTATGAAAAAACCATCACAGGGTCAAAGCTACAAGGCTTGCTTGATCGTGTCTTCAAATACGCACAAGCTCGGGGCTGGTTCTATGGTGATAATCCTGCCAAATGGACAGGTTTTCTTGAAACCATCCTGCCAAAACCCTCAGACTTTAAAAAGATTGAGCATCGCAAAGCCTATGACTGGCAACAGATCAGTAACCTTTATAAGCGTTTGAAATCGATCAATGACATTCCCAATCTAGCAGCTTGTTTTATTTGCCTGACCGCTTGTCGTTCAGCCGAGGGTCGAGAAATGCGCGTTGATGAAATTGACTTCAAAGACAAGGTATGGACATTGCCAGAGGAACGCAGCAAGACCAATAATGAACACAGGGTGCCGTTATCTGACGAGGCGTTGGACGTCATTAAGCGTGCGATGGCAATTAATAACAACCAAGGTCAATATGTATTTCAAAATAGCAATGGAAAGCCTATTTATAACAAAGCGGTATTGATATGCTGTCAAAGATGCAGCCAATGACCCAAACATGACCCTGCATGGCTTTCGATCCTCATTCAGAGACTGGGGCAGTGAAGCTACCAACACACAATCAGAAATCCTCGAAATGGCTCTAGGACACGCCATCAAGTCAAAGGTCGAAAGTGCCTATAGACGCGGTGATCTTTTGGACAAACGCCGTTCACTCATAAACCAGTGGGCAAAGTTCGTTAAGGCGTGAACGGTTCGCTTGTCGGAAAGATACTAATTTATGTGCAAGATTTTATACCGGCGTTAAGGCACATGTAATATTCCCACCTGATGGCAAATAAACATAGGCAGAGCCTGATATCATTCCCCACAGCAGACCGGATATAAACGGTGTAAAAATAGAATTTGTATAGGAATACATAGCTGTTCCACCAGTCGTACAAGAGTTTGTTTGTGGGTTTAACGTAGTACTTCCTGGGCAGTAATATAAACCTCTACTAATTGTAAGCCTATATTGTTTGTTAGCTATAAAGTTATAATTAGTCGGTAATACCATACTCAATGGTGTTCTGATTCCTGCTTGAATTGGCACTGTATATGTAATACTACCGCCACCTGTATTGCCACCTGTATTGCCATTTTGATCGTTAGTAAACTCAATGCTATATAAGGTAACTGTAGATGGAGTAGCACTATTGTCTTGTATACTTAGTACACCATTTGTCATATTGGTAATAACTGAGTCGCTAACATTTTGTGGTTCTATTTTATCAAGAGGTCCACCTTCCTTAATACGATAAGCAGTTATCTTGTAACCTCTGAATTTCGTTTCAATATTATTTATTGTTAAAGTAAGTCCTGAATCGCTTTGATTATAATTTCTCGCCCTAGATGTCAGTCGTCCATTAACAGGTAGCTGGGAGACAACATTCTTTTGTGTTACTGAATTATCGGTAATGATACTGCTTGGATTGACCCCTCCAAACCAATGATCGATGCTCCACTGATCGGTTATCTGATTAATAGTCCTACCAGAGTCTAGATAATATTGTTTATAAAGTCTTGTTTCTGTAGGAGGTATATTTCCATTGGAAAAGTTGCGATCAACCTTGTAGTTTGCAGCAAGAATATTGATTTTGTTACCTTCGGCGTTTTCTGCAGCTAAAGTTGTCATTCCAGTATTAAAGCTATTATTCTGAGTTAAAATGAACGGCGTTTCAAATATGCGTGTAAAAAGATTAAAACTCTGTGCCGAATAAGTGCAAAAACTCTTACTAGAAGTATTTGTTGGGTTTGGATTATCATTAAATAAGCCAAATGACGAACCATCACCCCTGTAATAGTAAGCTTTGTCGGTTTTACAATACTGCATATAGATTAATGTTGAAGCAATATACGCTGCATTTTTCGCTGATTGTACTTTTGTGAAGGTATTGACTGTTCCGAAGGGCGATGAATTCCATTCAGTACACAAACTTTCTATATTGCCATAACCGTATCTAGTCAAAGTTGATTGAATAGAGTTGCCAATGTCAATGATGTTTTGAGGATCACTTGTTAAATTACCATAATAATGCCAGGATAAAAAGTCTATGGGCGTATTTGTCGAGCGGCAATAATTTAATAATCCATCGAGATAAGCTCCACCTGGGTTATAACCATTGGCGACACCACAACCACCAACTTTAGCTTCTGGATCGACTGCTTTAATCATCCTAGCAATTTTAGAGTAGAATTCGTAGTAAATCTGTGGATTATTATTATTCCAAAAAAATGTCAGGTCTGGTTCATTCCAAATTTCCCAATACTCGATTTTTCTTGGTAAACCGGTTGCTTGATAGTTTAATGAATAGCGGTTGACTAATGTACTAATCAAAGTAGCATAAATATCGAAGTTTTGTGGTATTTCGTAACCACCATCTAACGTACGTCCAATACGAAACATAACTTTTCTTTGAATGTTTCCTGGATTAACAGATGGATTATTGCTCATGATACGTTTAAGATAATCATCTGTCATTTGATAGTTTGCATCTTTAAATGCCAAATCAACATTGTTAGCACGCATACCTGCTGCTGCATAAGGAAATATAGTCCTTTTGTTTGCAAAATCTGCGATGAATTGTTTTGCTTTTGTTCGCGATGTGGTTGGAATATTCGGTATCAATTGATCTTGATTGTTTCGCCGATTGGGTTGAAAATAATTATCAATGTCTCCTACACCAAAACAATCGTGTAACCGAACATGAGTAATACCCATCTGATTAAACTGATCCTCTAGGTCTGGAAATCCTGGAGCGATAGAAATTGGAATTCCATTAACGCCATTAACCTCCTTCAAAATACCATTGTTTCCTGATGCTGTATTTCTGCTTCCTTTAAAGACAGATATGTTTATTGTCATAATATAACCTTTATTGATGTTTGATGAAAAAGCAAAAATGTATTGATCGATAATCTTTGCTAAATGATAAAAATTTTAAATTGTAATGAGATAGCCTCTTGTTAAGAAATTAGTATTGTATATTTTGAAAGAGGCTATGGTTCTTTCTTTTTTCAGTTTGAAAAAGAATCAAAAGAAATCAGGCGAAATTTGATCAAGATCAAAGTTTTGCGACAATGCGCGTGCATAAGACTAGCTAAATAGTTTCTTGAAACGTCCAAGTAATCCAGTATTGCCATTATCATCAACAGAACCACCATTTTTTTGAGGCTCTGATACGGTGTCCTCTTTAGGTGGGATTGGTTGCGTTTTTTCTTGGCGATGCTCAAGAAGATTTAAAGCCGTCTTAAGACTGTCTATTGTCTCTTGTTTATCTTGAACACGTCTTTTTTCAGCTTCAAGTTCGACTTTTACAAGGGATAATTCATGTTCTAACTTTAAAAGACGTTCATTGTTATTCTGGTCGTTCTTGTAGGCGACGCTGGATATGGCATAATGTGACATTGTCGTATCTCTGTCACACGACATTAATTGTCCATACACTCGAATAAGCTCTGAAGTGTCTATTCCAGCCTGTCCACTACTAGCGACAG
>NZ_CAMXCK010000014.1:2500-5954 GCF_947179105.1 Commensalibacter communis
ATTAAGTATTTTATTTGCTGTGGATTATTTTGATTGTTTTTAGAGATAAGAATGATTGAGGTAAGGGCAGGTGAAGTGGCTGATATGAGTGTATGTGTGATGAGTAAGAGCACAAAGAGCATTTGGTGGATGCCTTGGCATCAGGAGGCGACGAAAGACGTAGCACGCTGCGAAAAGCCACGAGGAGTTGCGAGCAAACTTTGATCCGTGGATATCTGAATGGGGCAACCCCCCTCGTATGAGGGATCATGCACTGAATACATAGGTGTATGAGGCGAACCCGGGGAACTGAAACATCTAAGTACCCGGAGGAAAAGACATCAACAGAGATTCTGCTAGTAGTGGCGAGCGAACGCGGAACAGGCCAGTGGCTTTAAAGAGGTAAGTAGAATGGTATTGAAAGACCAGTCATAGAGGGTGATAACCCCGTATACGTAATATCTTTAAAGTCCTTGAGTAGGGCGGGACACGTGAAATCCTGTCTGAACATGGGGGGACCTCCCTCCAAGCCTAAATACTCCCTGATGACCGATAGTGAACAAGTACCGTGAGGGAAAGGTGAAAAGCACCCCGACAAGGGGAGTGAAAGAGACCTGAAACCAAATGCTTACAAACAGCTGGAGCCTCTTATGGGGTGACAGCGTACCTTTTGTATAATGGGTCAGCGAGTTTCTGTTTGCAGCAAGCTTAAGCCGATAGGTGTAGGCGCAGCGAAAGCGAGTCTTAATAGGGCATTAGTTGCTGGCAGAAGACCCGAAACCAAGTGATCTAGCCATGGCCAGGTTGAAGGTGCGGTAACACGCACTGGAGGACCGAACCCACGTCTGTTGAAAAAGACGGGGATGAGCTGTGGCTAGGGGTGAAAGGCCAATCAAACTTGGTAATAGCTGGTTCTCCGCGAAATCTATTGAGGTAGAGCGTCACGTATTACCTTGGGGGGTAGAGCACTGAATGGGCTCGGGGGTCCCAAAGACCTACCAAACCTAATCAAACTCCGAATACCCAAGAGTATGAGCGTGGCAGACAGACAGTGGGTGCTAAGGTCCATTGTCGAGAGGGAAACAGCCCAGACCACCAGCTAAGGCCCCCAAATGATATCTAAGTGGGAAAGGATGTGGAGATTCCAAAACAACCAGGAGGTTGGCTTAGAAGCAGCCATCCTTTAAAGAAAGCGTAATAGCTCACTGGTCTAATTAAGAAACTCTGCGCCGAAAATGTAACGGGGCTCAAGATATCTGCCGAAGCTGTGGGTGCATATTTATATGCGCAGTAGCGGAGCGTTCTGTAAGTCTGTGAAGGAGACGGGGTGACCCTCTCTGGAGATATCAGAAGTGCGAATGCTGACATGAGTAGCGACAAACAGTGCGAGAAACACTGTCGCCGAAAGTCCAAGGGTTCCTGCGCCAGGTTAATCCACGCAGGGTTAGTCGGCCCCTAAGGCGAGGGCGAAAGCCGTAGTCGATGGAAATCAGGTTAATATTCCTGAACCTGCTAGAAGTGACGAATAGAATATGTTGTCAGATCTTATTGGATTGATCTGGCTTTTGGACTATTCCAGGAAATAGCTCTAGCGGATAGACCGTACCCGAAACCGACACAGGTGGACTGGTAGAGAATACCAAGGCGCTTGAGAGAACGATGCTGAAGGAACTAGGCAAATTACTTGCGTAACTTCGGGATAAGCAAGACCGGATCGTGGGCAACCATGATCAGGTGGCACAGAGCAGGGGGTAGCGACTGTTTAGTAAAAACACAGGGCTCTGCAAAGTCGAAAGACGACGTATAGGGTCTGACGCCTGCCCGGTGCCGGAAGGTTAAGAGGAGGTGTGCAAGCACTGAATTGAAGCCCCGGTAAACGGCGGCCGTAACTATAACGGTCCTAAGGTAGCGAAATTCCTTGTCGGGTAAGTTCCGACCTGCACGAATGGCGTAACGACTTCCCCGCTGTCTCCAGCATCGGCTCAGCGAAATTGAATTCCCCGTGAAGATGCGGGGTATCCGCGGTCAGACGGAAAGACCCTATGAACCTTTACTGCAACTTTGTAGTGGCATCAGGAAAACGCTGTGTAGGATAGGTGGGAGGCTTTGAAGCAGAGGCGCCAGTCTTTGTGGAGCCATCCTTGAAATACCACCCTGAGTTTTTTTGATGTCTAACCATATCCAGTAAGCCTGGATTGGGACCCTGCATGGTGGGCAGTTTGACTGGGGCGGTCGCCTCCCAAAAAGTAACGGAGGCGCGCGATGGTGGGCTCAAGCCGGTCGGACATCGGCTGTTGAGTGCAATGGCATAAGCCCGCCTGACTGTGAGAGTGACAGCTCGAACAGAGACGAAAGTCGGCCATAGTGATCCGGTGGTTCCACGTGGAAGGGCCATCGCTCAACGGATAAAAGGTACTCTAGGGATAACAGGCTGATCTCCCCCAAGAGTCCACATCGACGGGGAGGTTTGGCACCTCGATGTCGGCTCATCACATCCTGGGGCTGGAGCAGGTCCCAAGGGTTCGGCTGTTCGCCGATTAAAGTGGTACGTGAGCTGGGTTTAGAACGTCGTGAGACAGTTCGGTCCCTATCTGCCGTGGATGTCGAGACTTGAGAGGATTTGCCCCTAGTACGAGAGGACCGGGGTGAACATACCTCTGGTGTACCGGTTGTTGCGCCAGCAGCACCGCCGGGTAGCTAAGTATGGAAAGGATAACCGCTGAAAGCATCTAAGCGGGAAACCCCCCTCAAAACGAGGTCTCATTACGGGCCGTGGTAGACCACCACGTTAATAGGTCAGGTGTGAAAGCATGGAAACATGTGCAGCTAACTGATACTAATCGCCCTTGCACTTACACTATAAACACACATACACTCATATCAGTCACTCTTATAAATAACCAATTCCAAATTAACCAACCATAAACTCACAATACCAACCAACAACAGGGTATATTAGATGACCTGGTGGCAATGGCGGGGAGTGAACCACCCGATCCCATCCCGAACTCGGCCGTGAAAACCCCCAGCGCCCATGATACTATGTCTTAAGGCATGGGAAAGTAGGTCGCCGCCAGGTCTTCTAATATACCCAATTAAAACTTACACACTATAATCCAAAACGTTAATCACTATCGATTAACCAACACTCAATATGCGGATTATAAATATCAAACCTCATTAATAATTATTCCATTAATGATCAAACCAATAAATTATCTGAACAAGCCTTCAATATCAATCAAGTGCAATTCAGATCAAAATAACTGAGCTTCTCATCTTAAGAACATCTCAGTCACCATATATGCCAAATGGGAAAGCTTATGAACCCAATATAACTCAGGCATATACACCCCTGCGGGGTGGAGCAGCCCGGTAGCTCGTCAGGCTCATAACCTGAAGGTCAGAGGTTCAAATCCTCTCCCCGCTCCCAATACTCCAAATATCATCAGTTTAAAGCACAGATAGTGACGAT
>NZ_CAMXCK010000015.1:0-5875 GCF_947179105.1 Commensalibacter communis
AACAATTCCCAATCGAAGAGATCTGAGGTGTTGGACGTAAACTTTCCACTAAACTCAACGCGATTGGCATCCAAACCGCATGGGAGCTGAGGAGTAGTAACGCCAATCATTTAGGAAAAACATTTTCTGTCATATTAGAGCGCACCGTTTTGGAACTTCAAGGAACATCCTGTATAGAACTTGATTTTATGGATACTCCTAAAAAAAACATTATGACATCTAGAAGTTTTGGCAAGCTAACCAAAGAGTTGTTCGAAGTTCAAGAAGCCCTTCGCGTTCATGCTAGTCGTGGTGCAGAAAAACTATCTTCCCAAAACTCATTAGCTCGAGCAGTATTGGTCTTTCTAAGAACAAATAGATCCCATGAACATCAACCCCAATATTATCCATCAATCGTCATTCCCCACTCTATCCGTCGGACGATACACGTCAGATCATCGAAGCTGTGAATATTGGATAAAACACATATTTAAAGAGGATTTTCTATCACAAAGTAGGCGTGATGATGTTAGACCTTGTTGATAAAGACAAACGCCAGCTCGATTTCTTTAGCAATGCTGAAAACGAGGACACCAAAGCTCGCAACGAAACACTTATACAAACGTTGAATAAAATCAATAAGAAAACAGGTCGTCATACTGTATCTTTTGGCGGTATAAATAAAAAAGATTCATGAGACCTCAAACGAGAGTTCATTAATAAACAATATACGACCTATTCAAATAACCTGCCTGTAATTAAAATTATTTAGTTTAATATAAATCTGCTGCGTATCTGGCAAAAATATTGCTGTGAATTTGTGAGGGATTTTCTCCTAGTGTAGCCATAAGATCATTAAATGTTGGTACATTTTGTTTATTGACATCGTACATATTTTGATCGTGAATTGATGTAGGCTCCTTTATGTTTTTGTCATTCCTAATAAAATCATTAATAATAGAGTCAGTAAATTGGTTATTATCGGATAACGTTGCTGGCTTTATTGTGCTGCTAGGTGATCCAATACCTGTTGTATTTTTCCCTGAAAACTGATCCAGCAATTCTTTAGCTGATAGCGTTTTATCTTTAAATTGGTAAGAGAAACCTTCATAGAAACTAGTAGAATATAGATCTGTAGATACTGTCAGACTATCATGATCACTATATTGAATTTTCAGACTTGTCTTTTTAACATTTTGACTTGTTCGTCCACCGATTTGATCTTTTTCTTCAAGTCTGACAGAGAAAATATCAGTACTGCTGACATCTAAAAACTGTACAGTATTCTGTTCTTTTATAATCAAATTAGGATCGGTAACAGATACGAGAGTGTCATTTCCATCACCTTTAGAAAACAAAAAACGGTTAGATGTTCCGTTTGATGCAATTAAAGTATCATCACCAGCACCACCGATAATCAAATGATTTCCACTACCCGACACAATTGTCTCATTATCTGATCCACCAATAATATATTTATTATCAGAATTTCCAAAAATCCACAGATCCTTATCCTTACTCGTCAGAACAGTATCATGCTTGTCAACAGTTACTAAATCAGAGTGGCCCTCAGCACTTTTATTTCCATATGCTAACATTTCAGCATTAGTAAAAACCCAACCAATCATAGATTCATATGCATCAAATTGTTTACCTAAAAAAAAATCTTTGATCGTGATGGTATTGTCATTTAACGTCGGCCCACCATAGGGTCCATTTTCATAAGAAAATCCACTGTAACCAATGGTTAAATCACTTCCTGAAATAGTATAAGAAGAAAATAGTTCATTGGGATCAACAAACATTGCGGTATTGATATCTGTTGGTGATTCTTTATAAAGATAAACAGTATCGTGACCAGTTTGTCCCATGAAAAGAAATTTATTGGTTCCTGCTACACCATAAATATCGTCATCATCACTTGTATTATTTATATAGAAATCATCGCCTGTTCCATAAATAACGCTTCTTTTTAGGAAATTATTCATATTGCACCTATAATTAATACTATATATAAATAATTATCATATACAAATATTGAAAAAAAAAAGAAAAAATAATATAATTTATTCTACTTATGTTATATTTACGTAATTAATTTAACTATAAACTATTCACTTCCCCCGCCACACCTTAATCAGCACGCATATTGCACGGATTACCAACGATAACGGAATACTGATTGCAATGATTGGAATAACCCAAGGGTCATGGATCTTGATCCATTCGGCGTTGCTTTCCCACCACCAGCGCAGGATTTCAAAGAAGTTCATAGTGTTTCTCTATCCCCCTTACAATTCTTAACTGAGCATAGAGATTAACTGCTGCAAAAACGCCCCATGCGACCAAGCTAAAATGCCATCGTCCATAAATCAAGATGTTTAAAAATCCCCATATCAGAATTGAAGATGCTAAAAAAGAAGCAATACCCCTACCGATCATGCTTTCACAGCGCAAAGCGATAAATTGAAATAAGCCAAATGCGATAAACAGCCATTGCCATACATCAAAGGGCAATACTTTTAAAAATCCATCAATAAAAGATCGTTGAATAATAAAACTATTGGAAATACACAACCCATATATTCCAACAACCATCAACAAAACTGAACTCCACCACTCGGCAAACCAATGATCGTGTGCTTTCATCGAACTAATTAATCTTCTGACCATCTTTAGCCTCCACTTTTGTAACAGACGGCGTCTTAAACGATGCTAATATGTAAATCAGTTTCGATAATTTATATGATTGACTGGCTTGGTCTGGCATTTTCGAAAATCGCACAATCAACGTTCAAATGGTCACCATCGCCGTCACAACCGCAACAATATTCCCCGCAACGTCCCCCGGAATTATACCCAGTAAATATTGAAAACATTGCACTATTAAGTCATTATCCATCTCTCTTCCTCTTTATAAAAAAGGCATAAAAAAAGACGCTATCGCGCCCCGTTTTATGCCTTATATATTGTGATTACACTCGCTTTATCGTTATATTTTTACAAAGGTTATCAACCTTTATATTAACATTTTGATTCATAATTGGAGATTGAACCTTGATAATCTCTTGAGATCCGCCCCAAATATTCGTATTGAATAATGCATTTCTAGCCTGTTTAATCAAATCTGGCAGAATATATTGCTTATAATTCGTAATTGTAGGATGCCCCGATAATTGCGGGTATACAGTATTTAGATAAATAATCTTTTTATCCTCTTTATAAATATCTGCTATCTTTAACCAGTCAGTTTGGTGCTGTCCCCAAAAAGGTGTCGTAAATAATAAAATCATATTAGGATAATGCTTGCGTAAATCATCAATCATTTGAATCGCTGCAGCAATAAAGTCCGTTGATGTTACTCCACTATCATTCGCTCCGATATTAAAAGCAGCAATGTCAATCCCTGTATAATCCCTAGGAATCCCATTATCCATATACTTATATGCAATCCCAACGGGAGGAGAATTGCCATTTCCATGTGCAAAAAAACCACTGCCTGCATAACCAGAAGTCGCGACATTGAACCCTAACGCATTTCCCAGCAACACTCCCCAACAACAGGTCACATCATTTGATTTAAAATCGGCATGCTCTGTACCAACTGTCCCGTAACCTTCCGTAAAAGAAGCGCCTATTGATAACATTGTTATATCATTTAAAGTTGTCTCAAATAATTTTGCATTATCAGCAATTTCAAGAGAGTTCAAAGTTACAATATTATTATTAACTTGGCCGTTCCAAGTCCATCTTGGCTTTTGTAATGATATAGTTCTAACCCAAATTTCTACATAGTGATTAGCAATTCCGTTCATGACAGGAGATTCGGTCGCATCATTTTGTGATGCAGGCAAAGTAATAATCATTTGATTAGTAATATGCGCGTATTGCCACATCAAACCATTAATACGCCACGCTAAAATGGGCGCATACCCTTTTGTAACATTAGGCATATCAAAGTTAAGAATAATATTTTTATTACCTTTTACAAACGCATCCGTTGTAAAACAAAAATTAGCCCCTGAATTATAACAAGTCGCTATATTACTTTCTATTTTCCACGTTCCTTTTGAAAAATAAAGATTCCCATTCGAAGGATAAATGTACATATTAAACCGTTCCTTTTAGAGGATTGCCGGTTATGTTTTTAATAAATATATGGGTATTTTTTGTATTAAAAACTAAAGGTTTATTACTATATGTATAATGTATAGGGATCAAATTCATGAAACCACCAGAGGTTTCGCCTAATGGTACGTTGTGTAGATCAAAACTATCCCCTTCATTTAAATCGATTTGTACCAATGGTGAATGAGTATTTTCATTCGCCACTCGCCCATCTATCAAGGGATAAAAGTAACTGTTGTTATTTGACGGAGATGTTGGTGTTAAAGAGGAATCATAATGATTGAAATATTTAGCCTCTCCAATCGTGAAAGATACATATTTAATGTATAGTGCTTTCTCTGGAGAAACATAATTGTCCGACTTGCAAGCTCTTAGAAAAATATTATTCCAATAAAAAGCAAAAGGAACAACACCGGTTAAAATACCATCAATAAAAATATAAGCTTGTTTATTAAAACAAGAGATCGATAAAGTATGCCATTTGTCTTTTTCCAATTCTTCTACTAATGTAATTTCTGTTTTTGCGACATAGTCCTTAAACGTAAACTTATTTACCGTTCCGGCTTGTAACCCTATACTATAATAAGTTTCCATGTTCCCAACGATGCTTCTACGCATAGAGTAAAGAGTATCGTAGGTACTATCGTATTTAAAATAACATTCAAATGTGAAGCTATCAAACATATAAGGCGCATTAATTGCTACAGAACCTTTATAACAACCGTCTTCATTAAAAAATGCCTGATTGTCACCGATATAGTACGGTTGAATAGAATTAAAACAATCATAATTGCTAAAAGGTTTCAATAGAATACCATTTGTTGAATTTTGATTCGTAAAAGAGTTGTTTTTACAACTATAATACCCCTCAAATGATGTAAAATCCGAGGAGACAGCTTGATTATTTTTTAGTGACGGCAATATTGAAGATAATCCAATATTACAAACAATCATCGCATTTTCAGGAACAGAAATAGTTGATGTTCCTCTTATCCTTAAACTTGACATATATAAAAATGTTTGTGCGGAACTTCTATTAAAATAATGACCGTCAATAGCATAAGCTGTCAGTCCTTTGTATCCGCAATTTAACAGAAAATAAGCAGTATGAAATTTGTTGTCATGTAGATTAATACCAAAAGCAGTATAATCCATTTCATAAGACTTATTATTACCAGAATAAACAGATACAAATTTTTTCCCTGGATTAATGCGAATATTTAAAGAATTTTCATACCCAACAATAAAATAATCACTATCTGTTGTATCACTTGATGCAATTTTGAAATCTACTCTAATCAAGGTATTCATGGGGGTTAATAAAGATTTGCTGGTATCTGGACTTAAATAGCCTGTAGTTAAGCCCTCAGCTGTTGATTTTGCATTACTGCTTGGGGTAAAATTGTCAATTGCAAAATTAATTGGTAACACACCGTTGTTGTTATTATAAGTTGTTTCTACTTCAAAGTTGTTCATATTCAATACTTTCCACGAATTATTTTTTCTAATCACAAGTTGTTTGCTATCTTCATTAAGACAAATTGTATTTTCAGGGACATCATCGACATTAATGCTCTGTATATTTGCTATTTGAAGACCTCTAACATTTAGAACTTGAGAACCATCGTTGATGTAGCTCTTACCATCTTGACCGTTCTGACCATTTTTTCCATTTTGCCCTTTATCACCTTTAACTAAACCAAGATTTAAAATATTATTACCATTTTCACCTGGTATAATTTCAGCTTTTGCTTGTTGATCTGGGTCG
>NZ_CAMXCK010000016.1:0-5550 GCF_947179105.1 Commensalibacter communis
TTTTGCATAACTTCAAAAAAGCAGAGTAAGTAAAATTCAAATCGTCTTTACGTTTAGACCATATATGCTTTTTGGGTATTGCTCTTTTTATGTCCTGTTCTATTTCTTCTTTGAAACGAAAAAAAAGAACTCTTGCTTCTCCCCATTTTGCCTTCTTTACCATATTTTTTATCCTTCTTTGGATTTTTACGTCTGTTCTTGTCCGCTTTTGGACTTTATTGTAAAAAATGCGCTCTATCAAATAAAAAATCCAAAAACGGACAAGAGTATCCTAATATCGTGTGGCAAGATGTGTATTCCAGTACTGGAATACTAAACTTATTCGCATTTCATGCTTAACGAAGAAAGGATCAGTGTAGGGATGAATTATTGTTGTGTTTGTCAAAATATGCTATGGTAAACACCATAATGAAATTGTTACGTCTACAAGGTAGACCACAATATCAAACTAATAACAAACGACCCGTTTCGAGGTCGTTTTTTTATGACTAAATTATAAAAAATTAAATAATATTTAAACCAAAGACGCAGTTATGGCGTCTTTTTTTATGCCTTAATAATCAATTTAAGAAAGTGAACAAATCAATGACCGATGAAAATAAAATAAATGATAAACAACCAACAAAGAAAACCACAAAAGTAACGAAAAAAACACCTGCAAAAGTTACTGCTAAAGCTCCAAAAGATGGAGAGTTTCCAAAGTTAAAAAAACTAACGCATCAAGAAATGTATAATTTAGTGGGGAAATTTTTACAAAAAGCTATTCCGATTACAGGAGCTAAATTAACTGTTGTTAAAGGAATGAACAGTCGGGTTTCACCTCCTAAAACTCCTTGTGTTATTTTACAGGTTATTAAAAAAGAGAGGCTTTCTAGCACAGAAACAAGGTACACAGATAAGCATAAAATCCTATGGTATAGATCAATGGTTACTATGAGTATGCTTTTTATGGGAGGTGGAAATATTAGTGCTTTGGAAATGGGTCAAGCCTTTGAAGCACGTTTTAATGATAGCTGGGCTACCGATCAATTTGAGAAGTTAAGTGATATTTTATTTCCTCTTTACAGTGACGATGTAAAAATTGAAGAAGATTATATTAACGATGAGGATCAATATGAAGATTCTTGTTCTGTAGATGTTTATTTTGAATATCATCCAGAAGTTGGTGTTTGCGAAGAAAGCGCCAAAGAAATCGTGATGAATACTCTTATTGCCGATGATGAAGAGGATTCACAAGATGAGTGAATATCAAGGTAATTATGATTCTGTTGAGCCTCAATCATATCCATTTACTGGATCTGCCCCACAGATGGATCCAGAAGATTATTTTTCCTTAAATCCAATACCAGATGGTGTGAAACCTATTATTGATCCAGAGACGAGAATGTGTATTGGGTATGAAGGTATTGGATCTATTGGATATGATCCTACAAGTGGTTTTTTTAAATATGGTTTTATTTATGATATTAACGAAAAAGAAGTAGATCAATATAAACGTAAACTAACTGCAGAAGACGTAGATGCAATGTCTTCAGAAGAGGCAGAAGAGTATCATAAATTTCGTCGCTCTGTTTTCGATGCTGAAGATCACGGTATGTTTGGTTCTTCAGATGATGTTTGGTTGATGGTTGCTACTGATGCGGCACTTGAAAATTTGCCATATGCGATGCGCTCTGCACGTGTGATGGGAAAAAGAAAATTATTATTGGCAGAAAGAGAAATCGCAAATAGAGCTCCTGAACCTTATCAACAAGGCAGAAGTATATTCAAAGAAAGGCGAAGAAGGATAAAGCTAGCAATTGCAGAAGGGAAACCACAAGGACCACCTACAAAGATTCAAATTAGTACAGCAGTAGTCGCAGCACCGACTACTTTTGTTTTAAAATCAAAATTAAAAATGGGACTTGCTGTAGTTAAGTTGAAATTTGAAGATACAGCATTGGGACATATGTCAAATCCAAAGAGATATATTCCAGAAGTGATTTTGGAACATATTATCAGAAATGGGGTAAGATTACCTGATTCATCAAATCGTGCTTTTGGATTGATGTATAAAACATATGTAGGGATTGTGTATAAGAATGGTACACCTCGTCTGGTTGAAGTTATTGTTAATGAAAGAACATGGACGATCAAACATTTTCATTATTCTGATGCTGATAGGATTGGTAATTTAAATCCCAAAAAAGGTACATGGTCTGGAAGGATAAACAAGTGGATGGAGGAATATAAGACACAGACTATTTATAAAAAACCATATATCGAAGATAAAAGGATAAAAAGAATAGAAAAAAATGAAAGAAAACAATTGACAAAAAGAGAGATAAAAGAGTTTAAAGATTACGATATAAAAGCGTTTAAAAGACAAGTAGAGGCAACAAAAAATATAAAATATAACAGTGAAGGACATCCAGAGTGGAATTGGAAAAAAGGTGAATGATAGAAATTGAAGGAAAAGATGGTAGCATTCTTCAACTCGAAGTTAATTATACGAGTAGTGGTGGTATAGAATATACTTTTTCTTACAAAAATAATGATATTTTTTTTATGTGTAAAGATGATTACTGTGATGATGGACCTTTGTCGAGCTTTAAATATTCTTTAGAAGAATTACTAAAGAATAATGAAAATTCCAGTATTACAGAAAAACTATATCAAGAACCTGATTCTTGGTTAACAACACAATTAAAGAGAATATTCCCTTCTTGGTCTGCAACAACATTCAAACCATTAATAAAAGACACGAGGTATAATAGTTGTTCATTTAATTTTATATATCCTGACGCTTCTCTGGAATGTAAAAGGGTTGAAGGTTCTTCAGATTATATAATTGAATTTAAGTTTATTGATCCAAATATTGTTCAAGATATAGATGAGGATATGTTGATTTTAAAAGGCTCTTTATTGGTTACCAGGGCAGCTTTATGGGATTTCCATCAAGATTTATTACCTCTTTAATAGATTTTAATATAGTTATATGAAATAAATACAAAATGATAGAAATCAAAGGTGAACGTGAACTGATCCAGATTGATGTCAATCAATCAAGTGCGGATCAAAAACATAGGAAGTCTGGAGATAATACAAGCTGTAACATCTATTTTCAAAAACTGGAATGTAAGTTTGCATCAAAAGATATTGTAATAACCTATGACGCATTAGAAAATTTTAATTGTGGGTTAAAGCAAATGGTTAATCATGATGAGGGGGATTGTTTTTTAAATGATGAAAATCAACTGATTTCGTTGAAATGTGTAATAGATAGAGACCCATTTAGATCTGTCATTGTTACAGAAGGCAATATCTATAAATTGGAATTTAATCTTCTTTATCATAAGGGAAGTGATATTTCCCTTAGAGGATACTTGTATTCCAATAAAGATTCATTAAAGCAAACAATCCAAGAAATAGAGTATTTATTGTAAATTTTAACAAACGAAAGTATTTTGTATTTACTAGATTACACCGCATACAATGCAACAAAGATTTAATTTCTATTTTACTCTTCCTCAAAACAACTATGGAAAAATAGAACATTTTTTGACCACAATAGTATTGTTTCTCGAAGAGGAGGTAGTCCTCTCTCAAACGTAGATAAAAATTTTCCTGATTTCGGTGCAAAAGGAACACATTAATATAACTTTTGTTTGATGAATTATAATGATTTTTTTTGTAAACTATACTATTGAACGAGTTTCTATTTTTGTGTAAAAATCACCATATCACTTTCGAGATCATAGGCAACGCTATAGTCTGGTAACTCATTTGTTGCCACTAAAGATTTTATTGATTGTCTGAATCCCTTTAACTTTTCGCTACTTCCCGTTTTTCTTAAAAGTAATTCTAATTTTATTTTCCACTCTTTTTGATTTCCACAATGTTTACGAGCCAATTCATAAATACGGCGATCTAAGGGCTTTCTTAGTCTAAAATAGTCTGGGCTGATGGTTAATACTTGATTAGACGTTATAGAACGATAAAGCCAGTCTGGGAGCGTTGCAGATACTCTGACCATACGACCGTCTTTTTCTTCAACAACACGCCATGCATCAATTAAACCAAAACCATGAGATTCTCTTGTTTTCGCTGTTTCAATATTGGTTGTAATACGAGTTCCTGCTAATCGTTCAAGAGCCATTTTAGCTAGTTCGTAATATTGACCGCTTGTGCTTCTATTTGTAGTTATAAGATAATCATAGATCGTAAAATGAACGGTTCTACTAATTTCTTTTTCTTCATAAATGGCTTGCATGAGTTTTGAAATGCAATAAATCCAAATATCTTTGTCATGAATGGTAGCCATTCCATATTTAGAATGGGGAGCGATAGAAATACTAAAGTTGTTATGCTTATACTCTTTAAATTTAGTATTGCCAGCTTTTAAAGCAAATAAGGGGTGTTCCATACTAGCGATATCATCTTGGAATGTCAGATTATTGAAGATATCGGCAAGAAAGAAGTCAGTTTCTTTATGTTTCTTTGGGGAAAGATGTTTCTTTTTATCCTTTTTTTGTGTTGATTCACTTTGATGTTGAATGGTATTATCTGAGAAGATCATTGTTTCGTACTTTGTCGTAAAAGTTAATCAATTAATGGTCGTTCAAGGGTAGTTGTTAGACGCAACTACCCTTTTTTATTAAGAATAATAACATAACGTAATTACAAAGAATAAAGCAAGAATTATTATCGTCATTTCAGATACCTTATTATCGTCATTTCAGATACTTTATTTCGTCATTTCAGATACCTTATTTCGTCATTTCAGATACCTTATTTCGTCATTTCAGATACCTATGTGGATAACTTATTGTTTATTTTCAATGAATTATCTTGTGGATAATGACCCTTAATAATACTTTAATAAATTTATAATAAGAAAATCACCTGTGAATTCTTTTTTTACCCTGTGGAAAACCTCTAAAAATCAAATTAATTTTTGAGTAATTCTTAGCAATGACTTTTTATATGATTTGTTGTTATGCTCAGGAAGATAAATTAAACATGCCTTTAAACGCTTCATATTTGATCGTAGAAGCCGTTTAAAATATTTTATATGGAAATCATCATAAAACAAATTAAAGTCTCTCCAGAGCAATTTAAATGGATTTTGGTTCCATTCGATTTTATTTTCTTTTTACAAGCAATTTAAAACATCAAAAACAAGCCATACTGAAAGAGTTGTATCAATGGTTAATCCTCAATACAAAATCAGCTACTTGGAAACAATCAAGACTATCAAGTTAGAAAAAAACTAAATGAACTTCTTTTTATTTTTTAGATTTGATGAGCCATCTTTTGACTCTTTCTGGGTCAGGTGTTGGGGTAAAGTTAATTTTTGTTCCTATAAGTGATGGGCGAATTGATTTTTACTTTGGTTTTGTTGTGATACCGCTTAAATCGTCCATATTTTCACGATCCAACTTATGGGTTGGGCTTTTTATGGGTATTTCATTTGTTGAAGTAATGTGTTTTTTGCATAACTTCAAAAAAGCAGAGTAAGTAAAATTCAAATCGTCTTTACGTTTAGACCATATATGCTTTTTGGGTATT
>NZ_CAMXCK010000017.1:0-5181 GCF_947179105.1 Commensalibacter communis
TTGCCTCTGTCCCGTTCGTCTAGAGGCCTAGGACATCGCCCTTTCACGGCGGCAACACGGGTTCGAATCCCGTACGGGACGCCAATCATTATCATAATGATTGCGTATAATTAATAAATATCCTATAAATCTTAACATACAGTTCACGGCTATGCCGTTACCTCTTTATTAGTTTCCTTCAAAAATCGTAGGACAGCCACCTTTTCAAGGTGATAACATGGATTGAATTCCCTGTAAGATTCAATACCAATACGAGATTTTAAGTTAGAAAACGATGATCATCCCAACCACCAATTTGGCTTTAATCGATCAATTGCTTGCAATAAACAATCCTCTGTTAATTGATCTTTTGATAAATTAAAATAACTATAGGGTTGCTGTTTCATAGCCGTGATTAGATAAAAACAATTTCTTAAATAGGGCTGTTCAAATTGACGGTTAAATTCTAACAAAGCTGTTCCTGGGCGAGCAAAAACCATATTTGCTAAACCTGCACCATGAGGAGCCATTACAAATTCTGCCTGTCTAAAAAGGGCAACTTGCGTAATAAAATCCATATCTTCTAAACATATTTTTTGGATATCTTTGGTTTGTAAAACACGCTCTATTATTTCTTTTTCTTCATTATTAACTCTACTATCGTGCCCCTTTTCGCGGCTTATATAAATGCGTTTTGGTAATTCAGGCATATTAGGCACATCAAATTTATCAAATAAAGAATAGACTTCAGAAAAAAGCAAATACAACTCAGGCTTAAAATCTGGAATATGCCAACAATAAGATAACTTTTTAACTGGATAAATACCCACATCTAATAAAGTAACGCGATCTTTTAAACCACTCAGCGCAAGTGTTTGTTCATAAGTTGATAAACTATATGCAGGCTGTCTATTTTCAAACAGACTACTTCTTGATGGAAGAACTAACTGCGTTTCAGATGGCAATATAGAATTTGCAAACTGTGTTTTTGAAATTGCATATAATAACCAATGATAATAATTGGTAGAGGCTGCATCGCAACCTACAAAAACATCATCCAATTTATCTCGAAATGGAATATTTTTTATACAACCCTCTCTATCAATTATACGATTTCTAAAACAGGAAGGAGGACCAATAATCTGATAGTCATTTTGAACAATAACACCATATAATTCAGGAGCTATAACAAGATAAGCATTCTCAATGGTGCAAATCTTTAAAGTCCGAGCCTGCATGATGGCTTTTCCACTCTCCTTTCCATCTACAGCAGCAGTATTTCTTATAATCCTTCTCACATCATAAGCTCTTAAGCCCAATTCAAACTCTTGAAATCGTTGAGCATCGTATGCGGTAATAGGCATCGATAACACGCGTTCTGGGCTATGACTCATATCATAACATTGACCATCTGAAGCAAACGGACCATTAAAATTACCTAAAATTGGCAGAAAAGAAGTATTTTCATTTAACACTATCCATCACCCTCCTTTTGTAAAAGAAATTATTCCGTAAGCTTTATAGCATAATTGTATTTTATACAATTATGCTATTTATTTTATAACGTAAACAGCTCTTTATTTCTTACCGCACCTTTATCAGCACTAGTTGCCATCATGGCATAGGCTTTTAACGCAAGACTGACTTTTCTAGCACGAGGCTTCGCTGGCTTCCAACCTTTTTGATTTTGCTCTGCACGGCGTTGTTGTAACTCTGCGTCAGAGATATCAAGTTGAATAGAACGATTAGGAATATCAATAATGATTTTATCTCCATCCCGAACCAACCCAATGGCTCCCCCAGATGCCGCTTCTGGGGATACATGCCCAATCGAAAGCCCAGAGGTTCCGCCTGAAAAACGACCATCGGTTAATAACGCACACAATTTGCCAAGATTTTTAGATTTCAAATAGCTGGTGGGATATAACATTTCTTGCATACCTGGCCCACCCTTTGGTCCTTCATAGCGAATAATGACAATATCACCAGGTTCGATTTGGTCACTTAAAATTGCTTCAACAGAAGCATCTTGACTTTCGAACACTTTGGCGTTGCCTATAAAAGTCAAGATAGACTTATCCACACCTGCAGTTTTCACCACACACCCAGCCTCGGCAATGTTACCGTATAAGACTGCAAGACCACCATCTTGAGAATAAGCATGTTCGACGCTACGAATACACCCCTCTTTACGATCGGTATCTAAGCTCTCCCAACGCTTATCTTGGCTAAATGCTCGCTGTGTCGGGACACCACCAGGTGCTGCTTTATAAAACTGTAAAACAGATTCCTCTTTACTACTTGTAATATCCCAATGGCGTAGCGCCTCACCTAATACTTCAAAATGAATAGTTTTTACCGTTGTATCAATCAAACCACCTTTGGCCAACTCAGCCAAGATAGAAAAAATTCCACCTGCACGATGTACGTCTTCAATATGGTATTTTTGAGTGTTGGGCGCCACCTTGCAAAGCTGTGGAATTTGACGGGACAAACGATCGATATTTTCCAAAGTAAATGGAACTTCACCTTCTTGTGCAATGGCTAATAAATGCAAAATGGTATTTGTTGATCCACCCATTGCAATATCTAATGTCATAGCGTTTTCAAAAGAAACAATTTGTGCAATTGAACGGGGTAAAATGCTATCATCCCCCTGCTCATAATATTGTCTGCATAATTCAACTATACGACTTCCTGCACGTTTAAATAATAACTCACGGTCTTTATGAGTTGCTAACATGGTTCCGTTACCAGGAAAAGATAATCCCAAAGCTTCAGTCAAACAATTCATGGAATTCGCTGTAAACATCCCAGAACATGATCCGCAAGTTGGGCAAGCAGAACGTTCATATTCGGCAACATGTGCATCAGAAACGCTATTATCCCCAGCGACAACCATCGCATCAACCAAATCTAACTTACGATCTGAAACATTACTTTTTCCAGCCTCCATTGGACCACCAGAAACAAAAATCACTGGTATATTCAAACGCATCGCAGCCATTAACATACCTGGCGTAATCTTATCACAATTTGAAATACAAACCATCGCATCTGCACAATGTGCATTCACCATATATTCGACTGAATCTGCAATAATTTCACGACTGGGCAAAGAATATAGCATGCCATCATGTCCCATCGCGATCCCATCATCGACAGCAATCGTATTAAACTCTTTTGCAACGCCCCCTGCTGCCTCAATTTCACGAGCAACAATATCGCCTAAATCTTTTAAATGCACATGGCCTGGCACAAACTGAGTAAATGAATTCACCACAGCAATAATAGGCTTGTTAAAATCCCCATCTTTCATTCCAGTCGCCCGCCATAATGCACGAGCCCCAGCCATATTACGACCTTGAGTAGAAGTATGTGAACGATATTTGGGCATTTAACAAAATCCTGTAAAAAATTATAATATATTCATCTTATTTAAAAGAATTTCAAGAATAACCTTGTAGTATACATATAAAAACAAATTAAGTTAAAAAACAAATTAGATGTTGCTTTTTATCTTGATAATTTAAAAATGGGTTTAACTAAAAAATACCAGCATTGTAATTTTGAGGCAAACTGTTGCAATATGAACCCACCTTTACATATAAAACGACACCCTTTAGCGCAGTTTCGGTATAACAACTACGCAAAACTTTTACATTATTCGGAAAATCGGTTGCTCTTTCACCTGTAATAATTTTGTGAAGATAAAATTCGCCATTTATTATTCCGTTGGCATACCATGGATTTAAAAAAGTATTGTGATCAAAAAAATATTCTAACAATGGATAATTTTTCAAAATAATTTTTTTTGCTGGAGATTGTAAATCATCGCTAATAAACGCAATGCCTTGGGCCTGTTCAACACCAAAATAATTAATTGATCTAACAATATCTTGAATAACTAATTCATTTTTTACATACTCGATACGTTTCAAATTACATATCGCAGATGATAATAATAAATTCACTAACAAAAAGCTAATAGGCAAACACAATATAATTCTCGTAATATATTCGTTTTTGCGAATAAACAAATATATATATACAAAAACAGCATTTACCCCAATCATTTCGCGCATGTGATACATAGGCGAAGACAATATAATATTACAACTCGTTAAAGAAACACCTAATAACGGAATTGAAATAAATAAAACTAAAATCCGTTTATAATTCTTATCAACACAATCTTTAATAATGGTGAGCAAGCAAAATAAACTTACTATGGAAATCGAAATTAGAATGTATTTCTTATACAAAAAGAGAGATAGTAGTTTAAAGTAACCCTGATAATTATCGAAGAGTTGACTTAAAAAATAACCATCAAACGGTAATATCTTTCCAGCCTCAATAAACCCTTCAGTCAACATAAAATTAGCAATTAAACTCTTGTAAATCAAAAAAGTAACAAATATACAAATTACACTATAAAAAGCCTCGCGAATTGTGATTGAAAATTTATTGTTATCTACATCGCCTAACATTTTGATAGCCATCAATCCAAAAACTAGGGATAAAGCAGACTGATAGAAACAAAATAAAGAAAAAATGATTAAGCATCTTAATGTATAATCAACTGTTTTATTGTTTGATTTCTTTTTAAAGACAAAAAAACAAGCACAAAAAATACTCATGACCATCATAACGCAATCATATTTATAAGATAGATTTTGTAAAAAAAACGGGTTACATAAAAGTAACGTAAATATAGAAAGCTTGAGTAGAAAATTGTCTTCGGAGATAATTTGATCAGTAGTATATCTCAACGTAAAATATAACGTAACAAAAGAAAACAAGAACGAAAATGGATATGGATCGGATGGGAAAATCGATCCACTTAGTATCCGAAAGAAAAATACTGAAAAAGGTCTAGCATTTTGATACCAAGTAACTAAATCTCCATTTGCACTTCTATAAAAATCGTCCATAAAATTATAGGGAGATAATAAAAAGGGCAAGAGATATGTAACAGTTATAATTGCTGATATTAATACGTAATTCTTTTTGGACACTGTATTTTCTTAAACGATAATTATATTTAGTATGATGACATGTAAGATTTGAGTTATTAACATATTAAAAGTGTTAATCAACAAATATAATTTTTATTACTAGGATTTAATAAGTTTTATATTTTTTAACTATTGCGTGTAGAAGCTTTGGATAATCGTCACTATCTGTGCTTTAAACTGATGA
>NZ_CAMXCK010000018.1:0-4900 GCF_947179105.1 Commensalibacter communis
CTTATCTTCTGGAGCTTTAGCGATTACTTTTGCTGGTTGTTTATCTTTCGTTTTATTATCATCTGTCATTTTATATTTTCCTATTGATTTAGCCATAAAAAAAGACGCAGTAATTGCGTCTTTGATTGAGATATTTTTTGATTTTCTTTAGAATTTATCCATAAAAAAACGACCTCGAAACGGGTCGTTTATTATAAATCTGATATTGCAATCTATCTTGTAGACGCGACAATTACATTATGGTGTTTACCATAGCACATTTTGTCATTACTCGCAATAAACTACATCCCTAGCCCTCTACCTCGTGCAAGGCTAACTCTTGCCTTTTCTTCTTCCATCTGCCTTTGTCTTTCAGCCTTTCTATGCAGTTTTACTTCAATGCGTCTAAAGACCTTTCGAGCAAGCTCTTCAATTGTTGGTTTTCCTGCTCTAACTTGCTCAACCGTTCGCTTAATCTGTTCATAAGCTCGTTTTGTTGCCTCACCAACCTGTCTAATGCGTCTTTCAAGAGTTTCTCTGTTGGTGTCATTTAGTTCTTCCCTAACTTGATAATTCGGTAATCTTGATCGTCTCCGAATACTTGATCCTTGTATTGAGGATCGATCTGAATACAAATCTTGCTTGTCTTGTCCGATAAATTGCAGTTTGCCAACATCATCCCTTTGCTGTTTTCCTTGTAGAGAGCTGCCGACTGCTTCCAATCTACCATCTGATTGTATTGAAGTGTTGCCTCTCTGGCGAAGTAAACCATCCCTAATGCCAACACTAGCCCAATCCCTACCAGTATCCAAAACGGCACCTTGTAAAGTTTGATTAAGTCTTTCAGTATGGCTTGTTTTTGCTCTTCCAAATCGTTTCGAAAATTCTGTGCGTCTTCGTTCAACTGCCTTTTCAAGTCCTTCTGTAGATTGCTTATAGCGTTCAGAAGTTCTTTCTTCGCTTCCAAGTCCTTTTGCTCGCTGTATTTCTTCAATTGCTCGATTGAGTTCGAAAGACTGCTCATAGATCGCCCCTTTAAGCCTTAAATTTTGCCCGTCTGTTTTGATAGAAATGTTTTTGGATGTAACCCTAGCGATTTCAAATCCTGCCTCTGTAAGACAGTTTAAAACGTCCTCACGGGTTTGAATCCGCCCCTTTTCGAGTTCACGACGTAAAAGCCCATTGATTGCTTCCTGAGCAACTTTCTTGTCTTTGGGTATGTTTCTACTCGAAACCGTCATTTGACGCTTCTGCGGTGCGTCTGGATCGCTTAAACCATAGTGTTGATTAATAACCTGCTTGAAGTTCTCTGCAAGCGGTCGATCTGACTTGTCGTAATAAACCGATAACCGCTTTCCACTCTCAAGCTCTACATTCGGCACAAAGAAGTTTAACTCAAGCCTTCCTTTATCCGTATGTTCAATCCAGCAAATATTATATTGCTCTGGTTTCAACCCTGCAAAGAAGGTTTCTTCAAACTTTTGCATGATTTCATGTTTATAAACATCATTAATGTTACGTTCTTCAAACGATAAACAACCAACCGTGTATTTATTCTTAAAGTCTAACCCTTCTGCCACATCCACAGAAAGTCTTGGGTTTCCTTGTAGGACTTGAACTTCATCCTTGTGCTTCTTAAGCAAATAATCCATTGACCCACGAGGACTACCTTCCGATTTAGGATGAGGAAAAAACTTAATAATCATTTTCTAACAAACTCGTTAATTGCCGTTCGATATGAATGATCTCAACCAACCATTCAATATTGTGCTTTTCAAATTGAACTTTTTTAGCAATTTGATTGAGATTAACGCCAATCTTATTCAATTCATATAGTAGCAATGGATCAACAGTAGAAACACGCTTAGTAGGTTTTTGATCTAAGCAAGTTTCACGCATCCATTCTGCCAATCGAGCTTTGGTCTTTCTTTGAAGTAATAACTCATACTCTTCATCACTCGTCATAATCTCAATTTTCTTGGTTCGTTTCTTCATAGCTTCTTCTTTGCTGTAAAGGGGTTAAGGGGATTTTCCCCTTACAAGAGTACAAACCATGGTTTGTATATCCTTGCCCTCTTATTACTTAATAAAACGAAAGATTATCTTGCTTTCTCATATTTAGACAAATGTTTTTTATTTTTTATGAAAGAAGGCAAAAGTTTTAAAAAAAATTAAATATAAAATTTGAAATGTATTTTTGGAGTTTTCCACAGTTTAAAAGGGAGACTATAGAGGGATATAATATATCTATTATATCTAGTAACTTTCAAAATCATCAATTATCGTTGAAAAACCGTAAAAAACTCTCTTGCAATACTTGTCATACTGTGACAACAATACTTGTCATACTGTGACAACAATCAAAATGTTATTAACAAGGCTTTTATCATGTCAGCCCATATCAAACGCCTACAACCTAAAGACAAACAAGTAAAACAAGAATTAATACAACAATTACAATTTTTATTAGATCAATTCCCTGAACATGAAAGCAAAGCAACATCTTTATTATGGGAGATCAAACGTAAAAATAAACTTAATGATCCTAATACATGGACTTTTATCATGATAAGCCCCGAACAAAATTTAGCTGTTGTTAATTGGTTAACTTCTAAAAGTAAAAGACCCTTAAACGCTGTCAAGTTATGGGCATTACTGTTTGATAATGTTCATCGTGAAACAGGTCAAATAATGCTTACACGTCAAGAAATAGCCGATGAATTGAGGATACAATCGGCAAATGTTACTCGTATCATGACGGAACTTGAAAGCATAAATGCCATCATCAAAAAGAAAAATGGACGTGGGGTTACTTACTATATGAACCCAAATGTTGCTAACCATTATCCTCAAGAAATTAGAGAGATATCTCAAAAAGAAGCACCAAAATTAAAGTTAATTGATGGTGGACTAATCTAAATTACTTCTGCTGAGAAATTATACTAAATTTTAGATATGTCCTTAATCCTGGTGGTCTTTCTAATAAACGACCACAGGATCTATCATCCATATCTGAATATAAATAACAACGTGGTTTTTCTAAAATTTCTAACTTCCAAATACTTTTAAAAAACTTAAAAGTCATTTCATTAGAAGATACAAACTTAAAATCTGTTAACTCTCCAGAATACGTGTCTTCATCTATCAAACCAAAAAGAGCATTTAAATCATCTTGTAAATAAGAAGCATAAATTTTGGCTGTATCTATTTTCTTTTCTTTATTATTAAATAAATAAACATTCGATACATATATCATGTCCTCTTCATAAGTTATAAATAATAAATAATAAGAATAAACTTGAATGCACTTATATAAAATTTCTCCATAAACTTTATAACGAGTAAGATGTCCATTGATTAAAACACGACTTTCCCCACTACATGAACCGTTCCATTTCAAAACAGGTTTTAATGAAAAAGTATTATCTGTAATAAATTTCATTTTTTACCTAATCTACTAAAAACGCTGCTATAGCACTACCTAAAATACTTCCTGTTAATGCCCCCACAGGACCACCCAGTAACATACCAATTTCACCTCCCAATAATCCTCCAGAATACATAGCAGCTAATAAAATAGCTTCATGTTCAGCTGCTGCAACTTTATCATCTGCAACGATAATATTATGCAAAGATAATAGTAAAGTTACAACTAACAACTCCCTTTCAATAAGTTCAAAACCTTTTAAATTTTTAAATCTCTCAGTAATTTTGGAATTGCTTCGACCTGCGGATTTTATGGTATATTTTAAAATTTCTGTTTTTATAGTTGGGTCTGCTTTTATGTATAATTGTATCTTTTCTTTATATGATAACCTTTTATTCATTTCTTTTGCTATTGGTTTGCCTAATTTTCTTTTTTCATCTTCAGAAAGATGTGATGGCAAATCTTTTTGACTAAACCAATCTACTGTATTTTTTACAAGAAGTTTTCTTAAAGGAGTACCTTTAGCTTTTAAATCTAAAGCTTTAGCAAATCCAATAGGATGTGTTCCCATTCTTACCACACTCATCCAGACATTACGAAAGTTAGATGCTCGTGTTACTGCTTGTCGAACAGTCATTTGCCTTGTTTCTACTTTATTAAAATATTTCTTAGCCATTTTATCAATTTTAGCGGCATACCACATTCTAAGCTTGCCATCTAAGAAGAAACGAGCTCCTGGAGTAAACATGACTGAACGCAAATATTCAAATTCAGCCTTTAATACTCCCTCATCACCATTATTATCATATTTTAAATTTTCCTTATGTTTACTTGAGTAAACCGTAATCGATTCATTTGTCATTTTACTCACCTGAATCTACTAAACCCATATCCATGATAATCTCTTTTCCACTATCTGTACAAATTCCAAACTCTGGGTGATATTCGAAGTAAACACTTGTAGAGCATTTATCTGCAATTTGATCTTCTGCGTCCGTAAACACAGGTTCAATTCTTACATCATCACTATAAAGTGGAAAAAAAGGTGCTTCATATTTTTCAAATTGTTCGCTAGCCCAAGCATCATTAAATCTCACAACAAATGATTGTCCCATTTCTAAAGCAGGAATTTTATTACTACCAAAAAATGATATGTCGACTGTTACTTGTGATCGATACCATAAAATTTTATGCTTATCTGTATAACGCGTCTCAGTGCTAGATAATTGATGTTGGTCTGTAACTTGTAAAACAATAAAGGGTGCTTTAGGTGTTGAAACTCTATTACTCATCCCTTTGACAATAGTTAATTTAGCCCCTTTAATTGGAATAGCTTTTCGTAAAAATTTAGCAATTAAATCATACATTTCTTGATGTGTTAATTTTCTTAACTCTGGAAAATCCTTATCTTCTGGAGCTTTAGCGATTACTTTTGCTGGTTGTTTATCTTTCGTTTTATTATCATCTGTCATTTTATATTTTCCTATTGATTTA
>NZ_CAMXCK010000019.1:0-3847 GCF_947179105.1 Commensalibacter communis
AAAAAAAGAATTCACAGGTGATTTTCTTATTATAAATTTATTAAAGTATTATTAAGGGTCATTATCCACAAGATAATTCATTGAAAATAAATAATAAATTATTCACATAGGTATCTAAATGCACGTAATATGGTATCTAAATGCACGTAATATGGTATCTAAATGCACGTAATATGGTATCTAAATGCACGTAATATGGTATCTAAATGCACGATAATAATTCTTGCTTTATTCTTTGTAATTACGTTATGTTATTATTCTTAATAAAAAGGGTAGTTGTTCGTTGCAACTACCCTTTAACAATCACCATTTTTAGAAACTTTTCAACAGAATATAAAACAATGATTTATGCAAAGAATACCATTCAATATGAATGTGAAGCAATACAAAAAAACACAGAAAAGAAGCATCTCTCACCAAAGAAACATAAGCAAACAGATTTCTTTATTGCTGATATATTTAATAATCTGACATTCCAAGATGATATCGCTAGTATGGAACATCCTTTATTTGCCTTAAAAGCAGGAGATATTAAAACTAGAAAATATGAACATAATAATTTTAGTATCGTTATAGCCCCTAATGCTGAATATGGCATGGCAACGATCCATGACAAAGATATTTGGATTTATTGCATCTCAAAACTCATGCAAGCCATCTATGAAGAAAAAGAAATCAGTCGAACCGTTCACTTTACGATCTATGATTACCTTATAACGACAAATAGACATACAAGTGGTAGTGATTATAGTAGAGCAAAAGATGCCCTTGAGCGACTACGAGGAACAAGCATCACAACCAATATTGAAACAGCACAAACAAGAGAGGCACACGGTTTTGGTTTAATTGATGCATGGCGTGTTGTTGAAGAAAAAGACGGTCGTATGGTCAGAGTATCAGTCACACTCCCAGACTGGCTCTACCGCTCTATTACTGCTAATCAAGTTTTAACTATCAGCCCAGATTATTTCAGGCTGAGAAAGCCCTTAGATCGCCGTATTTATGAATTGGCTCGTAAACATTGTGGAAATCAAAAAGAGTGGAAAATAGGATTAGAATTACTTTTAAGAAAAACGGGAAGTAGCGAGAAGTTAAAGGGTTTCAGACAATCAATAAAATCTTTAGTCGCAACAAATGAGTTACCAGACTATAGCGTTGCCTATGATCTCGAAAGTGATATGGTAATTTTTACGCAAAAATCTAACTAGGATTATTTTTCATTTCATCTTCTAAAAGAGATTTAAGTTTTTTAAAACAAATCAAGTAAAATGATAAGAATTTGATAAAAAATTGATAAATAATTGATAAGAAATGATAAATATAGCAAATCCCGTTCGCTTTGCTCACAAAAATGGACAAAAAATGAACAGAGAGAACCCTTAATCTGAAGAGTTTTAAGGACATACACCATACGCAAGGTAAACTTGCATTAACATATTGAATTTATTTAGTTTGTATTTTTTGATACTATAGATTTGTCAGACATTTGTCTGACAAACATCTCTACAGCCTAGGTTTCTCAATAAAAATTGTCATATTTTTGTCTGACATTATTGTTGTTGATTTTAAAACGCATTTTGCAGTCAACTTTGAGGTTTTAAAGCTCGATTACTTTGCATCATTCCTAAGCAATGAACCAAACCTAACTTTTAAATAAAAGAATTTCTTGAGGATTAAAACTTCACAACTACACAATCAGATTTTTTATCGTAAATTTCATAAGAAAAATCAAAATTAATGCCCTGTTCTTTTCTGCTGCACCGATTGCTTACTCATACCGTTAGATTGACCACAAGAATGACGTTTTAATTGTTCACAAACTTGATTTGCTATTTGAATTGGATCACCACTTGGTGGGTTAACGATAACTTTTATATCGTTATGATAATTATTGCATGTACTCTCTATTCGAGAACATTCTTTAGCCATTTGAAGATCATGAGCAGTTGTTCTTTTGCCTGCATTATGCTGTTGTGTATTTACTGGATTAGGAGGCTTCCTCCCAACAGAATTTTGATCTTGAATCTTTTTTACAGCTTCCTGAGAAGGGGGTTTTGGATTATTTTTGATGCGTCTGTAACAGAATATTGAAATTTTTCAATGATTGCTTGTAATCGATTGAGATCAATCTGTGCATATTGAGTAGTGGCCACATTTAATTCCTTTGATGAAGATATTTTTTGGTTTAAAATGAGAATTAATAAATAATTTTAATGTTTTTATTTAAGGTTTAATGAATGAAAAAATTCTTACTCGCCTTGCCTATTCTGGTATTTCCTTTAATCGCACAAGCAGCAGACAAGCCAACGCATGCTTCAGAAGCCATGATACAAGCTACAGAAAGAAGGTTCTTACCAAAATATTGTGCTGAAGGAATGAAAAGATTAACGGCTGATGTTTATGATTGTTATTTACACACTAAAGATACAGACCAAAAAAAAGAAGAATGTATGATTGGTGATTTTATGGCTTCTGGAGTGATTATGCGCGTTAATGAACGTGCCGTTGCATTAGGTAACTCACCTAAATATGATATACCCTTTTTTACATTTTCAAAAATGAAGCAGCGTGCTGAAAATTTTATTACACAGAGTCCAAAATTCAAAAATTATAGTCAACAAGAGTTTCTTAACTATTTATCACAAACATTAGATATTATAATTAACGATTATGATAAATTAAATAAAAAAGCTAATGGAAATTGTTCTGCTTTTTTTAAACCTTAAATAACCATAACAAACGACCTCGAAACAGGTCGTTTGTTATTAGCCTGATATTGTGGTCTACCTTGTAGACGCAACAATTTCATTATGGTGTTTACCATAGCATATTTTGACAAACACAACAATAATACATCCCTACACTGATCTTTTTCCCGTTGAGCATGAAATGCGAATAAGTTTAGTATTCCAGTCCTGGAATACACATCTTGCCACACGATATTAGGATACTTTTGTCCGTTTTTGGACTTTTTATTTGATAGAGCGCATTTTTTACAATAAAATCCAAAAACGGACAAAAATATATGGTAAAGAAGGCAAAATGGGGTGAAGCTAGGGTTCTCTTTTTTCGTTTCAAAGAAGAAATAGAACAGGATATAAAAAGAGCAATACCCAAAAAGCATATATGGTCTAAACGTAAAGACGATTTGAATTTTACTTACTCTGCTTTTTTGAAGTTATGCAAAAAACACATTACTCCAACAAATGAAATATCCATAAAAAGCTCAATCTATAAATTGGATCGTGAAAATATGGAAGATTTAAGCGGCATCACAACAAAACCAAAACAAAAATCAATTCGCCCATCACTTATAGGAACAAAAATTAACTTTACCCCAACACCTGACCCAGAAAGAGTCAAAAGATGGCTCATCAAACCTAAAAAATAAAAAGAGGTTCATTTAGTTTTTTTCTAACTTGATAGTCTTGATTGTTTCAAAGTAGCTGATTTTTGTATTGAGGATTAACTATCAATATAAATCGTTTAATATCGTTTGCTTTTGATGCTCAAAATTGTTTGTAAAAAGAAAATAAAATCTAATGGAACCAAAAGCCGTTTAAATTGCTCTGGAGAGACTTTAATTCATTTTGTGATGATTTCCATATAAAATATTTTAAACTGCTTCTACGATTAAATATGAGGCGTTTATGGGCATATTTAATTTATCTTCCTGAGCATAACAACAAATCACATAAAAAAGTCATTGCTAAATATTACTCGTAAATCAAATGGTTTTTTAGAAGTTTTCCACAAGGTAAAAAAAGAATTCACAGGTGATTTTCTTATTATAAATTTATTAAAGTATTATTAAGGGTCATTATCCACAAGATAATTCATTGAAAAT
>NZ_CAMXCK010000020.1:0-3267 GCF_947179105.1 Commensalibacter communis
GCGAACCAGGCACAAAAGTCATCGTCGAAAATGTCGGAACATCAAGCGATGTCATCTTAAACTTCACCATCCCAAAAGGTGATAAAGGAGATAAAGGCGATCAAGGCGAAAAGGGAGATAAAGGTGACAAAGGCGATAAGGGTGAAAGTTATACAAATGACGGAACCGTCGATTTAAATGTCAAATCAATCACTTCCGATAATGAACTAATTAAATCCGACGGAAAGGGAAAACTTGCTGTACAGCATTTCTCATCTGAAAATGGCGGTGTTTATTCAGGCACCACAGACTATGATTTGGGTGACATTTACTATGGGAAAGCACCTTATTTATCATTCTATGCGTGGAAAACATTAGACAATAGAATGTTTAATCAAAATCCAAGTGAAGAATTGCAGTATGAAACATTTTTATCTACTGGAGGATTACAAGACTTAACTGGCTCTTACACTTACAGTATGAATCTTTTATTTGATACAGTATTATATCAAAAATGGGATGCTGATAAAGGAGAATTTGTTGATATAGAGCCAACTAGAAAAAGAATGACTATTATCGGCACAGAGGGTTTCTTAGGGCATGATACTGTAAAATACCACGGATTTCCTGACATTAGCCCAGAAAATCCTTGGTATTACGGCTCTAGAACACTAAGGATGAACCCTCGAAAACTTAATGATATTAAATTAAATCGAAATCTTGGTGTTGATGGTATTACCAACAAATATATGGCTGGCACTGTTGGGTTAGCAACGAATTACTTTACTAAATCCGATAATGACACGGAACAAGACGGTTTTATTACCCCAGTTGTTTGGGATATGGATACAGATGATGTAACGCAAGGGAGATCATTAGGCGTTCCTTATATTCCCGCGGATAAAAAGGATACTTTACCAGACACCACAAATATTGAGGTTGGCACGCAATCTTTTGATACCAATAATAAACAACCCTGCTGGTGGGACGGTAATCAATGGATTGAGACCTGTGTTAACAACGGAACTGCTGATCTGAATGTGAAATCTATTCGTTCTGATGGTGATAAAATACAATCGGATGGGAATGGGAATCTGACTGTTGGTCAGTTAAGCAGTAGAGATGGTTATAATTTTAATTATGTGAATAAAGAAACGGGCGACAATTGCTCCTTTCAAACGTTATCAACCTCTTTTAGTTACAGTTATAAAGAAACAGGTGGCGAATATAGTAATTTTCTAATCAATAAAACGGCAACAACCCTCACACAAGGTAACGGTAATGGTACATTATCCTCGATTGTTATTTCAGATGATAATGTATCTATTACTTCTATTAAGGATGCTAATAAACCCTCTGAGAGAAAAAATAGTAGTTTTTCTCTAACCCCTACTAGTTTTACTTTAAACTGTAATAGAAAATCTGTTTGCGATTACTCTGATACTTCTAACCAACTCAATATGCGTGTTGCTACATGGTTTACAGATAAAGCAATTTTTAATCACGTCATTGAGCTGGCCGATGTTTCAAGTATTACAGACACAGATAGTTTAAAAGCTGGCAGTCAAGCATGGAATGATAGTCACAAAAAGCCTTGCTGGTGGGACGGTAAACAATGGGTTGATGCGACGGGTAATGCATTAAGCTAATAGTTAAATCACAATATATAAGGCATGAGAACGGGGCGCGATAGCGTCTTTTTTTATGTCTTTTTTATAAAGAGGAAGAGAGATGGATACAGATGTAATGATGGAAGTTCTTCAATATCTACTGGGTGTTATTCCAGGGGACATAGCGGGGAACATGATTGCTGTAGTGACAACGATAGTAACGATTTGTACGTTGATTGTGCGATTTTGGAAAATGCCAGCCACGACCAGCAAGGGGTATAAACTGTGGAAATTATTCCATGTATTAGCCTCTTTTAAAACGCCATCGATATCAAAAACGGAGAGCAAAAATGGTCAGAAGATTGATTAGCTCTATGAGACAACACGATCATTGGTTTGCCGAGTGGTGGAGCTCTATTTTACTGATGATTGTTGGGATTTATGGATTATGTGTGCCAAATAGCTTTATTATCCAGCAATCCTTTATTGATGGGTTTTTACAGTTTTTTCCATTTGATGTGTGGCAATGGCTGTTTATCGTATTTGGGCTATTTCAATTTACTGCTTTGCGTTGTGAAAGCATAATCGGCAGAGGGGTTGCAGCGTTCTTTGCATCCTCTTTGTTAATTTGGGGAACGTTGAATATCCTCGTTTATGGCCAATGGCATTTCAGCTTGGTCGCGTGGGGAATATTTGCTGTAATTAATCTCTATGCCCTTTACAGAATTGCAAGGGGGATAGAGAAACATTATGAACGTCTTTGAAATCATCCGTTGGTGGTGGGAAACCAACGCCGAATGGATCAAAATCCACGACCCTTGGGTTATTCCCATCATAGCGGTCTCTATCCCACTATCACTCGTCATTCGAGCCGTGTGCGCTTTGATAAGAGTGTGGCGGGGAAGGTAACTGACATCAGGAATCTATGTTACCTTAGCTACAGGCAGATCATCCCAACGAGTAGTATATCGTTTACTGATGAATTCTCGTTTAAGGTTCCACGGAGCTTTTTTATTGATACCGCCAAAAGACACAGTATGACGACCCATCTTTTTATTGATTTTATCCAACGTCTGCATGAGCGTTTCACTTCGTGCTTTGGTTTCTTCTTTTTCTGTTGAACTGAAAAAATCGAGCTGCCGTTTGTCTTTATCAACAAGGTCGAGCATCATCACGCCTGCTTTGTGATAAAAATAATCTTCTTTAAAGATGTGTTTTAATCCAGTATTTACAGCTTCGATGATCTGGCGTGTATCGTTTGATGGATAGAGTAGGGGAATGACGATTGATGGATAATATTGGGGTTGATGTTCGTTAAATCGATTTGTTCTCAGAAAAACCAATACTGCTTGAGCTAATGAGTTTTGAGAACGTAGTTTTTCTGCACCACGACTAGCATGAACGCGAAGGGCTTCTTGAACTTCGAACAACTCTTTGGTTAGCTTGCCAAAACTTCTAGAGGTCATGATGTTTTTTTTAGGAGTATCCATCGAATCAAGTTCTATACAGGATGTCCCTTGAAGTTCCAAAACGGTGCGTTCTAGGACAACAGAGAATGTTTTTCCTAATTGGCTAGCATTACTATTTCTCAGCTCCCATGCGGTTTGGATGCCAATCGCGTTGAGTTTAGTGGAAAGTTTACGTCCAACACCTCAGATCTCTTCGATTGGGAATTGTT
>NZ_CAMXCK010000021.1:0-2105 GCF_947179105.1 Commensalibacter communis
ATATATCTGTAAATTGAACAACAGATTTATCTGCGGGGTTAGTTACATGGTTATAAATGGTATCGTGACCATCACCTTTGGAAAGAACGTAAGTATCTGATCCTTCGTCACCAGATAAATAATCATCCCCAGCACCACCAATTAATGTATCATTTCCAGTGCCCCCATAGAGAGTATCATTTCCAGCACCGCCATTGATGACATCATTACCAGCACCACCATAGATGGTGTCATTGCCAATACCGCCAGTGATTTGATCGTCTCCATCTTGAGCATTTACATAATTATTACCATCACCAGTTTGAATAACGTCATTTCCATTGCCAGTGAAGAAGCTATTATTGGATGCGTCACCATTGATTTGATTGCCACCATTACCAAATTGATAAGAGGTATCACTGCTTTTCACATCAATGGGTAAAAGAGCCATCAGTTGATCGTTATTTAGCGTTTGATCGGTAAATTGATATTCTTGCACGCGGAAATTATTACTTGGGTCGAAATAATATTGTAATCTAACACTATCATTTTCACCATATTGAATGATAAGGTCGTTCCCTTCGATAGATGCACCAGTGACATCTTTGCTTGATATGTCTGTAAATTGTATTACGGATTTATCTGTTGAATTAGTTACATGGTTGTATATGGTATCATTTCCAGCACCTTTGGAAAGAACGTAGGTATCTGATCCTTCATCACCGGATAAATAATCATCCCCAGCACCACCAATTAATGTGTCATTTCCAGTGCCCCCATAGAGACTGTCATTCCCAGCGCCGCCATCAATGATGTCGTTTCCAGCGCCGCCATAAAGACTATCATTGCCTGAACCGCTATAGATTTGATCGTCCCCATCTTGAGCGTCTACATAATTATTACCATCACCAGCTTGAATGATATCATTTCCATTGCCAGTGAAAAAGTTATTATTGGATGCATCACCATTGATTTGATTACCGCCATTACCAAATTGATAAGAGGTATCGCCAGTTTTTACATCGATGGGTAGGAGAGCCATCAGTTGATCGTTATTTAATGTTTGATCTGTGAATTGATATTCCTGTACGCGGAAATTATAACTTTGATCGAAATAATTTTGCAATCTGATACTATCGTTTTTTCCATATTGAATAACAAGATCATTTCCTTGAGCATATGCGTTGCTAACATCTTTACTTGATATATCTGTAAAGTGTACTACAGATTTATCTTCAGGATTAACGACACGATTATAAATGGTATCATTGCCAGAATCTGTAGAGAAAACATAGGTATTGGAACCTTCACCACCTGATAAGTAATCATCTCCAGTACCGCCAATTAAAGTATCGTTTCCTGCACCACCATAAAGATTATCATTATTGGCACCACCATATAATAAATCATCTCCAGCACCACCATAAATGGTATCATTTCCAGTACCACCTAAGATGGTATCGTTTCCAACACCGCCATCTAATATATCATTTCCAGCACCACCATCAATGACATCACTCCCAGTACCGCCATAGATGGTATCATTTCCAGAACCGCCATAAACATGATCGTCTCCGTCTTGAGCGTCTACATAATTATTACCATCACCAGTTTGAACGATGTCATTTCCGTTACCACTATAGAAGCTATTATTGGATGCATCACCATTGATTTGATTACCGCCATTACCAAATTGATAAGCAGCGTGTCCTGTTTTTACATTGATTGGTAGGAGAGCCATTAGTTGATCGTTATTTAGCGTTTGATCGGTGAATTGATATTCTTGCACACGGAAACTATTACTTGGGTCGAAATAATATTGTAGTCTTACGCTATCATTTTCACCATATTGAATGATAAGGTCGTTTCCTTCAATAGATGCACCAGTAACATCTTTGCTTGATATATCTTTAAATTGAACAACGTCTTTATCTGTCGAGTTCGTTATATGGTTATAAATGGTATCATTACCATCACCTTTGGAAAGAACGTAAGTATCTGATCCTTCATCGCCAGATAAATAATCGTTGCCAGTGCCACCAATTAAAGTATCGTTTCCTGAACCTCCATAGAGACTATCATTACCAGCACCGCCATTAATGACATCATTACCAGCACCACCATAG
>NZ_CAMXCK010000022.1:0-2067 GCF_947179105.1 Commensalibacter communis
AATTTCAGATTAATTTTTTGGTTATATTTTATATTATATGAAAAGGGGGCTTGGCTCTATTGTAAAATAGAGCCAAGCACTTATACTGTATGAATATTATTCAGAGATTAAGAAGCGATTTTGTTTTGTTCTTCGCTGAACAGTTCTTCGATATACGGCCCGCCAGCTAATATATTGAGAACAAGTATTCTTTTTTCTGGATAATTGGTGTGGATGTTTAATGTGGCCTTTCCATTTGTCCAGCGACAAGGAGAGTTCTCCACAACATCCCACCCTTCGAGAGATTCATCAGATAAGTAATCCGTAAGATCATGAACGCTATTATTGCTCATGATAAATGCTTGACCAACCAAGACACCTAGCTTGCGACGGTCATCGACAAAAGCGCCAATGGTTTCACATGGTCTGCTGGTTCTTGATATGATATTAACAATATTGATCCCTTCTGGAATGATAAAGACATATTTTCCATTTTGAACAAGATGAGGTTCAATAATAGTTCCCAAGCCTGTTTCTAAATGAAGATTTGGATCATTTGTTAAAGATACGCTTTCGGTCTTTGATGCAATATTATTGTAAATAGCACGACTATTAATTTGGCTGTAAATTGGTTCAACCATTGAACGTTGCACATTAAGAGGGGCAGCGGCATCAACATCCCATGTTTTTGTCTCATTAAATAGTGAAACAACTCTGTGGTTTGTTGAAAATGCGTTTCGGTTCCCTGTGTCCAAATAGCTTTCTGTCAACATGCCATTGGCCCAAATGACTGAATGTTTTTCTGTCTCAATATGATAATAATCATAAGAGGTAATTGAGCGATCATAGTAAATTGAGCGACCGTTAACTAACATCCGTACCGGCACAAAGTTTCCATCAAAGAACAAACAATGTTCTGGTGTAATCAATAGATCTTGATCAGGAACGTTATCGGTAATTGCTCCTTTTAGAACACGCACAGGATATCCAGCAAGATCATCAGGTTGATTGGTTTTGACGGTGACATGTTTTGTACCAATCCAAGTTACTGCTGAATGGATGACTTGGTTTGTCTGCCAATCGAACGTTTCTATAATATCATTGGTCGAGATGGTTTCGATTACCATTGTGCCATTAGGTGTGGAAATTGCAGTGCCGGCAAGGAAACAAACTTCGATAACGACATTGCCATCGCTGTTTTCACCCAATGAATAGCCTGTAGTTTCAACATCAACGATATGTAAAGTAATTGAAGAGCCATCTAAAAGCGTAATGGTCATATGATCTTTGTCAGGGAACTTAACGCTTGAGATTTGACTGCGTTGAATATCTTTTAAAGTAATGCTGTCATTTCCGTCGAAATCTTGGATTGTGGATGATACTTGTGTCCCGTTTGCAGATGCCTTGCCTGCAATAACCAGCCCTTTATTTTCTGTGCCTTGTAAAGAGATGACACCACCTGTTGAGGTTGTAATATTTGCACTGCCTCCAGGTGCCAAGTCTAGTTTACCCGTCAATTTTGCTGGGTCAGAAAAGTTTGCTACTGCGGTATCACCAACATAAAGATCACCAATTGTTCCATTTGATGAATTAACAACTGATCGATCGTAAAGATAGAGGCTCTCAATCGTACTGTTGGTAGCCATTGTTAATGTTTTGCCATTGGTAATGTATGTCTTGCCAGGATAATTAGTACCATTTACAGTTACTGGATTGGCAGCACCACCATAAACAAGAACGTCTCCATATCCCCCACTTGTTGCTAAGTCAGGGGTGGTACCTGCGTAAGGATTTCCAATCTTATAGATACGGTCATCCTCAGTCCCACCTGGTGGTACGAAAGAAAAATACCATAATCCACTTTCATCCTCGCTATATTCTGCTAAGCCTATAGCCTGTGCATTGTTACTTGGATCATTTGGATCATCAACCTCATCTTGCCAAGTAATGGCATTACCTTCAGAATCTGTCGTCGATGTGGGTAATGCATACGTGCTAATTCCAACAGATCTAGGCGCTATAAAACTCCTCGCTTGTATCGGTAAAATACCACCATCTTGTCCAAAATCATCCAAATCATCTAATAAA
>NZ_CAMXCK010000023.1:0-1843 GCF_947179105.1 Commensalibacter communis
ATAAATCATAGGTGTTATTATTTAAGTAACTATCAAGTTCTTTATAATGTGTCGAAGCAACTGGATCTTCTGAACCAACAAACCACAAAGAACCACGCTCGCCATCAACACCATCTTTGCCAGCAACACCCGTTAAGCCTTGATCGCCTTGGAGACCTTGGATACCAACATCACCTTTTTCACCTTGTGCGCCTTGAAGACCCTTGAGATTACCAGACTTCTGCCAGTTATTGCCGTTAAATACAAATAAATCATAGGTGTTATTATTTAAGTAACTATCAAGTTCTTTATAATGTGTCGAAGCAACTGGATCTTCTGAACCAACAAACCACAAAGAGCCACGCAAGCCTTGATCACCTTTGAGATTACTCAACTTAACCCATTGTGCCTTATTAAAGCTAAACAAGTCGCTGCTGGTCGTATTAAAATACAAATCACTGGTTTTATAAATCTCGTTATAAACAGGATCTGAAGTGCCACTGTAAATAACGCTGCCAGCTTCGCCTTTTAAATTGCCAATCTTGTCCCACGCATACAAGTTCTCTCCAACAGGGTTCGTTTCGAATAAATCACCCGTTGCCGTATTTAACCATACAAGGTTCTTGCCCGCATCATCACGAACTGGGTCACGATTAGACGTTAGAATTTGAGTGCCAGCTTCGCCTTGTATCCCTTGGATACCCTCAATACCTTGGATCCCTTGCTCACCTTGGATACCTTGAACCCCTTGGGGACCTTGTTCACCACGAGGAAGTGTAAAATCAAATACAGCATCATATTGAGTGCCAGTATTTACTATACTTGGTTGACTGCCCGCTTCAGACGCAATCACTTTACCAACCACAATACTCGCAGCTTTCCCTTGCTCTCCTTGAGGGCCATCGTTCCCAATCACATAAGAGCCATTTTCGCCCTCTCCAATAATACCAGAAGGACATATCGGTAACGTCGCAACAAACGTCAAAACTTCAGTCAACGCCGTCGTTACCGTAAAATTAATCCCAGCTTTGGTATTAAATATCCCACCACTAATCCGAACTTTAAACGTTTGGCCAGATACACTCGTTTGATCAACAACAATTGTATCATCAGAAGAGCTCGGAGATGCAACAACACATACAATCCTGTCTGTAGAAGCCATTCGATTGGCCATCGAAAATTGATAAAATACAGACTCAGTTGGGGACTTACATTGTAAATCGATCTCCGTCGTCCCTAAACAACCAGGCGGTAAAATAATAATCTTACCACCTTCAATCTTGCTCGAATTATTAAAAGCCATTATTCGTTCCTATTTTAAATTATTATGTTATAAAAAAAAACCGCTCTAGTTTATCGAGCGGATCATTAAAATGTATAATATATGAAAATTAATCATTTATATGTCTGATGAACCAAACATAAATATATCCCATTAATCATAAATAAATGGTCACTACCACAATCTGATGGTCATTTTTATCTGAAAAATCAAGGGAATTGGCATATCGTATGAAATATGCAATGCTTTAAGATAAAGTCTTTAAAATGATGATAAAGAAATAGTATCTTAGTACTTATTCTACCATACTTTGTCAAAATTACACATGGTAATTTTTCTATTATCCGTCCAAATTACTATTAGAACCTTGCATCAATACACCACCATTTAGCCAAGGACTGCCATCACCAGGATCAAACGTCGGTAATATCTTAAATGCCTCCGCTAATGATTTCTGCATCGCTGTAGGTGATAAAGAGCCCAAAGACGACGGATCACCAGAGGCAATCCGCACAAACCCATCATCAATCCACAATGAACAACCATCAGATGGATCCGTTCTGGACATAACTTGCACAGCTT
>NZ_CAMXCK010000024.1:0-715 GCF_947179105.1 Commensalibacter communis
TCTCCTTTATCACCTTTTGGGATGGTGAAGTTTAAGATGACATCGCTTGATGTTCCGACATTTTCGACGATGACTTTTGTGCCTGGTTCGCCTGTTGTGATTGTGCCAATGGTGATGGATGCGGGTTTACCCTCTGGTCCTGCGACAGTTCCAAGGGGTTCTGACCATTCACCATTATTCAACTTGATATAGGTTTTGGCTTCATGTTCTTGGGTGGCCAGTTGCAAATACATATCCCCAAAACGAGGTGCGCCACGCTCATCTTTGATCCCTGTTGATGCATTTGGTTCTTGTGTGCCAGAATACCAACGAGATCCTGCATCCCCTTTATCGCCTTTGGGTAATACAAAATCTAGCAGCGCAGCATTTTCGTTACCACGATTAGTAATACTGGCATTATCCCCTTTGGAAACATTACCGATTTGAATCGTACCAGCTTTGCCATCTGTGCCAGCCTCACCTTGATTACCTTGTTCACCTTGAAGACCTTTAATATTACCAGTTAATTGCCACTCTGAACCGTTATTGACATAGATATCATCGTTCAGTTCATTGCGGTAGCAATCAAACTCTTTGTAATTTTTAGAAGAAGCAGGAGCACCTTTCCCGCTGAACCACAAAGAGCCACGCTCGCCATCAACACCATCTTTGCCAGCAACACCCGTTAAGCCTTGATCGCCTTGGAGACCTTGGATACCAACATCACCTTTTTCAC
>NZ_CAMXCK010000025.1:0-699 GCF_947179105.1 Commensalibacter communis
CTCAGCTCCCATGCGGTTTGGATGCCAATCGCGTTGAGTTTAGTGGAAAGTTTACGTCCAACACCTCAGATCTCTTCGATTGGGAATTGTTTCAATGTGTCTATAAAGATTGAATCGTCTGTATTGAGAAAGTAAACGTCCTGATGCTGAGGGTTTTTCTTTGCAAGAGGATTGGTGATTTTGGCAAGTGTTTTGGTTTTGGATATTCCAATCGAGACCGGAATACCCGTGCAACGACGGACAATTTTTCTTAGTAATTGACAATATTCAATATAATTATTCTGTTTTTCGAGGTTCAGAAATGCTTCGTCAATGCAGTAAACCTCTGTATCATAGATATAATCTTGAACGATGGAGAACACTCTTTGGCTCATATCTCCATAAAGTTCGTAGTTAAAGTTTAACAGAATACTTTGTTTTTTTATGTCTGGTGGAATTTTGAATGCGGGCATTCCCATTGATACTTAAGGTTTTAACTCATTGGATCGCGCAATGACACATCCATCATTTTTTGAAAGAACGCCAATCAGTTTTCCTTTTAATTTGGGATTAAACGCACACTCACGAGAAGCGTAAAAATTATTACAGCCAACTAAGCCAAACAATTCAAAAATTAATCAATAGAGCAACTCATCTTATTTACTCTATTTTTAATAATGAATTCAAAGACTTTTTTAAGAATAAACATTACACTTTCAT
>NZ_CAMXCK010000026.1:0-302 GCF_947179105.1 Commensalibacter communis
GCCACCAATTAAAGTATCGTTTCCTGAACCTCCATAGAGACTATCATTACCAGCACCGCCATTAATGACATCATTACCAGCACCACCATAGATGGTATCATTGCCAATACCGCCAGTGATTTGATCGTCTCCATCTTGAGCATCTACATAATTATTACCATCGCCAGTTTGAACGATGTCATTTCCATTACCACTATAGAAATTGTTGTTTGATGCGTCACCATTGATTTGATTGCCACCATTACCAAATTGATAAGAGGTATCACTGCTTTTCACATCAATGGGTAAAAGAGCCATCAGTT
>NZ_CAMXCK010000027.1:0-295 GCF_947179105.1 Commensalibacter communis
TACGTTCTTTCCAAAGGTGATGGTCACGATACCATTTATAACCATGTAACTAACCCCGCAGATAAATCTGTTGTTCAATTTACAGATATATCAAGTAAAGATGTCACTGGCGCATCTATTGAAGGCAATGATCTTATCATTCAATATGGTGAAAATGATAGCGTAAGACTACAATATTATTTCGACCCAAGTAATAGTTTCCGTGTGCAAGAATATCAATTTACCGATCAAACGCTAAATAACGATCAACTGATGGCTCTTTTACCCATTGATGTGAAAAGCAGTGATACCTCTT
>NZ_CAMXCK010000028.1:0-183 GCF_947179105.1 Commensalibacter communis
GGGGGGGGGGGGGGGGGGGGGGGGGGGGGGGGGGGGGGGGGGGGGGGGGGGGGGGGGGGGGGGGGGGGGGGGGGGGGGGGGGGGGGGGGGGCGGGGGGGGGGGGGGGGGGGGGGGGGGGGGGGGGGGGGGGGGGGGGGGGGGGGGGGGGGGGGGGGGGGGGGGGGGGGGGGGGGGGGGGGGGG
>NZ_CAMXCK010000029.1:0-145 GCF_947179105.1 Commensalibacter communis
TGAGTGATTTTGTTCATACAGTTTTCCAAGACTATATTGGGCTTCTATTAGTCCCTGATTAGCTGCTTTTGTATACCACTCTACTGCTTTGACATAATCTTGAGAAACATTTGAGTGATTTTGTTCATACAGTTTTCCAAGACTA
>NZ_CAMXCK010000030.1:0-127 GCF_947179105.1 Commensalibacter communis
AAACGATATTTTTTAAAAAAACTTAAAAAAAGGTTAAGAATCTTATTGACGCTTCTATTCAATTTGTATAGAAGTGTTTTTACCGGAGCGGTGGTTAAGAAAACTTCTTGAGTTTATTTAGTTGCTG